>NZ_CALRWL010000047.1:0-48774 GCF_943371865.1 Azorhizobium sp. AG788 | reverse complement strand
CCGCGGCCACCGTCGCCGCCACGGCGGCCGTGGCCTCCGCGGAGGCCACGCTCGAGGTGTTGAAGGCGCAGAGGGACGAGGCGTCGAGCACCCGCAAGGAGCTGGAAGCGGCGCTCGCCAAGGCGCAGCTCGACCTGGACGCCACGGTGTTGCGGGCGCCATTTGATGGCGTCATCGGCAACAAGGGCGTCGAAGTGGGTGACTATGTCACCGCTGGCAAGCGGCTTGCGGCGCTGGTGCCGGAAAATGGCGCCTATGTGGATGCCAATTTCAAGGAAACCCAGCTGCGCACGCTGCATGCGGGCCAGAGCGTCGATGTCATTCTGGATGCCGATCCCGATCATCCCATCGTGGGAACGGTGGAGAGCATCGCCCCCGCCGCCGGCCAGGTGTTCAGCCTGCTGCCGCCGGAAAATGCCACCGGCAACTTCACCAAGATCGTTCAGCGTGTCCCGGTGCGGGTGCGCGTTCCCGCCAGTGTGCTTGAAAGCGGTCGTCTGCGGCCGGGCCTCTCGGCGGTGGTGACCATCGATACCCGCTCAGACCCCAAGGCGAGCCGCACCGCCGAGGTCCGCTGATGGCCGCGGGAGCGGCGGTGGTGGGCGGGGTTGCGGCGGAGCCGCAGATCACCACCCGGCGCCTGATTGCGTTTCTGGCGCTGATCTTCGGCATGTTCATGGCGATCCTGGATATCCAGATCGTCTCCTCGTCCTTGTCGGAAATCCAGGCGGGATTGTCTGCCAGTTCCGACGAGATTTCCTGGGTGCAGACGGCCTATCTCATCGCCGAGGTGGTGATGATCCCGCTGTCGGGCTTCCTGGCCCGGGCCATGTCGACCCGCTATCTGTTCGCCATGTCGGCTGCGGGGTTCACGGTGGCCAGCCTGTTGTGCGCCACCGCCACCTCCATCAACGAGATGATCTTCTACCGCGCCGTCCAGGGCTTCATCGGCGGAGGCATGATCCCGACCGCCTTTGCCGCGGCCTATACCATCTTCCCCAAGCGCTACCAGCCGCCGGTGATGGCGCTGGTGGGCCTGGTGGTGACCCTGGCGCCCACCATCGGCCCCACAGTGGGCGGCTATCTCACCGATGCGCTCTCGTGGCACTGGCTGTTCCTGATCAACGTGCCGCCGGGCATTGCCGCCACGCTGCTGTGCTGGTTCCTGGTGGATTTCGACAAGCCGGAATTCAGCCTGCTCAAGCAGTTCGACGCGTTCGGTCTGTTGGGCATGGCGGTGTTCCTCGGCAGCTTGGAATATGTGCTGGAGGAAGGGGAGCGCGACGACTGGTTCCAATCGCAGACCATCGTGGTGTTTTCGATGCTGGTGGTGCTGGGCGCGCTGCTGTTCTTCTACCGCGCCTTCACCGCCGCTCAGCCGGTGGTGGATCTGAAAGCCTATCGGGACCGTAATTTTGCTGTCGGGTCCGTGCTCACCTTCATGCTGGGCACAGTGCTGTACGGACTGACCTATCTGTACCCGCTGTTCCTCGCCCAGGTGCGCGGCTTCAATGCGCTGCAGATCGGCGAGACGGTGTTCGTCACCGGTGGGGCGATGTTCGTGTTCGCACCCATCGTCGGCATCCTTGGGCGCAAGCTGGATCCGCGCCTGGTGATCGGCACGGGCTTCGTCTGTCTGATCATCTCCTCCCTGGAACTGCTGCCCATCACCAAGGACTGGGGCTTTGACCAGTTGCTGTGGCCGCAGTTGCTGCGCGGGGCAGCGCTGATGATGTGCATGGTGCCCATCAATATCGTCGCGCTGGGGACGCTGCCGCCCTCGCAACTGAAGAATGCCAGCGGCCTGTTCAATCTGATGCGCAACCTCGGCGGCGCGGTGGGGCTTGCGGTCATCAACACCGTGCTCAACAGCCGTTGGGACATGCATATGGCCCGGCTGCGGGACTCCGTCACCTGGTCGCGCCCCGGGGTGGTGGACACGCTGGCCAAGATGACCGCTGGCTTTGAAGCCACCTTGGGCTCCAACGCGGAACTGGCGGCCGCAAAGGAAGTGGCCAAGATGGTGCGCCAACAGGCGCTGGTGATGGCCTTTTCCGATGTGTTCTTCGGGGTCTCCATCTTTCTGTGCGCCACCACCTTGCTGGTGTTCCTGGTGCGCCGGCCCAAGCCCGGAGCGGGCGCCGCGCCGGCCCACTGACGGCGGGCGCTGGGGCCTCGCTCCGTGCCTGCCCTAGGGGGCGAGGCGCAGGGTGTTGGGGCCTTCGCGCTTGGCGTCGTAAAGCGCCTGGTCCGCGGCGCCCAGCAGGGCCTCGATGGAGCCGGTCCCGTCCAGGACCACCGCCAGCCCGCCGGATGCGGTGCAGGCGATGCCATGCCCCTGTGCGGCCAGATGATGGAATTGCTCCATGATTTGCTGCGCCACGGCGGTCGCGGCACTGGCATCGCGTCCCGGCAGGACCAGAGCGAATTCCTCACCACCGATCCGGCCGACGATGTCGCCTTCCCACAGGCACTCCTCTGCGGCATGTGCGAACGCCTGCAGCACCGCATCACCGGCGGCGTGTCCGAAGGTGTCGTTCACCGCCTTGAATTCATCCAGGTCGAAAAGGGCCACAGCGGCTGGCTTGCGTGTGCGGGCGCAGGCCGCCAGGGCGCCGCTGCCGCGCTCGAACAGCGCGCGGCGATTGCACAGGCCGGTCAGGGGATCTGTCTCCGCCATTGCCCGCAGCCGCTCTTCCAGGCGCTCCTTGGTCAAAGCGATCAGCAGGACGGCGCAGATCTGCACGAACACCATGCCCTCCAGCACGATCGCTCCGAGCCATTGGGTCTGTACCGGCACCACGCCCGGTGGAACAAACCCCAGGGAGAGCGGAACGCGCAGCATGACGAAGAGGGCGTGAAGCATCAGCAGCACGGCCAGTGGCGTACGGCCCCGCAACGGGGCGCCGGAGCGGATTTCCAGTGCGGCGAGCAGAAGATAGCTGGCGATGATGGCGCAGCCGACCGCTGTGCGCACATGGGTCGACTCAAACAGGGGCGGCGTGAGGGTAAATCCGATCCACAGGACCGTCCCGAGCCCGATCACCCAGAGGGGCGCCGGGCGCCGATTGAAGGCGCGCGCGCCGGCCCAGGTGATCCCGATGCCGAGCATGACCATCCCCGGACCGACCATCTGGCCGAGTTCATGGGGAATGTCATCCCGCGCGGCGAATACCGCTGCGCCCAGGCCGGCCAAAAGGAAGCCGCTCCCGCCGCGGGCAAGGATCAGTTCCGATTGATCCTCATACCAACTCCAGAGCAGCACGAGGCCGCTGACGGTGAGGCTGGCGATCAGGCCAGCGAAGAGAGTTGTTGGATCGAACCACATTCGGTCCAGACTAAGCTCCGACTGTTTAGTTCTCGTTTAAGCCTGGAGGTAATGTCAGCTGCGCGGTGAGCGCTCTGAGCATCAGGTATCCCGTGCTCACGCCTTCCAAAGAAGTCCCAGGGCCGCGTTGCCCAGTCTGACCGCCGGCGGTCCATTGGCGAGGACGAACACGCCATGGCTGGATGGCTGCCCCGTGCCCTGCCACGCGGTGAACCCCATCCACGCCGTAAATCCCCGCACGCCGCCATCCTTGTTGAGCACGGTCACCGCGCCATCGCCTGTAGGCAAGGCTTTGCGGAACCAGCCGTAGGCGGTGGACGGGGCATTGCCACCCTTGCAATTTCGCGCGTGGAAGCTGGGCGTCTGCTGATAGGCGAGGGCGGCATCTGTCAGCCCTCCGGGCCGCCGGCCCATGTTGTAGGCCAGATAGGACAGCATGTCGGCCCCGGTGCTGACGATGCCTCCGGCGCCGACCGTTGGTGGGGTGGTCGGGGCATAGGAGGCATTTCCGGGCAAGGGCTGCCACTGGTGCGTGTAGCCCATGGGCAGCTGCGGGCGGAGCCTCGGGGCGAAGACATGGGTATCGCGCGCACCCAAGGTACCGCAGAACGCCTGCAGAGCCTGCGCGTAGCGGGCCACGAAGGCCTTCGTATCGGTGCCGGAGAGGCCGACGCTGGCCATGGCCAGCAGCGCCCACCCGAGGTTCGAATAGGCGTAGCATGTCCCCTGGGGGATTGGTCCGGGCAGGCCGTTCACATAGGCAAAGAGGTTGTCCAGCGTCGCCATTGCCCCCGGCGGATAGACCCCGCCCCGATTGTCCTGCGGCAGTCCCGGCTGGTAGATGGCGAGATTCTCCAATTCCAGGGCTGCCACCGCTGGCGAAAGCGGCACGGCACCGCCGAGGGCCGCGCCCAGCGTGCCCGCGTACGGGCCATGGCGCTGATAGGCAAGGGCGGAGGTGAAGACCTTCGAGATGGACCCGATCTCGAAGGAGGTCTGCGCATCCAAGGGCAGGGGCGCCCCGGTCGCTGAGGTGAGGCCGGCGCCGCCCGCGAACAGCAGGCGTCCTTCGGGCGCGTCCGGCCCGATGATGCCGAGCACGAGACCGAGCTTCGCGCCCTGCGCGCTGCGCGCCCGCGCTGCGGCGCCATCGATCAGAGCCTGAATCCGCTCCGGTCCTGCGCCGGCCTGTGCGGACCGGCCCAGCAACGCCGGTGCCGCCGACAGGACGCAGGCACCGGTCAAGGTCCGGGTGAGAAAGGTGCGCCGCGTGTGCATGACAAGCTCCCGCCGCATGGGAGCAGCGGTGCGGGGGGATGGCAAGTGGGCTCGGCCAGCCGGCGCCAGAGAATGGCCGTGCGTGCGCGGCGGCGCCCTGCATTTCGGCTTGAAGCCGGCGCGTTCCGGCTGCATGGAAAAGCAGCGCCTCCGGCTCGCTCCATCGCATGGGGATCGGTCGCGCGCAGGTACATGAGCCCGTGGGGCAATGGAGCTGATCATGACGCGGACCTTGGCCATGATGGGGATCGGTGCGCTTCTCGGGGTCGGAGCCTTCGCGCCCGCCGCCGCGGCACAGGACTGCCTGGAACAGATCGTTGCGTTACAGAACCAACTGCCGCAACCGCCCCTGAACGCGCCTCTCACCGGCCCATACGGGACGCAGAGCGTCGGTGCCCAGCTGAACCATGAGCCGACGCCAGGATCCATGGCGGCGGCAGAAGGCGGGGCTGCGCCCCAGCTCTCCGGAGCCCAGGCCTATCTCAACAAAGCGCAGAATCTCCAGGCCGCGGGTGACAAGGCGGGCTGTCTCCAGGCGGTCGGAGAGGCGCGGAAGCTCATAGAGAAAAAGTAGTGCGCAGCCGGGCTGGACTTTAGGTAACTACTGATATCGATCTCTCATAACCTAAATTGGGTACAGAGGTAAAATGAGGTGTCGCCTAGGTTTACTGGCGGCTGCGAAGACTGCAGTCGCAAGCATTTAGGGATGGCGAGACGTCGCAGCGGTGATGTTTGCCGGTTAACCGTCATACGCCCGTAAAGTATCATCCGGCACGTGGTGCGCGAATTGTTTCCCTCGCCCGGAATTATCCCATGCGCCTTTTTCGCCTTCCCCATTTCTCGCTGCGCGTCACCATCGGGCGCAAACTGAGCGCCGTTCTTGGGCTTCTTGCCATTCTGACATTTGCGGTCTCGGGGTTCGGTTACCTGCAGATCGCATTGGAACAGCAGCGGGCCGAGCAGGTGGAGACAATCTGGAGCGGCGCGTTGCAGGCCCAGACCCTGGCCCGCGCCATCGAACACGCCGTGGTGCAGGCGAATGCGGTTTACACGGCCCGCGACAAGGTGGCAGCAAAGGGCAAGCTGGAAGGTCTGGAGCAGGCGCTGAAGGAGATCACCGCCATCCGTGAGCCGTTCTTCGCTGCCCTTGGAGATCAGCTGGATCCCCAGCGCAAGCGCAAGCTGCAGAACCAGCTCAACGAATTCATCGCCTACCAGGAAGATACCGCGCAACTGGGCCTCACTATCTCGCCCGCCGCGGCGTTGCTCCAGGCTTCCGAAGAACCCACCATCAAGAGCCGTGAGCAGATGATCGCCAGCATCGAGGCCCTCGGGCGCGAAGTGCTGGAGGGCCTGGATCGCACCCGCGCCGCCGCCGAAGCCTCGCGGTTCGACGCCCAGGTGGCCCTGATCGCCGTTCCGGCGGTGGGGCTCATTGTCGTTCTGGCGGTTGCCGGGTGGCTGACGTCGCGCCAGATCCAGCGTCCGTTGATCCGGCTGAAGTCCACCATGGTGGCGCTGGCGGACAACAATCTGGATGTGACCGTCCCCTTCACCCAGAATCGCGACGAGATCGGCGAGATGGCCAAGGCCATCGCCATCTTCCAGCAGGCGCTGCGGGAGAAGCGCGAAGCCGATGCGGCGCTGCTGGCCCGCTCCGCCGCCGACCATGCGCGGGCGGAATATCTTGCCGACGCCGCCAAGGCGTTCGAGCGGGAAGCCCTGGCGATGATGGGCGCGGTCCAGGAGGCAGCCGAGAAAATGAGCCTGGCGGCCAACGCCATGTCGGACGCCTCCCACGCCACCCAGAGCGAAGCCAAGGTGGCTTCCGATGCCGCGGACGCGGCGGCTCGGGCGGTGGATTCCATTGCCGGCAGCGCCAAGCATTTGTCGGAATCCGCGGACGAGATCGGCTCGCGCATCCGCACCACCAGCGAGATCGCCGCCGCGGCCCTCGTCGAGACCGAGCAGACCGGTCAGGCGGCCAGCCAATTGGTGGCCGCGGTCAGCAAGATCGGCGATGTGGTGGGGGTCATCGCCTCCATCGCCGAGCAGACCAATTTGCTGGCCCTCAATGCCACCATCGAGGCTGCCCGCGCCGGCGACAAGGGACGCGGCTTCTCGGTCGTGGCCAGCGAGGTCAAGGCCCTGGCAGAGCAGACCGCCCGCGCCACGGCCCAGGTCACCGACGAGATCACCAGCATCCAGGGCGCCAGCCGCGGCACCTCCAAGGCGGTGGATCTCATCGCCGAGACCATCCGCAACATGAACATCCTGGCCCGTGAAGTGGCGGAAGCCGCGGTGGGTCAGGGCCACGCCAGCCGCGACATTTCGGTGTCGATGGACGAGGCGGCGGATGGGTCGCGCACGGTGTTCGCCAGCATCGGCGGCGTGCGCGCCTCGGTGGCCTCCAACGTCAGCCATGTGGACGAGGTGCAAAGCCTCGCGGTCAACCTCGCCGAGCGGGCGCGGGGGCTCGGTCAGTCGGTTGAGACCTTCCTGCAGTGCGTCCGCGCGGCCTGACGCGGCCCGGACCCCATCTTCGCACCCGTTGCGGGGCTTAAGGCCCTGCGGCGGGTTTCATTGGAATCATGCAAGACGAAGCTTGCGTTTCCTGGCAGGCTGCCCGTGGGGTGGGGTCTCCGGCGCCTTCGCCGGTTTCCGCCATGGGCTTGATGCCTGACGCCCGGACGGTCCCCCGCCAGCAGCGATCGCGCCGGCGGGAGGCTCCCGCGCCGAGGCGTCGTCGGGGGACTGGGCATGTTCGACATCACGACCTTTACCGGCTTTCATACGTGGCTGAGCCTCATTGCCATCGCCACCGGCGTGGTGGTTCTGGCGGGGATGTTCGCCTCGCGGATGCAGCCGGTGTGGACCGGCGTGTTCCTCGCCACGGCGGTGGCCACCAGCGCCACCGGATATGGCTTCCCGTTCTCCGGCGTGCTGCCCTCCCATGTGGTGGGGGCGATCGCGTTGGTGATCCTGGCGGTGACGCTGGCCGCCCGCTACGCCTTTCACCTCGCCCGCGCTTGGCGCTGGATCTATGCCGCCGGTGCGGTGGCGAGCCTATATTTGCTGGTGTTTGTCGCCGTGGCCCAAGCCTTCGGCAAAGTCCCGGCGCTGCACATCCTGGCGCCGACCCAGTCCGAGCCGCCGTTCGCCATCGCCCAAGGCGTGGTGTTGATCGTGTTCGTCCTGCTCGGCATCGGCGCGGCCCGCGCCTTCCAGCCGGCGCGGGTGAGGGCCGCGTTCGCTTGAGCGCAGGCTTATAGCCGGTCGCGCAGCGCGTAATAGCTGAGGCCGGCCACCAGGAGGGGATAGCGCAAGGCGGTGCCGCCGGGAAAGGCCGGCACTGGGAAGCGCTCCAGCACCGCCAGCCGGTCCAGCCGGCCGGCCACCGCCTCCGCCAGGATCCGGCCGAACAGGGGCGCCAGCAGCACCCCCTGGCCGCTATAGCCGGCGGCCACCAGCACCCGTTCCGACAGGCGGCGCACGAAGGGATTGCGGGTCATGGTGATCCCCAGCGTCCCGCCCCAGCCATAATCGACGCGCACGTCGGCCAACTGGGGAAACACTTTGAGGATGAACGGCCGCACGAAGGCCGGCACATTCGCCCGCAGCGCCCGGCGGTAGCTCTCGCCGCCGCCGAACAGCAGCCGGTCATCGGGCGTGAGACGGAAATAGTTCACCACGAAGCGGCTGTCCGCCACCGCCGCGCCATTGCGGATGAGGGTGCGCGCCCGCGCGCCCAAAGGCTCGGTGACGGCGATGTAATTGTTGATGGGCATGACGTGGGTATCCACCCGCCGGTCCAGCCCATCCATCAGGCCGTTGCCGCATTCCAGCAGCCGGTCCGTCTGCACCACGGCGCCGCCGGCGGTGGTGATGCGCACCGCGCCGCCTCCCTCGGAGATAGCCACGGCGGCGCTTTGTTCGAAGATCCGCGCCCCGGCCGTCTGCGCCGCCCGGGCCAGGCCGAATGCCAGCTTCAGGGGGTGCAGGTGCCCGGCACCGGTGTCGAGGGTGCCGCCATAATAAGCGGGCGATCCTACCAGGGCGCGCACCTCGTCGCGGGAGAGGGGCGTGATCTGGTCGTAACCATAGGCCTCGCGCAGATGGCGGGCATAGGCATGGCCGTGGGCCACGTAGCCGGGCTTGTGGTCCGCATGGATCAGGCCATCGACCAGGTCGCACGGGATGTCATGGGTGGTGATGAGCTGGCGCAGGAAAGCCTTGGCGTCCTGGGATAGGTCCCACAGCTTGCGCGCATCGTCCTTGCCGAGATGAGCTTCCAGATACTCCTGGTCGCGCCGCTGCCCGGTGTGGATCTGCCCGCCATTGCGGCCTGAGGCGCCGCAGCCGACCCGGCCCGCCTCCAGCAGCACCACCTCCATGCCCGCCTGCGCCAGATGCAGGGCCGCCGAAAGGCCGGTGTAGCCGCCGCCCACCACCACCACGTCGGCGCGGGTGTCCGCCTGCAGCGTTGGGAAAGCCGGCGGCGTGCCGGCCGTCGCCGCATACCATGAGGCAGGGTGCGCGGCGGTGGAGGGGTCGCGGGGCCTCATACGTTCAGCAGCAGATATTCCCGTTCCCAGGGCGAGATCACCCGCATGAAGGTCTCGAACTCGGCCCGCTTGACGGCGGCATAGGTGCGTATGAAGCGCCGGCCGAGCACTTCGCCCAGTTCGTCGCAGCCGACCAGTTCGTCCACCGCCTCCAGCAGGCCGCGGGGCAGGTCGAACGGCTTGTCCTTGGCATCGCCTTCCAGGGGATCGGTGGGGCGCAGGCCCTGCTCAATACCCAGATAGCCGCAGGCCAGCGAAGCGGCGATGGCCAGATAGGGATTGGCATCGGACGACGGCACCCGGTTCTCCACCCGCCGCGCCTCCGGCGGGGAGGGGGGCACGCGCAAGCCGGCGGTGCGGTTGTCATAGCCCCACTGCACATTGATGGGCGCCATGGAATCCGGTGTCAGGCGCCGATAGGAATTCACATAAGGCGCCAGGATGCTCAGCACCGCCGGCAGATATTTCTGCTGGCCGGCAATGAAGGAAAAGAATTCCGGCGTGGGGTCGCCATCGGCATCCGAGAAGATGTTCTTGCCGGTCTTTGTATCCACCACCGATTGGTGGATGTGCATGGCGCTGCCGGGCTCGTTGGCGATCGGCTTGGCCATGAAGGTGGCGTAGATCTTATGGCCAAGCGCTGCCTCGCGAATGGTGCGCTTGAACAGGAACACCTGGTCGGCGAGCATCAGCGGGTCGCCGTGGCGCAGGTTGATTTCCATCTGCGCGGCGCCGTCCTCATGGATCAGCGTGTCGATCTCCAGGCCCTGCGCCTCGGAATAATCGTAGATGTCCTCGAACAGCGCGTCGAACTCGTTCACCGCCTGGATGGAATAGGACTGGCGGCCGATCTCCGGCCGGCCGGAGCGGCCCACGGGCGGCTTCAGCGGGTAGTCGGGATCGGTGTTGGGCTCCACCAAGTAGAATTCGATCTCCGGGGCCACCACCGGCGTCCAGCCGTGCTTGGCATAGAGGCCGAGCACATTCTTCAGCACCTGACGCGGGGATTCCTCCACCGGCCGTCCGTCGCGATGGTAGGCGTCATGGACGATCTGAGCGGTGGGATCCTGCGCCCAGGGCACGGTGCACAAGGTGGCGAAGTCCGGCTCCATCACCAGGTCCGAGTCCGCCACCACGGAATCCACCAGTCCCTCATAGTCGGGATATTCGCCCGAGATGGTCTGGAAAAACACCGAGAGCGGCAGGTTCATCACCGGCGAGGAATAGAATTTGGAGGCCGGCATGATCTTGCCGCGCGCCACGCCCGCCAGATCGGGCACGGTGCATTCGATTTCCGTGATGCCGCGGGCCGCCATCCAGGCCTTGGCCTCGACCAGGGATTTGACGCCGCGCGGCGCCTCGACGGTCAGTTTCGCGCTCGCCTTGCTTCGTTTGGCCATGGATCCCTCTGGCACGATCTCCGTGCGCGCTAAGGGAACACCTCCCCACCACCCGGTGTCAACGCGAAGCGTGGCGGGAGTAAAATCTGGCAAAAAGAACGGGTGAGGAACGAACAGCGGTCGAATCGAGAGTTCGCCTGCGTTCGTGTTTCGCCCCCCACTAGCGGTGGTGGGTGTTCATCGATGGGCGCCTGTCAGCCCGCCAACAATGCCCGTCGGTGGCCTCAGGGCTTGGGCGCGCTGATGGGGACGGCCTTGTCCTTGGCTTCGGCCTCAAAGCTGGTGGCTTCCAACGTCGCTGTGCCGATCATGGTGGCGATGGATACCCGGAACGGCGCGAGAAGGCGGGTGCCCGCGATCGGCACCAGCCAAACGTACATTTCCTTGTTTTCCATCATGTATTTGACCGTCGAGCGGGTTGGCCTGTGGCCCGCCACCGGGGTGTAGCCGGCGCGGCACACCACGGCCGGCCCGGCATAGGTCTTGCCGGCTTTTACCTGCTCGATGCGCAGGAAGGTCAGGGAGACATCGTAGCGCTGGCGGCCGTCAAAAATCGGGATCGAGCGGTCGCAGGCCGCGGCGGACAGCAGGTCCGCGGTGCCGGGCACGTAGACGAACGCGCCGCTCACCGGATCCATGATGTTGGCCAGATGCGTCTCGGTCACCTCGACACGGTCCGGCAGCGGCTTGATCGGCGGTTCGACATCCACTTCCTTGGCGGTGCCGGCCACCATGGCGAGGCGGACACTCTCCGCTTTGCCGTCCGCTTCGGCAGAGAGCGCGTAGATCTGCGGAGCCAGCTTGTTGACGGTGATCGCCCCACGGGCAGCTGCGCTACCCTTGCCGGCAGACACCGCACGCATGATTCCCGTGACCTTGCCCGTACCGATGACTTGGTACGCGGTATCGCCCGCATCCACCGTGATGCTGGCGCGGCCGATCTCCACGCCGGCCACGGTGAGGGAGTATTTTGCGGAAAGGCGCCCTTCTGCCCGCGCCGCGCCGATGGTGGCGGCCAGCAGGGCGCTCGTCAGCGCCGCGCTCCATGTCAGGCGGCGCAGAGCGGGCATCACCGCAGGGCGAAGTCGAGGATCGATCTGGCGCATGAAAGGGTCCGGTTTGTCACGACGCAACGGGCGAACCCCCGCTCCGGGTTGGCCCGATTCGCGCCTCTTTGCCCTTCATTCTGCCATGACCGGGGAAGGCGGCCGAACTGTGACAGAGAAACCCGGTGGCATGCTGCGCCGCGGTGGCGGAAAAAGACGAGCCGGATCGGCACGGAAATGCCCAAGGTCATTGACTTAAGGGGCGTTTGTCACGATCTTCAGGGTCCGCCCTCGCGATCGAGACTGGTGCTGCGGCTCAACGCCGCCCGGATGTTCGACGCTTCAAGGCGAAAAATTCAATGGCAAGAGGAGTTTGCCGCCATTCGACGCCCTATGAGACCCGTCGCGCCGGAGAAGGATGGTCCGCGCGTCAACGAAGAGATCCGCATCCGCGAAGTTCAGCTCATCGATCAAGATGGGCAGAATCGTGGTGTCCTGGCCATCCGCGACGCCTTGACGCTGGCGCAGGAGGCCGGGCTCGATCTGGTGGAGATCGCGCCCAATTCCGCCCCACCCGTTTGCAAGATCCTCGATTTCGGCCGCTTCAAGTATCAGAACCAGAAGAAGGCCAGCGAGGCGCGCAAGAAGCAGAAGGTGGTCGAGGTCAAGGAAATCAAGCTGCGACCCGGCATCGATACGCACGACTATGACGTCAAGATGCGTTCCATGCAGCGCTTCTTCGAGGAAGGCGACAAGGTGAAGGTCACTTTGCGCTTCCGCGGTCGCGAGATGGCGCATCAGGACATCGGCTTCAAGCTGCTGCAGAAGCTGAAGGAAGACGTCGCCACCATCGCCAAGGTGGAAGCCGAGCCCATGCTCGAAGGCCGCCAGATGATCATGATCCTGGCGCCGCGCTGAGTCCTGGATCGGGACCTCTGAGAGGATGACATCAAGAGGCCCGCCTTCATGGAAGGCGGGCCTCTTTTCGTTTCAGGCCGGTGATGTCATCTCATCGCCGCCCGATGTCAGGGCAGCGGACGTCAGGGGCAGCTATGACGCAGGCCGTCGTAGCCCAGGTAGGTACCGCTCCGCGCGTCGTAAGACTTGAACCTCTGCGCGCAATAAGCGACCGCGTTGCCCTGGTTTTGGTTCTGGTTGGCATTGGCAGCACCCGCTGCAATGGCGCCGAGCGCCAGCCCGCCGATCACCCCGGCGGCCACAGCGCCGCCGTTGTTATTGTTGTAGCCATAGTTGTACGAGCGCGGCCCGTAATAGCCGGGGCCGCGCCAGCCGGGGCCACCCCAGCCGCGATTGTAATAGCCCGGTCCGCGCCAGCCGGCGCCACGCCAGCCGCGGTTAGGACCACCGCCGCGCCAGCCGGGAGGCGGACCCTGGCGATACTGGACCTGCTGGACGTCGGCGCCCGCCTCTCCCGTCTGCAGGCCACTGGCGGGGCCTGCAGACGGAACCGACGCCGCCCCGATCCGCAGGGCTTGGGCACCCGCGCCGGTGGGAACCACCAGGGCTCCGGCCATGGCGGCGGCCGTGGCCAGGGTAAGGGTTCGGCGCCATGCGCTCATGTATGCAGCCATCATTATTCTCCTTATGGGAGAACAACGCTGGCGGCGTCAGAAAGTGCCAACCCTTCACAGACCCTTGATGTCGCATCGATGTGGTCATCTGTTCGCCACGGCGCCCCGAGGGCGCCGTCGTCGGCCATGACTTCCCATGATGGTCTCAGGTCATGGCCTTAGGTGCAGGGGTGGCGCCGCCCGTCATAGCCGAGGAAGGTGCCCGTGCGCGGATCGAACGAGCGGTACTTCCGCGAGCAATAGGCAATCCAGTTGGCAGGCGCGCCCGCATAGACCGGGCCGCCATACACCGGCCCGCCATAGACTGGAGCCGTGTTGGCCACCGCCGCGCCGACGATGATGCCGGTGGCGAGTCCCGGCCCGAAGCCGTTCCAGCCGCCATAATAGGGGCCGTTGCCATAGCCCCAGCCGCCGCCGTAATAGACCGGCCCACCGCCCCAGCCAGGACGTCCCCAGCCGGGGCCCCAGCCTGGCCCCCAGCCCGGTCGGCCGACCCATCCGCCGCCACCCCAGCCGGGGCCGCCGCCACGCCAGCCACCGCCGCCCCAGCCCGGTCCGCCGCCGCGCCATCCGCCCCCGCCCCAGCCGGGACCGCCGGGACCACCCCGCCATTGCACCTGCTGGACATTTCCGTCCGCCACCGCTGCAACGGCGGCGGGCTGCGCGCCGAGGCGCAGCGCCTGGGCGGACGCGGGCAAGGGGGCAGCGGCAAGGCCGGCAGCCAGGGCGACGACCGAAGACGCAAGGGAAAGCGACTGGAACGGACGCATGATGAAATCCTCCACACCCTTGGTCTTATCGCCACACTTGGGCGGCCTCGCGGTGACCATACGTCGGGTCTTCACATCTCCTTGAGGCAGAGCGCCGCACCCGCCCGATGGTCCTTATGGGGGCGTCCGGGGCGGCGCCGCTTGCGTTTTGGAGCCGGCTCCTGTAACGAGTGCGGCCTTCGAACCGGCCGGCGACAAGGGCTGCCGTGCTGGTTCTTATAGCTCACAGCAACAAGAGGCCGAACGCTCCGCGTGGCAACGCGCGGCAGATAGCGGCCACGGAGAGCCAAATGCCCAAGATGAAGACCAAGTCGGGAGCGAAGAAACGCTTCCGTCTGACCGGTACCGGGAAAGTGATCGCGGCCCAGGCAGGTAAGCGCCATGGGATGATCAAGCGGACCAACAAGACGATCCGCAATCAGCGCGGCACCACCATTCTGAGCGAGAGCGATGGACGGGTGATCCGCAAGTCGTTCCTGCCGAACGGCTGACGCCACCACCGCGATCCCAGGAGATATTCCATGTCCCGCGTCAAACGTGGCGTTACATCACACGCCAAGCATAAGAAGGTCTTCAAAGCCGCCAAAGGCTTTTACGGCCGTCGCAAGAATACCATCCGCGCAGCGAAGTCGGCCGTCGAACGGTCGATGCAGTACAACTACCGCGATCGTAAGATCAAGAAGCGCAACTTCCGCGCTCTCTGGATCCAGCGCATCAACGCGGGTGTACGCGAGCTGGGCATGACCTATGGCCGGTTTATCGACGGTCTCGGCAAGGCCGGGATCGAGGTGGACCGCAAGGTGCTCTCGGATATCGCCATCCATGAGCCTGCGACCTTGAAGGTCCTGGTGGAGAAGGCCCAGGCCGCCCTCGCGGCCTGAGTTCTCCCCGTCCCGCCTTTCCGAGACCTGAAAGCCCCGTGCGCTAAGCCGTCCGGGGCTTTTGGTGTTGGTGCGGTGTGGATATAAGGCGCCCAACGCGCGCGCCGCCGCCCGTCCGTTTCATGTCCGTTCTGTCCTGAGGTTGGCTCATGTCCGCTCTCGTCCTCACCGATCACCCCGCTCTCGATGCACTGGAGCGGGAGACCGCGAGCGCGATCCTCGGGGCCGCCGGCGAGGCGGAACTGGAGCAGGTGCGCGTCGCCGCCCTCGGCAAGAAGGGCACCGTCTCCGAATTGCTGAAGTCGCTGGGCACCATGAGCCCGGACGAGCGCAAGGTGATGGGCCCCGCCATCAACGGCCTGCGCGACCGGGTGCAGGGCCTGCTCGCCGCCCGCAAGGAAGCCCTCAAGGCCGCCGCCCTCGATGCGCGCCTGGCCACCGAGCGCCTCGACGTCACGCTGCCCGTGCGCGAGGCACCGGCCGAGCGCGGCCGCATCCATCCCATCGCCCAGGTGACCGAAGAGCTCACCGCCATCTTCGCCGACATGGGCTTCTCGGTGGCGGAAGGCCCGGACATCGAGACCGACTTCCACAATTTCACCGCTTTGAACTTCCCCGCCGGTCATCCGGCGCGCGAGATGCACGACACCTTCTTCCTGCCGCCCAATGCGGAGGGAGAGCGCATGGTGCTGCGCACCCACACCTCGCCGGTGCAGGTGCGCACCATGCTGGGGCAGAAGCCGCCGATCCGCGTCATCTGCCCGGGCCGCACCTATCGTTGCGACAGTGACCAGACCCACACCCCCATGTTCCATCAGGTGGAGGGGCTGGTGATCGACAAGGGCTCCCACATGGGCCACCTCAAGTGGATCCTGGAGGAGTTCTGCAAGGCGTTCTTCGAAGTGGAGAAGGTGACGATGCGGTTCCGCCCGTCCTTCTTCCCCTTCACCGAGCCCAGCATGGAAGTGGACATCCAGTGCGACCGCTCCCGCCCTGGCGAGATCCGCTTCGGCGAGGGCTCCGACTGGCTGGAGATCCTCGGCTGCGGCATGGTCCACCCGAACGTGCTGCGCAATTGCGGCATCGATCCGGACGTCTACCAGGGCTTCGCCTGGGGCATGGGCATCGATCGCATCGCCATGCTGAAATACGGCATGAACGACCTGCGCGCCTTCTTCGAGGCCGACGAGCGCTGGCTCTCCCACTACGGCTTCCGCCCGCTGGACTTCCCGACCCTGGCCGGTGGCCTGAGCGTCTGAGGCTCCGGCCCGTCCGCCATTCCTGCCCGTCCTCCCAGGCTGCCACGCGCCGGGGGGAGGGGACTGAGCAGAACATGAAAGCGACCGCGCGATGAAATTCACCTTCTCCTGGCTCCAAGAGCATCTGGAAACCACCCAGCCGATGGACGCCATCGTCGAGAAGCTGTCGCTGATCGGCCTTGAGGTGGAGGGCGTCGAGGACAAGGCCAAGGCGCTGGCGCCGTTCACGGTGGCCGACATCATCAGCGCCGAGAAGCATCCCAATGCGGATAAGCTGCGGCTGTGCATGGTGGATACGGGTGCCGGCAGCCCGGTGCAGGTGGTGTGCGGGGCGCCCAATGCCCGCGCCGGCATCAAGGTGGTGTTCGCCGCCCCCGGCACGGTCATTCCGGCCACCGGCACCGAACTGAAGATCGGCACCATCCGCGGCGTCGAGAGCCGCGGCATGCTGTGCTCGGCTCGTGAACTGGGCCTCTCCGAAGAACATGACGGCATCCTGGAACTGCCCGAGGACGCGCCGGTGGGCGTGCCGTTCGCGCAGGTGCTGGGCCTGAACGATCCGGTGATCGAGATCGCCGTCACCCCTAACCGCGCCGATTGCCTCGGTGTTGCCGGCGTGGCGCGGGATCTGGCCGCGGTGGGCCTGGGCGAACTCATGGCGCCCCGGGTGGCGCCGGTGGAAGGCACCTTCCCCGCCCCGCTGGGCGTCACGCTGGACTTCGGCGACACCCCGCCTTTGAGCCCGGTATTCGCGCTCCGGGTCATTCGCGGCGTGAAGAACGGTCCGTCGCCGGAATGGATGCAGGAGAAGCTGCGGGCCATCGGCCTGCGGCCCATCAATGCGCTGGTGGACGTCACCAACTTCCTGACCTTCGACCGCAATCGCCCGCTGCATGTGTTCGACCTGAAGAAGGTCCATGGCGATCTGGTGGTGCGCCGGGCCAAGGCGGGCGAGACCCTGTTGGCCCTGGACGGCAAGACCTACACGCTCGATGACACCATGTGCGTGATCGCCGACGACAAGGGCGTGGAGTCCTTGGCCGGCGTCATGGGCGGGCAGGAGAGCGGCTGCGATGCCGACACCACCGACGTGGTGATCGAGAGCGCGTTGTGGGACCCCATCAACATCGCCCAGACCGGCCGCAAGCTGGGGCTGAATTCCGACGCCCGCTTCCGCTTCGAGCGCGGCATCGACCCGGCTTTCACCCTGCCGGGCCTGGATCTGGCCACCCACCTCATCCTCGACATCTGCGGCGGCGAGCCCTCGCAGGCGGTGGTCGCGGGCGCGGTGCCGGACACCACCCGCACCATTTCCTTCCCGCTGTCCGAGGTGAAGCGGCTGTCCGGCCTGGAAGCGACGCCGACCGAAATCACCGACGTGCTCACCAGCCTCGGCTTCACCGTCTCCGGCAGCGGGCCGGTGCTGGACGTGGTGCCGCCGTCCTGGCGCGGCGATGTGGAAGGCAAGGCGGATCTGGTGGAAGAGGTGGTGCGCATCCTCGGCCTGGAGCGGGTGCCGCTGACCGAATTCCCCCGCGAGGGCGCCCGTCGTCCGGTCCTGACCGCCTTGCAGATGCGCACCCGCAAGGCCCGCCGGGCGCTGGCGGCGCGCGGCTTGGTGGAAGCGGTCACCTGGTCGTTCGTGTCCAAGGCGCAGGCGGAACTGTTCGGCGGCGGGGCGCCGGAACTGGCGCTGATCAATCCCATCGCCTCCGATTTGTCCGACATGCGGCCTTCGCTGCTGCCGGGCCTGATCCGCGCGGCCCAGGCCAATGCGGATCGCGGCTTCGGCGATGCGGCGCTGTTCGAGGTGGGGCAAATCTTCGCCGGCGATCGCCCGCAGGATCAGCGCCAGGGCGCCGCCGGCCTGCGCCGCGCCACCGCCAAGCCGGCCGGGGCCGGCCGGCACTGGTCCGGCAAGGCGGAAAGCGTCGATGCCTTCGATGCCAAGGCCGATGCGCTGGCCGCGCTGGCCGCGTGCGGCGCGCCGGTGGCCAATCTCCAGGTCACCCGCGATGCCCCGAGCTGGTATCACCCCGGCCGTTCGGGCTCGTTCCGCTTGGGGCCGAACGTGCTCGGCACCTTCGGCGAGCTGCATCCCTCGCTGCTGGAGGCGCTGGACGTGTCCGGCCCGCTGGTGGCGTTCGAACTGGTGCTGGACCGTGTGCCAGAGCCCAAGGCCAAGCCCACCAAGGTCAAGCCGCTGCTGGACCTGTCCGCCTTCCAGCCGGTGAAGCGCGACTTCGCCTTCGTGGTGGGCCGCGAGGTGGCGGCAGCCGACGTGGTCAAGGCCGCCCACGGCGTGGACAAGAAGCTGGTGACCGAGGTGAGCGTGTTCGACCTCTATGAGGGGGCGGGCATCGCCGAGGACAAGAAGTCGGTAGCCATCGAGGTCACCTTGCAGCCGCGCGAGCGCACCCTCACCGATGTGGAAATCGAGGCGGTGGCCGCCAAGATCGTCGCGGAAGTCACCAAGAAGACCGGTGCCGCTCTGCGCGGTTGATCGGGCCTTCGTTCAGGGCGCGAGAGCGGCGCCCTGAACGCCGAGGATGCGCAGCGCCTGCCCCGCCGCCCGTTCGCCCGAGAGCCAGGCGCCGGGGACCGTGCCCCACAGGGTTTCGTGGGCATGCTCGCCGGCGAAGACGAGCCGGTTCGCCACCACTTCAGTGAAGGCACGGCGCATGTTGCCGCTGCCGGGCAGGGCGCAGGAGAGGGCGCCCAGGGCCAGCGGCTCGCGGCTCCACCGCGTCTGCACCACCTTGCCGATCTTGCGCGAGACGTCCGTGCCGAACGCGGCTTGCAGCGCGGTCTTCACATAATCGGCGCCGGCATTGGGCCCGCCATCGGCAATGGCCTGCGCCATCTGCCCGCCCACCTGCGCCACATGCACATCGCTGCCGCCCACGCGGGCCGAGAGCGAAAGCGGCTTCTGGCCGATGGTCTGCACATGCAGGGTCTCGTCCGGCTCGGCTTGCAAGGGATTGCCGGGGAGCAGGAAGGCGATGTGGTCGCGGGCACCGAGCGTGATGCGCTCGATGGCGCTGCGCTGGCGGGCCGGCAGGCCGGGCTGTATCCGGATCTTGCCCGCCGCCAGCAGGCTGGGCGGCACCGCCAGGATCACCGCGCGGGCGGTGAGCAGGCCGCGATTGGTGCGCACCTCCACCCCCCGCCCACCGAATTCGATGCTGGACGCCGTGGTGTCCAGCCGAACCGGAAGTCCTTCCGCCAGCTTCACCACCAAGGCGCCGATGCCGGTGCGGCAGAACAAGGTCTCATCGCGCTCTTCCGCGCGGGACAGGTCCACGGTGGAGACCTGCTCCAATTCCTTGGCGCAGCCCAAGGGGCCGATCAGGAAGCTGGCGGCGGCGCCGAACGGGCCGAGGTCGGGCAGCACGCGGGCGGCAGCCATGTCGCGCCCGGCATCGCCTGCGGCGCCGATGGCCCGTTCGGCCCGGCGCACGGTGGCAACGAAATCCTCATATTCCGCGTCCTTGGCTTCCTTGCCGGCGAGATAGAGGCGGGCGGCGCGGGGGCCGGCATAGAGATCAAGCCCGGCCTGACGGCCGAGCTCCGCCAGCGCCGCGGCGCCCGGCAGATAGAGCCGGTCGGCGCCCATATCCAACGGCACGCCGAATGCGGCGGTGTCCGTATAGGCGCGTCCGCCGACCCGCTTGGCGGCTTCGATCAAAGCGTAGCTGCGTCCCGCCGCGGCGACCTTGCGCGCGGCGGCGATGCCGGCGGCCCCGGCACCGATGATCACCACGTCCACCTGCCCGGAGGCAGGGACTTGTCCCAGCGCGCGGGCCACGGGCGAGAGCGCGAAGGCACCGGCCAGCAGCGCACGGCGGGACAGGCGGGAGCCGGAGATCATCGGGTGCACCGGTGAGAGCGCCCGGAACGCGCGTGGCTGTGAGACTGCCTCAAGTGGCGCATGATCCCGTCCGAAAACCGCTGTCCCGTGCCCGGCTCATGATCTAGCACGCCAACGGTGGGCGCGCGACGGGGCCACCCGCAGGTCAATTCTGCCGTTCAGCCACGAAACAGGCCGCGGCGGCGAGCGTTTCGCCCCGAGCACCAAAGGGGGCGAGGGCGGTGTTGGCCTCATCTACCAGATCGGCCAACACCGCGCGCGCAGCGTCCAGGCCCAAAGCGGAAACCAGGGTCGCTTTGCCCGCGTCCCGGTCCTTGCCCACCGACTTGCCCATGGCTTCCACGGTCCCTTCCACATCCAGCAGGTCGTCGGCGATCTGGAAGGCGGCGCCCAGCGCCTTGCCATAGGTGGCCAGGGCGGTGCGCTGGCTGTCGTCCGCGCGCCCGAGCAAGGCGCCGGCCTCCACCGAGACGGCCAGCAGCGCGCCAGTCTTCATGGCCTGAAGGTCGCGGATCTCCGCCATGGTCAGGGCCTGGGGGCCGGTGCCGTCGAACCGGCCTTCGGCGGCGAGATCGAGGATCTGTCCGCCGGCCATGCCGCCGAGGCCCGCGGCGCGGGCGAGGGCGCGCACCAGGGCAATGCGCACGGCGGCATCGGGATGGGCATCCTCCCCCGCCAGGAGATCGAAGGCGAGGGTCAGCAGGCCGTCGCCGGCCAGGATGGCGCTGGCTTCGTCGAACGCCTTGTGGACGGTGGGCCGGCCGCGGCGCAGATCGTCATTGTCCATGGCGGGGAGGTCGTCATGAACCAGGGAATAGCAATGCACGCATTCCACCGCCGCGGCGGCGGTGATGGCGGCGTCGAGGGGGATGCCGAACAGCGCGGCGGTTTCCACCACCAGCAGGGGACGCAGCCGCTTGCCGCCGTCCAGGGCGCCATGGCGCATGGCGGCCAGCAGCCGCTCCGGCCGCCGCCGCTCGCCGGCCTCGGGCGCGGCGGCGAGGGCGAGCGCGAGCCGCTGCTCGGTGGCCGCCGCAACCGCCTGGAACCGCGCGGCAAGAAGGGGAAAGGCGCGCGTCACGGCGGTGATCCCGGTGTTGTCATCGATGTTGCCCTTCGGTTGCCCCAACCACGACATATGGTCAAGCCGCAGGACAGAGGGAACCGAAGCGGCAGCGTCGCCGTTGCTGGAGGGAATGTGGCGCGGCGGCGAAAAATGCATCTCTTCAGCGTGGTCGTGCGGGTGGTTTTGGGTCTGGTGCTGATACCGCTAGTGCTCACCGTTCTCTACACCGTGGTCAATCCGGTCTCGACCCTGATGCTGGGCCGGTGGCTGACCGGCGAACGGGTGGAGCGCATCTGGACCCCCATTGAGCGCATGTCGCCGACGCTGGTGCGCACGGTGATCGCCTCCGAGGATGCCGGCTTCTGCAAGCACTGGGGGGTGGACCCCGGCGAGATCCGCGCCGCCATCGCCAAGGCGGACGATGATCTGGAGGACGTGCGCGGGGCCTCCACCATCCCCATGCAGGTAGCCAAGAATTTATTTCTGTGGCCGGGCCGGTCGTTCATTCGCAAGGGACTGGAGCTGCCGCTGGCGCTGTGGATCGACCTGGTGCTGAGCAAGCGTCGGTTGATGGAGATCTATCTCAACATCGCCGAATGGGGGCCGGACGGCGAGTTCGGCGTGGAGGCGGGTGCCCAGCGGGCGCTACGCAAAAGCGCCGCGCAGGTGAGCGCATCGGAGGCCGCGCTGCTGGCGGTCATGCTGCCGAACCCGATCAAGCGCGATGCGGGCCGCCCGACCCCTGGCGTACGGCGGCTGGCGGCCCGGCTGGATGGCCGCGTGGAGCAGGAGGGGCCTGAGATCGTCTCGTGCCTGCATCTGGCCCTCTGAGCGCGGATAAAGCGGCGCCTGCCATCGCGGGTCTTGATCCCGCCGCGCTCCGACCCCACAAGGGGCGCGAGATATGAGGACCATGATGACGCAGCCTGTTCCCGGTCAGACGCCCGGCGCCGTACTTCCCACCAAGCCCAAGATCAGCCTCGGGCTGAAGATGGCCCTGGAGATGGGGCCGCTGGCACTGTTCTTCGCCGGCAATTCGTACGGCGGCATCTATGTGGCCACCATTGTGTTCATGGTGGCGACCATCGTGGCGCTGGGGCTGATGTGGGTGCTGGTGCGCAAGATCGCGGTGATGCCGCTGGTCTCGGCGGTGGTGGTGATGGTGTTCGGCTCCCTCACTTTGGTGCTCCAGGACGATCATTTCATCAAGATGAAGCCGACCATGGTGAACGCCCTGTTCGGCATCCTGCTGCTGGGCGGGCTGGTGTTCCGTAAGCCGCTGCTGCCCTACGTGCTGGACGGCATGGTGAAGCTGACGGACGCCGGCTGGCGCATCCTCTCCATCCGCTGGGGCATCTTCTTCCTGGTGATGGCGGTGCTGAACGAGGTGGTCTGGCGCTCGGTGTCCACCGATGCCTGGGTGAATTTCAAGACCTTCGGCTATCTCCCGCTGACGTTCATTTTCGCCATGGCCCAGGCGCCATTGATGTCCCGTTACGAGGACAAGAGCGAGGCGGCGGAGAGCGAAGGCTGACGGTCTCGTCCGGCTCTACGCGCCAGGCTTGCCTGACAGGCGGGCGATCAACGGCATCAGGGTGTCGCGGACCGTCTGCTCACTGAGCGGCCCGACGAACTTCTGCGCGATGGTGCCGTCGGGGGCCACCACGAAGGTCTCGGGCACCCCGTAGACGCCCCAGTCGATGGCCGCGCGGCCATTGGGGTCCACGCCCACGGCCGCGTAGGGCAGGCCGAAGGTGCCCAGGAAGCGACGGGCGTTGTCCGCCTGGTCCTTATAGTTGAGGCCCACCAGCACCAGCCGCGGATCGCGCGACAGGGCCATGAGCACCGGATGCTCCTCGCGGCAGGGCACGCACCAGGACGCCCAGACGTTCACCAGCAGCACCTTCCCCGCCAGATCGGCACTCACGATCCCGGGGACCGGCGCGCCCTTGTCGGTCAGGCCAGAGAGAGGGGGCAGATTGAGCTTGGGCGCCATCTGGCCGGTGAGCGCGGAGGGAATGCGCGAGGCGTCCCCGGCCCACAGCCGCACAAAGAACAAGCACGCCAGCACCGCGAACACCACCAAAGGCAGCGCCACCAAGAGCGGACGGCGCCGACGGGGCGATGGGGGCGAGGTTTCCGGCGCGCTCATGGCTCAGCCTCCGCTGGCGCGGCGGCGGATGCCACGCGCTTCCAAGTCCGCCAGCGCCCGGCGCTGGGCGCGGTTGTCCCACAACAGGGCAAGGGTGAGAATCCCGAGCCCCAGGAACGCGGCGCCATAGGCCGCGACGATGAATGCGGTATGGCTCATGTCAGGCCCCCGCCTGCGCCGCGGCGCGGGCTTCCAGCGCCTGAACCCGGCGGCGCATGATCTCGGTGCGCATGGCCAGCATGTGCAGCGCCAGGAACACCAAAGTGAAGCCCAGCGCGCAGACCAGCAGCGGCAGCAGCAGGCTCCATTCGATGGTGGAGCCGCCCATGCGGAACACCGAGGCCGGCTGGTGCAGGGTGTTCCACCAATCCACCGAGAATTTCACGATCGGCACATTTATAAAGCCCACCAGCGTCAACACCGCCGCAGCGCGTCCGGCCCGGTTGGGGTCGTCGATGGCGGCGCGCAGGGCCATGAGGCCGAGATAGAGCAGGAACAGCACCAGCACCGAGGTCAGCCGCGCATCCCACACCCAATAGGTGCCCCACATGGGCCGGCCCCAGAGCGAGCCGGTGAGCAGGCACAGGAAGGTGAAGGTGGCACCGATGGGCACCAGCGCCTTGTGCGCCACGTCCGCCAACGGATGCCGCCACACCAATATGCCCAGCGCCGAGGCCGCCAGCATGGCGTAGCCGAACATGGAGAGCCAGGCGAACGGCACATGGATGTACATGATCCGCACCGTCTCGCCCTGCTGATAGTCGGGCGGTGCCTGGAAGGCGAGCAGAAGACCCAGCGCCAGAACGAGCACGGCCACACCCGAAAGCCACGGCAGCAGCCGGTCGGAGAGCCAGACGAAACGGGTGGGATTGGCGAGTGAGAGCAGCCCCATGGAGGCGTTCTAGAGCGCGATGGCTCCGGAGGGAAGCCGCCGCCCCCTGCCGCATCTTGGCGCGGCGGCGCCCCACGCGGGAATGTGACCGGCCGGGTTCGCTTTCGGCCGGTCCCGGCTCAGGCCCGCGCCGTGCGCAGCGCGGCGGCGGCGGCCACCGGACCGAGCACCATGGCGAACAAGGTGAGCCCGATGAGAATCTGGAACGGCGTGCCGAACGGTACCGGCCCCGTAATGGCGGCATTGGTGGCGGACACGGCGAAGATCAGCACCGGAATCACCAGCGGCAGCACCAGCACCGCGATCAACAGCCCGCCACGCCGGAATGCGCCGGAGAAGGCGGCGCCGATCAGGCCCAGGGCTGTGACCGCGGGGGTGCCCACTAATAAGGTGAGCGCCACGGCGCCGATGGCGGTGGGATCCAGGTTGAGCATCAGCGCCAGCACCGGCGCGGCCAACACCAAGGGCAGGCCGGTGGCCAGCCAGTGGGCGAGGCCCTTGGCGGCGGCCACCAGTTCCAACGGCAGCGGCGAGAGGGCGAGCGCATCCAGCGAGCCGTCTTCCACATCGCCGGCGAACAGCCGCTCCAGGCCGATGAGGCTGGCCAGCAGCGCGCCGATCCACAGGATCGCCGGCCCGATGCGCGCCAAGAGCGCCAGATCCGGCCCCACCGCAAACGGCAGGATGGTGACGACGGACAGAAAGAACACCACGCCCAGCCCGGCGCCGCCGCCCGATTTCAGGGCCAGCGCCAGATCGCGGCGGACGATGGCGAAAAACGCCGAGGTGAGCGAGGGCATCATGGGGCGCGATGGCCTCCCAGGGCCAGTTCACTGACCGTCGGTCCGAAATCGAGGGGGGTGTGGGTGGCAGCGAGAATGATGCCGCCGCTGGCCAGATGCCCCCGCGCCAAGCCGGCAAAGCGGGCCTGGGCGGTGACGTCGAGCGCCGTGGTGGGCTCGTCCAGCACCCAGAGCAGGCGCTTGGTTACCAGCAGACGGGCGATGGCGAGGCGCCGCTTCTGCCCGGCGGAGAGCACCGAAGCATGCAGCCGGCCGAGACCGCCGAGGCCGACTTCTTCCAGCGCCTCGTCCACAGCCAGCCCGGTGCGGCCCAGCACGTCGCGCCAGAAGGTGAGATTTTCCGCAACGGTGAGGGCGCCCTTCAGGGCATCGTCATGGCCGAGATAGTGAAGTTGCTCCCGCAGGCTCAATTCAGGATCGCCGCCGGACAGCTGCACGCGGCCCGATGTCGCGCCCAACAGTCCCGCCATGATGCGCAGAAGAGACGACTTGCCGGCCCCGTTGGGCCCGACCACCACCAATGCATGGCCGCCATGCGTTTCGAAGCTGAGCCTTGAGAACAGGGTGCGCTGCCCCCTGCGGCAGGAAAGGCTTTCCGCGCGCAGGGCCGGCAAGGGAATGGCCGGTGTTGCGGCGGCGTCAGAAAGTTCATCCATAGGGTATTCTTATCGCATGACCGCCGTTTGAAATGGCTCTATAAAGCGCCTGAACCGCATCGCCAAAGGTGTCGGGGTGCCACTCCTTCCATGCTTTGGCGTTTCGCGTCGGTCGATCATCGAACCGGAGAATACGCGCCGTGACCTCTCTTGACAGCTTCAAGTGCCGCACCACCCTCGAGGTGGATGACAAAGAATATGTCTATTACAGCCTTGAAGCGGCCGAGCAAAACGGGTTGCCCGGCGTTTCCCGCCTGCCCTTCTCCATGAAGGTGCTGCTGGAAAACCTGCTGCGCTACGAAGACGGTCGCACGGTCACCAAGGAAGACGTGATCTCCATCGCCGACTGGCTGACCCTGCGCGGCAAGGCCGAGAAGGAGATCGCCTACCGCCCCGCCCGCGTGCTGATGCAGGACTTCACCGGCGTTCCCGCCGTGGTGGATCTGGCCGCCATGCGCGACGCCATGGTGAATCTGGGCGGCGACCCGGCCAAGATCAACCCGCTGGTGCCGGTGGATCTGGTCATCGACCATTCGGTCATCGTCAACTTCTTCGGTACCGATAACGCGCTGAAGAAGAATGTGGATGAGGAATACAAGCAGAACCAGGAGCGCTACCGCTTCCTGAAGTGGGGCCAGAGCGCGTTCGACAACTTCCGCGTTGTCCCGCCCGGCACCGGCATCTGCCACCAGGTGAACCTGGAATATCTCGCCCAGACGGTGTGGACCCGGAAGGAAGAGATCAACGGCAAGACCGTCACGGTCGCCTATCCCGACACGCTGGTGGGCACCGACAGCCACACCACCATGGTCAACGGCCTCGGCGTGCTGGGCTGGGGCGTGGGCGGCATCGAAGCGGAAGCGGCCATGCTCGGCCAGCCCATCTCCATGCTGATTCCCGAAGTGATCGGCTTTAAGCTGGACGGCAAGCTGCGCGAGGGCATCACGGCCACCGATCTGGTGCTCACCGTCACCCAGATGCTGCGCAAGAAGGGCGTGGTGGGCAAGTTCGTGGAGTTCTTCGGCCCCGGCCTGGAGCATCTCTCGCTGGCCGATCGCGCCACCATCGCCAACATGGCGCCGGAATATGGCGCCACCTGCGGCTTCTTCCCGGTGGATCGCGAGACCATCGACTATCTCGACGAGACCGGCCGCAAGGACAGCCGCGTCAAGCTGGTGGAGGCCTATTCCAAGGCCCAGGGCATGTGGCGCAAGAAGGACACCCCCGATCCGGTGTTCACCGACACGCTGGAACTGGACCTCGACACCGTGCTGCCCTCGCTGGCCGGCCCCAAGCGCCCGCAGGACCGCGTGCTGCTGAGCGACGCCAAGACCGGCTTCCTGGCCGCCCTGGAAGGCGAGTTCAAGAAGCCCGGCGAAGCCGGAAAGAAGGTGCCCGTGGCCGGAACCGACTATGCGGTCGGCCATGGTGACGTGGTGATCGCCGCCATCACCTCCTGCACCAACACCTCGAACCCCTCCGTGCTGATGGCCGCCGGCCTGCTGGCCCGCAACGCCGCCAAGAAGGGCCTGCGCTCCAAGCCGTGGGTGAAGACCTCGCTGGCGCCGGGCTCCCAGGTGGTGGAAGGCTATCTGAAGGCCTCCGGCCTTCAGGACGACCTGGACAAGCTGGGCTTCAACCTGGTGGGCTTCGGCTGCACCACCTGCATCGGCAATTCCGGCCCGCTGCCGGAAGCGATCTCCGAAGCCATCAACAAGAACGACCTGGTGGCCGGTGCCGTCATCTCGGGCAACCGCAACTTCGAAGGCCGCGTGAACCCCGACGTGAAGGCGAACTATCTCGCCTCTCCGCCGCTGGTGGTGGCCTATGCGCTCGCCGGTTCGCTCACCGTCGACCTCACCACCGAGCCTCTCGGCACCGACAAGGACGGCGAGCCGGTCTATCTCAAGGACATCTGGCCCTCCAACAAGGAGGTCGCGCAGTACATCCGCGAGAACGTCACCAAGAAGATGTTCAAGGAAAAATATTCCGACGTCTTCAAGGGCGACGAGCACTGGCAGAAGATCGCCATCCCCACGGGCCAGACCTATGCCTGGGAGGATGCGTCCACCTATGTGCAGAACCCGCCCTATTTCGTGGGCATGACCAAGGACGCGGACCCGATCACCGACATCGTGGACGCCCGCATCCTCGGCCTGTTCCTGGACAGCATCACCACCGACCACATCTCGCCCGCCGGCTCCATCAAGGCGTCGAGCCCGGCCGGCCAGTATCTGGTGGAGCACCAGGTGCGCCCGGTGGACTTCAACCAGTACGGCACCCGTCGCGGCAATCATGAAGTGATGATGCGCGGCACCTTCGCCAACATCCGCATCAAGAACCAGATGGTGCCCGGCGTGGAAGGCGGCGTCTCGCTGCATTATCCCGACGGTGGCCAGCTGGCGATCTATGACGCGGCCATGAAGTACAAGGCCGAGGGCGTTCCGCTGGTGGTGTTCGCCGGCAAGGAATACGGCACCGGCTCCTCCCGCGATTGGGCGGCCAAGGGCACCAAGCTGCTCGGCATCCGCGCCGTGATCGCCCAGTCGTTCGAGCGCATCCATCGCTCGAACCTGGTGGGCATGGGCATCGTGCCGCTGGTGTTCGAGGACGGCGCCTCCTGGCAGACCCTGGGTCTCAAGGGCGATGAGATGGTCTCGATCCTCGGCATCGCCGGCGATCTGAAGCCGCGCCAGAAGCTGGATGCGCAGATCACCTTCGCGGACGGGCGCACCGAAACCGTGACCCTGATCTGCCGCATCGATACGCTGGACGAGCTGGATTATTTCCGCGCCGGCGGCATCCTGCCCTACGTGCTGCGCCATCTGGCGGCGTGAGCCACGGGCGGTCTGAGCACCGCCCGAGCCTTCTTCCTGCGGCCGGCTTCCTACGGGAGCCGGCCGTTATTCTGTCTGAAGCTGGTTGTATCTCGTTGGCTTGCATCCCAGGATCGGGGTGCTGGTCCGCCGCATGCTCACCGGCCCGTGTGTCACCTTGATTTGACTCGCGCTGGACCGACCCGGCGCTTATGCGTTGAACCTCCGCATCGCTGCTGCCAAGGTTACGCTGACATCTCATGATTGCCGTGCTCCCGCATTCCTCCCGCTTTGCTGTGCTGGCGCTGGCCCTCGTCGGCCTGCTTGCGGCGCCGGGCGTGAAGGCCCAGGAGCAGACGGCGAAGCCCATATCCGCGGCGACCCAGCCCCGCGCGGTCATCGAGCTGTTCACCAGCCAAGGCTGCGCCTCCTGTCCGCCCGCCGATGCCCTGCTGGGGGATCTCGCCCGCGACCCCGGCGTGATCGCCCTGACGCTGGCGGTGGACTATTGGGACTATATCGGCTGGAAGGACACTCTGGCCCAGCACGGCCACTCCCAGCGCCAGCGCGCCTATTCGGATGTGCGCGGCGATCGCAAGATCTATACCCCGCAGATGGTGGTAGACGGCGCCCAGGCGGCCATCGGCAGCGATCGCACCGCGGTGGAAAAGGCCATGCTCACCGCCCGCGCCGGGGGCACCGCGCTGGTGGTGCCGGTCACCGCCAGCCGGGATGGCGAGGATCTGGTGGTGGATATCACCGCCATGCCGCGGGTCGGCGGTGCCGAAGTGTGGGCCTGTCCGGTGATCCGCAGCCATACGGTGTCCATCGGCCGTGGCGAGAACGGCGGGCGCAACGTCACTTATACCAATGTGGTGCGCGGCTGGGTCCGGCTCGGCACCTGGGATGGCGAGGCCGAGCGCTTCAAGGTGCCGGTCAATCAGTTGCGCTTCGAGGGGGTCGATGCGGTGGTGGTGCTGCTGCAATCCGGCAGCTTCACCGCGCCCGGCCCGA
Organism: Azorhizobium sp. AG788; assembly: GCF_943371865.1. Taxonomy (GTDB): domain Bacteria; phylum Pseudomonadota; class Alphaproteobacteria; order Rhizobiales; family Xanthobacteraceae; genus Azorhizobium. Next base: position 19,385 of record NZ_CALRWL010000047.1, on the reverse strand, counting down.
TTCTCGGCGCTGCCAGCCTGCCGCTGAACTGATCGCCTGTCGCCCACTGGGCTGAGGCGTCGCAATCATCTCTTTTCTGGATTTCAGCCCACATCGTCCGCGATGGCGCGTCGCGTACGGTGGTGCGTCGGGCAATAAAAAAGGCCGCTTGCGCGACCTTTGAAGTTAAAATTTTGGAGCGTAACAGTGGCCGGTCCGCTCACCACCCCGGGGGGCTGGGGGGCTGGGATAGACCGGAGCGGAAGCGAACCGGCCCTGCTACGGGAATGAAGATCGCCCCCTCCCTTGTCCGCGAATTGACCGAAATCCGGCGAGACTGTGATCTGTGTTGACGACCCCGTGATCGGTCGCAACGGCAGGCCGGACGTGCGCAGTCTGTCGCCCGCCAGGGCGGATACAGCCGGCTATGGACCCCCTTGAAACCCGGCGGTTCTGAAGCGATCATGCTTCTCCTGGCAGCCCCGGAGGCCTGATGGGCGAGATCGAACCTATACGGCGTGCACCGGCATCAGCGCCTCACCCGCAGTCCCATGCGCCGCTGGTGGTTCAAGTCACATTCGATCGGCGCGAGTTGGACCGCATGCTCGATCTCTATGGTCGGATGGTCGCGGCGGGCGAGTGGCGGGACTACGCCATCGACTTCCTGAAAGAGCGGGCGGTGTTCTCGGTGTTCCGCCGCTCGCTGGACGTGCCGCTCTACCGAATCGAAAAGACCCCCAAGCTGGCGCGCAAGCAGGGCGCCTATAGCGTGGTCTCGCAAACCGGCCTGATCCTGAAGCGCGGCCATGAGCTGCCGCGGGTGCTGGCGGTGCTGGAAAAGCCGCTCACCGCCATCGGCTGACGTGCCCCGTTTCCGGGCGGGCGGCGGAAAGGGTTGTGGCGCCCAGGCCCGTGGGGCATCGTGCGCGCCGCATCAACGGAAAGCCCCATGTCCCCAGCTCCCCGCCCGATCCAGCCCGGCGACCACGTGTTCCTGGTGGACGGTTCGTCCTTCGTGTTCCGGGCCTATTTCCAGTCCATCAATCAGGACCGGAAATACAATTTCCGTTCGGACCGCCTGCCCACCGGGGCGGTGCGGCTGTTCTGCACCAAATTGTTCCAGTTCATCCGCGACGGTGCCGTGGGCATCAAGCCCACCCACCTCGCCATCATCTTCGACAAGTCGGAGGATTCGTTCCGCAAGGAGCTGTATCCGCTCTACAAGGCCAATCGCTCCGACCCGCCCGACGAACTGATCCCGCAATTCCCGCTGATGCGCGAGGCGGTCAAGGCGTTCGGCCTGATCCCGGTGGAAATGGCCCGCTATGAGGCCGACGATCTGATCGCCACCTATACCCGCCAGGCCCAGGCCGCCGGCGCCGATGTGCTGATCGTCTCCGCCGACAAGGATCTGATGCAGCTGATCGGCGAGCGCGTCGCCATGTATGATCCGGCCTCGGGCGAAGCCGGCGGGCGCGGGGCGCGGCCGGAGCGGCGCATCGGGGTGGCCGAGGTGGTCGAATATTTCGGCGTCTCGCCGGAGCAAGTGGTGGACGTGCAGGCGCTGGCGGGGGATTCCACCGACAATGTGCCCGGTGTTCCCGGCATCGGCATCAAGACCGCCGCCACCCTGATCAAGGAATATGGCGACCTGGACACGCTGCTGGCCCGCGCCGGGGAGATCAAGCAGGAGAAGCGCCGCCAGTCGCTGCTCGATCCGGAGAATGTCCAGAAGGCACGCATCTCCAAGGAATTGGTGAAGCTGGTCACCGACGTGGCGGTGGAAGTGCCGCTCGCCGACATGGTGCTGGAGGAGCCGGACGGCAAACGCCTGATCGCCTTCCTGAAAGCCATGGAATTCACCACTATCGTGCGCCGCGCGGCGGAGGCCTTCTCCGTGGAGGCCGCGGAGGTTGAGCCGGATCCGCGTCTGGCGGTGGCGGCCAGTGGCCAATTGTTCGCGGCGCCCGCCGTTTCCGCGGAAGAGGGCGCTCCGTCGGCACCTTCGACCGAATCAGCTGGCGGCGCGCCGACGGCGGACGCGGCACCGGGCCGTCCCACCGTGCTCAATCCCTCCGATCTGGCGGCGCAGCGGGCCCAGGAGGCGCGCGCCACCAAGGTGGACCGCAGCCGCTACCGCATGCTCACCACCTTGAGCGAGCTGGAAGACTGGTGCGCCCGCGCCCGCGATCTGGGCGTGGTGGCATTCGATACCGAGACCACCTCCATCGATCCCTTGCAGGCGGATCTGGTGGGCGTCTCCCTGGCTCTGGCGCCCAATGAGGCCTGCTATATCCCGCTGGCCCACCAGGGCGCGGGGGAGGGGCTGTTCACGGAAGGCCTGCTGCCGGGCCAGATCCCGCTGGGGGCCGCGCTCGCCGTGCTCAAGGGCATGCTGGAAGACTCCGGCACGCTGAAAATCGGCCACAACGTCAAATATGACGCCGCCATCCTCGCCCGCCACGGCATCACGGTCGCGCCTTACGACTGCACCATGTGCATCTCTTATGCCCTGGATGCGGGTCGCAACAATCACGGCATGGACGAATTGTCGGTGAAGCATCTGGGCCATACGCCCATCGCCTTCACCGAGGTGGCCGGCAAGGGCAAGGGGCAGGTCACGTTCGACAAGGTGGCGCTTGATGCCGCCACCGCTTATGCGGCGGAAGATGCGGACGTGACCTTGCGGCTGTGGCTGGCGCTGAAGCCGCGTCTCGTGGCCGAGGGGCTGACCACGGTCTATGAGACCATGGAGCGCCCGCTGGTGTCCGTGCTCACCCGCATGGAGGCGCGCGGCATCTCCATCGACCGGCCGTTGCTGGCGCGGCTGTCGTCGGAATTTGCCCAAGGCGCGGCACGGCTGGAAGACGAGATTTCTGAGCTGGCGGGCGAGAAGGTCAATGTGGGCTCGCCCAAGCAGATCGGCGACCTGTTGTTCGGCAAGCTGGGCCTGCCCGGCGCCAGCAAGACGCCCACGGGCGCCTGGTCCACCAAGGCCAATGTCTTGGATGAACTGGCGGAAGCCGGCCATGTGCTGCCGCAGAAGATCCTGTCCTGGCGCCAACTGGCCAAACTGCGCTCCACTTATACGGACGCGCTGCCCAATTTCGTGAACCCGCAGACCCACCGGGTCCACACCTCTTATGCGCTGGCGGCGACCACCACCGGGCGGCTGTCGTCCTCGGAGCCGAATCTCCAGAACATTCCCATCCGCAGCGAAGAGGGCCGGCGCATCCGCCGGGCGTTCGTGGCGGTGCCGGGCACCAAGCTGGTGTCGGCGGACTATTCGCAGATCGAACTGCGGCTGCTGGCGGAGATCGCCGATATTCCCGCTTTGCGTCAGGCGTTCAAGGATGGGCTCGACATCCATGCCATGACCGCCTCGGAAATGTTCGGCGTGCCGGTGGTGGGCATGCCGGCCGAGGTACGCCGCCGCGCCAAGGCGATCAATTTCGGCATCATCTACGGCATTTCCGCCTTCGGGCTGGCCAACCAGCTGGGCATCCCGCGCGATGAGGCCGGGCTTTATATCAAGCGCTATTTCGAGCGCTTCCCCGGCATCCGCGCCTACATGGACGAGACCCGCGCCTTCTGCCGCGAGCACGGCTATGTGGAGACCCTGTTCGGACGGCGCTGCCATTACCCGGACATTGCCGCTTCCAACCCGGCCATCCGCGCCTTCAACGAGCGTGCGGCCATCAATGCCCGGCTCCAGGGCACGGCGGCGGACATCATCCGCCGCGCCATGATCCGCATGGAGCCGGCGCTGAACGCGGCCAAACTCTCCGCCCGCATGCTGCTGCAGGTGCATGACGAACTGGTGTTCGAAGTGCCCGAGGCCGAGGTGGAGGCCACCTTGCCGGTGGTGCGCGCGGTGATGGAGGGCGCGGCCATGCCGGCGGTGACCCTGGCGGTGCCGTTGCAGGTGGAAGCGCACGGCGCCGACAATTGGGAGGAGGCGCACTAGCGCCTCGGGCAAAGCCGGGGTGTGGATTTTTGCGCGGTAATTTCGTGGATTAAGCGAATATCGCTTAGTTTCTGTTGAATGAACGGCCGGCTTCCGCCATATGACCTTCGCGCGACAGGCGCGAACCGTGCACTCTTGGCAAGCCGCCCCGCCGGGCGGACACTGACCGTCGCAGGTTCGCGCCGCGCCCGAGGAGAAGGCAGAGCCCCATGACCGCCGACCGCTCACCGCCCACTGGCCGTGCCCCCCGCGCGCGCGATGGCGGACGCATGGACAAGCTGGCCCGGCTGCCGGTGTTCTATGCCCTCTCCGGCAAGCGGGTGCTGGTGGCAGGTGGCGGCGAGCCGGCGGTATGGAAGGCGGAACTGCTGTCTGCTGCCGGTGCGCGGGTGGAAGTGATCGCCGAAGAGATCTGCGCCGAGATGTGGCATCTGGCCGGCGCCGCGCCGGACGGGCCGATCTCCATCCATAAGCGCCCCTGGCACGCGGACGATATTCCCGGCGCGGCCATGGCCATTGGCGATGCCGCCGATGAGGAAGAAGCCGCACGCTTTGCCGCCGCCGCCCGCGCCGCCGGCGTGCCGGTGAACGTGGTGGACAAGCCGGCCTATTGCGATTTCGCCTTCGGCGCCATCGTCAATCGCTCGCCTTTGGTGGTGGGCATTTCCACTGATGGCGCCGCCCCGGTATTCGGGCAGGCGATCCGTGCCAAGATCGAGGCGCTGCTGCCGCAGGGCTTCAAGGCGTGGGCGCAGGCTGCACAATCCTGGCGCGGGGCTGTATCGGCGCTGAATCTGCCGTTTCAGGGCCGCCGTCGCTTCTGGGAGAGTTTTGCCGCCAAGGCCATGGCCGAGCCGGGCCGGGCGCCCAATGAGGCGGATCGAGCCGACCTGCTGGCGCTGGCCCATGCCACCCAGGCCGCACCCGAGACCGGCTCGGTGGTGCTGGTGGGGGCGGGACCGGGCGATCCCGAACTGCTGACGCTCAAGGCGGTGCGGGCGCTGCAATCCGCCGATGTGGTGCTCTATGACGATCTGGTCTCGGAGGCGGTGCTGGATTTCGCCCGCCGCGAAGCCAGGAAGATGCTGGTGGGCAAGACCGGCTATGGCCCGTCCTGCAAGCAGGACGACATCAATGCGCTGATGGTGCAACTGGCCCGCGAAGGCCGGCGGGTGGTGCGCCTGAAGGGCGGCGAACCGATGATCTTCGGCCGCGCCGGCGAAGAGATCGCCGCCTGCCGGGCTGCGGGCATTCCGGTGGAGGTGGTGCCGGGCATCTCCTCGCCCCAGGGCGCCGCCAGCCGTCTGGTGGCCTCGCTCACCCATCGCGACCACGCCCGGCGGCTGCAACTGGTGACCGCCCATGCCCGTGACGGCAAGCTGCCGCGCGATCTGGATTTCAAGGCGCTGTCCGACAAGGCCGCCACCACCGTGGTCTACATGCCGCGCCGCACGCTGCCGGACATGGTCAGCGAACTGCTGAGCGCCGGCATCGATCCCCACACGCCGGCGGTGGCCATCTTCTCCGTCACGCGGGCCAATGAGCAGGTGATCTGGGCGCCGGTGTCCGGCTTGTCCGATGCGGTGGCGGCGGCGGTGGAGGAGGGGGCCGCCGGGCCGTGCCTCGTCATCTATGGCCATGCCCTCTCAGCCGCCGAGGGCGCGCGGGTGCTGGACGGCCCGATGGTGCACGCGGCGCAGGTCTGAAGCGCGCCGGCGACGGCGTGACCTGCGGTCCGCCAGAGGATAAAATCCCCCATGGCTTTTTCATCGGAAGAAATCGAGCGCTACGCCCGCCACTTGGTGCTGCCTGATGTGGGCGGGCCGGGCCAGCAGAAGCTCAAGGCCGCCACCGTCCTGGTGATCGGGGCCGGCGGGCTGGGCGCCCCGGCGCTGCTCTATCTGGCGGCAGCGGGGGTCGGCCGGCTGATTCTGGTGGATGACGATGTGGTGTCGTTATCCAACCTGCAGCGTCAGGTGATTCACCGCACCCAAGACATCGGCCGCCCCAAGACCGAGAGCGCGGCTGATGCGGTGGCCGGCATCAACCCGCATGTGGAGATGGTCACCCACGCGGTGCGCATCGGCGTCGACAATGCGCTGGACTTGATCGCCGCCGCCGATGTGGTGGTGGACGGCTCGGACAATTTCGCCACCCGCTATCTGGTGGCGGACGCCTGCGTGCTCGCCAGGAAGACCCTGGTGACGGCGGCGCTGGGCACATTCGACGCCACCGTGACCACCATCCGTGCCCATGAGAGCGGGCCGGACGGCACGCCCAACCCCACCTATCGCTGCCTGTTTCCCGAACCGCCGCCGCCGGGCACGGTGGCGCCGTGCGCCGAAGCCGGGGTGCTGGGGGCTCTGGCCGGCATTGCCGGCTCGCTGGCGGCGCTGGAGGCGATCCGGGCCATTGTCGGCTTCGGCGAGGGGCTGGTGGGCAAATTGCTGATGATCGACGCCCGCTCCATGCGCTTCGAGACGCTGAGCTATGCCTACGATCCGGACAATCCCTTGACCGGAACGGGTGCGCGGATCACCGACCTGTCCCAACATGAAAAGGCCGCCTGAACGGCGGCCTTCAGAATGGGAACCGGGCCGTCTCCCGCTTCACAGCATGGAGGGCAGGACGCGATCCGGCGGACGGTGGCCGTCCATGAAGGTCTTGATGTTGACGATGACCTTCTCGCCCATGTCCACGCGGCCTTCCAGCGTGGCCGAGCCCATGTGCGGCAGCAGCACCACCTTGCCGTTGCGGGCGAGGCGCACCAGCTTGGGGTTCACCGCCGGCTCCTGCTCGAACACGTCGAGCCCGGCGCCGGCCAGTTCGCCGGCTTCCAGCATGCGGGCGAGGGCGTTCTCGTCGATCACTTCGCCGCGGGCGGTGTTCACCACATAGGCTTCGCGCTTCATCAGCTTCAGCCGGCGGGCGGAGAGCAGATGGAAGGTGGCCGGCGTGTGCGGGCAGTTCACCGAGACGATGTCCATGCGGGCCAGCATCTGGTCCAGGCTGTCCCAATAGGTGGCTTCCAGCGCCTCTTCCACCGCGCCCGGCAGCGGGCGGCGATTGTGATAATGGATCTGGAGGCCGAACGCCTTGGCGCGGCGGGCCACCGCCTGGCCGATGCGGCCCATGCCGATGATGCCGAGGCGCTTGCCCCAGATGCGGCGCCCGAGCATCCAGGTGGGCGACCAGCCGCTCCATTCGTCGCGCTCGCCGATCAAGGTTTGCGCGCCTTCCACCAGACGGCGGGGCACGGCCAGGATCAGCGCCATGGTCATGTCTGCGGTATCCTCGGTGAGGACGCCGGGGGTATTGGTGACGGTGATGCCGCGCGCCAGGGCGCTGGACACGTCGATATGATCGACGCCGTTGGAGAAGCTGGCGATCAGCCGGAGGTTTTCACCGGCCTGCGACAATACGGCATTGTCGATGCGATCGGTGAGGGTGGGGACCAGCACGTCCGCATGCTTCACGGCGGCCACCAAGGCGGCCTGGTCCATGGGGATGTCATCGACGTTCAGCTGGGCGTCGAACAGCTCCCGCATGCGGGTTTCCACCGTATCCGGCAGCTTCCGCGTGACGACAACCAGCGGCTTGCGACGCGCCATTTGCTTCCCCGTTCCCCGTTTCTTAACCCTTATAGTCCCGTCTAGCAGACGGACGGCGAAAGACAAAGAGCGCTGCGCCCCGTGCCCTTGACGCTGGACCGTGCGGAGCGCACTTCAGGCTCGCCCTCGGGCGCGGCGGGGGCGCAGGGGATGGCGTGGCCGATTTTGCGGGTCTCAACGCAAAATCAAGGCTGCCTCGGTTTTATGAGACCGGCTGGCCAAAGTGGGTCGGCGGGTGGTGCGAAAGGACGATCGGACATGCAGATCACGGGGCGGCATCCCTTCCACACGCGCGCGGCGGCGTTCGCCCTGCTGTTGGCGGCGGTGCTTCCAGGCGCGAGCGCCCGTGCAGCGGACGACACGCCCGGAACCGGACTTCCCGTGCCGCGCTTTGTGTCGCTGAAGGCGGACAAGGTGAATGTGCGCAATGGGCCCAATCGCGATCAGGACGTGGCCTGGATCTTCACCCGGTCCGGCCTGCCGGTGGAGATCACCGCCGAATTCGAGACCTGGCGGCGCATCCGCGACGCGGAGGGCGCGGAGGGCTGGGTCTATCATTCCATGTTGTCCGGTCGGCGCACCGCGCTGGTGGCGCCCTGGGGCAAGGACGCGACGGTGACGCTGCGGGACAAGCCGGACGCCAATGCCAAGGTCGCCGCGCGGCTGGAGCCGGGCGTCCTCGGCACGGTCAAGACCTGTGACGGCAAATGGTGCCGGCTGATCGGCGACGGCTTCGATGGCTTCATCGAGCAAGGCAAGCTGTGGGGTGTCTATCCCAATGAGAAGGTGGACTGAGCGTCCGCCCGCTCCCCGTGCGGCCGAAGCCCGCTGTCCGCGCGGACGACGGTTCTGAGATTGCTGCTCCCTCAGGTGGTGCAGGCCATCGCTGCGCGCGAACGGGTGGCAAGCCGTGAGGGAGGCGATCGCTCCGAGGCCTGCGTACAAGGGGCCTTCGTAAAAGGGGCCTGCGCATATGGGGCCTGGATTCACGGCCCTGCATCCAAACGGACGGCGCGCGGCCCAGGCGGTGAGGCCTGGGCTCGCGCGGAATAGACCGTCCACAGGCGAGGCCGCTCCACGGCCCCGCCTTGGCATGACGGGCTTCTTACGGCGTCAGGCCTTCTTGGCGCGGGGCGTGCGGGCCTTGCGCACCGGAGCCGGCGGCTCCTTCGGGGCTTCCACCTTGGCGCGGCCGAGGCCGATTTCCTTGGCCATGGCCGAGCGGGTCAGCGCATAATTGGGCGCCACCATCGGATAGTCATAGGGCAGTTCCCACTTCTTGCGGAACTCATCCGGCGTCAGCCCATGCTTGGACAGCAGATGGCGCTTCAGCGACTTGAACTTCTGGCCGCATTCCAGGCAGACGATGCTGTCCGGGGTGACCGAGCGCTTGATGCTGATGGCGGGCGTCAACTGCTTGGGCGCTTCGACGGCCGCTGGTTCGGCGCTCAATGCGGCCAGGGCCGCATGAACCGCCTGGATCAACTGGGGCAGCTCAGCCGCGCTCACGCTATTATTGGCAACGAAGGCGCTGACGATATGCGCTGCGTTCTCTGCCAGGAAGTCATTCGAATCTTGATCGTCCACGGCCTGTCCTCCGGTTATACACGTTTATTGCAGCAGCTTGACGCTCTGTTCAAGCGCGGCCGCGGGATAAAACGATCCAATTCGGCATTTGTTGCCGATTTGCAATAAATCTCCACGATTGCGGTGGAATTCCGCCCGGATTGTGCGCCCGCGGGGCTCAGCTCTTCATTCGATATCCGGTCTTGAAGATCCAAACCACCGCACCGAGGCACAGGGCCAGGAACAGAAAGGTCATGGCAAGGCTCAGGCCGACGCTGACATCGGAGATGCCGTAGAAGCTCCAGCGGAAACAACTCACCAGGTAGACCACGGGATTGAACAAGGTCACCGTGCGCCAGAACGGCGGGAGCATGTCGATCGAATAGAAGCTTCCGCCAAGGAAGGTGAGCGGCGTGATGACCAGCAGTGGAACCATCTGCAACTTCTCGAAACTGTCCGCCCAGATGCCGATGACGAAGCCGAAAAGACTGAAGGTCACCGACGTCAGCACCAGGAAACCGAGCATCCAGAACGGATGATCAATCCGCAGGTCCACGAACAGGGCGGCTGTCGCCAGGGTGATGAGGCCGAGGATGACGGATTTGGTTGCCGCTGCGCCAACGTATCCGATCACGATCTCCACCGCCGAGAGCGGCGCGGACAACAATTCATAGATCGTTCCGACGAACCGCGGGAAGTAAATGCCGAACGAGGCGTTGGCGATGCTCTGGGTCAGGAGCCCCAGCATGATGAGCCCCGGAACGATAAAGGCCCCGTAGCTCACATCGTTGATGTCGCCCATGTGGCTGCCGATGGCGGAGCCGAACACGATGAAATAGAGCGATGTGGACAAGACCGGCGAGACGATGCTCTGCAGCAGCGTGCGCCGGGTGCGGGCCATCTCGAAGATGTAGATGGCGCGAATGGCATGGTAATTCATGGACGTGCCCTTTGCTCCCGCGGCAGCGGGCGGCCCGGAGCGGGGCCGGCGCGGCGTGCGGGCATGGCGATGACGGGTGCGTGGGACGGCAAGCCGGATGGCATCGCAGGTCTCACGGGGTGGCTCGCACCAGACGGACGAAAATCTCCTCCAGGGAGCTCTGCTGGGTCTGGAGATCGTTGAACGCAATGCCCGCCGCGGCCATGTCCTGCAGGAACGGGGCGATGAAGGTGGGGGAGCCGGCGGTGTCGTAGGTATAGGTCAGCGTCGTGCCATCTTCGGACAAGGTCAGCGGATGGGCGCTCAGCGCCGCGGGGATGGCGGCGAGCGGCGTCGCCAGATGCAGCGTCAGTTCCTTGCGACCGAGCTTGTGCATCAGATCCAGCTTGTCCTCCACCAGGATCAGCTCGCCCTTGCGGATGACGCCGACCCGGTCGGCCATCTCCTCGGCCTCTTCCAGATAATGGGTGGTGAGGATGATGGTGACGCCGGAATCCCGCAGCTCACGGATCACCCGCCACATGTCGCGGCGCAGTTCCACGTCGACGCCGGCGGTGGGCTCGTCCAGGAACAGGATCTGCGGCTCGTGGGAGAGCGCCTTGGCGATCATCACCCGTCGCTTCATGCCCCCGGACAGGGTGATGATCTTGCTACCCTTCTTGTCCCACAGCGACAGGTCCTTGAGCACCTTCTCGATATGAGCGGGGTTGGGCGCCTTGCCGAACAGCCCGCGGCTGAAGCTGACCGTGTCCCAAACCGTCTCGAAGGCGTCGGTGCTCAGTTCCTGCGGCACCAGGCCGATGCGCGCCCGCGCGGCCCGAAACTCCTTGATGATATCGTGGCCGTCGGCGATCACGGTCCCGGTGCTGGGATTGACCAGGCCGCAGATGATGGAGATCAAAGTGGTCTTGCCGGCCCCGTTGGGGCCCAGCAGCGCGAAGATTTCGCCGCGCCGGATATCAAGCGTGACGTCCTTGAGCGCGGAATGGCCGGACGCATAGGTCTTCGAGAGACCGCGGATGGAGATGATCGGCTGCATGGGCGGGATATAGCCTGTTCGGACGGCGGTTGTGCGAATTTTGGTCACAGGCGGACCCGATGGAGCTTCGGTGTCCGCGTGATGGCGGCAAAGCCCAACGTCGGCGATTGCTTTGGGGCACGGACGGAAAGGGCGTGGCGCCCGGGGCGCGTCGGCAGGCCGATGCGCCTCGCGGGATATGGCCCTGAAAGCCTTGAGCGCAAGGGGGCTGGCGGCGCACACATGGCCGCGTGGCCGAGGACCGCATCGCCTGGGTCGGCGCTGGCGAATCGGCGCGGCTAGTGCCGCGTCGGTGTGACGGTGCCGTGCCTCTGCCCCTGCCTCTGCGGCGTCGCCGGCTCGGCCCATCGGGGAAAAAGGCCATTGTCGCCATGCTCGCACAAGGTGGGATGTTTACCACCCATGGCGGCTCACCACTTTGGGCCGCGGCGCCTCGACCCCCTCCGGCGTCGGGATCGGCCCTGGCATGCGGGTGCCAGGGCCGATCCATCTTTCGCGCGAATCCCGTCACGGGACCGTCACGCCCCCTTTCACGCGGGCGGACTTGAGATAACGTGCCTGCCGGAAACCGAGCCGGGCGACCCGTCCCCATGCATGAACTGGATGCCATCGACCGCAAGATCCTCACGCTGCTGCAGGAGGATTGCCGCATCACCATGCAGGAATTGTCAGCCCAGGTGGGACTGTCCGCCTCGCCCTGCCATCGCCGGGTGCGGATGCTGGAAGAGAGCGGGGTCATCGTCCGCCACGTGGCGATCGTGGACCAGGCGGCCATCGGCCTGCATGTGAGCGTGTTCATTTCCATCAAGCTGGAACGCCAGAAGGAAGAAGATCTGGAGCGCTTCGCCAAGGCCATCTCCGGCTGGGAGGAAGTGCTGGAGTGCTATCTCATGACCGGCGCGCGGGATTATCTGCTGCGCGTGGTGGCGCGCGATTTGGCAGCCTATGAGACGTTTCTCAAGACCAAGCTGACCCGGCTGGACGGCATCGCGTCCATCGAATCGAGTTTTGCCCTTAGCCAGGTGAAATATTCCATCGCCCTGCCGGTCCAGGGAGCCGCAGGCCGGGGATAGGTCGCCGCCGCGCGTAACGGCATGACTCCTGCATGCAAAATGCGCCCGCTGCGGGGGCTGCTGGGGTGAGCAGCGTGCCGCCGCGGCACCGTAACCTGTGCGTTTTGAGCCCGAGGAGACCTCCCATGAACCGCAGATCCGCTCTCTTTCTTTGTGCTTTCGCGGCGCTGCTGGGGCTCGCGCCGCCGGCGCGGGCGGAGGATGGCCTGGATGCCATCATGGCGCGCAAGGTGATCCGCATCGCCGTTCCCACCGACTATCCGCCCTATGGCTTCGTCGGCCCCGACCTGAAACCGCAGGGCCTGGACATCGCCATGGCGGAATTGATTGCCGAGAAGATGGGCGTGAAGGCGGAACTGGTGTCTGTCACCAGCGCCAACCGCATTCCCTATCTCCAGACCGGCAAGGTGGACCTGATCATCTCCACCTTGGGCAAGAATGCCGAGCGCGAGAAGGTGCTGGACTTCAGCTACGCCTATGCGCCGTTCTTCCAGGCGGTATTCGGCGGCAAGTCGGTGGCGGTGAAGGGGCCGGCCGACATGGCGGGCAAGACCGTGGCGGTGACCCGCGGCGCCATGGAAGACCAGGAACTGGAGAAGGTGACGCCGCCCGGCGTGGTGGTGAAGCGCTATGAGGACAATGCCGCCACCGCCTCGGCCTATGTGGCGGGGCAGACCCAATTGGTCGCCATCAGCGCCGCCGCCGCCGGCACCATCATGCAGATGAACCCGGCCACCAACACCGAGTTCAAGTTCCTCATCAAGGATTCGCCCTGCTTTGTCGGCATTGCGAAGGGCGACGAGCGGCTGCGGGCCAAGGTCAACGCCATCATCCTGGCGGCCAAGGCCGACGGCACGTTGAATGCCATGTCGCAGAAGTGGCTGGGCCGCCCGGTGGGTGAACTGCCGCAATAGGCCATCCGGCCCAAAGGGGCTGGCGTGGGTGCGGGGCGGGCGGTGCCCGTCCCGTCAGCGTCCGGTCCAGCGCCGGAAGATCACGCAGGCATTGACGCCGCCGAAGCCGAAGCCATTGGACAGGGCATAGTCCACCTGTTCCGCCCGCGCCTGCGGCCCGATCAGGTCGAGACCGGCGGCGGCGGGATCGGGATCGGTGAGATTCAGGGTCGGCGGAAGCATGCCGTCGCGCAGGGCAAGGATTGAGAACGCCGCTTCCAGCGCACCCGCCGCGCCCAGCAGATGTCCGGTGGCGGATTTGGTGGAGGAGATGGCCGGGCCGCTGTCGCCGAACACCGCCCGGATCGCCGCCAGTTCGCTGGTGTCGCCCACCGGGGTGGAGGTGGCGTGGGCATTGATATAGCCGATCTGTCCCGGCTCCAGGCCGGCCATGCCCAGGGCCGCGCGCATGGCGCGCTGGGCGCCTTCGCCATTTTCCGGGGCGGCGGTCACATGGAAGGCGTCCGAACTGGTGCCGTATCCGGCCACTTCCGCCAGGGGCGTCGCGCCCCGCGCCAACGCATGTTCGAGGGTCTCGATCACCAGGGACGCGGCGCCTTCGCCCATGACGAAGCCGTCCCGGGCGGAATCGAACGGCCGGGATGCGGCCTCGGGCGTGTCGTTGAAATGGGTGGAGAGGGCGCGGGCGGCGGCGAACGAGCCCAGACTCACCCGGTCGATGCAGGCTTCCGCGCCGCCGCAGATCATCACATCCGCTTCGCCCGAGCGAATCAGCCGCAAGCCGTCGCCGATGGCCTGCACGCTGGCGGCGCAGGCGGTGACGGGCGCCCCGAGCGGACCCTTGAAGCCGTAGCGGATCGACACCTGCCCGGCGGCCAGACTGATCAGGAACGAGGGAATGGTGAAGGGCGACAGGCGCTTGGCGCCCCGCGTATCCACCGTGCGCACCGCCTCGACGATGCCTTGGAAGCCGCCGATGCCGGAGGCCATGATGATGCCGGTGCGCTCCAGATCCGCTTCGTCCTCCGGCTGCCAGCCGGCCTGTTCCAGCGCCTGGCGGGAGGCCTCCAGGGCGAACAGAATGAAGCGGTCCATCTTCTTGCGGTCCTTGACCGGGACCGCCTCCATGTCGAAGCCGTGCGGATCCTCGGCCCGCGACGGCACCACGCCCGCCACCTTGGGCTCCACGTCCGGCACCATGGCGTCCGGCAGCCGGCGCAGGCCCGAGCGCCCGGCGATCAGGCGCGACCACACCGGCTCCACCCCGCACCCCAAAGGCGACACGAGGCCGAGGCCGGTAACTACGACCCGCTGCGAGTAGGCCTTCGACATGGAACGGACATCCTTGAACGGGCGTGACGCCGGGCGCCGCGGACGGGCGTGACCAGACTCATTGGCCAAAGCGTGCGGAAAGGAAGCAAAGAAAGCGCCTCGGCGCCAGGGCGCGTCGCCGCCAGGAGGGGGGAGCCGCTGTGCCGAGCAAGGCCGCCAATGGCAGCGCGGCGGGAGGGGCCCGCGGCACGGGGGGAGAAACTAGGTCCGATCCAGTCATCCGGCAAGTTACTTGTGCCCCAAGGGTTTGCACTCAAGACATTTGGCGCCCGCGCGGAGCCCCGGTTTCGCCGGTGCGCCACTGCAGAGCCGGGGTGGGCATGCAGAGATCAACGGACATCCCATCGCTCCCTGCTACGCCAGCGATTTACCGCGACGACCTCCCCGTGAGCCAGCATTTTACCGAGCGCCGGCCTCACATCGGAGGCGCCCGAGATCATCGCCTTTTCGCAGGAGGCTTGCGATTCGCAGCCGATCCACCTCGACCATGAGGCGGCGAACGATACGCTGTTTGGAGGGCTTGCCGCTAGCGGCTGGCTCACTGCGTCCATTGCCATGTGCGGGCGGGGCCGATCCTGGTGCCGGATCTGGCGCGCGTGCGCGGACCGGCGGCGCGGGGCGGCCGGGCATGGGAGGGGGCCGCCGCATGGTGCGGCGGACCCCTGAGTGCGGTGTCAGGCGGCGGCCAGCCAGGCCTGGGTGAGGCTCAAGTCGGCCTGGGACAGGCCGTGGCCCACCGGCAGGACCTGATGGCGCACATGGGCGCCCTGGCGGGTGAAGATGTCCGCCAAACGGGTGGAGTTCGCCGACGGCACGATGGGATCCACTGCGCCCGAGAGCATGAGGATCTTCTTGCCGGTGAGATCGGCGGGCGGCGGATCGCTCAGCGGCACCATGGCGCGCAGCAGAACCGCTCCGGCCAGGGCCTCGGGGTGAAGCTGAAGCACCGCGGCGGCGATGTTGGCGCCATTGGAAAAGCCCAGCGCCATGGGCGCGGGCAGGCCATAGGCTACCCGGGCCTCGGCGATGAAGTCCGCCAGTTCTCCGGCGCGGCGACGCACGTCCGCCTCGTCGAACACGCCTTCCGACAGGCGACGGAAGAAGCGCGGCATGCCGCCTTCCAGCACCCGCCCGCGGGGCGAGAGCAGGGCCGCGTTGGGCGAGACGGCGCGCCCGAGGGGCAGAAGGTCCGCCTCGTCGCCGCCGGTGCCGTGCAGCAGCAGAAGCGGTGCGGCGCCGGGGGCGCGAGCCGGTTCAAAGCGATGAATGAAGGACAAAGACGTATCGGTGGTCATGGCAACCTCCCATGGGGGGCTGGGGGTCAGACGGGGATCATGTGAGGTCCGCTGGCGTCAGCCCGCCGGCGCCGGGGCGCGCGGCGGGCCTTGGCTCAGACCAGGACCGGCAGCACCTCTTCGATGGAGGCGCGGCGTGGCTCCAGGAACGACGGCAGCTTCAGCGCCGCGCCGAGGCTGGACACCGGCTCGTCGGCGGCAAAGCCGGGGACATCGGTGGCAATCTCGAACAGCACATGGCCGGGCTCGCGGAAGTAGACGGACCGGAAGTAGTTGCGGTCCTTCTGCTCGGTGGTGGTGATGCCGTGGTTCTCCTGCAGCTTGCGCACCATCTCCATTTCAGCGGCATCATCCGCCGCCCGGAAGGCGATGTGGTGCACCGAGCCGCCGCCCATGCGGGCGGGCAGGAAACCGCCGGCGCCGCGCAGATCGACGATGCCGCCGATCTGTGTGGTGCCTGCCCGGTAGCGCACCAGATCGCCCTCGCGGGCCACTTCGGTGAAGCCGAGCACATCGGTGAGGATGGCGCCGGTGGGGGCGGTATCAGCCAGGAGCAGGCTGGCGGAATGGAAGCCACGGATGGCCGCCTCCGCCGGCACGGTGCCGCCGGTCCAGGCCGGCTCGCCCTCGATGCCGGGGACGCCGACGAGCGCCAGACGCATGCCGTCGGGATCCTTGAACGGGATCACCTTGTCGCCGAAGCGCTCAATGGGCGCCTGGTGGGCGACGCCGGTTTCTACCAGCCGGTGCAGCCAATAGCCCATGGCGCCTTCCGGCACCCGGAACACGGTCTCCTGCGTTTCGCCCACCCCCAGCCGGCCCGGCGCCACATGGGCCCAGGGGAAGAAGGTGAGGATGGTGCCGGGCTGGCCGGTCTCGTCGCCGAAATAGAAGTGATAGGTGCCCGGATCGTCGAAATTCACCGTCTTCTTCACCAGCCGCAGACCGAGGACGCGGGTGTAGAAGTCCAGGTTGCGCTGGGCGGGACCGGAAATGGCGGTGATGTGGTGGATGCCGGGGATGGAGGCGGATGTCATGGCTGAACTCCTGAGGATGGGGTGTGGGGCCGGTCGGCGCCCTTGCCACCAGAGATAGGTCAGCCGGCCCCCAACGCCAGCACTTTCGATTGCGCGGGTGCAATGTCGATCGTGCGAAATTCGAAATTGCGTTGCGGTGAGGAAATGAGGATGGTGGCTCCACAGTGAGTTGACCGCCGGGGTCGCTGAACGGCCCCGGACCCTTCAAACCCTTGAGACTGGAGACTTCCCATGATCGACAATCGCACCGCCCCTTATGGCGCCTTCCTCCTCCGCGTCACCCTCGGCGTCATGTTCATCTCGCACGCCTATCTGAAGTTCGCCGTGTTCACGATGCCCGGATTTGCCGGCTATCTGGCCCAGGTGGGCCTGCCCACGGCGCTGGCTTGGCCGATCGTGCTGGGCGAGTTCATCGGCGGCGTCGCCATCCTGGTCGGCTTCTACGGCCGGGTGGTCTCTTTGGCCCTGGTGCCGCTGCTGCTGGGCGCGCTCTCGGTGCATGCCCCGAACGGCTGGGTGTTCAATGCCGCCGGCGGTGGCTGGGAATATCCCGCCTTCCTCGCCATGGCCGCGGTGGTCCAGGGCTTCCTCGGCGATGGCGCCTTCGCCCTGAAGTCGGTGACCGTGGCGCAGCTGACCCAGACCAAGCCTGCCGCCCGCACCGCCTGATCGGTTCAGATATGCTAGATGCGACCGCGCAGCTGCTGCGCGGTCGCTTTCGTGCGCACTGGCGCAGGTCGGGAGACTACCGTGGCGGAGCCGTTCAAGAACCTGGCCTGGGATGACTTCCGCCTGATCAAGGCGGTGGCCGATGCGCGCGGCCTGCCGGCGGCAGCGGCGCAGATCGGCGTCAACCATTCCACCGTGTTCCGGCGGCTGCGGCAGATCGAGGAGGCGCTGGGGGTGCAGTTGTTCCTGCGCCACCGGGCCGGCTATGCCTTGACCCCGGCGGGCGAGGAAGTGGTGGCGCTGGCCGAGCGGGTGGATGCGGACATCACCTCCGTCACCCGCAAGATCGCCGGGCGCGAACTGGCGCCGGCGGGCGAATTGCGCGTCACCACCAGCGACAGCCTGCTGCTGCATCTGATATTGCCGCTGCTGACGCGGTTTCGCGCCGCTTACCCCAACGTGCGGCTGGAAATGGTGCTGGGCAATTCCGCCCTCAACCTCTCCAAGCGCGATGCCGACGTGGCCATCCGCGCCACCGACACGCCCCCGGACAATCTGGTGGGCCGCCGCGTGGCGCGCCTGGGCTGGGCGCTCTACGGCTTGGCGTCCGATTTTCCCGATCCGCAGGCGGTGTCCGACGAAGCCTTGTCGCAGCGCGATTGGATTTCGCTCAGCGATGGCTTCGGCGGCATGCAGGTGGTGCGCGATGTCCAGGCGCGGGTGGCGCCGGAGCGCATCGGCTACAAGGTGAATACGGTTCTGGGCCTGGCCGAGGCGGTGGAGGCGGGCCTGGGCATCGGCTACGTGCCCTGCTTCATTGCCGATGCCTGTCCGGCCCTGGTGCGGCTCGCCCCGCCGGAGCCGGCTTATGGCAATGATCTGTGGCTGCTGACCCATCCGGATCTGCGTCATGCGGCGCGGGTGCGGGTGTTCCTGGATTTCATGGCGGCGGAGATCATCCGGCGCCGCATCTTTCTGGAAGGAAGCGGCGACGCCCCCCGCGCCCCGGACGCGGAAGACGCGCCGGTGGCGGAGGACTGAGCCGCCATGGGCCCGGCCCGAAGTCCCGATACGTCAGGTCACGATGGCGGCATCGGTGTAACGGGCCAGGGCTCTGCGACGTACAGTGCCCGAAGCCGCCCATAGCGAAGGCACCGGGCGGCGGTGCAAGGAACTCCGCAATGCGCACTCAGAAGACCACCGTTTCTCACGCGCCGGATGCGCCTGTCCGTGGCGCCCTCCCGCACGTCGCCCGTCGCCGCTTCCTGGCGCTGTCGGCGCTCGCTCTGCTTCTGGCCGCGCCCTTCTCCACCGGCGTTCACGCCGCCGAAAGCGTGGTCCTCGCCCCGGCGCCGGTGAAGGCGCCCGCGGAAACCGGCGACACCGCCACTTTGGTGGTGGCGGGCGGCTGTTTCTGGGGCGTGCAGGCGGTGTATCAGCACGTCAAGGGCGTCAGTTCCGCCGTGTCCGGCTATGCGGGCGGCACCAAGGAGACCGCGGACTATTCCCGCGTCAGCAATGGCGACACCGGTCACGCGGAGGCGGTGCGCATCACCTATGATCCCCGCGTGGTGGGGGCGGGCGAATTGCTGCGCATCTTCTTCTCGGTGGTGCACGATCCGACCCAGAAGAACCGGCAGGGGCCGGATGTGGGCACGCAATATCGCTCCGCCATTTTCGTCGACGATGCCGCCCAGCGCGCGCTGGCCACCGATTATGTGGCGCAGCTGGGCGCGAGCAAGGTCTACCCCCGGCCGATCGCCACCACCATCGAGCCGCTCAGCGCCTTCTATCCCGCGGAGAGCTATCACCAGGACTATCTGGTGCGGCATCCGGACAATATGTACATCGTCATCAACGACAAGCCGAAGGTGGAAAGCCTCAAGCGTTTGTTCCCGCAGGACTATCGCGAGACCCCGCAACTGGTGGGCGCCCGCTCCTGATTTGGCGAGCAGTGCCGGCG
>NZ_CALRWL010000046.1:0-50968 GCF_943371865.1 Azorhizobium sp. AG788 | reverse complement strand
CGCCGTGCCGGACCTCAGCCCTGCCGCAGCTGCTCGAGCGCGGCGGCAACCACCGCCTGAGGCGTAATGCCGAAGTGGCGATAAAGATCCTTGGCCGGTGCGCTGGCACCGAACGAGCTCATGCCGACGAAGGCCGCGTCCGAGCCGATGATCGAGTCCCAGCCCATGCGGATGGCGGCTTCGATGCCGACGCGGGCCGGGGCCTTGCCGATCACGGCGCGGCGTTCCACCAGCGGGCGGGCGAGGAACAGTTCGAACGAGGGCACGGACACCACGCGGGTGGCGATGCCGTCCGCTTCCAGCAGGGCGCGGGCTTCCACCGCCAGCGCCACTTCCGAGCCGGTGGCGAACAGCGAGACCTGGGCCTCGCCGCTGGCGGCCACCAATTCATAGGCGCCGCCGGCGGTGCGGTTCTCGTCGGTGGTTTCGGTGCGCAGCAGCGGCAAATTCTGGCGCGACAGGATCAGCGCGCTGGGCCGGTCCTTGGCTTCGAGCGCGATCTGCCAGCATTCGGCGGTTTCCACCGTGTCGGCGGGGCGCAGCACCAGAAGGTTGGGGATCGCCCGCAGCGCCGCCAGATGCTCCACCGGCTGATGGGTGGGGCCGTCTTCGCCCAGGCCGATGGAATCGTGGGTCAGCACATGGATCACCCGCTCGCCCATCAGCGCCGCGAGGCGGATGGCGGGACGGGAATAATCGGAAAACACCAGGAAGGTGCCACTATAGGGAATGAAGCCGCCATGCAGCGCCAGTCCGTTCATGGCCGCGGCCATGCCGTGCTCACGCACGCCCCAATGCATGAAGGAGCCGGAGAAGTCGTCCGGCGTCACCGCCTTCTGGCCCTTGGCGCGGGTGTTGTTGGAGCCGGTGAGGTCGGCGGAGCCGCCCAGCAGTTCCGGCACCGCCTTGGTGATGGCGTCGAGCACGATTTCCGACGACTTGCGGGTGGCCACCGCGCCGCCATCGGCCTTGGCCTTGGCCTTCACCGCGGCAATGGCCTCGGCCAGAGCGGCGGCGGGCAGGTCGCCGCGCAGGCGGCGCTCGAATTCGTCGCGGTCGGCCTGGGGCAGCGCGGCGAGGCGCTCCTGCCAGGCGGCGCGGGCGCTGGCGCCACGGCTGCCGGCAGCGCGCCAGGCATCATGCACGTCGGCGGGGGTCTCGAACGGGGCGGCTTCCCAGTTCAGCGCCTTGCGGGTGGCCTCGATCTCGGCGGCGCCCAGCGGCGAGCCGTGGGCCTTCTCCGAGCCGGCCTTGGCCGGGGAGCCGAAGCCGATCACGGTGCGGCAGGCGATCAGGGTCGGCTTGGTGGAGGCCTTGGCTTCTTCCACCGCCGCCAGAATGGCGACGGGATCATGCCCGTCCACCTTCAGCGTGTGCCAGCCGGAGGCGGCGAAGCGCGCGCACTGGTCGGTGGAGCCGGACAAGGAGGTGGGGCCGTCGATGGAGATGCGGTTGTCGTCCCATAGCACGGTCAGCTTCGACAGCTTGAGATGGCCGGCGATGTCGATGGCTTCCTGGCTGATGCCTTCCATGAGGTCGCCGTCGGAGGCCAGCACCACGGTGCGGTGATCGACGATCTGGTCACCGAAGCGGGCGGCCATCAGGCGCTCGCCGAGCGCGAAGCCGACCGCGGTGGCGATGCCCTGGCCCAGCGGACCGGTGGTGGTCTCGATGCCGGGGGTGACGAAATTCTCCGGATGGCCGGGCGTCAGCGAGCCCAGCTGCCGGAAGCGCTTGATCTCGTCCATGGGGACGGAGGCAAAGCCCAGCAGGTGCAGCAGGCCATAGAGCAGCATGGAGCCGTGGCCGGCGGAGAGGATGAAGCGGTCGCGATCGGGCCAATGGGGATCGGCGGCGTCGAACTTCAAGGTCTCGGTGAACAGGACCGTCGCGATGTCGGCGGTGCCCATGGGCAGGCCGGGATGGCCGGAGTTGGCGGTCTCCACGGCATCGATGGCGAGGAACCGGATGGCGTTGGCCATGCGGTTGTGGAGGTCGCGGCTCGACATGAAGGGCATTCTCCGGCGCGTGCGCGCCTCTATGACAGACGGTCAGACAGCATGAGGCAAAGCCTCGCGGCGGCACTGATAGCAGTGCGGTGCGTGCTGTCAAACGCACGGGCAAGGCGAGGTCAAGGCAGGTGTCCCCGTGCGGCCCCGCGCCGCATCGTCGCGGGCGGGCGCGGCAGGCGGGTGTGCCGCGAAACGCGCCGCGCCTAAATTTGCGCCATCCGGGGGCGCCGCGGGATCAGCGGGCGTTGGTGGAGAGCAAGGCGCGCAGGGTCTGCGGGTTGCGATCCCATTGCACGTCGGCGATGCGCCAGCCGGCGGAGGTGCGCACCATCTTGAAGATGACGGTCTTCTTTTCATCGAAATTGTCGAACTGGGCGATCACCGTGGCGCCGGTCTTGGTCACGCCCTTGGCGGAGATGGCCACCGCCTTGATCTCGAAATCCTGGCCTTCGATGAAGGGATCGAAATTGAGTCGCGGTTCACCGGATTGGGCATCGGCCACCACCAGCTTGCTCAAGGCCGGGTCGAAATAGGCCGCCGCCACCACCGGGTCGGTGAAGTCGAAGCCGACCACGGTGTCCGGGGCGGTCTCCAGATATTTCTGGTAGAGGGCGCGCACCAGCCCTTCGGCGGTGGGCGCCACCGCCGCCGCCCCGGCCGGGGGCGTGGCCGGCGCCGCTGTGGCCGCGCCCAGGCCGAGCGGCCCATGGCTCAGGAGGCAGGCCGCCGCCAAAGCAACGGCCAGCCCGCGCGGCGCCGTCCGCAGCATCGCCCGCATCCCCCGTCCAACCCCTTGCCGCATCACTCGCCCCCGACTGCCGTGTTCTCGCTTTGGTCGCTATGTACGCAGTCCCTTGGTACCGCTGCAAGATGGGTCTTGATGGCGGGTCTTGACGGCAGGTCTTGCGGCGCCCCGCCGCGCCCGCAGCCGGGAGGAAAGGATGCCTTCATCCTCTTTCCCGTTGACAAGTCTGAAGCGGTGGCCCTTTGCCCACCGACTCGGCTACACTGGGCTGTCATGTATGCGCTCAAGCAACGCCCGCCCGAGTTCGGACCCATCGAGGCCGCCACCCAGCGGCTGCATGCGGCGCTGGATCGGCTGTCCGATGCCCTGGATCGACGCCGCGAAATGGACCGCCATCAGGAGGCGCTCCTGGCGCAGCTGCATGCCTTGGGCAATGACCGCGCCCGTCTGGCGGCGGATCTGGACCGGGCCCAGGCGGAAGCCTCCCAGGTGGCGGATGTCAGCCGCGAGGTCACCCGCCGGCTGGATGTGGCCATGACCACCATCCGCGACGTGCTCGCGACCCATGGGGGGTAGGCGCGCATGGCCCATGTGAGTGTGACCATCGCCGGGCGCTATTACCGCATGGCGTGCGACGAGGGCCAGGAGGAACACCTCATGCGTCTGGGGCGCGATATCGATGCGCGCATCAACCAGTTGCGCAGCACCTTTGGCGAGATCGGCGACCAGCGCCTCACCGTCATGGCCGCCATCACCATTTCCGACGAACTGGCGGAAGCGCGCAATCGCATCCGCGCGCTGGAAAGCGACCTGGAAGGCCAGCGCGATGCGCGGGCCTCCGCTTTGGCCCGCCTGGAGGCGGGGGAAGAGGCCGTGGCGCGCACCATCGACGAGGTGGCCGAGCGCCTGGAGCGCCTCGCCCGCGAGATCGGCCCGGCGCCGGTGACCACCATCGGCATGGGCTGACGGCCCGCCGGGGGCGCGTACCGATTGCCGGCAAGATACCCCCGAGATACCCTCAAGATCCCCCTAGCGCCCGGTCGCGGGAGTGCCTACATTCGACAGGCGGGGCTGTGGGGTTCGTTAGGAAACATTTCCCCGGGGCCTTATCGATCCTTAAGGGAGCTGTTCCTGCCCTCGTCCGTGGACTTGGGCACACGGCGCCCACCTACGCTGTAGGTTTCCCGGGATCGAGTTCCGACGGCTTTTGCGGCTCCGCACTTATTCTCTGCTGATGACATCGATTGATCTCTCAGACAGCGCCGGTCTCACCGACCGCGCCATGAAAGCCAGCCTCCGCCGTGAAGCGCTGGCGCGCCGCGCCGCCATGGGGGCCGAGGCCCGGTCGCTCGCCTCCGATCTGGCCGCGCGCCATGCGCTGGCCGCCCTGAGCCCGGTGGCGGGCCGGATCGTCGCTCTGTTCGCTCCCTTCCGTGATGAAATCGACACTGCGCCTTTGGCCCATCGCCTGTGGGCTGCCGGGGCGCATCTGGTGCTGCCGGTGGTCACCGCCCGCGATGCGCCCTTGCTGTTTCGCGCCTGGAATGCCGGCGACACCTTGGTTCCCGCCGGCGCCTATGCCATTCCCACCCCCTCCGAGGATGCGCCCGAGCGGGTGCCGCAGGATCTGATCGTGCCTCTGGCCGCCTTTGACCGCGCCGGCTTCCGCATCGGCTATGGCGCCGGGCATTATGACCGCACCCTGGCCGGCTTGCGGGCAATGGGGCCGGTGCGGGCGTTCGGATTTGCCTTCGCCTGCCAGGAAACCGCCCATGTGCCCGCCGAACCCCATGACGAACCGGTGGATGGGATGATAACGGAGGAGGGCTTTTCCTCCTGCGGCGGTTCGGATGCGTATTCTCTTCCTCGGTGATGTGGTCGGCCGCACCGGCCGCGATGTGGTCATGACCCGGCTTCCGGGCCTGGTGTCCGACTGGGCACTGGATCTGGTGGTGGTGAATGGCGAGAACGCCGCCGGCGGGTTCGGCATTACCGAGGCGATCTATGAGGAAATCCGCGCCGCCGGCGCCGATGCTGTGACCCTGGGCAACCACGCCTTCGATCAGCGCGAGGCGCTGGTGTTCATCGAGCGGGCGGACGCCTTGGTGCGGCCGATGAATTATCCCCCCGGCACGCCGGGACGGGGCGCGGCGCTGGTGGAGACCCGCCGCGGCGGCACCGCTCTGGTGGTCAATGTGATGGGGCGGGTGTTCATGGACCCCATGGACGATCCGTTCGCCGCCTTGGATCGCGCCCTCGACGGCATGGAACTGGGCCGGGTGGCCGATGCGGTGGTGGTTGATTTCCACGCCGAGACCACCAGCGAGAAGCAGGCCTTCGGCCATTATTGCGACGGCCGCGCCAGCCTGGTGGTGGGCACCCACACCCATGTGCCCACCGCCGATCACCGCATTCTGCCCGGCGGCACCGCTTACATGACCGACATCGGCATGTGCGGCAGCTATGGCGGCGTGATCGGCATGGACAAGGAAGAGCCGCTGCGCCGCTTCACCCGCAAGATCGGCGCCGGGCGGTTCGAACCGGCCACCGGGCCGGCCTCGCTGTCCGGGGTGGCGGTGGAGACCGATCCGGCCACCGGGCTGGCGGTCAAGATCGCGCCGGTGCGTCTGGGCGGGGTGCTGGAAGAGGCGCGGCCCACCTTCTGGGAGGCGTAAGCGCCTCACCCTGGGGCAGTTTGGCGGGCGATATGCGCCTTCCTTGCCCTTTTCCATTGCGCCGACCTATAAGGCGCGCACAGTCGATCAGCCTCTCCGGGCGGCGCTCAGACGCGCGGGAGGGGCACATGTCATCGGGAGGCGACCATGGCCGGTCATTCACAGTTCAAGAACATCATGCACCGCAAGGGGCGGCAGGATGCGGTGCGCTCCAAGCTGTTCTCCAAGCTGGCGCGCGAAATCACCGTCGCCGCCAAGATGGGCCTGCCGGATCCGGCCATGAATGCGCGCCTGCGCGCCGCCATCCTGGCCGCCCGCGCCGAAAACATGCCCAAGGACAATATCGAGCGCGCCATCAAGAAGGCGTCCGGGGCCGACGGCGAGAATTATGACGAGATCCGCTATGAGGGCTACGGCCCCGGCGGCGTGGCGGTGATCGTCGAGGCGCTGACCGACAATCGCAACCGCACCGCCTCGGAAGTGCGCTCCTATTTCACCAAGTCCGGCGGCAATCTGGGCGAGACCGGCTCGGTGGCGTTCATGTTCGATCGCCTGGGCGCCATCGAGTTCAACGCCGGCAAGATCGACGCCGACGCTTTGCTGGAAGTGGCCATCGAGGCCGGCGCCGAGGATGTAGTGTCGTCCGAGGACGGCCATGAGGTGGTGTGCGCGGTGGAGAGTCTCGCGGAAGTCCAGCGCGCGCTGGAAGCCAAGTTCGGCGAGCCGCGCAAGGCCGGCCTGGTGTGGCGGGCGCAGAACACCATCGCCGTGGATGACGAGACCGGCGAGAAGCTGATGCGGCTGGTGGATGCGCTGCAGGACAATGACGACGTGCAGCACGTCACCGCCAATTTCGAACTGTCCGACGCGCTGATGGAGAAGCTCGGCGCCTGACGGGGACGGGCCACCGCCCGATCCCATCGGCCAAACGACAAAAGGCCCGATCCTCCGGCGGATCGGGCCTTTTCGTCTTTGAACGCTGTGGAAACGGCGGGGGTCAGGCGGCGGCGGCGAGCCGGTCGGCGGTGTCGCGCAATTCGGCGATGGCGGCTTCGATTTCCGTGCGCTGGCGCTCCAGCTGGGTGAGCTGGGTGAGGCAGCGGTCGCGGGTCAGGGCCAGATCGCGCCCGGCCTGGCCTTCGTGGGCGGCCACCAGGGAGCGGATTTCCGCCAGAGTGAAGCCGAGGCGCTTGCCCTTGAGGATCACCGTCAGGCGGTCGCGGTCAGCGGGGGAATAGAGCCGGGCGAGACCCTCGCGCCGGGGCGAGAGCAGGCCCTTGTCTTCATAGAAGCGCAGGGCGCGCAGCGTGACGCCGAACTCGCGGGCCAGATCGCCAATGGTATAGACGTCGTTGCCCGCATAAGCGCGGCCCGTGCCGGTGACCGGCAGGCCCACGCCCGTCAGGCCTGTGCTGGAACCCGTAGCAAGCGCATCGAAATTGTTCGCGTCCATCAAACTCTCCGTCTGTGAGCCGCACCCGGCGCCGGCGTGCCCTGCCTTGGGCAGCGACAGCGACCGGCGAAACGAGCGTCAACGAGCACCCCGTGAGGGCTAGTTAGGCCGGATGGCGACGCAGGGGGAGCGTGTTGCAGGCTCCGTAAGGGAAAGTAACCGTTACGCATTGAGGCTTTTCAACGGTTAACGCTCCGTTTACCAAAAGGCACGAATGCTGCTCAGATCGATTCGCAAGCGATTCGGTCGGGTCAGCGCGGAGGCGCCCGGTGATGATCGGGGAGGCGGACATGGATCGCAGGGACGGCGCCGCGCGCATGGCGAACACCGGCAACGCGGATCGCTTCTCCGACGCTGTCTTTTCCGCCTCGGCCATCGAGCATCTGCGCGCCGACGTGGAGAATCTGCGCAGCAGCCTCCAGGCTGCCGCCTCGCCGGAGGTCCTGCGCGACGTGGATCGCGCCATGGGCGTGCTCAGCCGCCAGGTCAAGGACGCCCGCGGCGAGGCCCGTCAGGCGGAACAGGCCGGCGCCCAACTGGCCGAAACCGTGGGCGGCCGGATCGACAGCCTGCGCGACAGCATCGAGAGCCTGCGCGCCGCCGAGCCCACCGTGGCCCTGGCCGCGGCGGTGGAGGCCATGGCCCGCAAGCTGGACGTGATCGACGCCAAGGCGGTGGACCCGGTGACCGTGGCGCGCCTGCAGCTCCAGACCGCCGAACTGAAGGATCTGGTGGCCCGCACCTTGGCCCACGCCACCCAAGCCGCCGAGCAGGTGCGCCAGGAGGCGGCCCAGCAGCTGGCCGAGGTGGGCGCGGGCGCGCTGGAAGCGGTGACCGCCGCCAGTGCCGACTTCGGCCGCATTGCGGCGGAAACCCTGACCCGCATCGAAGATCGCCTGGAGCAGCATCTGGCGGCGCAAGCGGCGCCCGCACCCACCGGCGCGGACGACCTTGCCGCCTTGCGCGACCGGCTGGATCAACTGTCCCAGGACGTGCGGGCGCTGGCCCCGGCCACGGACGGGCGCCTGGCGGCGCAGGTCACCCAGCTCCTGGAACGCATCGACCAGGGCGGCGGCATCGAGGCGGCCACCTTGGCGCCCTTGGTGGGGGTGCTGGAACGCCATCTGGTGACGCTGACCGAGCGCATGGGCGAGTCCCAGGTGCGGTTGCAGCGGCTCGACGGCATCGAGACGTTGTTGCAGCGCATGACCGGCGACATGCAGCGCATGCGCGAATCCCTGACCGAGGACGACGACGCGGCGGACGCCGCATGGCCCGCCGCCGACGCGCATCTGCCTATTATGACCGCAGCCTTGGGCCTGTCCCCGCAGGATTTTGATGACGCCCCGCGCACCGCCGCCTTCGCCACCTTGGATGAGGCCGGGCAGGTGTTTCGGGAGATGTATCTGCGGCATCCCGGCGACGAGGCTGCGCCTGAGGGCCGCGATCCCGGGCCGTCGCAGGCCGATGATCTGGCGTCCGACCCGCTGTGGCAGGAGATCCTGGGGCCTGCCTTTTTGCAGGCGGCATCCCGCGAGCCCGAACTGATGGACGAGGCCGGCGCACGCCCGGCGCGCGACCCCAGCGACGCCCTTCACCTTTTGGCCGCTGAGGTTTCGGAGGCCGAAGCCGCCGCGGCCGTGCCCGACTGGCATCGCCGCGAGAGGCCCGGTCTGCCGACCCTGCCCGCCGCCACCCGACGCTATGAAGCGCCCCTGCCGGCGGAGCCGGTGGCAGACCAGGACGAACCCGCGCCCGTGGCCGCGCCCGAGAGCGTGTCGGCGCCGAACGGTGGCGACCGCCCCGAGACCGCGCCGGCCCCCGCCACATGGGCGCCTGTGAGCACCGCGCCCCGGCCCGAGCCGCGCCCGGCGGATCCCTCCGCATCGGCGCCGGATAGCAGCTGGCCGGCGCACGAGGCCGTTGCGCTCTGGGTGGTTCCGGAGGCGCGGCAGCGTGAAGTGGAGGAGGCCTCCCTCCACGCCGCGCCCCGTCCGCGCGGTGTGGCCCCCTCGCATGCACGGGACCGCGCCGCCCATGAAAACGGACGCGGCCCGCGGCAGAAGCCCCTCAGTGCCCGCGAGGCGGCGGCGCTGGAAGCGGCATTGACCTCAGGCGCCACCGTGGACGAGGCGCCGCGGGTGCGCCTGGACTATGTGGCCGCCGCCGATCGGGCCGAGCACCACGAAAAGGGCGTCCGCATTGCCCGCAAGCGCCGCTCGGAGCGGCGCATCCATACCGCGCTGCGCCTGGGCGGGGTCGCCGCGGCGATCCTGGTGCTGGGGCTGGTGACGGTGAAGCTCACCGCCCGCGAGGGCGGCACGTTCGGGCTCCAGGCCCTGGTGACGGCGCCGGCCGCCACCGATGGCAGTGGCCCCGCGCCGGTGGACAAAAGCTTGCTGAGTGCCTTGCCGCCGCCGGTCGGCCCCGCGGCCCTGAAGACGGCCGCCTTGGCGGGGGATGCGGACGCGGCCTGCGAAGTGGGCTTGCGCTATGCCGACGGCAAGAGCACCGACGTGGATACCGCCGCCGCCATGAAATGGCTGGGCTTTGCCGCCGCCCATGGCTCGGTTCCCGCCGCCTATCGCCTGGGCAGCCTGTATGAATTCAGCATCCGCAACGTGTCCGAGGCCAAGCGGCTGTACCAATGGGCCGCCGAGCGCGGCAATCTGCGCGCCATGCACAGTGTCGGGGTGCTGTATTCCGACGGGGTGGACGGCAAGCCGGACTGGTCCAATGCCATCACCTGGTTCCGCAAGGCGGCCGAACGCGGATTGCGCGACAGCCAGTATAATCTGGGCGTGATCTATGGGCGCGGCCTGGGCGGGGCGGTGGATCGGGCGGAAGCCTGGAAATGGTTCTCGCTCGCCGCCAACCAGGGCGATACCGACAGCGCCCGCAAGCGGGACGATGTGGCCAACAAGGCCGAGGGCGGCGTGGTGGAGCGGGCCAAGGCCGCCGTGGCCGCCTTCGTGCCCGGCCCCGTGGTCGAGACCGCCAACACCGTGCCGGTGAAGCCGGAATGGGAAGTGGCCAGCCCCGCCGATACGGCGCCGCGCAAGTCCGCCTCCCGCTCCTGAGGGCCGGGCGCCGCTGGCGCCGGGCGGGGCGGCGGCGCAGGTTGGCGCCATGACTTCACGTTTGATTCGCATCATCGGGCTGGACCCGGGCCTGCGCCGCACCGGCTGGGGCGTCATCGAGGCCGAGGGCTCGCGGCTGTCTTATATCGCCTGCGGCACCATTCTCCCGCCCGAGGGCGCGCCCATGGCCGAGCGCCTCGCCATCCTGCACCGGGGGCTGATGGAGGTGCTGACGCTGCACGCGCCGGAGGAAGCGGCGGTGGAGGAGACCTTCGTCAATATGAATCCCGCCTCCACCCTGAAGCTGGGGCAGGCGCGCGGCGTGGTGATGCTGGCCCCGGCCCAGGCCGGTCTTTCGGTGGCGGAATATGCGCCGCTGCTGGTGAAGAAGACCGTGGTGGGCGCCGGGCGGGCGGAAAAGGCGCAGATCCGCATGATGATCGGCGTGCTGCTGCCCAAGGCGACCCCCAAGACCGAGGATGCGGCAGATGCGCTCGCGGTCGCCATTACCCACGCCCATCACCGCGGTGCCGCTGCGCTGCGGCGAGCCGCGCTGTAGGATGGCACGGGCGCGGCGCGCTGCCGGGCGGGATGGGGAAGGGGAACGACATGCTGTGGGGTCAGCTTGCCCTGGTGGACGCGGCCATGTTCGCCGGCGCGGCCTTCTATATCAATGTGGCCGAGCAGCCGGCGCGGCTGCAACTGGGGGCCGGGCCGATGCTGGCCCAATGGAAGCCGTCCTATCAGCGCGGGTTCGCCATGCAGGCCACCCTGGCGGCGCTGGGCTTTGTGTTGGGCGCGGCGGCGTTCGCGCTCTCCGGCCGCTGGCACTTTTTGGCCGGCGCCGTGCTGATGCTGGCCAATTGGCCCTTCACCCTGATCGGCATCATGCCCACAAATCGCAAATTGCTGGCCCTGGCGCCGGCGCAGGCGGGGGCGGAAAGCGCCCACCTGATCGCCATCTGGGGCCAGCTGCATATGGTGCGCACCGGCCTCGGCCTGCTGGCCACTCTGGTTTTCCTTTGGGCATTGCTGGGCTGAGCCCGGCGCGGATGAGATGACATGATCGGAAAACTGAAGGGCGTGGTGGACAGTGTCTTCGAGGATCATGTGGTCCTCGACGTGCACGGCGTCGGCTATGTGGTGCATTGCTCGGGCCGCACGCTCCAGGCCCTGCCCAGGGCGGGCGAGGCGGCGGTGCTGCTGATCGAGACCCATGTGCGGGAAGACCAGATCCGCCTGTTCGGCTTCTTTGCCGAAAGCGAGCGGGAGTGGTTCCGCCTGCTCCAGGGCATCCAGGGCATCGGCACCAAGACCGCCTTGGCCATTCTCTCCACCCTCAAGCCGTCGGAAATCGCCCATGCGGTGGCGCTGGGCGACAAGGCGGCATTGGCGCGGGCGCCGGGGGTGGGGCCACGGGTGGCCACCCGCATCGTCACCGAGCTGAAGGATAAAATGCCCAGCTTCACCGCGGCGGACCCCAGCCTGGCGCGGCTGGCGGCGGATATCGATGCCGCCGACGCGGCGGGTGGGCCTGCCGCCGATGCAGTGTCGGCCTTGATGAACCTGGGCTATGCCATGCCGCAGGCCCACGCGGCCATTGCCACGGCGGCCCGCAGCGCCGGGGAGGGCGCCACCGCCGAGACCCTCATCCGCCTCGGGCTGCGCGAACTGGCGAAATAGGCTGCTCCAGCAAGGGCAGCAGCCGGGAATCCTCCAAAGCGGCGCGGCGATGCCCGAGGCCGGCGAGGTAAGCGGCATCCTGGGCAAAGGCGAGGAAGGCTTCGCTCGAGGCCTGCCGCACCAGCAGCGCCTCGTCCCAGCGCTCGGTGTCGGGGCCGATCAGGAAGGTGTCGCCGGCACCGCGAAACAGCACCTCGCCGCCGCTGGCGTGCAAATAGGGCAGGGTGTGCGCGATATAGCGCTCATAGGCCTGCGCGCCGGTGATCGGGACGTCCGGCGCCAGCAGCGGGACGTCCGCATAATCGGCCATGGGGCGGAAGCGCAGCAGGTTCAGCATCACCACGCCCCGTGCCGGCCGGGCGGCGAAGGCGCGCCCGGCCGCCAGGGTCGGCTCCAGATAGCGGGGTTCGGCCGCAGCGGGCGTCATTGTGGACCCCCCATCGTCTCGCTGGACGCGGATGGGCCATCCACCAGGCGCAGCGCATAGGCCCGCACATCCTGCGGCCATGCGGCCATGCGCGCCTCCAGCCCGGCGCGGTCGGCGGCGAACAAAGCGCGGCTGGCCTCTTCAAACTCCGGCAGGTTGCCGGCGAGGGCGGACATGAAGGCATAGGCCGCCTCCCGCGCCGCACGGGCCTGCTGCGGCGAGGCTCCGGCGCGGCGGGCCTCGTCCACCAGGCGCCGCAGCACCACCGAGGCGCCGCCCGGCTGGGCGGCCAGCCAGTCCCAATGGCGCGGCAGCAAGGTGATCTCCCGCGCCACCACGCCCAGTTTCGGCCGGCCGCGCGGGCGGGGGGCAAGGTCTGCCTCCACGGATGCCGGATCGGAGCCGGGCGGGGCGAGGCGGGCGGCGATGTCCGCGTCCGTGCCGCGCAGATCCAGGTCCACCACCTTGCCGGTGGCGTCGTCAAACACCAGCAGCGTCTCCAGCGCGCCGGCGGCGTTCGCCGCCCGAACGGCCAGCGCCGCCTCCAGCAGCGGGCCGGCGGCGCGGCGCTGGAAGCCCTGGAACACGGTGAAGGTGGCATTGGCGGGTGGGGTCACGGGCCGGTCTCCTGAAAAGTTGGGCTGGTTTTACCCGGATGAATATGCGAAAGCAAATTATATCCGGGTAAAACTTATCGGGCCATGCCCAGCCCCACCGCACAGGACACCGACCGATGCAGCAGATCGACCGACGGGCGGCCATCGCCGCCTACAAGGAACGCAAGGTCCGCGCCGGCATCTATGCCGTCCGCTGCCCGGCAGCGGACGCGGTGTGGGTGGGGCAGGCGGCCAATCTGGACGGCATCGCCAACCGGGTGTGGTTCAGCCTGCGCCATGGCGGGCATCCCAACTGCGTCCTGCAGCAGGCCTGGCAGGCCCATGGGGCCGAGGGCTTTGTGCTGGAGGTGCTGGAAACCCTGGCGGAGGAGGAGAGCGCCTATCTGCGCGGGCGGCAGTTGAAGGCGCGGCTCGCCCACTGGCAGGCGCATCTGGGCGCCGCGCTGGCGTGATCCCGGCCCTTCCGGCGCATCGCGCGTGGCCCTGATGCGGGGAAGGGGCTAGAATCTGCCGACTCGCGATGGCACAAGGCCCCATGACACCTCGTTTGATAGCTGCCGAACCCCGGTCCGAGGACGAGGCGGATGCGACACTTCGTCCGCAACGCCTCGCTGATTTCGTCGGGCAGGCCCAGGCGCGCTCCAATCTGGAGGTGTTCATCCAGGCCGCCCGCGCCCGGGGCGAGGCGCTGGACCATGTGCTGTTCGTCGGCCCGCCGGGCCTGGGCAAGACCACCCTGGCGCAGATCATGGCCCGCGAGATGGGGGTGGGCTTCCGCTCCACCTCCGGGCCGGTGATCGCCAAGGCCGGGGATCTGGCCGCCATCCTCACCAATCTGGAAGAGCGCGACGTGCTCTTCATCGACGAGATCCACCGCCTCGCCCCCCAGGTGGAGGAGATCCTCTATCCGGCCATGGAGGATTACGAGCTGGATCTGGTGATCGGCGAGGGGCCGGCGGCGCGCTCGGTGAAGATCTCGCTGCCCAAGTTTACTCTGGTGGGCGCGACCACCCGATCCGGCCTGCTCACCACGCCGCTGCGGGACCGTTTTGGTATTCCGGTACGCCTTGTGTTCTATACGCTGGAAGAGCTGGAATATATTGTTACCCGCGGCGCGCGCGTATTAGGCATCGGCATCGTGCCGGACGGGGCGCGGGAGATCGCGCGGCGCGCCCGCGGCACGCCGCGCATCGCCGGGCGATTGCTGAGGCGGGTCAGGGACTTCGCTCTGGTGGCGGGGAGCGCCGCCATCGACCGCAAGATCGCTGACCGGGCGCTGCTGGCGCTGGACGTCGACGCGGCGGGTCTGGACGCCATGGACCGGCGCTATCTCTCTGTGATCGCTGAGCATTATGCCGGCGGGCCGGTGGGCGTCGAGACATTGGCCGCCGCTTTGTCTGAGCCACGGGATGCCATCGAGGAAATTGTGGAGCCATACCTGGTGCAACAAGGCTTCATCCAGCGCACGCCGCGCGGGCGGATGCTCACCGCCGGGGCCTTCCGCCATCTCGGCTTGCCCGAACCGCAGCGTCCGTCGGCGTCCCTGCCGCTGTTCGACGAGGGCGATTAGCCCCGATCGTGGCCATGAGATTGACGTGATCGCGGCGCTGAACCCGCCGCATGTTTCGTTGGCTGAAGCTGAGGGCGATGAGCGGAAGCCGGCTTCGCAGCATTGCGCTGTCGCAGCCCAGATGAATTCAAGGATTTCGCATGAAGACTGACCTGTCCGGTGAGCGCGCCATTGTGCCGGGAGAGCGCGAAGCCCATCCGCATCTGGCCGGCCGGCTCATTCCCGGCGGCCATGCCTTGGCGTTGCGGGTCTATTACGAGGACACCGATTTCTCCGGCATCGTCTATCACGCCAACTATCTGAAATTCATGGAGCGCGGCCGCTCCGACTATATGCGCCTGCTGGGCGTGGTGCAGGGCGACCTGTTCGCCGAAGCCGCCGCCGAGGCCCCTGGCTTTCACTTCGTCGTGCGCTCCATGCAACTGGACTTCAAGAAGCCCGCGCGCATCGACGATGTGTTGGAAGTCATCACTTTGTCCAAGGATGTGGCGGGCGCCTCCATCACTCTGGCGCAGTCGGTGAACCGGGGCGAGGAGGTGCTGGTGTCAGCATTGGTGCGGGTTGCCTTCGTGTCCCAGGGTCGCGCCAAGCGCATCCCTGATGCGCTGCGGAAGGCGACGCTGGAGGATGCCGCCGTGCTGGAAAGCGCTGTTGCACCGCAGCGCTAACGCTCCCTTAAGCTTAATGGAGCGAAGGTAGCGGAGCGACGCGGCATGCTGCGTCGCGGTCCGTCGCCCAAGTTTGGACAGAGTCCGCCTGGAAAGAGCGGCGGCGGGGCTTTTCCACACGGGTCGAGGCCTCGCGCGCTTTTTGCCATCGCGCGGCCTGCCAGCCGAGGATTGAAGATGAAACCAGCCATCCGGGCGCGGGGGCGTCGATGAAGAAATGGATTCCGACGCTGGCAACCCTGCTCGTGCTGGGGGCGTCGAGCGCATGGGCGCAATCGGACGTGGGCGCAGCGGCGCTGCCGGCGCCGAACGTCAACATCTCGCTCATCGGCTTGTTTTTGCAGGCACATTTCGTCGTCAAGCTGGTGATGATCGGCCTGGTGGCCTCGTCCATCTGGGTGTGGGCGATCATCATCGACAAGACCCTGCTCTACAGCCGCACCCGCAAGGAGATGGACCGGTTCGAGCAGGTGTTCTGGTCCGGCCAGAGCCTGGAAGATCTCTACCGCTCACTGTCGGGACGCCCGAACGAGGCCATGGCGGCCATCTTCGTCGCCGCCATGCGCGAGTGGAAGCGCACCTATGAGGGCGGCGCCAAGTCGTTGACCGGCCTCAATCAGCGCATCGAGAAGGTGATGGACGTCACCATTTCCCGCGAGGTGGAGCGGTTGGAGAACAAGCTGCTGGTGCTGGCCACCGTGGGCTCGGCGGGGCCGTTCGTCGGCCTGTTCGGCACGGTGTGGGGCATCATGACCTCGTTCCAGGCCATCGCCGCGTCCAAGAATACCAACCTCGCGGTTGTGGCGCCGGGCATCGCGGAAGCCTTGTTCGCGACCGCCATGGGCCTCATTGCGGCCATTCCCGCGACCATCTTCTACAACAAGTTCATCTCCCAGGCCGGGCGCCAGGCCCAGCGCCTCGAAGGCTTCGCCGATGAGTTCTCGGCGATCCTGTCGCGGCAGATCGACGAACGGGGCTGAGGGCGCATCATGGGCATGGGAGGCGGATTGGGAGGCGGATGGCAGAGCCGGCGGTCGCGTCGGCGTGGCCGCACCTCCGTCATGGCGGAAATCAACGTGACGCCCATGGTGGACGTCATGTTGGTGCTGCTGATCGTGTTCATGGTGGCAGCGCCCATGCTGACCGTGGGGGTGCCCCTCGACCTGCCGCAGACCCAGGCCAAGTCGGTGAACCAGGACAAGGATCCCTTGACCCTCTCGGTGAACGGGAAGGGGCAGATCTTCCTGCAGGACACCGAGATCAAGATCGACGACCTGGTGGCCAAGCTCCAGGCGATTTCCAAGAACGGCTTTGACGAGCGCATTTTCGTGCGTGGCGACAAGACGGTGAATTACGGCACGGTGATGCAGGTCATGGGCCGCCTCTCGGCGGCGGGCTTCAAGAAGGTGGCCCTGGTGACCGAGGTGGAGCAAGGAAGCTGAGAGCGATCAGGATGCGCGCCGGGCTAACCGCATCGACCCTCGTCCATGGGGGCGTCATCGTCCTGGCCTTGGTGTCCTTCGCGGCGCCGAGCCCCTTTGACGCGCCTCCCCCTGAGTCGATCAATGTGGACGTGATCTCGGCCTCCGAACTGTCGCAGATGACCAAGGGCAATGAAAAAGGCAAGAAGACCGAGACCAAGAAACTGGTCGCGGAAAAGGTCGATGCGCCCAAGCCCGTGAACGATCCCAACCTCAAAGTGTCGGAAAAGGCAGAAGTGGAGCCGGCCACCCAGCCGCCGCCACCGCCTCCCCCGCCGCCGCCCACCCCCACGCCGAAGCCGGAAGACGCCAAGCCGACGCCGCCGACGCCGAAGGTGGAAGATCCCAAGCCTGCACCGACCCCGCCCAAAGCCGAGCGCCCGCCCGAGCCCAAGGTGGAGCCGAAGGCCGACGAGGCGCTCAAAGCCGATCCCAAGAAGGAAGACCAGAAGCAGGAGGCGAAGGTGACCCCGCCGCCGCCCCCGCCGCTGCCGCCCAAGAAGCCGGCGCCGCCGCCGCTGGATCCGCCCAAGACCACGGCCGACGCCAAGCCGGACCAGAAACTCGACTATGACAAGATCGCAGCGCTGCTGGACAAGCGGACGCCGCAGCGCAACGCTGCCGCGGACCAGGCCGTCTCGCAGACCGCCTCGCTGGGCGCGCCCCGCGGGGAGGCGCAAACCCTGAGCCAGAGCGAGATCGACGCGCTGCGCGCCCGCATCCAATCCTGCTGGAGCCCTCCGGCCGGCGCGTCCGAGGCCAGCGACCTGCGCGCGGCCGTGAGCGTGTCGTTCAAGCCGGACGGTTCCCTGGCGGTCCAGCCGCTGCTGGCGGGCGTGACGCCCGCCTCCTCGCCCTACGGCCCCGCCTTCGCCGACAGCGCTTTGCGAGCCATCATCCGATGCGCGCCCTACAGCTTCCTTCCGGCCAACAAATACAATGTCTGGAAGGACATCGAGCTGGGCTTCAGCCTGAGAGACATGCTCGGCCGCTCGGATCAAACGAGAAGAACCCAATGATCGATCTTTCCCGCGAGATGTCTGAGTGTTCTCCCGGCCGCGACGGGATCTCGCGGCGCGCCGTGATGATCGGGGGCGGCGCCTTGGCCGGGGCCTCGCTGCTGGCGGGTCCCGCCAGTGCCGCGCTCAAGCTGGAAATCACCTCCGGCACGCCGCAGCCGATCCCCATCGCCATCACCGACTTCCTCGGTGAAGGCGACCAGGGGCGGGCGGTCAGCGGCGTCATCGCCGCAGATCTGAAGCGCTCCGGCCTGTTCGCGCCCATCGATCCCAAGGCGTTCGTGGAGAACATCACCAATCCGGATGTGGCGCCGCGGTTCCAGGACTGGCGGGTGATCAACGCCCAGGGTCTCGTCACCGGCCGCGTCACGCGCCAGAGCGACGGGCGCCTGAAGGCGGAGTTCCGCCTGTGGGACGTGTTCGCCGGCCAGCAGCTCATGGGCCAGCAATATTTCACCCAGCCGGAGAACTGGCGGCGGGTGGCGCATATCATCGCCGATGCGATCTATGAGCGGCTCACCGGCGAGAAGGGCTATTTCGATACCCGCATCGTGTTCGTGGATGAGAGCGGCACCAAGGACAAGCGGGTGAAGCGCCTGGCCATCATGGACCAGGACGGCGCCAATGTGACCTACCTGACCCGCGGCGACGCGCTGGTGCTCACGCCGCGCTTCTCCCCGACCAGCCAGGAAATCACTTACATGTCCTATGGGCAGTCGGACCCGCGGGTCTATCTGCTCAACATCGAGACCGGTCAGCGGGAGATTGTCGGCAATTTCCCCGGCATGAGCTTCTCGCCCCGCTTCTCCCCCGACGGGCAGCGGGTGATCATGAGCCTGCAGCAGGGCAGCAATTCCAACATCTTCGTCATGGATCTGCGGTCCAAGACCACCACGCGCCTCACCGACGCCCCGGCCATCGACACCGCCCCATGCTATTCGCCGGACGGCCGGCAGATCTGCTTCGAGAGCGATCGCGGCGGCTCCTCGCAGATCTACATCATGAATGCGGACGGCTCCGGCGCGAAGCGGGTTTCGTTCGGCAATGCGCGCTATTCGACGCCGGTCTGGTCGCCCCGAGGCGACGTCATCGCCTTCACCCGGCAGTCCGAAGGCAAGTTCGCCATCGGCGTCATGAAGCCCGATGGCTCCGGGGAGCGGGTGCTGACCGAGGGCTATCATAACGAAGGGCCGACCTTCGCTCCCAACGGGCGGGTGATCATGTTCTTCCGCGATCCGCCAGGCGCCGCGGGGCCGAACCTCTTCACCATCGACGTTACCGGCTAT
Source organism: Azorhizobium sp. AG788 (assembly GCF_943371865.1). Taxonomy (GTDB): domain Bacteria; phylum Pseudomonadota; class Alphaproteobacteria; order Rhizobiales; family Xanthobacteraceae; genus Azorhizobium. The sequence goes on along the minus strand of NZ_CALRWL010000046.1, from coordinate 32,252 downwards.
AATGAGCAGCGGGTTCCCACCCCCAGCTATGCGTCGGACCCGGCTTGGTCGCCGTTGCGCTCCTGATCCTGCGCAATCGGTGTTGCATAAAAGTCGCGGCGGGCTGAAAGCGCCGCGACCTGCGCCTTGGGGTTCGGGCTGCATTTGCGGTTTTATCTATTCAGATCAGTGAGATAGTCCGGCTCGCCGCGCGCCGGCTTTCCCCCGGCGCAGAGTGCCGCCGCATTCCCACATCTTTGCCTTGATGACGCCATGGCCCCCGCCCACTGCTGGGGCGTCCCGAACGCAGCGTTGCTGTGTCGGGCCATCCGCGTCCTCCGGGCGCGTCGGCGTGCGAGGCGCGCGGCGGCTGCGGCCTTCAGGATTCGGAAACCATAAAACACAGTAGTGAGCGGGATGCGCAGCGCGATCCGGCTTGCAGGGAAGCCGCGAGGGCGGGCGGAACCTCCGCTTAACCAAGCGGCTGCTAGAGCACGAACCGATGAGCTTGCAACAAATGCTGCTCACTGAGTCGTTCTCTTCTTTCATGAGGGCGGGACGCTCACATCGCAGCGATGGGGTCCGGCTCTAGAAACATTGTCCGGGCTGAAGTTAAGGAGACACCGGAATGCTTGGTTTTGGTTTTGCGCGCGGCTTCCGGTTCGCCGCCCTGTTCGGCGTGGTTCTCGCTCTGGCGGCCTGCGCCAATACGCCCGATCCGAATGCCGCCGGTGGCGTCGGTGGCGCCGGCGGACCTCCCGGTTCGCCGCAGGAGTTCGTGGTGTCGATCGGTGACCGGGTGTTCTTCGACACCGACCAGACCGACGTGTCCCCGGAGGGCCGCGCGATCCTGGACCGTCAGGCGCAGTGGCTGCAGCAATATGCCCGCTATACCTTCACCATCGAAGGCCATGCGGACGAGCGCGGCACCCGCGAATACAACATCGCCCTCGGCGCCCGCCGGGCACAGAATGTGCGCGACTATCTGGTGTCGCGCGGCATCGATCCGGCGCGCATGCGCACCATCTCCTACGGCAAGGAGCGCCCGGTGGCGGTGTGTAACGACATCTCGTGCTGGTCGCAGAACCGCCGCGCGGTGACGGTGCTCAATCCCGCCGGCAGCTGATCGGCAGGCCCTTCGGGGCGTGTTATTAACGTACCTCTCGAGCCGGCGCCCAAAGGGCGCCGGTTCTTGCGTTTCAAGGGCTGCAACGGTGGTGTCGGGGTCACACTTTGGACGCGATCCCCCGCCTAAGGTGCCCCGCTTGCGAGGCCCTGACGATGTACTTGCCCGTTCGTTTGTTTAAGATTGGCGCCATGAAACGCCACACTGCTAAGATGTTGCTTCTGGCGGCCGCCTGCGCCGCGCTGCTGGCTGCCCCTGCCGCCGCGCAGCAGTCCGGCGGCTTGTTCGGCGACATCTTCAAGCCACCGGCGCCGGTGCAGAACGATGGCGTTGCCAACCAGCAGAGCGAACTGGTGCTGCGGATGGACCGCATGGAAAACCAGCTGCGCCAGCTGACCGGGCAGGTGGAGCAACTGCAGTATCGCAATCAGCAGCTGGAGCAGCAGCTCAACGCGCGCTCCGGCACGCAGGTCGGCGTGCCCATGGTGGCGCCCCGCCCGACGGTTGTGCCGCCTGCCGCGCCAGCGACGGGGCGGCGATCCGATGCATTCGACCCCAATGAGGATCCCACGGCCCCCGGCGCGCCGCAGCCGCTGGGGTCGCCCAACAGCGCCGCCGTCGCGCCCCCGCGACCCGTGGGCGCCCCGCTTGATATCAATGCGGCGGCCCAGCGACCGGGCGCGCAGCCCGTGGCCGTGCCGCCTTCGGCAGGGCCCAAGGACATGTATGACCTCGGCCTCAATCAGGTGCAGCGGCAGGACTACGCCGGTGCCGAACAGACCTTGCGGCAGTTTCTCCAGACCTATCCCGGTGATCGCCTGACGGCAGATGCCACCTATATGCTGGGGGAGAGCTTCTATCAGCGGCAGACCTACAAGGACGCCGCTGAGCTGTTCCTGCAGGTCTCCACCAAATTCCCCAATTCAACCCGCGCGCCGGAAGCCTTGTTGCGTCTCGGCCAATCCCTTGCAGCGCTGAACGAGCGCGAGGCCGCGTGCGCCACCTTTGGCGAGGTGGACCGCAAGTTCCCCCGGGCGGCGTCCTCGGTCCGGCAGTCCGTCGAGCGCGAGCAGAAACGTGCCGGCTGCTGAGCGCGCCGGCCGGGAGCCGATCGATGCCCCCGAACTGGAGGGGTTGTTTTCCAGCTTCCTCAGCTATGACCGGATCCTGATCGGCGTCTCCGGCGGCCCCGACTCCACCGCCTTGCTGCTTCTGGCGCGCACATGGCGCTACGGATTGCTGGACGGGCCGGGTTTCCTGGTGGCGACCGTGGACCATGGCCTGCGCCCCGAGTCCGCCGCGGAGGCCGCCGCGGTGGGGGAGCTGTGCTATCGCCTGGGAATTCCCCACGTCATTCTGCCGTGGCGCGGTCCCAAACCGCGGAACGGTGTGCAGGAGGCGGCCCGCGACGAGCGCTTTGCCCTGCTGCGAGCCTTCGCGCGGGAGAACAGGGTCAGCGCCCTGGCGCTTGCCCATACCCTGGACGATCAGGCCGAGACCGTGCTGTTCCGCTTGTGCCGCGGCTCGGGCATCGGCGGGCTTGCCGCCATGCGTCCCATGACCCGGCGCAACGGCCTCACGGTGCTGCGTCCGTTCCTCGATGTGCCCAAGGCCCGTCTGGTGGCGACGCTGGAGGCCTCCGAGACGCCGTTCGTGCGTGATCCGAGCAATGCCGACCCGAAATTTGCCCGTCCGCGTCTGCGGGCCCTGGCGCCGGTTCTGGAGAACGAGGGGCTCGATGCGGAGCGCCTCGCCCTGCTGGCGCGCCGCGCCGCACGGGCGGATGCCGCACTGGAAGTGGCGGTCGACGCCGCTCAGGCCCGTGTGGGCCTCGGTCGCTGGGGCGAGGGTGCTGAGATCCGGCTGGATTGTGCGCCTTTTTTTGCCTTGCCCGAGGAAATCGGGCTGCGCCTGCTGGTGCGGGCGCTCACCGCCAAGGCCAGCGAGGGTGCCGTGGAATTGGGCAAGGCGGAGCGTCTGCATGGCGCCATCGTCTGTGCCCATGGGGAAGGGGCACGCCTGCGGCGAACCCTCGCAGGGGCTTTGGTCACCCTCAAGCAAGGCTATATCGGTATTGCTACAGCACCACCGAGGCAGGTTGGGGTGGAGGGCCTCGCAGTAAATTCAGAGGTTCTGCGTGCGCTCGTCCTTGGCAAGGAGGGGGGCGACCCCTAGATTACAGTCGGACGCAGCGGGACCATCGGCGCGAGGACGGGGCAGATTTGCCCATTTGACCTCCATCGACGACGTGACGCGGCGCCCCATGAGGGACCAATGAACGCCAACCTACGCAATTTCGCCCTTTGGGTTATCATCGTCCTGCTTCTGCTGGCCCTGTTCTCGCTCTTCCAGAGCCCGGGACAGCGCAGCAGCGCGAACGATATATCGTTCTCCCAGCTCCTGTCGGATGTCGACCAGGGCCGGGTGCGGGACGTCGTGATCGAGGGCCCCAATATCTCAGGGGCGTTCACCGACGGTCGCCAGTTCCAGACCTATGCGCCCAACGATCCGTCGCTGGTGCAGCGCCTGTATGGCAAGGGCGTGTCCATCACTGCCCGGGCGCCCTCGGATAATGTGCCGTGGTTCGTCAGCCTGCTGGTGTCCTGGCTGCCGTTCCTGGCTCTGATCGGCGTGTGGATCTTCCTGTCGCGCCAGATGCAGGGCGCCGGCGGCAAGGCCATGGGCTTCGGCAAGAGCCGCGCCAAGCTCCTCACTGAAGCGCATGGCCGCGTCACCTTCGAGGACGTGGCCGGCATTGACGAGGCCAAGAGCGACCTCACCGAGATCGTGGACTTCCTGCGCGATCCGCAGAAGTTCCAGCGCCTCGGCGGCCGCATCCCCCGCGGCGTGCTGCTGGTGGGCCCTCCCGGTACCGGTAAGACGTTGCTGGCCCGCGCCATTGCGGGTGAGGCCAACGTGCCGTTCTTCACCATCTCCGGCTCGGACTTCGTGGAAATGTTCGTGGGCGTCGGCGCCAGCCGCGTGCGCGACATGTTCGAGCAGGCGAAGAAGAATGCGCCTTGCATCATCTTCATCGACGAAATCGACGCCGTGGGTCGGCACCGTGGCGCCGGCCTCGGCGGCGGTAATGACGAGCGCGAGCAGACCCTCAACCAGTTGCTGGTGGAGATGGATGGCTTCGAGGCGAACGAGGGCATCATCCTCATCGCCGCCACCAACCGTCCCGACGTGCTCGATCCCGCCCTGCTGCGTCCCGGCCGCTTCGACCGTCAGGTGGTGGTGCCGAACCCGGACGTGGTGGGTCGCGAGCAGATCCTGAAGGTGCATGCCCGCAAGATCCCCATCGCCCCGGACGTGAACCTGAAGGTGATCGCCCGTGGCACCCCCGGCTTCTCCGGTGCGGATCTGGCCAATCTCTGCAACGAATCCGCGCTCATGGCGGCCCGGCGCAACAAGCGCATGGTCACCATGTCGGACTTCGAGGACGCCAAGGACAAGGTCATGATGGGGGCGGAACGCCGCTCGCTGGTCATGACCGAGGAAGAGAAGATGCTGACCGCCTATCACGAAGGCGGCCATGCCATCGTGGCGCTCTCGGTGCCGGCCACCGATCCGGTGCACAAGGCGACCATCATTCCCCGCGGTCGCGCGCTGGGCATGGTCATGCAGCTGCCCGAGCGGGACAAGCTGAGCATGTCTTACGAGCAGATGACCTCGCGCCTCGCCATCATGATGGGCGGGCGCGTGGCGGAAGAGCTGATCTTCGGCCATGACAAGGTCACCTCCGGCGCCGCATCCGACATCGAGCAGGCCACGCGCCTGGCCAAGATGATGGTGACGCGCTGGGGCTTCTCCGACGAACTGGGCCAGGTGGCCTATGGTGACAATCAGGACGAAGTGTTCCTGGGCATGTCCATGGGCCGCACCCAGAGCGTGTCGGAAGCCACCGCGCAGACCATCGACAAGGAAGTCCGCCGTCTGGTGGACGAGGGCTATATCGAGGCCAAGCGCATTCTCTCCGAGAAGCGCGAATCCCTGGAAGCCCTGGCCCGCGGCCTGCTGGAATATGAGACCCTGAGCGGCGACGAGATCGTGGATCTGCTCGACGGCAAGCCGCCGGTGCGCGACACGGTGATCGAGCCGGCCAATCCCCGTGGCCCCACGGTTCCCACCGCCGGCAAGAACCGCCCCCGTCCGGGCGACTCCGCCGGCAGCGTCGAGCCGCAGCCGCAGGCCTGAGACCAGGCGAGCGCTGATTGAGCGCCTTGCCCGAGGCGTCCTGACAGAGACAAAATGCCCGCCTCGGCGGGCATTTTGCTGTCCTGAGGTGTTCATCGCCGTGAGCGCGTGCGTCCGAGCCTGCGTTTGCGGGTCGCGTGGTGGCCAAGTGCGATCGTCTTGCACCGAGACGTTGCGAACAACACGCTGCGACAACAGCTCGTCCCCGAGGCGCCACATGGACAGGTGCCCCGCGCCTTGCCATAACCGCTCCTCCTCTCAGCGGATGGGCCATGCCTTCCCCTTCCCCTCTCGGGCGCGCGTCCATTGTCACGGCGGCGACGCTGGGCTCCCGCGTGCTGGGGTTCGCCCGCGATGCCGGCACCGCAGCTATCCTCGGCGCGGGGCCGTTGGCCGATGCCCTGATGGCCGCCCTTGCCTTGCCCTTGCTGGCCCGACGGCTGCTGGCCGAGGGCGCCTTCAACGCCGCCCTGATCCCGGCTCTCAGCCGCGCTGCCGCCCCCGGCGGCGAAGCCGGTGCGCGCCCCCGCGCGGTCGCCGGTGGAACGCTTCTCTTGCTCTGTGCCGCACTTGTTGCCCTCGCCGGAATCGGCGCCGTGTTCATGCCGGCGTTGATCACCCTCCTGGCGCCCGGCTTCGAAGTCGGCGGCGAACGCGCCGATCTGGCCGTGCAATGCGGGCGGATCGCGCTGCTCTATCTTCCCCTGGCGGGCGCGGCGGCGGTCTATGGCGGCATTGCCAATGCCGGCCATCGCGTCGCCTTGCCGGCGCTCGCCCCCATCCTGGCCAATCTGGTGGTGCTGGGGGCCATTGTTTGGCTGGTGCTGGAAGGCTGGATCGGCACCGCCCAGACGGCGCGGGCCATGGCCATCGCCACCGTGCTGGCGGGCGTCGCCCAATTGGCGCTGATGATGCTGGCCGCGCGCGGAAATCCCGCCTGGCCGTGCGTCACGACGCCGGACTGGTCGGCGGCGCGAGCGGTGCTGCGGGCCAGCGCCCCCGCGCTGTTGTTCGCGGGCCTGTCGCAACTGCGCCTGCTCATCGTCGCCGCTGTGGTGTCGAGCGATCCCGGCAGCGTGTCGGCGCTCAACTATGCCCAGCGGCTGGTGGATCTGCCGTTGGGCCTGGTGGGGGCCAGCGCCGGCGCGGTGCTGGTGCCGCTGCTGGCCGCGGGCGGGCGAACCGCAGGCCGGGAGGCCACCGGCGCGCTGCTGGCGGCTCTGGCCCTAGCACTTCCGGCGGCAGCGGGCTTGGCGCTATTGGCCGAACCCATCGTCAGCGTGCTGTACCAGCGCGGCGGCTTCACCGCTGCGGATGCCCACGCCACTGGCTGGCTGCTGACGGCGCTGGCCTTCAGCTTGCCCGCCCAGGGGGCGGAGCGGGTGCTCGCCGCCACCGCTTTGTCCCATGGCCTGACCCGGCCGGTGGAGAAGATCGCCCTGACGTCTCTGGCCAATTGCCTCGCTCTCGCCATCGGGCTCGGCCTCGGGCTCGGGCCGGTGGCAGCGGCCTGCGCCATCGCCGTCTCCGCTACGGTGAGTGCCGCAACCATGACCATGCTGCTGGCGGGGCATCGCCTGTTGTCATTCGATGCGGCCACGGGCCGACACCTGCGGACCCTGCTGGGGGGCACCGCTTTGATGGCGGTGGCGGTGGGGGGATTGGCCTGGCTCTGGCCCGGCTCCGCCGAGCCGACGCTGGCGGCGGCCGTGCGGCTGGCCGCGCTGGTGGGAGTGGGCCTTGTGGCCTATGGCGGCTGCGTGCTTGGGCTGCGGCGCCAATCCGGCGCGAAGCCACAGAACACAGCATGAGGCGCGATCGCTCGCGCCGACGGGGGACACATGAGCGAGCCGCATTTCTTCGCCTATCCCAGTGATGACGGGCTGGCCCTGTTCGGCCGCATGTGGGGGGAGCCGCAATCGACGCCGCCCGTGGTCCTGTTGCCAGGGCTCACCCGCAATTCGCGGGATTTCGACGCTTTAGCACAGGCGCTGGCCGATCACCCCACGCGCCCGCGCTGGGTGGTGGGGTTCGACTTTCGCGGCCGTGGCGGCTCGGCCTATGGCCCGGTGGCCAGCTACAATCCCCTGCAGGAGGCGCGCGACACGCTGCTGGGCCTGTCCCGCCTCGACATCACCCGCGCCGTGTTCCTGGGCACCTCCCGCGGCGGACTGGTCATGCTCATGCTGGCGCAGGCTTTGGCGCGGGCGGATCTGTTCGCGGGCGCCATCTTCAACGACATCGGCCCGGTGATCGAGACCGCAGGGCTGGCGCGCATTGCCGGCTATGTGGGGCGGCCGATTCCCGATACCTGGCCGGCATTGGTGGCAGAGCTGAAAGCGGCGCAGGGCTTCCTGTTTCCGGCACTCACCGGCGACCAGTGGGAGCGCTATGCCCGGCAGATCTACCGGGATGACGGCGGTCGTCCGCGCCTCGCCTATGACGCCGCGCTGGAGGAGGCCTTCAATGCGTTCGACCCCGCCAAGCCCCAGCCGGACCTGTGGCCGGCCTTCGATACGCTGGCGGATGTGCCGACAATGGTTATCCATGGCGGCCGCTCCGACATCCTGTCCGAGGGCACCGTGGCGCAGATGGCCGCGCACCACCCCGGACTTGCCATCCATACGGTGCCGGACCAGGGGCATGCCCCGCTGCTCTGGGATACCGCGTCGCAGCAGGCGATCCTGGATTTCCTGGCGCCGATCGCCTGAGGCGCGCGGCGCGTGGGCGCAGCACCCTTGCGCCGGGCGGCGGCGGCGTGGCATGACGCGGCCTCATCTTTCAAGCGGGCCCGGCGGGGCCGCTTCCCATCAAGGTTCGGCGGCGCGGCGGCGCCGCCTGTGAGGAGGTCGCCATGGCGGCGGTCGCGGAACGCGTGTTCTCCGGGGTTCAGCCCACGGGCAATCTGCATCTCGGCAACTATCTCGGGGCCATCAAGCGCTTCGTGGCCCTGCAGGACAGCCATGACTGCATCTATTGCGTGGTGGATCTGCATGCGATCACCGTGTGGCAGGATCCCGCAGAGCTGAAGCGCCACACCCGCGAGGTCACGGCCGCCTTCATCGCCTGCGGCATCGACCCCAAGGCGCATATCGTGTTCAATCAGAGCCAAGTGTCCGGCCACGCGGAACTGGCGTGGGTGTTCAACTGCGTTGCCCGGATGGGCTGGCTCAACCGCATGACCCAGTTCAAGGAGAAGGCCGGCAAGGACCGCGAGAACGTCTCGCTGGGCCTGTTCGCCTATCCCAGCCTGATGGCCGCCGACATCCTGCTCTATCGCGCCACTCACGTGCCGGTGGGCGAGGACCAGAAGCAGCACCTGGAACTGACCCGCGACATCGCCCAGAAGTTCAACGTGGATTTTGGCCCCTCCATCGCCGAACAGGGGCATGGTGAGGGCTATTTCCCACTGACCGAGCCGCTGATCGCCGGCCCGGCCACGCGGGTCATGAGCCTGCGCGACGGCTCCAAGAAGATGTCCAAGTCGGATGCCTCCGATCTCTCGCGCATCAATCTGACCGACGACGCCGACGCCATCGCCTCCAAGGTGCGCAAGGCCAAGACCGATCCCGAGCCGCTCCCCTCCGAGGAAGAGGGCCTGAAGGCCCGGCCCGAGGCGGACAATCTGGTGGGCATCTATGCGGCCCTGTCCGATAGCACCAAGCAGGCGGTGCTCGGCCAATATGGCGGCGGCCAGTTCTCCACCTTCAAGATGGCGCTGGTGGATCTCGCGGTGGCCAAGCTCGGCCCCATCGGCGGCGAGATGAAGCGGCTGATGGATGACGTCTCCGCCATCGATGCCATCCTCGGGGATGGCGCGGCGCGGGCGCGGGTGATTGCCGACCAGACCATCCGTGACGTGAAGGACATCGTCGGCATGGTGCGGAGCTGATCGCCGGCCCGCGCCTTCGCCTTGCTGCGGCCCCGGCGCGGGCGTAGAGCTTTTACTCCCCGCAGGAGACGCGCAGATGCAGGCGAACGCGACCATCGACCCGGCGGAAGTGGCCCGATTCGATGCTTTGGGTGCCCAGTGGTGGGATCCGAAGGGCAAGATGGCCCCGCTCCATGCCATCAATCCGGTGCGGCTCGGCTTCGTGCGCGACGTGCTGGTGCGACATTTCGGTCATGATGCGCGGTCCCTGCGGCCCCTGAAGGGCCTGCGCATCCTGGACATCGGCTGCGGCGGCGGCCTGCTCAGCGAGCCCCTGGCGCGCATGGGGGCGGAGGTGGTCGGCGTCGATCCCGCGCCCGGCAATATCGAGATCGCCCGCGCCCATGCGGCCGAGGCGGGGGTGAGCGTGGACTACCGCGCCTCCACCGCCGAGGAATTGGCCGATGCGGGCGAGCGCTTCGATGCCGTGCTGGCGCTGGAAGTCATCGAGCATGTGGCCGATGTGGGCCTGTTCGTGCGCCGGGCGTCCGAGATGGTGGATCCCGCCGGGCTGATGGTGTTCTCGACCCTCAACCGCACGCCCAAGAGCTTTGCCCTGGCCATTGTCGGGGCGGAATATGTGCTGCGCTGGCTGCCGCGCGGCACCCATCGCTGGGACAAGTTCATCACCCCGGACGAATTGGAAGCGGTCCTGGCCGCCACCGGATTCACCGTGCGCGAACTGGCCGGCATGGTGTTCGATCCGTTCCGCGGCGAGTGGCGGATGGCGGCGGATACGGACGTGAATTATTTCACCGTGGCGTGCCCGCCCACCTAGGTCGGCTTCTGTGCTGGCGCGCCCATGCCGGGGGGCGCGGACCACTGCGATTGACAGGCGACTCCAGTTATTTCACTCTTAAAATAACTGGAGTGTGATCATGGATCGTCGGCAGTTCACCATGTCTCTTGCGGGCCTGCTGGCCTTGCCCGGCCTTGCGCGCGCGGCCGATCCTGTCTTCCTCGGCTACACCCAGGAGATGCTGGATCAAGCCTATGACCAGCGCGAATGGGCCGCCAACGCCACCCAGGTCATTGCCCGCTACGCCACCGACAGTGCCGCCGTGCGCAAGCAGTTTCCGCCGCAGACTGAGCGCTATGGGCCGAGCGAGGCGGAAACCCTCGACATCTTTGCCCCGGAAGGCGCCAAGGGCCTGCCAGTCATGGTGTTCATCCATGGCGGCGCGTGGCGCGGCCTCCAGAAGGAAGATGCTGCTGCGCCGGCGCCGACCTTCATCCAGAACGGCTGCCTCTATGTGGCGCTGAATTTTGCCAATATTCCCGCGGCGACCCTGCCGGAGATGGCGGCGCAGTGCCGGCGGGCGTTGCTCTGGCTCCACGCCAATATCGCGCGCTTCGGTGGCGATCCGGGCAGGATCTTTGTGTCCGGCCATTCGTCTGGCGGTCACTTAAGCGCGGTCATGCTGACCACCGACTGGCGAGCGTTGGGCGGGCCGCAGGACCTGATTAAGGGCGGCGTCGTCATGAGCGGCATGTACGAGCTGTATCCCGTGCTGCTTTCGGCCAGGAGTTCCTATGTGAAGCTCACGCCGGCGGACGTGGTCGTCCTGAGCCCCATGCGGCAGTTGGCCAATCTCGCATGCCCGGTGATGGTGGTGAGCGGCGACAAGGAAAGCCCGGAGTTTCAGCGCCAGGCCACCGAATTCGCAACCGTGCTGGCGGGCATGGGAAAGCTCGCAAACCGCTTCACGCTGTTCGGCAAGAACCACTTCGAGGTGCCCGAAGTCCTGAATACGGGCGCGACCCCTGTCTCTCAGGCGGTTCTGGCCATGATGGCGGCCGGTCGTCGCTGACGGACGGTCTTCAGTTGCGCTCGTCGGGCAGGATCGGCAGGGGGAAGACGTCCACCTCGTCGTCCCGCAACGCCTTGATGTCTTCCGCCGTGGCCTCGCCATAGATGGAGCGATGCTCCAGATCGCCGTCATGCATCTGCCGGGCGAGGTCGGCGAACTCATCGCCCACATAGTCGGCAGTCTTGGTGACGTGCTCGCGCAGCTCCCGCAGCATGCGGCGGAAGGTCTGTTCCTCCTCGCTCATGAGTGCCACGGGGGTCGGCGTTGCATCGGCAGGCGCGGCGGCGGGAGCCGAGCGATCCCGGTCGGTGCGTGAGACCGCAGGCGCCATGATCGCCTTTTCCACCTCGACGGTGCCGCAGGTGGGGCAGGCCACCAGACCGCGCGCCTTCTGCGCCTCGAAACTCTCCGAAGACGGAAACCAGCTGTCGAAGGTGTGGCCATGGGCGCAGTTCAGCGCATAGCGGATCACGAGGGGCTCCCACCAGAGAGATGACCGGCCACGTCATCCGCCGCTTTCAGCGGACAACGGTGGCACCGGGACGGTATATCTTCCAGCCGTACAGGGACAGGCGTCAGGCCGCGATCAATTCGTCGAGACGACCGGCATCTTCCAGCGCATAAAGGTCGTCGCAGCCGCCCACATGATGGTCGCCGATGAAGATCTGCGGCACGCTGGTGCGACCGTCGGCGCGCTCGGACATGGCCTGCTGGCCGGCGGGATCGGTGGTGACGTCGATCTCCGTAAAGGTCCATCCCTTACGCCGCAGCAGCTCTTTGGCCGCGTGGCAATAGGGGCACCAACTCTTGGTGTAGATGACGATGGATTTCATGCGGGTCCTCGTCGCGACGCATTTTTTCGCGTCACGAAAGCGTCGCATGATAGGCAGGTCAGGCCGGATCCACAACCCGCGCGAAGGTAAGCACGTCTACCCCCTCTGCCCCCGCCCGGCGCAGGACGCGGGCGCAGGCATCCAGGGTGGCGCCGGTGGTGAGCACGTCATCCACCAGGAGAATGCGCCGGCCGGCGATGTCCCCGGCCTTCTGTGCCGGAACCGCAAACGCCCCAGCCACGTTGGCGCGCCGCTCGGCCCGGCTGAGGGAGACCTGCGAGGGGGTCGCCCGGGTGCGCACCAGGGCATCGGTCTGCACCGCGACCCCGCTGGCGCGGGAAATGGCGCGGGCCAGCATGGCCGCCTGGTTGAAGCGCCGCCGCCACAGGCGGAAGCGGTGCAGCGGCACCGGGACCAGCATGTCCGCCTCGGCCAGCAACTGGCCCCCGGCCCGCACCATCATCCGGGCCATGGGCACCGCCAGGTCCAGCCGGTCGCCATATTTCAGGCCGTGAACCAGCTCCTGGGAAATGTCCCCGAACACGGTGGCGGCGCGCGCCCGGTCATAGGCCGGCGGGTCGGCAACGGCGGCGGCAGACACGCGGCCTTCGCCGGCCTCAAACGGGAATGGGGTGCCGAGGCGCTCGCAGAACGGGCGTTCCACCAGCACGATGCGGCTCCAGCACCCGCCGCACAGCGTGCCCGGCGTGCTCACGATGGTGCGGCAGGCAATGCAGGTGGGGGGTAAGGCGAGGTCGAGCACCATGCGGCCGGCGGTCCGGGCGATGCGTCCGGCGCCGAGCGTCGTGTCTCTCAGTCGGTCCCGCGCAGCCCCCATGCGCCCCTCCCATCGGGGAGCATGGGCCAGCCTGAGGACCGCGTCCAGAGATCGGCGGCGTCGGCTAGTGCGGCGTCCAGCGCCGCAGCAGCAAAGCGTTGGCGATCACGCTCACCGACGAGAGCGACATGGCTGCCGCCGCCACCATGGGCGAGAGCAGCAGGCCGAGGGTGGGGTAGAGGATGCCGGCGGCCAGAGGCACGCCGGCGGCATTATAGATGAAGGCGAAGAACAGGCTGCGGCGGATGTTGCGCATGGTGGCGCGGGACAGGTCCCGCGCCTGGGCTAGCCCCGCCAGATCGCCCTTCAGCAAAGTGATGCCTGCGCTTTCCATGGCCACGTCGGTGCCGGTACCCATGGCGATGCCCACGTCGGCGGCGGCCAAGGCGGGGGCATCATTGACGCCATCGCCGGCCATGGCCACCACATGGCCCTGGGCCCGCAGCCGGGCCACCACGTCCGCCTTGCGGTCGGGCAGCACCTCTGCTTCCACCTCTTCAATCCCCAGCCGCTTGGCCACCGCCAGCGCCGTGGTGCGGGTATCGCCCGTGAGCATCACCACCCGCACCCCTTCCGCCGCCAGGGCCTTCAGCGCCGCTGGCGTCGAGGGCTTGACCGGATCGGCAATGGCGATGAGACCTGAGGTGGCACCGTCCACAGCAACGAACACCACGGTGGCGCCCTCCTGGCGCAGGGCTTCGGCCTCCGCCGTCCAGGCATGGGCGGGGGCGCCCAGCTCATTGAGGAAAGCCGCATTGCCGATGGCCAGCCGTCGGCCGTCTACCGTGCCGGTCACGCCCTTGCCGGCAGGGCTTTCAAAGTCCTTGGCCTCGGCTGGGGCGAGGCCTCGCGCGGTGGCCTCAGCCACGATGGCGGTGGCCAGCGGATGCTCGCTGCCCCGCTCCAGGCCGGAGGCGAGGCGGATCAATTCGTCCTCGGACAGGCCCGTGGCGCGCACCGTGGTCACCTTGGGCTTGCCTTCGGTGAGGGTGCCGGTCTTGTCCACCACCAGCACATCGACCTTTTCCATGCGCTCCAGCGCTTCGGCGCTCTTGATCAGAATGCCCGCCTGGGCGCCGCGGCCCACGCCCACCATGATCGACATGGGGGTGGCAAGTCCCAAGGCGCAGGGGCAGGCGATGATGACTACCGAAACCGCCGCCAGCAGCGCGAAGCTGAGACGAGGCTCCGGGCCCACCCACATCCACACCGCAAAGCTCAGCACGGATGCGGCCAGTACCGCCGGCACGAACCAGCCGGACACCTGATCCGCCACCCGCTGGATCGGTGCCCGCGAGCGCTGGGCCTGGGCCACCATCTGCACGATCTGGGCGAGCAAGGTCTCGCGGCCGACCTTGGTGGCGCGCATGACCAAGCCGCCGGACTGCACCAGCGTGCCGGCAATCACCGGCGCGCCAGCGGTCTTGGTGACAGGGAGGGACTCGCCCGTCACCAGGGATTCGTCCACCGCCGCGCGGCCGTCCTCCACCACGCCGTCCACGGCGACCTTCTCGCCCGGTCGCACCCGCAGCCGGTCACCGGGGTGGATGTCATCGATGGCGACGTCTTCGTCGCTGCCGTCGGTGCGGATCCGGCGCGCGGTCTTCGGGGTGAGGCCCAGCAACGCCTTGATGGCGCCGGAGGTGGCGTCGCGGGCACGCAATTCCAGCACCTGCCCCAGCAGAACCAGAACGGTGATCACCGCCGCGGCCTCGAAATAGACCGGTACCGCATCGCCATGGCCGCGCAGGGCGGCGGGGAACAGGCCGGGCGCAAAGGTGCCGGCGAGGCTGTAGAGGAAGGCAACGCCGGTGCCGAGCGCGATCAGCGTGAACATGTTGAGATGGCCGCTCTTCACCGAGGCATAGCCGCGCTCGAAGAACGGCCCGCCGGCCCAAAGCACCACCGGGGTCGCCAAGGCGAACTGCACATAGTTGGACAGTTGCGGCGCCAGCAGATGCAGGCCGGCGAAATGGCTGCCCATCTCCAGCAGGAACACCGGGGCGGTGAGGGCGAGGGCGATCCAGAACCGGCGGGTCATGTCCACCAGTTCCACATTGGGGCCGTCGTCCAGGCTCACCACGTCCGGCTCCAGCCCCATGCCGCAGATGGGGCAGGAGCCGGGGCCGATCTGCCGGATCTCGGGATGCATGGGGCAGGTGAAGACGGTGCCTTCGGGCACCTCCACAGCGGGCGGGGCGCCGCCGGCGGCATAATGCTCGGGATGGGCCTCGAATTTCACCTTACAGCCGGCGGAGCAGAAGAACACCGGCTGGCCGTCATGTTCGGTTCGATGCTTGGCGGTGGCGGGGTCCACGTCCATGCCGCAGACCGGGTCTTTTGCCAGGCCGCTGGCCGGGCCGTGGCCATGGCCGGCGTGGTCATGGGGATGATGGGCATGAGCCGCCTGGGCGGTCTTGGCCTCCTCCCGTGCCTTGGCCTTGGCAAGCTGGGCCTCCGGGTCGGCCTCGAATTTGGTCTTGCAGCCATTGCAGCAGAAATAGAACGTCTTGCCGCCGTGGCTGGCGTGATGCTTGGCGGTGGCGATGTCCACCTGCATCCCGCACACCGGGTCGGTGGCTTTGGAAGACAGGTCGAGCGGCGGCGGCGCGGCGCCGCTGCAGCAATCGGCAACGGGTGGCGGGGCGGGGGCGTTCGCGAGGACCGCGGGCGCGGGCGCTGTGCCGCCGCAGCAACTGCCGGACGGCGCCGAGGGGTGATCGGAATGGGAATCCTGAGCCATGACGCCTCCAGAAGAGGGGAGCGGCGCGGCGGTGTCTTTGCGCTGCGTCACATCTCCAACACCCCATGGGGGTATCTGACTTGCGTTCTATACCCATGGGGGGTATCTTTCAAGGATGAAAGAGCCGGCCCGATCCTCCGTCCTGAAGCGCCTCAACCGTATTGAGGGGCAAGTGCGCGGCATTGCCCGCATGGTGGAGGAGGATCGCTACTGCATCGACATCATCACCCAGATCTCCGCCGTCCGCGCCGCCTTGCGCCGGGCGGAGGAAGAGGTGTTGCGCGATCATGTGGGCCATTGCGTCGCCCACGCCATCCGCTCCGGTGATCCCGACGAGCAGGCGAAGAAGATCGACGAACTGATGGACGTGTTGGCGCGGTCGGAGCGGTGAGGCGGGGCGGTCAGGCCGCCAAGGTGCCAATGATCGCGTTCAGGACCGGGAAGCCCGGCGGCAGCACCCGCAGGCGGGCGCCTTCCAGCACCACCAAGCCTTCGGAGGCCAGATCCGCGATGCGCCCGGGTGCGATGGGCTTTCCGGCCAGCCGGGCGTGGCGATCCAGATCCACCCCTTCCGCGAGGCGCAGGCCCATGAGCAGCATCTCGTCCGCCTGTTCGGGGCGGGTCAGGGTCTCCCGCGAGACGATGCCGTGGCCGTTCGCCTCTACCTTGGCCAGCCAGGCTTCCGGATTGCGCTCGGTGAAGGTGGCGTGGCGGGCCTCGCCCACATTCAGGCGGCCATGGGCGCCGGGGCCGATGCCCGCATAGGTGCCATAGCGCCAATAGACCAGATTGTGCCGCGCCTGGGCGCCGGGGCGGGCGTGGTTCGAAATCTCATAGGCGGGCAGGCCGGCGGCGGTGGTGATCTCCTGCGTCATGTCCCACAAGGCGCGGGAATGGTCGTCATCGGGAATGATCAGCTTGCCGGCGGAATAGAGCTTTTCGAACGCGGTGCCCGGCTCGATGGTGAGCTGGTAGAGCGAGAGGTGCTCGCAGTCCTGGTCAATGGCGCGGGACAGTTCGCGCGCCCAGTCCTGCGGATTTTGCCGGGGACGGGCATAGATCAGATCGAACGACACCCGCTCGAAGGCGCTGCGCGCAATGGCCACCGCGGCCAGGGCCTCGTCCACCGAATGCATGCGGCCCAGCGCTTTGAGTTCGCCATCGTCCAGCGCCTGCACCCCCAGCGAGACCCGGTTGACCCCCGCCGCCCGATAGCCGCGAAAGCGTTCCGCTTCCACGCTGGTGGGGTTGGCCTCCAGGGTGATCTCGGCGTCTTTCGCCAGCGGCCAGGCGTCGTTCACCGCCTCCAGAATGGCGCCCACGGTGCCGGGCGCCATCAGCGATGGCGTGCCGCCGCCGAAGAACACGGTGCCCGCCGTCCGGGGACCGGACAGATCCCGCATGTAAGCGATCTCGCGGCGGAAGGCGGCGATGAAGCGCGCCTGATCCGGCGGCGACTGGCGCACATGGCTATTGAAGTCGCAATAGGGGCATTTGGCGAGGCAGAACGGCCAATGCACATAGACCCCGAACCCCCCGGCCGCCGCATCCGCCGCCCGAGGATCCGCGTGCACCCCTGCCACTGCCGGGGCGTCCGGCCTGAGGGGAGGGGTGGGCGCGAGGGTCTGCATCAGTTGTCCAGGCACGCCTGCGACAGCAGCCGGAACGCGCGGGCGCGGTGGGAAAGGCCCAGGCCCAAAGGCGGCATGGAGTGCTTCACCTGCGACGGCATCTCGCCGAAGGTCTGGTCATAGCCGTCTGGCAGGAAGCAGGCGTCATAGCCGAAGCCATGGGTGCCGCGGGGCGGGGAGACCACCTGGCCTTCCACCACGCCCTCGAATTCCTCCAGATGCCCGTCCGGCCAAGCCAGGCAGAGCGCCGAGACGAAACGGGCGGTGCGCTGGGCGGGCGTGACGGCGCCGCACGCCGTCAATTGCGCATCCACCTCGCCCATGGCCATGACGAAGTCCTTCTGCGGCCCACCCCAGCGGGCGCTGAAGATGCCGGGCGCTCCATCCAGCGCATCCACCACCAGGCCGCTGTCGTCGGCAAAGGCGGGCAGGCCGGCGGCTTTCGCCGCCGCCTCTGCCTTGATGCGGGCATTGGCGCGGAAGGTGGTGCCGGTTTCTTCCGGCTCCGGCAGGTTCAAGGCCCCGGCAGAGACCGCCTCGATCCCATAGGGAGCGAGCAACTCCTGCATTTCGGTGAGCTTGCCGGGATTGTGGGTGGCGATGACCAGCCGCCCGCTGAGTTTGCGGCTCATCCCTTGATCGCCGCCTTCTGCATCTCCACCAACTGGTTGATGCCGCCGCGGGCCAGATCCATCAGCTGGAGGAATTCCTCCTGCGAGAACGGGGTCTTCTCGGCGGTACCCTGGATCTCGACGATGCCGCCGGAGCCGGTCATGACGAAATTGGCATCGGTCTCGGCCTTGCTGTCCTCGGCATAGTCCAGATCGCACACCGGGGTGCCCTCATAGATGCCGCAGGACACCGCCGCCACATGCTCGCGCAGCGGGATCGTCTTCAGCATGGAGCGCTGGTACATCCAGTTCAGGCAATCATGCAGCGCCACCCAGGCGCCGGTGATGGCGGCGGTGCGGGTGCCGCCATCCGCCTGGAGCACGTCGCAGTCGAGCGTGATCTGGCGCTCGCCCAGGCCCACCAGGTCGGTGACCGAGCGCAGCGACCGGCCGATCAGCCGCTGGATTTCCTGGGTGCGGCCAGACTGCTTGCCGGTGGTGGATTCGCGCCGGGTGCGCTCCACGGTGGCGCGGGGCAGCATGGAATATTCAGCGGTCACCCAGCCCCGGCCCTGGCCCTTCAGCCACGGCGGCAGGCGCTCTTCCAGGGTGGCCGCCACCAGGACGTGGGTATCGCCGAACTTGACGAGGCAGGAGCCCTCGGCATGGCGCAGCACGCCCCGTTCGAAGGAAACGGCGCGCATCTGGTCGTTGGCGCGGCGGCTGGGGCGCATCATTTATCCATCCAATTCGTGGAGTCCGATACCATCAGGCCGAACGGACCTGCGGCGTGAATCCGGCTCCATATCCAAAGAGTGAAGCATGATGGTCTGCGAAGCCCGGAGGCTTCTTTCGGCATCATGCTCGAGAGACGTTCATCTGGCGAATGAGGCACGCGTCAATCAGTTGCAAACACAACAATGCAAAGCGGGCCTGCCAGCAATGGCAAGCCCGCTTCTGACGTTCGGTGCACGTGGCGTATCTTTAGCCGGAATTCGGACTGCGTAAAGCCATATCGGCCCACCTAACGATCAGGCCGCCGTGACTTGACGCAGAAAGCCGTCGATCTCGGTTTCGAGCCGCTCGGTGGCGGAGTTGACCGTGCGTGAGGCTTCCAGAACGCGGGCGGCGGAGTCACTGGTTCCCGCCACGGTTGTGTTCAAATGGGCAATGTCCGAGGCAACCTCACCGGTGCCGGTTGCCGCGCTGTCGATACTCGATCCGATCTCGCCGGTGGCGGAGCTCTGCTGCTCGATGGCGCCGGCGATGGCGGTGGCCGAACTGTTCACGTCCGACATGGTGGCGGCGATGGTCCGGATCGCCCGCGCCGCCTCCGAGGTTTCCTGCTGGATGGCGGCGATCTGCGTGGAGATGTCGTGGGTCGCGCGGGAGGTCTGGGTTGCCAGATCCTTTACTTCGGCAGCGACGACGGCAAAGCCGCGTCCGGCTTCGCCGGCGCGGGCGGCCTCGATGGTTGCGTTCAAAGCCAGCAGATTTGTCTGCTGGGCGATGGCCTCGATCAGCCCGACCACCTCGCCGATGCGGCTGGCCGCGGCGGCAAGGCCGGCAACCTTGGCGTCGGCGGCGCGGGCATCCTGCGCTGCCGTGCCGACCATCTGCGAGGTGCGCGAGATCTGGTCGGCGATGGAGGCGATGGACGCCGTCAGTTCCTCTGCCGCGCCGGCCACCGACTGGACATTGGTGGAGGCCCGCTGCGAGGCGTGCCGCGCGGAATCGGCGCGGGTGCGGCTCGCGGCGGCAGCGCGGGTCAGTTCGCCGGAGACGGCGGCAAGATCGCCTGCGGCCTCCATGGCTTGCCCGATCACTCTGCCAGCGGCGATGCGGAAGCTGTCGATCAGCGCGTCAATCTTCTCTTGGCGGACCGCTTGCGCCGCATGGGCAAGGGCCTTGGCTTCTTCTTCCCGCTTCCGGTCAATGGCGTGAAGGCGGAAGACATCGATGGCACGGGCCATCTCGCCGATCTCATCCTTGCGATCCGTCTGGTCGACGGTGATGGAGGTGTCGTCGGCGGCTAGCAGCCGCATTTTCTGCGTCATGCCCTGGATCGGTCGGGCGAGCGCTTGAGCGCCGAAGAACACCAGTGCCAGAATCGCCACAAGCGCGACCGCAGCCGTGAGGATCAGATCATTCCGCGTCTGCGTCACCTTGGCGAGCATGGTGGACCGAGGAATGCTCATCACCAGAATCCAGCGCTCGCTCATGCCGGGCAGGGTCAGGGCGGTGGCCATCATATACTGGGCGCCGGTTGGCGACTGGACCTCCAGGATCGGCTGTCCGCCGCGCGTCGCACCATCGATCAATTGGCGGATGGACGCATCTTCGACCTTCTTTCCCAGCAGGGCGGGGTCGTCATTGGCGATCCACAGGTCGTCGCCGCCGACGAGCGACATCCTGCCGTCCCCGAACGGGCGTAGCCGCTGGACGAAATGGGTGATGCCGTTCAAGGCCAGATCGCCCGTCACGATACCGATCGGCCTTGCCTTCTGGTGGATGACGATGCTGGTCGTGGTCATCAGGACGGGCTTTCCGTCCACCGGATAGTCATAGGGCGGCGTGACCAGCGATCGGTTCTGCTCGATCGGCTTGTCATACCATTCCTCGGTTCCGGCTTCCTTGGTCATCACCAATTGCTCGACGCCGATGGTGCCGTCGGGCTTGTTGAAGAAGTAAGGCACGAAGCGGCCGGTTGCGTCGGAAAAGCGGTGGCCGATGAAGGCGTTGTCCTTGCCATCCAAGGCGTCCGGCTCAAAGGCGAGCGTCATGCCGACCAGACCGGGATTTCCTGCGACCATCTTGGTGACCATCGCGCCAAGCGTATCGCGGTCGGTCATCTGGCTGTCGAGCAGACCTTCGATGGCGAGCCCGGCGGTCCGTACGGTCGCCACGGTGGTCGTCATGTCGGCTAAAATCTTGTTTGAATACTGGCCGAGCAAGGCCTGGGCCTCGGCTTGAGCCCCTTGGGTCGCTGCTTCAGCGCTGATCCACAGGCTGACGCCGACGACGCTCAGCATTGAGACTGCGCATAGGGTTCCTGCGGCCAGCATCAGTTTTGATCTGATGGTCAGGTCTTTAAGACGCATCTTAATGCCTCTCGGATATCTATTGTCTGGAAATGAGATATTTTATATATTTAATGATATTGAATGATTGTTATTGGATTTGTTTTCAATTTGCCCTGTATAATTTCTCAGTTTTACTATGTTCTGCGCGGCATGGTCAGGCTTAGGTGCCGATTGCTGCTGGCCTCCATGTGGCGTCGAAAGAAGCGAGCCCGCTATCTGCGCAAGAATGCGGTATAATTATAAAGTGGAAGACGGCGGGCGGTTGAGGATACAAAGGTAGCTAAGGACCCATGCAGACGGGGACTGATCCTCGTCCTTCATTCGAACGTACTGGAAACCGATATTAGGTTTTCGCAACACTTCTGTGTCCCCCAGAGGCCACTGCCGTGCCCATTGAACCGATCATCTCGCCCTTCTCCGCCGCCCTTGTGCAGATCGACGAGCGCTCGCGGGAAATCTTTCGCCAGATCGTGGAGAGCTATCTGGCCACCGGCGAACCGGTGGGCTCGCGCAATCTCTCCCGCCTGATCCCCATGACGCTGTCGCCGGCCTCGGTGCGCAACGTGATGGCGGACCTGGAGGCGGCGGGGCTGATCTATGCCCCCCACACCAGCGCCGGGCGGCTGCCCACCGAGCGGGGCTTGCGCTTTTTCGTGGATGCCCTGCTGGAAATCGGCGACGTTACCGAGGGGGACCGCCGCAACATCGAGTCCCAGGTGGCGGCCGCCGCCAAGGGCTATACGGTGGAAGGGGTGCTGAAGGAGGCCTCCTCCTTGCTCTCGGGCCTGTCGGGCGGGGCCGGCGTGGTCACCGCCATGAAGACCGATCCGCGCCTGAAGCACGTGGAGTTCGTGCCGCTGGATCTGGGCCGGGCTTTGGTGATCCTGGTGTCCGAGGACGGGCAGGTGGAAAACCGCGTGCTGCCGCTGCCCCCCGGCCTGCCGGGCTCGGCGCTGGTGGAGGCGAGCAATTTTCTCAATGCCCATATTCGCGGCCGGACGCTGGGTGAGGCGCGGGCCGAGATGGAGACTTTGCTCACCGATCTGCGGCGCGAACTGGATGCCCTCACCGCCCGGGTGGTGGAGGAGGGGCTGGCCTCCTGGTCCGGCGACGCGCCGGCGGAGCGCAAGCTGATCGTGCGCGGGCAGGCCAAATTGCTGGAGGATCTCCACGCGCTGGAGGATCTGGAGCGCATCCGCCTGCTGTTCGACGATCTGGAGAGCAAGCGCGAGGTTGTGGATCTTCTCGGCCGGGCGGAAGAGGGGCACGCGCTGCGCATTTTCATCGGTTCGGAGAACAAGCTGTTCTCCATGTCCGGCTCGTCCACCATCGTGGCGCCCTACCGCGACGGGCAGGGGCGGGTGGTGGGCGTGCTGGGGGTCATCGGGCCCACGCGGCTGAATTATGGTCGCATCGTACCTATGGTGGACTTCACCGCCCGCGTGGTGAGCCGGGTGTTGGGGGCTCCAGGCGCCGACGCCGCTTGATTTTTACCGCAGACACCCCGATATGCGAGGCGAATTGACGGACGGTCGCTTGCGGGCGGCCGGCGAACGGACGTTGCGCCGCCCATGGGCGGCCGGGCAGGCATGAGGAACAGCGCATGAGCGATCAGGGTGGCGCCGCCGGCGAAGAGCACCGCACGAATCCCGAAATCGATCCGGAAGGCGCCGAGATGGAATCCTTGGCGTCCGCCGAGCATATCGGCCATCTCCAGTCCGAGAAGGAGCGCTTCGAAGCCGAGGCCGCGGCGTTCAAGGACAAGTATCTGCGCGCCTTTGCCGAGGCCGAGAACATCCGCCGCCTCGCCGATCGCGAGATTGCAGACGCCAAGGTCTATGGCATCGCCTCGTTTGCCCGCGACGTGCTGAATGTGGCCGACGATCTGGCCCGGGCGCTCGCCGCCGTGGATCAGGAGACCAAGGACACCGCCGAGGGCGCCGTGAAGGGCCTGATCGACGGGTTGGAACTGACCGAGCGCAGCCTGCTCAAGGGCTTGGAAAAGCACGGCATCCGCAAGGTGGAGCCGGTGGGGGAGAAGTTCGACCCCAATCTGCATCAGGCCATGTTCGAAGTGCCGGACCCCTCGGTGGCCTCGGGCACCGTGGTCCAGGTGGTGCAGTCCGGCTATGTGATCGGCGACCGGGTGCTGCGCCCGGCGCTGGTGGGCGTGGCCCGCGGCGGCCCGAAGCCGGCGGCGGTCTCCGAGGCCGAGGGCGGTTCCGCCGCCTGATCGTCTTGCGTTCTTTCAGGTTGACAGCGAACGGCCGCCCGGTGGGCGGCCGTTTTGCTGTCGGGGATGGCGAAACGTCCGCCGGGATGACAGCCGGCGGTGTTCAGCGGTCCCCGCCAGCCTCGAAGCCGTCGCGGATGGCGCGCAGCTTGGGATAGGCGTCCGGGAAGGCATCGGCCTTGACCACGCCGAGCATGCGCACATAGCCGTTGGATCCGAACCGCAGCCACTGGATGACCTTCACCTCGGCGCCGCTCTGCGCCTCCTTGGCGGTGGCCATCACTTCGAAGCCGGGCTGGTTGTGGATGCGCAGCGGCTCGGCCCGCTCCACCCGCAACTCCTTGAAGCCGGGGGTCGAGGTCAGCGTGCGCACCGCGAAGGTGCCGCGGTCGTCATCGCGGGGGGCGCCGGCGGACACCGAGACCACGAACAGCGGCTGATCGGCGGCCTCGATCTCGTTCTTCGGCCCGTCGGTGAGGAAGACGGCGGTGTTGCCCAGCACCCGCAGCACCCGGAAGCCGGCCAAACTGCTGAGGTGGAACGGCAGCCCCTTGAGCTGCTCCTCGAGGCTCGGCGGGGCGCGGAAGGCGATGGTGGCCAGGGCCGCGCGCACCGTCTCGTCCGGCAGGCTGGCGGCAGTGGCCTCGGGGATCTGCGCGGTGATCAAAGCCGTGCCCTTGCTGGTGCCGGCCAGCAGCACCCACTTGCGCACCGTCAGCGCTCCGGCGGTCTGGGTGCCGGTGACGAACATGGTCTTGGTGTCGGGGATGGTCAGCGGGTCGCGGGAGATCACCGCAATGCCCTTGCTGGCCAAGGCGGCGTCGGTGAAGCCGCTGGCGACCTGCTCATAGGCCTCGGGGGGCATCTCCACCATCAGGATGGAGGCGGACTTGGCGCGGTCCTCGAAGCCGGGGAAGGCGGTGGCCTCGGTCATGCCGTCGGGCGGCACCAGACCCACCAGAGAGCCCCGCGGGAAGATGGGGTCCGCGGCGAAGGCGGCGCCGCTGAGGATCAGGCTGCCGGAGACCAGCAGGGCGGCAAGGGTCCGCGACAGACGCATGGGGTGCTCCTGGAAGCGCCGGCCTCGGGTGGGCCAGCCGATTGAGAACGCTGGGAAAGGCCATGCGCCTGCCGATCCGGCACGGTCAAGCGGTCTTGGGCGGCAAAGCCGGCGGAAGCGAGGCGTTCCGGGGGATCTCACGGCGGGGTGACCCGGCGCAAGGTCAGATTGAGCCGGCCGGGTGCCTCCAGCACGGTGGAGGAGCCCGGCAGGATCCGGTCGACCCCATGGAAGGCCAGCCGGCTGCGGCCGGCCAGCACCAGGGCATCCCCTGAGGCCAGGCGGATGCTGCGGGTGGGACCGCCGCGGGTTTCGGTGCCGATGCGGAAAACCGCAGTATCGCCAAGGGATAAGGACAGGACCGGGGCGGTGAGGTCGGCCTCGTCCTTGTCCTGGTGCAGGCCCATGCGGGCGTCCGGGCCATACCAATTGATCAGGCAGGCCTGGGGCGGCGGGCCGCCGGCGAGGGCGTCCCAGATCGCCAGCAGGGACGGGGGAATGGGCGGCCAAGGCTGGCGGGTGTCCGGATGGGTGGCCTGGTAACGGTAACCGGCAATGTCCGCCACCCAGCCCAAAGGCCCGCAATTGCTCATGCGCACGGACAGCGGCTTGCCGGTGCGGGGCATGGCCGGGGCGAACAGGGGGGCCTGCGCCAACACCGCGCGGATCTCCCCCACCAGCGCCTCCTGGGCGGCACGGTCGAGATAGCCCGCCCACCACCGGCAATCGGGGGCGATCTCCAAGGGGTGCGGCACAAGCCCGGCTCCTGACAAGGGGAGGTGATGTTGCATCATGGATGGACGCGAAGTTCCCCTGAAACGCCACCGTGTGTCATCCCGTTCCGGGCCGCTGGTGTCGTATGACACGGAAAGTCATGCCCCAGGTTGCGGCTTTGGCGAATGCATCTTCCGCGGGGCTCCGGTCCGGACCGGGGTCAGCCTCCCACGTCCGCCATTCGGCACAGGCGCACCCCGGCGGCGGCCATCTGCGCATCCGCCTGCGCCAGGGAGCCGCCGGTGTCGATGGCCCGGCAGGCATCCGCCACCACCAGGGTCTCGAACCCGTCGCGCACCGCGTCCAGCGCCGACCAGGAGACGCAGAAATCATAGGCGAGGCCCATGAGCACCACCCGGCCGATGCCCCGCGCCCGCAGATAGCCGGTGAGGCCGGTGGGGATGGCCGGGTCGGCTTCATAGAAAGTGGAATAGCTGTCCACGCTGGCATGGTGGCCCTTGCGGATGATGAGCTGGGCGTGGGGCACGTCCAGCCCTGGCGCGAACTGGGCGCCCGCGCTGCCCTGGACGCAATGGTCCGGCCACAGCACCTGCGGCCCATAGGGCAGGGGGATGGTGGCGAACGGCACCTGGCCCGGATGGCTGGAGGCAAACGAGATGTGCCCGGCCGGATGCCAGTCCTGGGTCAGGATCACGGTGCCGAACCGCTGGGCCAATTCATTGGCCAGGGGCACCACCGCATCCCCCGCCGCCACGGCGAGCCGGCCGCCGGGCAGGAAATCCACCTGGAGGTCGACGATGATGAGGGCGGTGGCGGCGTCGGGCCTCAGGGTCGCGGCGATCATGGGCAGGCTCCCAAAACCGAGGCAGAGGTGCGGTGGCGGGCCGACGCACGTCTGCTTCGGGGCTCAGTTGAGCTTGAGGAATTGGGTCAGGAAGGCGCCCACGTCTCGATGGGCCGCTGCGGCGGCCTCGACGCTGCCGCCCACATGCGGTCCCAGCTCCACGCAGGCGTCCTTATAGGTGAAGGGCTGGCCGGTGGCGGCATTGGTGAGCACGCCGGGCGCGGTCTCGCGAATGGTGCAGGCGCGCACGGTCTGGGATTTGGCCGCCGCGATCTTGCCGAGCGGGAACGGGGCGTCGAAGCCATGTTCGCCGGTGGGATAGGTGGTCACGCTCACGTCGTGCCCGGCCGCCTTCAGGCGCTCCACATAAGGCGTGCAGACCGCGACCGGATCATAATCGTCCAGGGCGCCGTGGAAGATGCGGATCGCCTTGCCGCCCACCTGCGTCTCATCGATGAAGCTGATGGCGCAGTCCGGATAGAACGGCACATAAGCGGCGAAGGTGACGCCCGAGGTGTTCCACAGCTTCTGGAAGCGATCGAGGCTGGCATAGAGCGCCGCCTGTCCGCCACGGGAGAAGCCCATCAGCACGATGCGGCTGGTATCGATGCGCGGGTTCTTGGCCAGGATCTCCAGCGCCCGATAGATGTCGAGCACGAAGTTCAGCCGCCCCAGCTGGCTCTGGTCGGAACTCACCGAGGTCAGGCCGCGCCCGGTGAAGCCGTCGATGACCAAAGTGGCGATGCCCATGGCGTTGAACTGCTCCAGCCACGGCTCGATATTGGCGCCGACGCCGCTGGAGCCGTGCATGAGCACCACCACCGGCTGCTTGCCGGGGGCCTGGGCGAGGCGCAGTTCCGCCGCCAGCGTCACCGGCTTGCCCTCCTCCTTGGCCCCTTTCAGGAACGCGCTGTCGGGCAGGGTCAGCGAGGTGAAGGGATGCAGCTCCACGCGGGCCGGGTAGGCGGCGAGCGGGGCGGGCGCGGGTGTCTGGGCCGGCGCCTGGGCCAGGACCGGCACGGTCGCCAGCGTCAGGCCCGCGGCCAGCGCGGCGAACAGAGAGAGGGACAGGCGCCGCATCAGGTTCATCCCAGCATCGGGTAACGGGGCATGGACAGTGTCAGGTGAAGCCGGCGTTGTCAGCGGCGAAAGCCGGCAGTCCCAGGCTTATGCCCTGCCGTTTCGCCGTCCTGCCCCGCCATTCGGCCGGCGGGGACGGATGCAGCGGACAAGCGGCGCCGGTGGATGGGGCACGGGGCGGTCACCGGGCGGCAAAGCCGGCGACGGCGGACACCACCTGCCCGTCGATGCCGTTGAAGCCGTGATGGGCGCGCGCCTCGCAGGCGTCGCCTTCCTCGCTGCCGCCGTCGAGCCAGACCGCCTTGGCCTTGCCGTGCGACCAGGCCAGAAATGGCTCCACGCCGGCCGGCAGGGTCTTGCGGCAGCCGTCGTGCCGGTGCGCGATCACCAGGGTGGGCGGCAGGGCCGCGGGCGAGCTGAGGATGCGCATCACATTGTCCGGGTCGCCGGAGGCATCGCTGAGGAAGCCCGAGGTCAGCACCAGCCGCGTCGGCCGCGCCCCGGCGGCGATGCCGCGGGCGGCGCGCTGGGTGCCCCGGCTGGTGCCCACCAGGGTGGTCGGGCCGAAGCGGGACATCATCTCCACCGCCGCCGCGACGTTGACGCTGCCCTCGGGCACCAGGACGGCGAACCCGCGCGCCGCATAGGCCTGCCGGGTTCGCACCAACTGGTTGCCGCCATGGGCGATGCTGCCGTCGCTGCCGATGCCGAGGACACCGCTCCCTCCGGCGAGCAGGATGATGCCGCCGCGCGGCTTGGCCGGCGTCAGCAGCGCCGCATTGACGCCGCCCACGGAAACGCCGGTCACCTGCACCTCCGCCGCATCGGCCGGGCCGCAGGCCAGGAGCGAGACTAATTCTCACGTGTGCCCACTCATCTCACCAGCGCGGCAGATGAGTGGATGGCGAGAATCGCGTATCATACAACCTCTCAATAGAGGCAGTCCTCGGCGATAAAGTGTCGTGATATGAGAGGTTGTAATGTTCGCCAACGCTTGGTCTCTTATATTATCTTTTGCAAAGTCATTTGAGGGATATTCCGGATTTTGGTCCTTTTTTCAGGGTGCCGTGGCGACGGTTGGTATTGTTTGGGCAGTTTGGTATCCAAATACGCAGAATAGAAAATTGCAGGTGGACAATTTTATTGCCATCAGAAATATATGTTGGGTTACAGCTCGCTATTTAGATTGTTTAACTATCGAATTTCAAAAGGACAGGGATGCTTATCGAGGATTGGATGAGTTAAATTATTGTAATTTTAGTTTACAAACAATAGATCTTAATACAGTGCGGCCTGCAGAATTAATATCTCGTGTGATTCATTTGCAGGGAATGAGCTTGTTGTTCATCAAAGAGCTGCAAAATCCAGTTATTGACGTCGCTCGCCTGCGTTGGATCAGTGGGCAAGCCAGCGGTGTGATGGAAGTGCTGGATGGCGCCGTAGTGGCCATGGGAGGGAAATTCACTAAAGACGACGAGCGAATGGCATTTCACTGAGATAGGCCGCTTGGCCTCTGTGAATTGATGGGCCTCCGGACCGGGCTCTCCGGATCGTGAAAAACTGGAAGCCGCGCATCGGCCATGCCTTGCGGCGCCTGAAGCGCCCCCCTATATCGGCCTCGAACGCTGTAGACATACGGCGTACCCCAATATGCGGGGGCCGGCGGAATGGACGGGAGGGGCCCGTTCGTCCTTCATGGGTGCTGAACAAGGCCCGGCCGGTCTGCCGACAAGGAGAAGTACATGTCAAAGATCATCGGCATCGACCTCGGCACCACCAATTCCTGCGTCGCGGTGATGGAGGGCGCCAGCCCGAAAGTCATTGAAAATGCTGAAGGCGCGCGCACCACGCCGTCCATCGTCGCCTTCACGGAAGACGGCGAGCGTCTGGTCGGCCAGCCCGCCAAGCGCCAGGGCGTCACCAATCCGGAGCGCACCTTTTTCGCGGTGAAGCGCCTCATCGGACGGCGCTATGAAGACCCCACCGTCGAGAAGGACAAGAAGCTCGTCCCCTATCAGATCGTGCGCGCCGACAATGGCGACGCCTGGTTGTCGTCGGACGGCAAAAAATATTCGCCCTCGCAGATCTCCGCTTTCATCCTGCAAAAGATGAAGGAGACCGCCGAGGCGTTCCTGGGCGAGAAGGTGGAAAAGGCGGTCATCACCGTCCCCGCTTACTTCAACGACGCCCAGCGCCAGGCCACCAAGGACGCCGGCAAGATCGCCGGCCTGGAAGTGCTGCGCATCATCAACGAGCCCACCGCCGCGGCGCTGGCCTATGGCCTCGACAAGAAGTCGGCTGGCACCATCGCGGTCTATGACCTGGGCGGTGGCACCTTCGACGTGTCGGTGCTGGAGATCGGCGACGGCGTGTTCGAGGTGAAGTCCACCAACGGCGACACCTTCCTCGGCGGTGAAGACTTCGACATGCGCCTCGTCAGCTATCTGGCCGACGAGTTCAAGAAGGAGCAGGGCATCGACCTGCGCAACGACAAGCTCGCTTTGCAGCGCCTCAAGGAGGCCGCCGAAAAGGCGAAGATCGAACTGTCGTCTGCGACCCAGACCGAGATCAACCTGCCCTTCATCACCGCCGACGCCACCGGGCCGAAGCATCTGACCATGAAGCTGACCCGCGCCAAGTTCGAAGCGCTGGTGGAAGACCTCATTCAGCGCACCATGGAGCCCTGCCGGCTCGCGCTGAAGGATGCGGGCCTGTCCGCCGCGCAGATCGACGAAGTGGTGCTGGTGGGCGGCATGACCCGCATGCCCAAGGTCCAGGAGATGGTGAAGCAGTTCTTCGGCAAGGAGCCCCACAAGGGCGTCAACCCGGACGAAGTGGTCGCCATCGGCGCCGCCATCCAGGCCGGCGTGCTCCAGGGCGACGTGAAGGATGTGCTGCTGCTCGACGTGACCCCGCTGTCGCTGGGCATCGAGACTTTGGGCGGGGTGTTCACCCGGCTCATCGACCGCAACACCACCATCCCCACCAAGAAGTCCCAGGTGTTCTCCACCGCGGAGGACGGCCAGACGGCGGTCACCATCCGGGTGTTCCAGGGCGAGCGCGAAATGGCGGCGGACAACAAGGTCCTCGGCCAGTTCGATCTCATGGGCATCCCGCCGGCCCCGCGCGGCGTGCCGCAGGTGGAAGTCACCTTCGACATCGACGCCAACGGCATCGTCAACGTGTCGGCCAAGGACAAGGGCACCGGCAAGGAGCAGCAGATCCGCATCCAGGCCTCCGGTGGTCTCAACGACGTCGACATCGAGAAGATGGTGAAGGACGCCGAGAGCCACGCTGCCGAGGACAAGAAGCGCCGCGCTCTGGCGGAAGCCAAGAACCACGGCGAAGCGCTGGTCCACTCCACGGAGAAGGCCCTGGCCGAGCATGGCGACAAGGTGGGTGCGCCCGAGAAGGCCGCCATCGAGACCGCGCTGGCCGAGGTCAAGACCGCCCTGGAAGGGGCCGATGCCGAGGTGATCCAGGCCAAGAGCCAGACCCTGGCCCAGGCGTCGCTGAAGCTGGGCGAGGCCATGTACGCCAACCAGCAGGGCGACCAGCCCGCCGGCGAGCCCAAGAAGGACGACGTGGTGGACGCCGAGTTCACCGAGGTGGACGACAACACCAAGAAGTCGGCCTGATCTGTCCTGTGACTTCGGACCCCTCCGGCGGTGCCGGGCGGGTCCGGGTCGGACCGGATCGCTAGGCGATCCGATGGTGACTTGCTAAGACCCCTGTCACTCCCGGATCGCTCCGGGGGTGACACTGTTTCTGGTGTTCTGGAGCACGTTCCGAGCCGGTTGACCTGCCCGGGCACGTCTCTCTCAATCAATGGGCCTGTGGCTTCGTTCCGGTGACGTGAAACGGATCGGGGCCGGCCCGCGTGGTGTGGTTCAGTGGGGCGGTGGCCCGTGCGAGCCGAGGGCGATCCGGCTGCGGCCGCGGTCGGTCTCCGGCAGGCGCGGACCGTGCACGGGAAACCGGACCGGAGGCGACGGAAATCGAGACCATGGCGAAGCGTGATTATTACGAAGTGCTGGGCTGTGATCGCGGCGCCGATGAAGCGGTGCTGAAGGCCTCCTACCGCAAGCTGGCCATGAAATGGCATCCGGACAAGAATCCCGGCGATGCCGAGGCCGAAGTCCGGTTCCGGGAATTGAGCGAATCCTACGAGGTGCTCAAGGACCCGCAGAAGCGCGCCGCCTATGATCGCTTCGGCCATGCGGCATTCGAGAATGGCAATGGCGGCGGCGCGGGCTTCAATGCCGATTTCGCCTCCACCTTCGCCGACATCTTCGACGATCTGTTCGGCGGCTCCATGAACCGGGGCGGCCAGCGCGGCGGGGCTGCGGCCGGCGGGCGCGCCCGCGGCGCGGACCTGCGCTACAACATGGACATCTCGCTGGAGGATGCCTTCTCCGGCAAGACCGCCCAGATCAACATTCCCACCTCCATCGCCTGCGAAGTGTGCTCGGGCACCGGCGCCAAGCCGGGCACCCAGCCCAAGCCCTGCCGCACCTGCAACGGCGCCGGCAAGATCCGCCATGCCCAGGGCTTCTTCACCTTGGAGCGCACCTGCCCGACCTGCCAGGGCCGGGGCAGCGTGATCGAGGATCCCTGCGTCAATTGCGGCGGCGCCGGCCGCGTCACCCGCGAGCGCAATCTCCAGGTGCAGATCCCGGCCGGGGTCGAGGACGGCACCCGCATCCGCCTCGGCGGCGAGGGCGAGGCCGGCATGCGCGGCGGACCGGCGGGCGATCTCTATATCTTCCTGTCCATCGAGCCCCACGCCTTCTTCCAGCGCGAGGGGGCCGATCTCTACTGCCGCGCCCCCATCTCCATGGTGACGGCGTCGCTGGGGGGCACGGTGGAAGTGCCGACCATCGGCGGCGAAAAGACCAAGGTGAAGATCCCCGAGGGCACCCAGTCCGGCAAGCGCCTGCGCCTGCCCGGCGCCGGCATGCCGGTGCTGCGCACCCGCTCCATGGGCGACATGTATGTGCAGGTGGTGGTGGAGACGCCGCAGAACCTCACCAAGCGCCAGCGCGAGCTGCTGGCGGAGTTCGAGGGCCTCAGCTCCAACGAGACCCAGCCGGAGTCCAACGGCTTCTTCGCCAAGATGAAGGACTTCTTCCAGGGCGCCGGCGACGCGGATTGAGCGCGCCTGCGTTCGGTTGGCCGGTCGCCGCATAGAATAGAGCGGCAAAAGAGAATAGCGCGGCAGAACCCTCCCCCCTTGCGGGGGGGGGCAGGGAGGGGGGTGAAACGGCTTCCCTCCCGTGCCCGCCCTGAGGTCTCTTATTTACATCCCACCGGGTGCGATCCCCTGCGGCGCTTCCAGCCCAATCCGTTTCACCCCCCTCCCCAGCCCTCCCCCGCAAGGGCAGGGCTATCGCATATGGGCGAGGGCTCGGATGAGGTAGTCGTCTTCCCATGCGCAGCGCTTGAAGCGCCTTCGGATGGGGGTCTTTGGGTCGTCGATCCGGTTGGCGATGTTGAGGGCCCAGCGATTGACGA
>NZ_CALRWL010000045.1:0-53675 GCF_943371865.1 Azorhizobium sp. AG788 | reverse complement strand
CCGCCCTTGCCCGAGGCCACGGCGATGATGGAGGCCACGCCGGGCACCTCGAGGGCGGCGGCGCGGGCCGGCCCATGGCTGTGCCCTGCGTGCCCGCCGGCCGGTGGCGGGGCGGCGGTGCCGGGGCCGGCCTTGCGCTCAGCGGTCAGGGCCACCAGGGCCGACTCCACGCCGGGGATGGCCCGCACCGCCGCCTCTGCCTCGATCCGCACGCCCTCCCAGGCGCGGGCCTGGGCGGCATCCACGGTGATGGACAGATAGACCTTGCCGCTGGTGACAACGATGCCCGACAGCGCCGGCGAGACCGAAAGCGCCACGCCCTCCGGGGTCCGCACGCCGGCGAGCTTGGTGCGAACGAGGTCTTCGGTAAGGTCGGTCATGTCTTTGTCTCTCCCAAACACGAGGGCGCGTGGCGCCAGCTTTGAATCTCTCTATGCCACGCCGCAGCGGGCAGTGGACACCCTGTCTTGCCCGACGGCGCGCAACGCGGTTGCGATATCGGCGCGCAGCTCTGGCAGCAGTTCGGCCTCGAACCAGGGATTGCGCTTGATCCAGCCGGTGTTGCGCCAGGAGGGATGCGGCAGCGCATAGACCTTGGGCGGCACCGCCGACGATGCCCGCACCTGCCGCCAGCGGGCGACGGTTTCCGTCAGGGTGGGGGCGATCTGATCCTGCCGACCCAGCCGGCGCAGCTGGTAGAGCTGGGCCGGGCGGCCGATGGCCAGCACCAGATCGAAGGTCGGCAACTGGGCGAACAGGCGGTCATGCCAAGTGGCGCCGCACTCCCGGCGCGGCGGCAGATCCCCGCCGGCGGCATCCTGGCCGGGAAAGCAGAAGCCCATGGGAATGATGGCGACGCGGGACTCGTCATAAAACTCGTCCCAGGTCACCCCCATCCAATCCCGCAGCCGATCGCCGGAGGCGTCATTGAAGGTGATGCCGGTAAGATGCACCTTGGTCCCCGGTGCCTGGCTCGCCACCAGGATGCGGGCGGTGGCGGACGCCCGCAGCACGGGACGCGGCGCGTGCGGCAGCGGCGCCCCAAGCGGCGCGTCCACGCAGCGGCGGCAGGCGCGGATCTGTGCCAGAAGGCCATCGAGGGGGCCTTCTGACTGCTCCGCCTGCGCCGCCTCGGCGCTCTCCGTGCGCGTCCTGCGACCGGATGTGTCTGTCATGCGCGCTCTCTGGTGCCGCGCCGCCCTCGCCAGCGGCGTCCCCTCATATGGGGGCGCCGCATCCGATCTGCACCCTGATGGGCCTTAAGCGCCGACGTGCGCCGCGGGCCGGGCCGAGACCTCAGCCCGCCAGCGGGCGAGGTTCAGCAGCGTCTCCGGCACGGCGATGCGCGCCGCGCGCATGAAGTCGATGGCGACGAGCGCGGTGATGTCGGCGACCGTGAAACGATCCAGGGCCACAAAGGGGCGATGCGCCAGCTCGCCATCGAGGAAAGCGAGGAAATCCAGCACCTTGGCCTTGTTGGCCTCGCCCCATTCCTTCACCTGCGGCGTCTCCCGCTCCGCCAGAGCCGGATGGATATGGCGGAAGGCGAACTGCACCGCCTGCATCAGCTCGATTTCCACCCGCCGCTGCCACATCTCCACCACTGCCACCTCCTGCGCGCCCGTGCCGAACAGGTTCGGCTCCGGCTGCACCTCTTCGAAATAGCGGCAGATGGCGATGCTCTCGGAAATGGCGGTGCCGTCATCCAGCACCAGGACCGGAACCGTGCGGCGCGGGCTCAGCTTGCGGAAGTCCTCGGCCCAGTGCGCGCGGGCGCCGAGATCCACGGTGACTTCCGGCACGGTGATGCCCTTCTCGGCCAGGAAGAACTGGACGCGGCGCGGATTGGGCGAACGGGCGGAGAGATAGAGCAGCATGGCGTTTCCTCGTGTTTTGTCGCGAGAGACCATGCGGGTGAGGAGGCGTCAAGGCGGGGTGGACGACCAAGCCGCGCCTGATGGGGGCATCCTGCGCCGCATCGCCGGGAGTGGGCCATGGTCATAGCGGAACGGATGTTGCACTGCCGACGGGTTGCGGACGTCGTCGATGTCCCGATCCGCATTCACGCGCCGGAGATGGAAAGCCCCAAGGCCTTCAAATGCGCCTACGAGATCCACTGGCCGGACGGGCCTTATACCAACGACGCCTGGGGGGCTGATGCGGTTCAGGCCCTTGACCTGTGCCTGAAATCCATCGCCTGGCGGCTCTATTGCAGCGATGCGCACAGGGACGGCACGCTGTTCTGGACTGGGCAAGGCGAGGGCTACGGCGTCCCCATGGCCAAGAGCGGGCGCGATCTGTTGATGGGGCAGGACAAGGAATTCGATGCGTAAGGCTGTCCAGCGTCTCAGATCCTAACGCGAATGCGCCGCCCGCCAATCCACCGGGCGCTCGAAGGGGCCGGACCAAATGCCCTGCCGGGTCGCCCGGGCTTCCGCCTCCAGGGCCGTGTAGCGCCCGCTGGACAGGGCCAGACCGGCCCGCACCAATCCGCTGGCCAGATCCGCCTCGCCCACCCGGCAGATGGCGACGAGCCGATGATAGGCGTCATTGGCGCGGCCGGTGCAATGGACCAAGCCATGCACCACGGCGGCCTCCAAGGCCGTGCGCGCTGCCGCCCCGCACGGCCATTCCTGCGTGGGCGCGCCGCAGGTCTGGCGCAGTTCAGGGGCATCGATCCCCGCCAAGCGCACACGGCGCCCAGCAACCTCCAGCGTATCGCCATCCACCACGAACGCCGGGCCGATCACATCCTTCTCACTGCCCCACTTCCGGGTGAGGTGGTGGGCCAATGCGAACAGCGCCGCCAGCACGGCGAAGGCGGTCAGCGCGTCAACAATGCGGGAGGAGCGGCGAAGCATGCCCTCGCAGAGCTGATTCCCGTGTGCGGCGTCAATGTGGAGCGTGGACGTTAACCTTTCATAAACCGTACTGGCGCAGGAGTCGGATCGGATCTCTCGCGGGCGGACTCAGCCGCACGCCGGGGCGCAGAAGGTTCGGGCATATGACAGGGCCCTTCACGGATCGCGCATCTCGCGCCCGCGTGCCTGACCGGGCCGCCGCGGCGGATGAGAGCGGATTCGACGCCCTGATGAGCGAGGCGCACCGCTCGGTGCGCTGGCTGGCCGGCGCCATGGTCGCCTTTCTGATCTGCCTGCTGATGGCCCGCATACGCACGCCCTTGCTCTGGCTCGCTGCCGCGCCCCTGGCCTTCGCCGCACTGGAATTGTTCACCCTCTGGGGCACATTGCGGCGCCTCGCCCACGCGCGTCCTCTCGCCAGTTCCGCGGCGCTGGACGCCGCCTTGGCAGAGAGCCGCGCCAAGTCGAAATTCCTGGCCGAAATGAGCCACGAGTTGCGCACCCCGCTCAATGCGGTGATCGGCTTTTCCGAAATGATGGCGCAGGAAGTGCTGGGGCCACACGCTGTTCCCACCTATCGCGACTATGCCCAGGACATCCATGCCTCCGGACGCCATCTGCTGTCGCTGGCCGACGATGTGCTCGATCTGGCCCGGATCGAGACCGGCCACCGCGAACTGTTCGAGACCGCCGTCAGCCTGGAGACGCTGGCGCAGGACTGCAGCCACATGATGCGGCTTGCCGCCAGCCAGCGCTCAGTCGCGCTGACCATCCATCTGGCCCCGGTTCCGCGCCTGTGGGCCGACGAGCGGGCGGTGCGGCAGATGACGTTGAATCTGCTCACCAATGCGGTGAAATTCACGCCCCAGGGCGGCGCTGTGCGCCTGCGTGTGGCCTTGGATCCCTCGGGTCGCCCCTATCTCGCGGTGGAGGACACCGGCCCCGGCATGGGCGATGCGGAGTTGCCTTTGGCCCTCTCCCCCCGCCATCGGGAAAGCGCCCTGGACCGGGCCAGCGGTCGCGGCGCCGGGCTGGGCCTCGCCATCGTGCATGGCCTGGCGGACTTGCATGGGGCCGAGCTGAGCCTGGCGGATCGCGCCTCCGGCGGCACCCGCGCCACCCTCACGTTTCCGGTTGCCCGCTGCCTGCCGGAGGCGGCGGAGGCCCCGGCCGTGCCGGCGGCCATGAAGCTGGCCGCGGCGGAATAAGCCGACGCCCGTCAGGCCTGGTCGGAAACGCCCGCCTGCGCGAACGTGGCCATGCCGCGATGGCAGGCCACGGACGCCTTCACCACCCCCAGCGCCAAGGCGGCGCCGGAGCCCTCGCCCAAACGCATGCCCAGATCCAGGATCGGCTCCAGGTTGAGGCGGGCCAGCAGGCGGCGATGGGCCTGCTCGGCGGACACATGGCCGGCGAGGCAATGGTCCAGCGTGCGGGGATCCAGCGCATGCAGCACCGCCGCGGCGGCGGTGACCACATAGCCATCCAGGATCACCGGCACCCGCTCATGGCGGGCGGCCAGGATCGCCCCGGCCATGGCGGCAATCTCGCGCCCGCCGACCCGGCGCAGCACTTCCAGCGGATCGGACAGGGCCTTGCCATGGAAGGCGATGGCCTCGCGGACGGTCTCCACCTTGCGCGCCAGGATCTCGCCGGACGCGCCGGTTCCGGCGCCGACCCACTCCTCCGGCGTGCCGCCATAGAGCGCATGGCAGATGGCGGCGGCGATGGTGGTGTTGCCGATGCCCATCTCGCCCAGGCACAGCACATCCGCGCCACCGGCAATGGCCTGCATGCCGAAGGCGATGGTGGCGGCGCACGCCCGCTCATCCAGCGCCGCATCTTCGGTAATGTCCGGGGTGGGCAGGTCGAGAGCGAGGTCGAACACCCGCAAACCGGCGTCGAAGGTGGCGCAGATCTGGTTCACGGCGGCTTTGCCGGCGGTGAAGGTATCCACCATCTGCTTGGTCACGCTGCCCGGATAGGGCGACACGCCCCGCGCCGCCACCCCGTGGGTGGCGGCGAACACCGCCACCATGGGCCGGTCGGCGGTGGGCATGGCCTTGCCCTGCCAGGTGGCCAAATGGATGGCGATGTCTTCCAGCCGTCCCAGGGCGCCCGGGGGCTTCACCAATTGCCCCTGGCGCTCGCGCGCCGCATCCCCTGCCACAATGTCCGCGTCCGGCATGGTGGCGATCAGGTGGCGAATGTCGTCGAACGGGAGGCCGGTGGGGGTCTGGACGGGCATGGGCACTCGGAGATCGGTTCAGGTAAAACGAAAGCGGCGCCGGAAGCCCGGCGCCGCGCGATGAGGGGACGCGATCACTCCGCCGGGGCGGGGTGGTCGGATGGGGGATGATCGGGCTCGGCGCCCTTGCGGCGTTCCGCGAAGGAGGCGATCCAGCGGGCCAGCACATAGAACACCGGTGTGAACAGCAGACCGAAGAAGGTCACGCCGATCATGCCGGAGAACACCGCCGTGCCCAGCGCCTGGCGCAGTTCGGCGCCGGCGCCCACCGCCCACACCAGCGGAACCACGCCGAGAATGAAGGCAAGCGACGTCATGATGATGGGACGCAGCCGCAGCCGGGCCGCCTCCACCGCCGCCGCCTGACGCCCCTGCCCCTGGTCCTCCAATTGCTTGGCGAACTCCACGATCAGGATGGCGTTCTTGGCCGCGAGTCCGATGAGCACGATGAACCCGACCTGGGTCAGGATGTTGTTGTCCATCCCTCGCATCAGCACACCCAGCAGCGCCGCCACCAGGCACATGGGCACGATGAGCACCACCGCCAACGGCAAGGTCAGGCTTTCATACTGCGCCGCCAGCACCAGGAACACGAACACCACACCCAGACCGAAGGCGAAGATGGCGGTATTGCCCGCCCGCTGCTGCTGATAGGCCAGCGTGGTCCACTCATAGGAGAAGCCCTGCGGCAAGGTCTTGGCCGCCAGCTCCTCCATGATCTTGATCGCCTGGCCCTGGGAATAGCCCGGCGCCGAGGTGCCATCCAGCTCCGCCGCCGGATAGAGATTGTACCGCGGCACGCGATACGGCCCGGAGATGTCGTTGACCGTGGTGAAGGAGCCGAGCGGCACCGTTCCCCCGTTTGCATTGCGCACGCGGATGGACAGGATGTCCTTCACATTGAGCCGGAACGGCGCATCCGCCTGCACCTGCACCCGGAAGGTGCGGCTGAACAGGTTGAAGTCGTTCACATAAGACGAGCCGATATAGGTCTGGAGCGCCGCGAAGACGTCGGCGACATTCACCTCCAGCAACTGCGCCTTGGCGCGGTCGATGTCGAGGAACACCTGCGGCGTCGAGGTTTCGAACAACGAATAGACCTGTTGCAACCCCGGCGTCTGCGCCGCCGCGCCCATCATGGCATAGACTGCCCCCCGCAGCGCCAGATAGCCGGCGCCGTCGCGATCCTCGATCATCATGCGGAAGCCCGCCGCATTGCCGATGCCGTTGACCGGCGGCGGCTGCACGACGATGAGCTGCGCTTCCTGGATCGCCGCCACCTTGCCGAACAGCGCCTGCTGCACCGCCGTGGCGGTGCGGGTGGGATCGCCGGCCCGCTGCGAGAACGGCTCCAGGATCACGAACATGGCGCCCGCGTTCGGGGCATTGGTGAAAGTCGCACCGGAGAAGCCGACGATGTTGACGATATGGCCGACGCCGGGCGTGCCGAGCACCAGATCGGCGGTGCGCTTCATCACGTCTTCGGTCCGCGCCATGGCGGAGCCGGGCGGCAATTGCGCCGCGATGATGAGATAGCCGCGATCCTGCTGCGGGATGAAGCCCTGCGGCGTCGTCACGAAGAGATAGCCACCGAAGGCCACGATGCCCGCATAGACGATGAGCACCAGCGCGACGATGCGCACCATCCGCGACACGATCGCCGCGTAGCCGTTGCCGAGTTTTTCGAACGCGCGGTTGAACAGCTTGAAGAAGCCGACCACCGGGCGGGCATACCAGGGGTGCTGGTAATCCCCATGGCGATGCGGCTTGAGCAGCAGAGCGCACATGGCCGGTGACAGGGTCAGCGACACCAGCAGCGAGATCAGGGTCGAGCCGGCAATGGTCAGCGCGAACTGCTGGTAGAACTGGCCTGAAATGCCGGTGATGAAGGCGGTGGGGATGAACACCGACGACAGCACGAGCGAGATCGCCACCAGCGCCCCGCCCACTTCATCCATGGTGCGATAGGAGGCATCGCGCGGCGAGAGCCCCGCCTCGATATTGCGCTCGACGTTCTCCACCACCACGATGGCATCGTCCACCACGATGCCGATGGCCAGCACCAGGCCGAACAGCGACAGATTGTTCAGCGAGAAGCCGAACAGGCTCATCACGAAGAAGGTGCCCACCAGCGAGATGGGGATGGCGAGGATCGGAATGATCGCCGCACGCCAACTCTGCAGGAACAGCACCACCACGATCACCACCAGCACAATGGCTTCGAGGATGGTGTGAATCACCGCCTCCACCGACTGCGAGATGAACTCGGTGGGATTGTAGTAGATGGCGTATTTCAGGCCCTGCGGAAACGACTTGCCCAGTTCCTGCATCCGCGCCAGCACCGCATTGCCGGTCGCCAGCGCATTGGAGCCCGGCCGCTGGAACACACCCAGCGAAATGGAGATGTCCTTGTCGAGATAGGAGGTGGAGGAATAGTCCTGCGCGGTGATTTCCACGCGCCCCACATCCTTCAGCCGGACCAAGGCGGTGGGTGTCTGCTTTATCACCACATTGGCGAACTGGGCTGGGTCCGAGAGTCGCCCCAGCGTCCGCACGGCGATCTGGAACGCCTGCTGCTGCGGGATCGGCGGCTGGTTGAGCACGCCGGAGGCCACCTGCACGTTCTGAGCCTGCAGCGCGGTAACAACTTCCGCCGATGTCAGATTGAGGGTTTGCAGCCGGTCAGGATCAAGCCACACCTGCATGGCGTAGTCGCGGCCACCGAACACGGTGATGGAGCCCACGCCATCGATACGCGACAGCACGTCCTTGATCTGGACATTGGCGTAATTGGAGATGAACAGCGGATCGCGCGAGCCGTCGGGCGAATACAGGCTCACCACCATCATGATGTCGGGGGAGCTTTTCGCCGTCACCACGCCGATCTGCTGCACCTGGCTGGGCAGGCGGGGCTGGGCAATGGCCACCCGGTTCTGCACCTGAACCTGCGCAATATCCAGATTGGTGCCGAGATCGAAGGTCACCGAGATCGAGAACCGGCCGTCCGCCGACGAGTTGGAGGAGACATAGAGCATGCCCTCCACGCCATTGATCTGCTGTTCGATGGGCGCGACGACGGTGTCGGCGACGGTCTCGGCGCTGGCGCCGGGATACTGGCCGCTGACGTTGATCACCGGCGGGGCGATATCAGGATACTGCGCCACCGGCAGGCGCAGGTAGGATACCCCGCCCAGGATCATCACCACGATGGAGATGACGAAGGCAAAGATCGGTCGATCGATGAAGAAATGTGAGAAGCGCATGGGTTCGCCTCCTCACTTCGCCGAGGCGGCAGCGGCACCGGAAGCTGGAGCGGCCGGCGGCGCTGCGGGCTTTTCCTCCTGCACCGTCACCTTCACGCCGGGACGAACGCGCATAAGGCCGTTCACCACCACCATGTCATCCGGCGCCAGGCCGGACTTGATCACCCGGCGCCCGTCCATCAGCGGGCCCAGTTCGACGAACTTCATGGCGATGGTGTTTTCGGGTCCGACCACATAGACGAACTTGCGCACCTGCTCGGAACCGATGGCGACATCGGGAACGGTCAAGGCCTGATAGGGCTCGCCTGCGGCCAGGCGAATGCGCCCAAACATGCCCGGACGGAACAGGCCCTTGGGGTTTTCGAACGACGCGCGGCCGCGGATGGTGCCGGTTTCCCGGTCCACCACATTGTTCAGGAAGTCGAGTTTGCCCTTGTGATCGAAGGTCTTGTCGTCGATCAGCTTGATCTCCACCGGGGCGCCGGTGACGTCGGCGCCATTCTTGCCCCGTTGGTAGCGCAGCAGCGACGCCTCATCGAAGGTAAATTCGAACCGGATCGGGTCGATTGAGACGATCACCGCCAAGAGCGTAGGCGACCCGCCCGTACCGCCCAGCACATAATTGCCGACGGATACGCGACGATCGCCGATGCGCCCGCTGACCGGGGCGGTGAGTTGGGTGAACTCCAGGTCCAGCTGGGCATTGGCCACAGCGGCCTCCTGCGCCTGCAGGGTCGCGGCGGCGGCTCGCTCGGTCTGGGTGCGCTGGTCGAAGGTCTGCTTGGAGATCGCGGTGGAATTGCGATCCTGCAGCAGGGTGCGGGCGCGCTCCAAGTCGGTGGTGGCGAAATCGAGGTTGGCCTGAGCCAGTGCGAGGTTCGCCTTGGCCTGATCCAGCGCGATCTTGTAGGGGCGCTGGTCGATGGTGAACAGCAGGTCGCCCTTCTTCACCATCTGGCCGTCGGTGAAGTGGATCTCCGCCAGATAGCCGGGGATGCGCGCATGGACGTTCACTTCATCGATGGCGACGAAGCGGCCGACATATTCGTCATAGTCGGTGATGGTGCGGGGCTGCGGCTTGGCCACGGTCACCGTGGGCGGCGGCGGGGCAGCCTGCTGCTGCGGCTGGCCACAGCCGGCCAGCGCGAGGAGCGCCAGAGTTCCCAAGGCCAAGAGCGGGAGGCGGGCCGAAACAAGCATACAACAGCTCCGAAAGGACGCCCTGGAGGACGTATCACAGTCTCATCGGATGACCGGCGCCTCCCGCAACAGACGAGCCGTCATTTCACACCGGTCGATAGCACAGCTTGCCGCGATGCAAAATGGCGGAAGGCCGATCAAAGCCTAGGCCTGAGGTCTCGGCGGGCGCCGCCCGATCAGCCCAGCGGCGAACCCGCGCCCCAGGAATGCCGCAACGGCAAGGAGATACGCGCCGCCGCCGATGGCGATCACCAGAGCCAACATCACTTCGTCGCGACCGACCGTCATGCCGGCCGTCAGCAGATCCGCGGCGCGAGTTCCGCCAAACAGCGCCGCCGCCAAAACCAACCCGCAGGCGCCGAGGCGCAGCAGGTGCCCCCACAAGGCGCTGTCTCCCACCGCGAACCCTCGACGGCGGGCAAACCACACCAGAAGCCCCAGATTGATCCAGCCGCCCATGGCGGTCGCCAACGCCAGACCCACCTGCGCCAAGGTGCCCATGAGAGCGAACTTCAGCGCGACATTGATGGCCACCGCGGTCAGCGAGGCCTTCATCGGTGTTGCCGTGTCACCCCGGGCGTGGAACGGCGCGATGAACGCCCGCACCACCACAAAGGCGAGCAGGCCCAGTCCATAGGCTTGCAGCGTGGCCGCCGCCTCCGCCGCATCGCCGCTGGTGAACGCGCCGCGCG
This sequence comes from Azorhizobium sp. AG788, assembly GCF_943371865.1. Classification (GTDB taxonomy): domain Bacteria; phylum Pseudomonadota; class Alphaproteobacteria; order Rhizobiales; family Xanthobacteraceae; genus Azorhizobium. Next base: position 43,411 of record NZ_CALRWL010000045.1, on the reverse strand, counting down.
CGAACAGCGCCCGCATGGTCAGATCGGGAATCATCAGCGCCGCCATCACGAACGGCAGCGCCAGCACCACCGCCAGCTCGATGGATCGGGCCTGGGCGTGGGCCGCGCCCGCGTCATCCCCTGCCGCCAGACGGCGAGCCATTTCCGGCAGCAGCACGGTGCCGATGGCGATGCCGACCACGCCGATGGGCAGCTGATTGATGCGATCGGCATAATATAGGGCAGACAGGGCGCCCGACGGCAGGAAGGTGGCAATGATGGTGTCAGCGAACAGCGCGATCTGCACCCCGGCGGAGCCGATGATGGCGGGCCCCAACGCCTTGAGGAATTGCCGCGTGCCGGGATCCAGGCGCGGCGTGCCGAAGCGCAGCCCGATGCCGGTGCGCTCCGCATCCCACGCCACCAGGATCACCTGCAACACGCCGGAAATCAGCACGCCCCAGGCGGCCGCATGGCCGGCGGTCTGGAACGCGGCGGCGGACAGCAGCGTCCCGACCATGCACACGTTTAGCAAGATGGGCGATGCGGCGGCCATGGCGAAACGATCGGAGGCGTTCAGGGCCCCGGAGATCAGCGTGGCAACGGAGATCAGCGCCAGATAGGGAAAGGTGATGCGGGTCAGCGTCACCGCCATGGCGAAGCGCTGCGGATCCTCCAGCAGGCCCGGTGCCAGCAGGCTGACGAAGGTGGGCGTGAAGCCAAGGGCCAGCACAAGCAGCACCGCATGCACCAGGGCCATGGCCGTGAGCACCTCGTCGGCAAATCCACGGGCTGCCGGGATGCCGCCCTGTTCCTTCAGGCGGGCATACGTGGGCACGAAGGCAGCGTTGAAGGCCCCTTCCGCAAAGATCGCGCGAAAATGGTTCGGGAGTCGGAACGCGATCAGAAACGCATCCGCAATCGGCCCGGCGCCGAGCACCGCCGCCATCACCACGTCACGCACGAAGCCAGCGAGCCGGGACAGCAGGGTCAGGCCGCCGACGGAGAGGATATTGCGAAACATGGATCTTTTGACTTTGGGCTGCGGGTGGCCGCGACCCTAGAGCATGATGCCCAAAAGTGGAAACTGGCCGGCCGGTCTCCGCATGCTCCACCGCACTTCCAACCAAGCCCCGGCAACCCGACCACGCCCGGCCGAGCTGTGCCCGGCACCCATCCCAGGCCGGCCCATCCTGGGGATGGCCGGCCCGAGAGCGAGGTCTGTCGAAGGATCCGTCTATTTGCCCAAGGCGCGGCGCACCGCAGCGATCACGCGGTCCTGAACCTCGGCTTCCAGATAGGCGTGCATGGGCAAGCTGATGACTTCGGCGCAGAGCGCTTCCGCCACCGGCAGGTGCTCGGCGGCCGACGGGAACTGAGCATAGGCCGGCTGCCGGTGCATGGGGATCCGGTAGTAGACGGCGGTGGGAATGCCGTCCGCCTTCAGCGCTTCGGCCAAGCCATCGCGGACACCCGGGGCAAAGCGCAGCGTATATTGCGCCCACACCGACGTGGCCCGCGGGTCCACATGCGGCACGATGGCGAGATCCGCGAAGGCGGCATTGTACCGGCGCGCCACCTGCTCGCGCGCGGCAATTTCGTCCTCGAAGATGGACAGTTTCTCGATCAGCACCGCCGCCTGGATGGTATCGAGGCGCGCGGTCATGCCGATGCGCACATTCTCGTACTTGTCCACGCCCTGGCCGTGCTCGCGCACGCTCTTGAGCACCGCCACCAGATCCGCATCATCGGTGAGGATCGCGCCACCATCGCCGTAGCAGCCCAGCGGCTTGGCCGGGAAGAAGGAGGTGGCGGTGGCATCGCCGATGCTGCCGGTGCGCTTGTTGTTCCAGGTGCCGCCGAAGCCCTGGGCGGTATCCGCCAGAACCTTGAGGCCATGCTTCTCCGCAATGGGGAGAATGGCGTCATAGTCGGCGGGCTGGCCGAACAGATCCACCGGGATGACCACCTTCGGCTTCAGGCCCTTGGCCAGCGCCACGGCAACCGCCTGCTCCAGGCTGGCAGGGTCCATGTTAAAGGTATCGGCCAGCACGTCCACGAACACCGGGGTCGCGCCCACCCACGGCACCACTTCGGCGGTGGCGCAGAAGGTGAAGGCCGGGCAGAACACCGCGTCACCGGCACCCACGCCCCAGGCCATCAGCAACATGGCCAGGGCATCGGTGCCGCTGGAGCAGGACACCGCATATTTTGCGCCGGCGAACGCCGCCAGTTCGGTTTCGAACCGGGTCACCTCCGGGCCATTGATGAAGCGGCAGCTGTCCAGCACCGCGGTCACGGCCTGATCGATGCGCTGGCCGAGGCGGGCGCGCTGGGCGGCCACGTCGATGAACGGGATCGGCGCATCGGCAACCGAAGCGGGGCGCGCCTGCACGGCGGCGGATGTGGTCATGGTGGCGTCCTTGTCTTGGGGGCCATGTCATTGTGGCCATGTCGGGAAGGCCGGAGCGCCTCAGCACCGGGCGTCCTGCCCCCGCGCGGTCAGGTCTCTAGATATGGGCCACCGACGACGCGGGGGAACATCCCCACCCGTCGGTTGCCGGCGGGTGTCAGCCGGCGAGGCGCACTTTGGCACGGGCGGCTGCTTCCACCCGTTCGGTCAGGCAGGCGATGGCGATCTCAAGGCTGGCAACGCCCTCCTCACCGCTGACCGGCGGATTGCCCCCGGTGCGCACGGCGTCCAGGAAGCGTGTCAGTTCGGTGCGCAGCGGCTCGGCATAGGCCACGGGCAGATGGCGCATGGAATAGGAGCCGTCGGGCCGATAGTCGAAGCATTCGGTGACCTGACGGGTCAGCAGATCGCCGATCACATATTTCTTGCGCGTGGCCACATGCACCGTGCGCGCCTTGAACGGCGTCAGCCAATTGGTGTTGATGTGCGCCAGAACGCCGGAAGCGGTGCGGAATTGCAGCAGAGCGATGTCTTCGCGCTCGGCCACGGCGCTGGAGGTCTGCGGCTGCACCTCCACAATGTCGGAGCCGGTGAACCAGCGGATCAGGTCGATGTCATGCACCGCCAGATCGATCACCACGCCCACATTGGACATGCGCGGGGGAAACGGACCGACGCGGGTAATAGCGATGGACAGCAGTTCCTCGCCGTCGATGGCATCCTTGACCGCCTGGACCGCGGGATTGAAGCGCTCCACATGCCCGATCATCAGGGTGACCCCCTTGGTGCGGGCCAGGGACACGATTTCACGGCCCTGCTCCACCGTGGAAGCCACCGGCTTCTCCACCAGCACCGAACAACCGGCGTTGATCACATCCAGGGCGATGGGATGATGCAGATGGGTGGGTGCTGCCACAATGACCGCATCAAGCCCGAGAGCCAGCAGATCGTGGTGGTCGCCCACGGCCTGACAGCCCAGGAATCCGGCGACACGCGCCGCCTGGGCCTGGTCCGGGTCCGCCACTGCCACCAGTTCCGCGCCGGGCAGTTCGGCGAGCACGCGGGCATGATTGGATCCCATGACGCCAATGCCGGTGACACCAACGCGAAGGGGACGCTTCTCGGACGCAGCCGAATCACGAGCCATTTCAGCCCTCTTGTTCATGAAGTTCGGCTCGGCTCGTATCACGCCAATGCGCACCAAAGCGAGGCGGGGCGGCACCGGAACGGCATTCCTGCGTTCAAGAATTGCATCGGCGTGTTACCACCCTGCCCCTCGGCCCCGCCGAAGGCGGAGCGGATCAAGGCATGGTTTTGACGCAAAGCGCTGGCGCGACTCACAAAAAAGGACGCACGGGAGGCGCGTCCTGCGTCACGCAAGAGGGCAAGGTGCCGAGCGACAGCAGCGGCGAGCCGACACGGTGAAACTCTAGAATTTGTAGTTCACGCCGAGGCGCGCCGTCGAGGCCGTCACGCCAGCATCGCCAATGGACTGAAATCCGCTCTTCCCCAGATCCATATAGAGATACTCCGCCCGAGCGGTCCAATTATTGGTCAGGGCGTATTCGACGCCAGCCCCGGCCGCCCAGCCGGTGGACGTATTGGACTGACTCACTCCGTTGGCGGTGATCTTGTTGTTCCCCCAGGCCAGACCGCCGGTCACATAGGGCAACACGCGATCGAACGCGTATCCGAGTCGCGCCCGTACCGTGCCGAAATAGTCCAGCTTGGACGAGACCGGCCCATTGCTGCCGCTGATATTGGCGGCGTCGACGTCCGCCTCCACACCGACCAGAACGTTGTTCTGGAACTGGTAATTGTAGCCGACCTGGCCGCCGCCCAGCCAACCGTCGGGGCTCAAGCCAAACGCGTCCGCCGCTCCGGTGCCGGAACCCCAGGCATAGCCGGTATTGGCGCCGATATAGAATCCCGTCCAGGAGAACACGGGCGCCGCAGCGGCCACCGGTGCCTTGTTGCCGTATGCGGGCAATTGGGTCAGATCGGCCGCCATGGCAGGGGCCGCCAACAGCAGCACACCGGCGAAGGCGCCCGAAACAAACACCGACTTCATGATCGCAAACCTCGAGAATGAGCCATTGCTCCCTTTCTCGCGCGCGACGTCGACCCTGCCGTGTTCCTGCTTGGGCAAAGCGATGGCAGAGCCGGGGTAAGTTCGTGTCGGCGACTTTGCGGCGACACGTCCGCGACGGGGCACGGTGCGGCTGAGTCGGACCTGAGGAACTCCGCGTGGCAAAGGGGCAACACGCGCTCGCGCGGGGCGCAACCCATCGGGGACTCTGGAGGCGCTGGACATAAAAAAAGCCCCGGGCTGACGCCCGGGGCTCTCAGAACCGAAAAGCTTCGGATCAGAACTTGTAGTTCACGCCGGCCTTCAGCACGCTCATGTCGAACGAGGTGTTGAGGGTGCCACCGTTCGAGAAGGCGTAGTTGTTGCCGCCCAGGTCGATGTAGAGATATTCGACCTTGGCCGTGAAGTTGTTGGTGATGGCGTATTCCACACCGGCACCGACCGTCCAACCCCAGTTGGTGGAGGAGGTGTCAGCACCGTAGTAGGTGCCGAAATCGGTCTTGCCCCAAGCGGCGCCGCCGGTGACGTACGGCAGCACGCGATCGAAGGCATAGCCAACGCGAGCGCGGATGGTGCCGAAGTAGTCGAGGGTCGCGCCGTTCTTGTTGACGCCGTTGTTCAGCGGGCCAACGGTGATCACGTTGGTGTTGCCGATGCCGGTCCAGTCGATGTCGGCTTCCACGCCGAGCACGACGTTGTTGGCGAACTGGTAGTTGTAGCCGATCTGGCCACCGCCGACCCAGCCGTCACCGCCACCGATGTTGTAGTTGTAAGCGACACCGATCGGAGTGCGGTAGTCGTAGTTGTTGTTACCCCAGCCGTAGCCGACGTTCGCGCCGATGTAGAAGCCGGTCCAGGAGAACACGGGAACCACGGGCACGACGGCCTTGACGGGATACTTGGTCGCGAGATCAGCCGCAGAGGCGGCGCCGCAGCCGATGAGGGCCAGGGCCGAGACCCCGAGGAGAGCGCGCTTCAACATGTGGAACACCTTTGTTTTCGACGAAGAACCAGAATGCGCAGACCATACAGCGAGGTTGTCGTTTCGTCTGTGACCTGCGGGCAACACCCCCCTGAGAAAGCAGGGCGACATTGTGGCAGCAAGGCTACATCAGAACACAATTCAAACTCAAGGCTGGATGCGATCCTTTGTTCATCAGGGTTTTGGCGAGATTGCCAAGCTTAACGGTTCAGAAACGATAGTTCACACCGGCGCGAACAACGCTTCCATCATATCCAATCGACGCAGGGCCAACCCACGAGCCATAGGTAGAACTACCCAGATCAACGTACAGATACTCTGCACGAGCACTCCAATTACGATCAAGCGCGTATTCCGCGCCTGCTCCCAACGTCCATCCATAGGATGTCTGGCTGTTGCTCAAACCGAAGACTTGGTACTGGCCTTCACCATAAGCCAATCCTCCGGTTGCATAGACGAGAAAACGCTCGGCGGCAAAGCCGACACGGCCCCGCACGGTGCCCAAATAGTTCACGCTGAAGGCCCCGCCGGCCACACCTGACCAATCGAAGTCGGTCTCAACGCCGAACACGATCGGCGACCCGGGCGCCTGAAAGTTAAAACCGGCCTGCAAACCGCCAATCATGCCGCTGGGATTGTCCCCGGCGGCGGAACCCCAGCCATAGCCGGCATTGGCGCCGATGTAGAATCCATTCCACGACGGCGGCAAAGCGGCCTGCGGGGCGTATCCGTAGCTCGCGGACAAGTCCGCCGCAACGACGGGAGTCGCCAAGGCCGTCAAGGCGGCCAACCCTGCGAGAATGCGGGTTTTCATCTCGGTCTCCTCTTCCCAGGCCTAGCCAAGGCCACACCTGCTGGGCGCGAGTTAGCCCGGCAATGGCAAAGGAAACGTCGCCAAGCCTGACACCGGGCATGGCTTTGCGTGCGGATGGTGAACGGGATGTAAAAAAGGCGTACCGCGGCGCCATCCGTCAGGCGTTTCGCCCATGCACCGCGGCGCTGGCGGCGGCGAGCGCCGCGGTGCGCGAATCGATCACCACTTCCGTCGCTTCCGCCAGCAGGGGGTTGCGCTCCAGCAGGCACTCCATGGCCGGCACCGGAATGGACAGCAGGCGCACCTCGCCCTCCGCCGTCAGGTCCACCTGCGATGCCGCGCCGCGGTACACATCCCGAGTGGCGTAGAGGTCCCCCGCCACCAACCGCTCCACATTGACCCCGCCCCGCATGGGCAGGCTCACCTGCGCCGCCCCGGACAGCATCACCAGGAAGCTGGGAGTGCTGGCTCCATGGCGGAGAATCACTTCTCCCGCGCAGAAGGTGAGCAGACGCGCGGCCGCAGCGATGTCCATGAGATCCGCGGCATTGCCGCCGAATGCGCCGCTTGCGGCGAGCGCCTCCGCCCGCAGGTCGGCAGAATCGGCGCCATACAGCACCTCGCCCGCGCTCCCGCCGCCAAGGGCCAGATCGTGCCGCTGGCCCACATACCACAGGCGATGCAGGAGGATGTCCCGCGCAGCCGTGACTTGCGTGGCGTCGGCCACCAGGAAGCGGACCTCATACTGCACACCATCCGCCCCCATGGCGAGGATGCGGCAGACCAGCCTCGCCGGCTCCAGCAATTGCGGGACATCGAAGGCCGCCTCGCGCAGCGCGTCCTTGGCCGCCTCGGGCGAGGTCTTCAGCGGAAGAGTCACCGTGGCCTCGACCCAGACCGGCTGGTGCGCGCGGGTGATGTGCATCACGTCGCCGGACATGTTGGCGCTGGGAATCACAACCCGCTGCCCGGCCAGGGTCTCCACGGTGATGGCCCGCCAGTCGATCTGCACCACGCGGGCCGGCGCCCCATCGATGGCCAGCCAGTCCCCGAGATTGAAATGCCGGCCGGAAAACACGATCACGCCGGCCACCAGCCCGCCGATCACATTCTGCAACGCCAGGCCGAGCACCACCGAGCCGATTCCCAGCGCCCCCAGCAAGCTGCCCAGATCCACGTCCCAGATGGTCGAGACGATGATCGCCGCCCCCACCGCAACCACCGCCGACGACGCCAGTTCATAGAACAGGCGCGGCGCCGGCAATCGCCCCACAGTCTCGCTGAAGGCGATCAGCAGGCTCTGAAGGATGGTGAAGACCGCATGCAGCAGCAGAATACCGACCACCGTATCGACGATCTTCACCGTCAAGCCGTCTGGCGGAAGATGGGCCAGCTGATGCACGATGATCCAGACCACGCCGGCGGGCAGAACGATATTCTGCAACACGCGCAGCGGCCGTCGCATCACCGATCCGGCATCGGCGAACCGGCGCACCAGCTCGATCAGCACCACCGTCAGCAACGGAAAGCCGAGGACCACCAGCAAGGTCCACTGGGCTTCGGGCTGGCTCAGAACATCCCACATGGCGTCCTCACCCGGTGGGAGTGTCGGGGGTGAAACCGGCGTCGCGCTGCCAGGTTTCCACATGGGTGGAATCGAACAAAACGATGTCCGGCATCTGCACGAAGCCCTCGCGGGCACTCAGTTGCTGGAGAGCGGCAGAGGTGACCCGCAGGGTTCCCGGCTCGGCGTCGAACACGATGCGGCGGGCCTGCAGCATGGTCGGGCCCCACACGTCATACAACAGCCGATGCCGCCCCACGACGCCCACTTCCGCATCCCCCAGGGCCACGCCGGCCCGGGCGCTGAGCGGCACCTCATAGGTGCGGGCCAGGCGCTCCAGCACCGCATTCACCTGCGCCACAAAGGCCAGGCTGCGCTGGGCGGCGTCTAGCCGCGGCGTGGAGAGACCGCAGGCCGCGATGTAGGTTTCGCCAATGGTGCGGATCTTCTCCAGGCCGCCGGCGGCGCAGGCCTCGTCGATATCGCCCACCAGGGTGTTGATGCGCTCCAGGGTGTCGCGATGGCCCGCGCCCACCAGCCCGTCGAAGCCCTCGATGATGAGGACCACCACGCAGACATTGCGCACCCGCTCTGAGAAGGAACTCTCCCCCAGGCGAATGCGATCGGCGATGAGGTCGGGATAGATGTTGCGCAGCAGCTGTTCATAGTCGCGGGTCTTCTGGTCGATACGGGCGCTGCGCTCGGCAATCTCATTGGCCATGGCATTGAACGCCTTGGCCAGTTCGGCGAACTCATCCCGGCCCTTCACCGCGATGCGCACGCTCTCATCCCCGCCGGCCAGCTTGTTGACCCCCGCCAGCACCGCATGGATCGGACGGGTAAAGCTGCTGGCCAGCAGCACCGAAACGTCGGTGAGCAGCACCGCGGCGATGGCCGCCACCACCATGATGGAGTGGCGCAAGTCCTGAACCGGCGCCAGCGCCTCAGCCTCATCCTCCTGCGCGATCACGATCCAATGCAGCCCCTGCACCGAGACCGGCGCCCAGGAACTCAGGGTCGACACACCTCTATAGTCCTGGACGATCTGCGTATCCGACAGCCCCTTCTGGCCCTCGCGGGACGCGCGGGTATCCACCCGCTGGGCCAGGATGGGGGAATTGAAATGCTTGATCTTGGCCAGCGTCTCCGCGTCCACGCCCGCCGCGGCAAGGGCCTTGTAATACCCCTCCGGATTCTGGATCAGGAAGCGGGATGGCGAGCGCATCAGGAGGTCATTGGCGCCCACCAGATAGACTTCGCCGGTCTTGCCCAGCCCCACGCTGTCCCAGCGGCCGTCGAAGGTCAGGAAAGCGTCGATCTGCCGGACGGACAGGACGCCGATCAGGATGCCGGTCAGATTGCCGTCGGTCAGCACCGGCGCGGCGATGAAGGCGGACGGCCGCAGGCCGGCGGGAACGTAGGGGCTGAAATCCTCCAGCACCGTCTGACCCGGCACACCGCCCCCCTCGATCACCCGGCGAAAGGCCCGCGCGGCGCCGGAATTCGAGAGCGGTCCGGAGGTGAGGCTGGCGCCGAGATCGATGCGCTTGGAGACGGTGTAGACAATTGTCCCGGACTTGGCATCCACGAGGAGAACATCTTCCAGAGCGTGGGTTTCCACCGCCCGGAGGAAGAAGGGCCGATATTTGGCAATCACCTGATCATAGGCCGACAGGGTACCGTCCGGCCCGGATGTGACATCGACAATCTTGCGGCCGCCGCTCCCGGCGGGGTCGTCATTGCGCACCACATAGGCGTCCTGGAGACGCAAGGCCGCCGGGCTCGTGGGCAGAAAGGCGCGGGGCGACAAGGGCGCATCCACCAGCGTGGCAAAGCTGGGAAGCACCTTGTCCTTATAATAGGCTTCCAAGGCCAGACTGGGTCCGTCGGGCGCGCCCTGCCCCAATTGGGCGAACGCCGCGGTGAAGGCGGCGATGCCCTCCACCGCCGGCGTGTCCTGCGAGATGTCACTGAAATCGTCCGCCACATCCTTGAACCAGGCGGAGACCTGCGAGGTCTTCGACGCCCGCAGCGTGGTCAGTTGCTCGAAGATGGTGGACTTGAGCGCGTGGGTGCCGCTGCGGATGGCGACGAAGCTGGCTGCCAGCAGGCACAAAACCCCGCACATGAGCAGCATGGCCAGGATTTTTGACCGGATGGACAGGATCCCGAACATGAAGCCCCCAGCAGGACGCACGACGCCGTCGGTTGGATAGGTATCTTTATAAGCGCTGTCCATGGGGCTGTGTACCTGGGGCGCCGCCCCCTGGCCCTTGTCCACCGGAGTGCCTACGTTCCGCCCATGATGTCCCGCCCTCCCCTCGACCAGCCCGACGCACCGGAAGACGCCGATCTCCCCGAGTCCGAGGATGATGCCCTGTTGCTGGTGGAGGACGCCGAAGAGGCGCCGCCCGCACCGGGAACGCTGGCCAACGGCCGCGAGGCCATCGCCCGCGCAGCCAAGCATGCTCCATCCGGTCCCGGCGTCTATCGCATGCTCGCGGCCGATGGGGCGGTGCTCTATGTGGGCAAGGCCAAGAGCATCAAGAAGCGCATCCTCAGCTATACGCGGCTGGTGGGGCACACCAACCGCATCGCCCGGATGATCGCGGCCACCGCCAGCATGGAGTTCCTCTCCACCGGCACCGAGCCGGAAGCCCTGTTGCTGGAGGCCAACCTCATCAAGCAGTTGAAGCCGCGCTTCAACGTGCTGCTGCGGGACGACAAGTCGTTTCCCTACATCCTCATCACCGCCGACCACGCAGCCCCGCAGATCTTGAAGCATCGGGGCGCGCGCTCGCGGGCGGGGGATTTCTACGGCCCCTTCGCCAGCGTCTGGGCGGTGGACCGCACCATCAATGCTCTTCAGCGGGCCTTCCTGCTGCGCTCCTGCTCGGACAGCTATTACGAGAACCGCAGCCGCCCCTGCCTGCTCTATCAGATCAAGCGATGCTCCGGCCCCTGCACCGGCGAGATCAGCCACGCCGACTATGCCGAGCTGGTGCGCGAGGCCCGCGCCTTCCTGACCGGGCGCTCCCGCGCCATCAAGGAAGAGCTGGCGCTGGAAATGGAAGCCGCCTCCGAGGAACTGGAGTTCGAGCGCGCCGCCCGGCTCAGGGATCGCCTCGCCGCGCTCTCCGCCGTGCAGGGCAGCCAGGGCATCAACCCGCGCTCGGTGGAGGAGGCGGATGTGTTTGCCTGCCACCAGCAAGGCGGGGCCACCTGCATCGAGGTGTTTTTCTTCCGCACCGGCCAGAACTGGGGCAACCGGGCTTATTATCCCCGCGCCGACCGCTCGCTGGACGAGAGCGAGGTGCTGGGCGCCTTCCTGTCGCAATTCTATGAGGACAAGCCCTGTCCCCGTCTGATCCTGCTCAGCCATGAGGTGGAGGAAGAAGCCCTCATCGCCGAAGCCCTTTCCACCAAGGCCGGCTACCGGGTGGAGATCGCGACCCCCAAGCGCGGTGAGAAGCGCGAGTTGGTGGACCACGCCATGCAGAACGCCCGCGAGGCGCTCGGCCGCAAGCTGGCGGAGACCGCCACCCAGACCAAGCTTCTGGAAGGCGTCGCGGAGGCCTTCCAGTTGCCCCGCCCGCCCCGGCGCATCGAGGTCTATGACAATTCCCACATCATGGGCAGCAATGCGGTCGGCGGCATGATCGTGGCCGGGCCCGAGGGGTTCCGGAAGAACCAGTACCGCAAGTTCAACATCAAGTCGGCGGACCTGGTGCCGGGTGATGACTACGGCATGATGCGGGAAGTCCTGCGCCGCCGCTTCTCCCGGCTGCTGCGGGAAGCGCCGAGGGCTGAGGCGGGGCCGATCGCAGCCATCGCACCAGCCATCCCCTCAGAGATCGACGCGGTGACGGCGCCGGAAACGACGTCGCCGGACGACGCCCCCGCAGCAGAGCGCGCCGCCGCCACATGGAAGGGGCGCGGGGAGCCGGGGGAGGTTCCTGTGGATCCCAGCCGCACCGCAACGCCAGTTGCCGACGAGGAGACCCTGCCCGACGATGACGCTTCGCCCTGGCCGGACCTGGTGCTCATCGACGGCGGCCTTGGCCAGTTGAATGCGGCCCGCGTCGTCATGGACGAACTGGGCATATCCGACGTGCCGCTGGTGGGCATCGCCAAGGGCCTCGACCGCGAGGCCGGGCGCGAGCAGTTCTTCCTGCCCGGTCGCACCGCCTTTCGCATGGAGCCCCGCGACCCGGTGCTCTATTTCATCCAGCGTCTGCGCGACGAAGCCCATCGATTTGCCATCGGCTCCCATCGGGCTCGCCGCAAGAAGGACATCACCGACGCTGGCCTTCAGACCATCCCGGGCGTGGGACCGACCCGGAAGCGGGCGCTCTTGCGGCACTTCGGTACCTTGAAGGCCATCGAGCGCGCGTCTTTGGCGGATCTTGAGCACGTTCCGGGCGTCAATGCCTCGACGGCGAAGGCCATATATGAGTATTTCCACGAGCGTGCCCAGGGATGAGGCGGCCTCGACCTCGCCGGCTTTCACAGGCATGCTGGTTTCCATCGACGTGGCAGATGCCCTTGGCAGATGCGCTTGCCGTGACCGCGAGCGATGTCTGCGAAGCGCCCTTGAATGAACCGAGCAGGCATGGCTGACGCAGCAACACGCCCCACCGCCCCCCGCCCCGCGCCGTCCGCGCGGAGTGTCGCATTCTCGGTACCGAATCTGCTCACCTATTCCCGGTGCGCGGCGGTGCCCCTCGTGGCCGCCTGCCTGTTCTGGGCCGACATTCTCCATGGCGGTGTCTCCCTGCGCTGGCTGGCGTTGGGCCTGTTCGTCGCCGCGGCGGTGACGGACTTTTTCGACGGCTACCTCGCCCGCGCCTGGTCGCAGCAATCGGCCATCGGCCGCATGCTGGACCCCATTGCCGACAAATTGCTGGTCTCCACCTCGTTGCTCATGCTGGCCTCTGATGGCACCATCCGCGGCTGGTCGCTGTGGGCCGCCGTGGTGATCCTGTGCCGAGAAATCCTGGTGTCCGGCCTGCGGGAGTTTCTGGCGGAACTGCACGTGAGCGTGCCGGTGTCACGACTCGCGAAGTGGAAGACCACCTTGCAACTCATCGCCGTCGGCTTCCTGCTGGCGGGCGAGGCTGGCGACCGGCTGCTCCCCGGCGTGACCTTTGCGGGGCTGACCTTGCTGTGGATCTCGGCGGTGCTGACGCTCTACACCGGATACGATTATTTCCGCGCCGGCGGCCGGCATCTGGTGCAGGGAGACAAGGCTTGAAGGTGCTGTATTTCGCCTGGCTGCGCGAGCGGGTTGGCGTCGCCGAGGAACAGGTGGAGCCCCCCGTTGAGGTGCGGACCGTCGCAGATCTGGCAGGATGGTTGCGCGCTCGTGGCGGCGGCCATGCCCATGCCTTCGAGAATCCCGCTGTGGTGCGCGCCGCCCTGGACCGCCGCCATGTGAAGCCCGACGCCCTGCTTCATGGCGCGCGCGAGATCGCCTTTTTCCCGCCCATGACGGGAGGCTGATCGCCGTGCCCGCCCCCAGTGTCTCTACCCTTGATGCTGCCGATCTGCCGCTCGATGCCTTTCAGGTCCGGGTGCAGGCGGAGGTGTTTGACGCATCGACGGAGACCACTGGGCTGGTGGCTGGGCGCACGGACGTGGGCGCTGTGGTGACGTTCACCGGCCTGTGCCGCGCCGACGATCAGAACGGGACACCGCTGGCGGCGCTGACGCTGGAGCATTATCCCGGCATGGCGGAAGAGGAGATGGACCGTCTTCTTCAGGAGGCGCGCACGCGCTGGCCCCTGAGCGGCGCGCGCCTCGTCCACCGTTACGGACGGATGGTGCCGGGCGATCCGATCGTGCTGGTGGTCACCGCCTCCGCCCATCGCGGCGCGGCCTTCGCCGCCGCCGAATTCCTGATGGACTGGCTAAAGACCAACGCTCCCTTCTGGAAGAAGGAGGAGCGCCCCGGCACCGCCGCCGATGGCACCTGGGTGGAAGCCAAGGGCACCGACGACGCCGCTGCGGATCGCTGGCAGAAGGGCTGAGCGGTCCGCGTCCCGTTCGCCGTGTCTCCAGGCTTGCAACGTAGCGGCCACAACGGCTCCCAGCCGCCTCCTCCCTCCCCATGACACAGGCCATGATGAAGGCACGTCGCAACGCTCGCTCCCGCCAGACGCTGGGCGTCGTGCTGCTCGCGGCTCTGACCTTGGCCAGCACGGGAGGGTGGGCGGATACGCCAAAGTTTCCCGGCGCCGATTGGGAGACCGTGCCCACCGCGCAGCAAAGTCCGGCCTGCCAGGACGCCTTGTCCCGGGCGCGCGGCCAGTTGGAGAGCGGCGCTACCACCGCGCTGGTGGCGGCGCGCGACGGCCGCATCCTGTTCAGCTACGGCCCCATCGCCACGGCGAGCATCGTGGAGTCCGTGCGCAAGAGCATTCTGGCAATGATGTATGGGCGCCATGTGGCTGATGGCACCATCGACCTCGATGCCACCTTGGGCGCCCTGGGCATTGACGATATCGGCGGCCTCCTGCCCATCGAGAAGACGGCCCGCGTGCGCGACCTGCTCAGTTCCCGTTCGGCGGTCTATCACCCCGCCGCCAATGCCGGCGATGACCTATCCACCGCACCAATTCGGGGATCGCAGCAGCCGGGAAGCTATTTTCTCTACAACAACTGGGGATTCAACGCGGCGGGAACCGTGTTCGAGCAGGCGACCGGTCGGGGCATCTACGAGGCTTTTGCCACAGACATCGCCGCCCCGCTGCACTTGCAGGACTTCCAACCGGGCCGCCATGTCCGCGGCCGCTTCGGCGACAAGACCCGCTCCAGCCACCCGCCCTACCATTTCTTCCTGTCCACGCGGGACATGGCCCGCATCGGCTATCTGATGCTGGAACATGGCCAGTGGGAGGGCACGCAGGTGATCGCCGCCGACTGGGTGACCACCATCACCACGCCCATCACCACCTCAGCCGACATGCACCCCCGCAAGACCGCCGCCTACGGACTGGGCTACGGCGACCTATGGTGGACCTTTGCAGAACCGCCCGGATCGCCGCTGGAGGGCGCGTTCATGGCCTGGGGCGTCCATGGCCAGTACATCCTGGTGGCTCCCAAGCGGAACATGGTGATCGCCCACAAACGGCTGGTCGCCCCCTCGGCCAACGGGCCGGTGCTCCGCGTGCGAAAGGATGACTTCCTCGCGGCGGCGCGCATCCTGCTGGACGCGCCGTGCCCCTGACGCGTCAGGTGGGAGGACTGCTGTTGGCGGGGCCGCGCGCCTGGAGCACGCGCTGGGCGGTCTCCGCATCCAGCGCGCCCTCCCATTTGGCGATCACCAGGGTCGCCACCGCATTGCCGACCACATTGGTCATGGCCCGCGCCTCGCTGAGAAAGCGATCGATCCCGAGAATCAGCGCGAGCCCGGCGACCGGGATGCCCGGCACCACCGCCAAGGTGGCCGCCAGCGCGATGAAGCCGGAGCCGGTCACCCCGCCCACGCCTTTGGACGTCGCCAAGGCCACCAGCAGGATGACCATCAGCTGCGAGAAATCCAGATGGGTGTTGGTGGCCTGGGCGATGAACAAGGTCGCCAGCGTCATATAAATATTGGTGCCGTCGGAATTGAACGAGAAGCCGGCGGGCATCACCAGTCGCACCACCGAGCCCTCCGCGCCCGCCAGCCGCAGTTTCTCCATCAATGGCGCCAGGGCGCTTTCCGCGCAGGAGGTACCGAGCACGATCAGCAACTCGTCCTTGATGTAGGCAATGATGCGGAAAATGCTCAATCCGTTGAACCGGGCAATGCTCCCCAACACCAGCACGATGAACAGCAACTCGGTGAGATAGACCGCCGCCAGCAGCTTGAGCAGGGCGCCGATGGCGGCAAGGCCGTATTTGCCGATCACGAACGCCATAGCTCCAAATGCGCCCACCGGTGCCGCCGCCATCACCAGCCGAGCCACCGCGAAGATGCCCCGCTTCAGATAGGCCAGCCCCTCCAGCAGGGGCGCCGCCTGTTCGCCCAACTGGCCGATGGCGAAGCCGGTCAGCAAGGCCACCAGCAGGACCGGCAGTATCGCGCTGCCGGTGAAGGCCCCGAAATAAGTGTCGGGAATGATGGCGAGAAGAAACGAAACCGGCGTCACCCCGTGGCTTTGCTCCACATAGGCGCCGATGCCGCTGGTATCGATGGTGGCCGGGTTCACGTCGAATCCCGCCCCCGGCTTCAGCAGCAGGCCGACCACCAGCCCGATCACCAGGGCCAAGGTGGACACCACCTCGAAATAGAGCAGCGCCTTGCCGCCGATGCGCCCGACCTTGCGCCCGTCCTGCATGCCGGCGACGCCCAGCACCAAGGTCAGGAACACGATGGGTGTGATGATCATCCGCACCAGTTGCACGAAGCCGGTGCCCAAGGGCTCCATGGCCGCAGCAACGCCGGGAACTGCCAAGCCGAGGATGCCCCCTGCGGCGGCGGCCACCAGGACCTGCACATAGAGGATCTGATGCAGGCGCTGACGGCCGGCAGGAACGGGCGGGGCGGGCGGCGGCAGCATGGTAGGTGAGTAGCATAAGGCACTCAGTGCCGCAGCGGTCTTTTTCGCCGCGCCGCTGCTCCCGCCGTCCTGATCCGCAGATGGCCTAACGGCGGCAAACACCGCACATCTCACGTGGCGGACCGGGGCGTCTGCCGCGATCCGCCACCGGTTGTCGCGACGTGCTAATGCACCGGCGCTGCCACGGCGCGGGCCGGCGCCGCGGCCAGGGGCTCCACGGGTTTGCCGTCCAGCACCGCATGCAGGCGATCCATGTCCAGTTCACCTTCCCAACGGGCCACCACCAGGGTCGCAACCGCATTGCCGGTGAAGTTGGTGAGCGAGCGGCACTCGCTCATGAAGCGGTCGACACCCAGGATCAGCGCCATGCCGGCGATGGGAATTTCCGGCACCGCGGCCAAGGTCGCCGCCAGGGTGATGAAGCCAGAGCCTGTGACGCCGCTGGCGCCCTTGGAGGTCAGCATGGCGACGCCGAGCACCAGGAGATAATGCTCCCAGGTGATGTGCGTGTTGGTGGCCTGGGCGATGAACAGCGTCGCCAGGGTCATATAGATATTGGTGCCGTCCAGATTGAACGAATAGCCGGTGGGGACCACGAGGCCGACCACCGAGCGGGAGGCGCCCGCATGCTCCAGCTTCTGGATCAGCGCCGGCAAGGCGCTTTCAGACGAGGACGTGCCGAGCACGATCAGCAGTTCGTCCTTGATGTAGCGCACCAGCTTGAACACGCTGAAGCCGAAGACCTTGCCGATCGCACCCAGCACCACGAACACGAACAGGAGCGCGGTGAGATAGAAGGTGGCGATCAGCTGCAGCAGGTTGCCGATGCTGGAGATGCCGTACTTGCCGATGGTGAAGGCCATGGCACCGAACGCCCCGATGGGCGCGGTGTACATGACCAGCTTGACCACCGCGAACACCGCTTTCTCGATGGCTTCCAGGCCATGCAGCAGTGGATCGGCGATGTTGTCGGACAGCGAGCCGATGGCAAAGCCGGACAGGATCGCCACCAGCAGCACCTGGAGGATTTCGCCGGTGGAGAAGGCGCTGAACATCGTGTTCGGGATGATGTTCAGGATGAAATCGACCGTGCTGGCATGCGCGGCCTGGTTGGTATAGCCGGCGATCGCCTTGGTATCGATGCTGGCCACATTGGCGTTGAAGCCGTCACCGGGCCGGACGATATCGCCGACGATGATGCCGAGAATGAGCGCGAAGGTGGAGACCACCTCGAAATAGATCAGCGCCTTGCCGCCCACCCGGCCCACCTTGCGCACATCGCGCATGCTGGCGATGCCGATCACCACGGTACAGAAGATCACCGGCGCGATGATCATCTTCACCAGCTTGATGAAGCCGTCGCCAAGCGGCTTCATGGCCTCGCCGGTGGCGGGGAAGAATGCGCCCAGGAGCAGTCCCGCGACCACCGCGACCAGAACCTGGAAATACAAGACTTTATAAATCGGCCGACGCATCGACGTTCCCCGCACAGCTTCTTGGGGACCGGAAGGTCCACAAACGAAAAGGGTGGCCGTCGGCCACCCTTTTGCTCTTATGCGTGTGATTTACGTCATGCAATTCTGACGTAACGTCAGGCCGCCTGCTTCTTTGGTTGAACTTCGGCGGTATAAGCGTCCATCAACTGATGGGTGATCCCGCTCGGGGCGAAGCGCCAATCGGCGATCTCACCCACCGGGGTCACCTCGGCGGCGGTACCGGTGATGAAGCACTCGCTGAAGTCGGCCAGTTCCTCGGGCTTGATGTGACGCTCGATCACCTCCAGGCCATGGCGCTTGGCCAGTTCGATCACCGTGCGGCGGGTGATGCCGTCCAGGAAGCAATCGGGGGTCGGGGTGTGGATCACCCCATCCTTGACGAAGAAGATGTTGGCGCCGGTGCACTCGGCCACGAAGCCGCGATAATCCAGCATCAGCGCGTCCGCATAGCCGCGGCGCTCCGCCTTGTGCTTGGAGATGGTGCAGATCATGTACAGGCCCGAGGCCTTGGCCTTGCAGGGGATGGTGGCCGGGTCGGGACGGCGGAACTCCGCCATATCCAGGCGCAGGCCCTTCTGGCGCTGCTCGGGATCGAAATAGCTCGGCCATTCCCACACGCCGATGGCCAGATGGATCTGGTTGCTCTGCGCGGAGACGCCCATCATCTCGCTGCCACGCCACGCCACCGGGCGCACATAGGCATCGACGAGATTGTTCTTTTCCAGCGTCAGCCGCTTGGCGGCATCGATCTCGGCGATGGAATAGGGGATGGTGAAATCCAGCATCTCGCCGGACAGCCGCAGCCGCTCGGAGTGCATGGAGGACTTGAAGATTTCGCCGCCATAAGCGCGTTCGCCTTCGAACACGCAGCTGGCATAGTGCAGGCCATGGGAGAGCACATGCAGCTTGGCATCCTGCCACGGCACCAGCGCGCCATCGTACCAGATCCAGCCGTCGCGTTTGTCGAAAGGCTCTCCACTCATGGTCTTCACTCCTGTCAGGCGCGTCTTGCAGGCGGCCTTTGCTTCCGGCGACGACTGCACTTTGCAGCGGCGCAAGGTATCGATAGTTTCATGCCCGAAGGATGGGCACACTCGCCGGAAAGCGCAATGATCGAACGTCTCACAGCAATCTGAAGACCGATCCTTTCGCTTCCGATGCCATCTGAGTAACGATCGGACCGAAAAAAGTCAACATGACTGACGTAAATCCTCATTCCGAGCCCCCCCGCACCGCCGATATCGCGGCCCCGTCCGACACCATGGAGGGCCAGCCCTCGGTCGAGTTGATCGAGCTGTTTTTCTTTGCGTATCGCGACTTTGTGGGCGATCCGGACGAGATCCTGGCCTCCATCGGTTTCGGGCGCGCGCACCATCGGGTGCTGCATTTCGTGAACCGCAATCCTGGTATGCGCGTGACGGACCTGCTCGACATCCTGCGCATCACCAAGCAGAGCCTTGGCCGTGTGCTGCGCGAACTGGTGGATGAGGGCTTCGTGGAAAGCCGCGCCGGCGCCTCGGACCGGCGCCAGCGGCTGCTGTATCCCACCGCCAAGGGGGAAGCGCTGGCCCGCGAGTTCGTCGCCCTGCAAAGCCGGCGCATCGCCAAGGCGCTGGCGGAATGCGGCCCGGGCGCGGAAGAAGCCGCCCGCCGCTTTCTTGTGGCCATGATCGACCGGGAGGATCGCCCGGCGGTGGAGCGCCTGATCCAGCGGGCGGAACGCGCCGCCCGCTCCCATTCCGCCTGAGGGCCAGACCTGATGACCGAGATTGCCCCCCGGCCCGCCCCGCCGCCATTGCCGGACGACGCCCCCCATCTGCTGGTGGTGGATGACGACAACCGTATCCGCACCCTGCTGTCCCGCTTCCTCAGCGAGCACGGCTACCGCGTCACCACTGCCGCTTCGGCCCTGGAAGCACGCAGCCGCATGGTGGGCCTTGAGTTCGACCTGCTGGTGCTGGATGTGATGATGCCCGGCGAATCCGGCGTCGATTTCGCCCGCTGGCTGCGCACCACCTCTGCCGTGCCGATACTGATGCTGACCGCCCGCTCCGAAACCGTGGACCGGATCACCGGCCTGGAGGCGGGCGTAGACGACTATGTGGCCAAGCCGTTCGAGCCCCGCGAACTGCTGCTGCGCATCGGCTCCATCCTCAAGCGCACCACGGTGACGCCGCCCAAGGCCATTGAAGCGGTGCGGTTCGGCGACTTCACCTTCCATCTCGGGCGCGGCGAACTCACCCGCGCCGGCGAAGGGGTGCGGATCACCGAGCGCGAGCGCGACATGCTGCGGGCGCTGGCCGAGCAGCCAGGGGAAACCGTGCCGCGCCTGGCGCTTGCCGGTGGCGGGGCGGCCAGCGAGCGGGCGGTGGACGTTCAGGTCAACCGCCTGCGCCGGAAAGTGGAGCGGGATCCGGCCAATCCCTCCTTCGTGCAGACGGTGCGGGGCATCGGCTATCGGCTGGTGGTGACGCCGTGAGCGTGATGGAAGCCAGCCGGGCGGGGCTGCGCAGCCTCAGTGAATTCTGCACCGAAGCCAATTCGCGCTTCGCGGCCTGGTTCAACCGCGTCACCCCCAAGGGGCTGTTTCCCCGCTCGCTGCTGATCATCGTCATTCCCATGGTGATCCTGCAGTCGGTGGTCGCGTTCGTGTTCATGGAGCGGCACTACAACACCGTTACACGGCGGCTGTCGGCGGCGGTCAGCCAGGACATCGCGGCGGTGGTGGATATGTACGCTACCTATCCGAACGACAAGGACGCGGCCAATCTGCGGCGCATCGCCTGGCAGTCGCTGGAACTGTCCGTCGACGTGCTGCCGCCCGATCCCCTGCCGGCGCAGGGGCCGCGTCCATTCTTCTCCATTCTCGACAGTGCCCTGTCGCGGGAGATCGGCCGGCGCATCAAGCAGCCCTATTGGATCGATACCGTGGGGCGCTCGAACCTGATCGAGGTCCGGGTGAAGATGCCCGATGCGGTGCTGCGCATCTTTGCCCGCCGCAGTTCGGCCTATGCCTCCAACTCGCATATCTTCCTGCTGTGGATGGTGGGCACCTCGCTGGTGCTGCTGGCGGTGGCCATCCTGTTCCTGCGCAACCAGATACGCCCGATCGAGAATCTCGCCGACGCGGCGGAAGCCTTCGGCAAGGGCCGCGACGTGGAGAACTTCCGCCCCCGTGGCGCCCGCGAGGTCCGGCGCGCGGCGGTGGCATTCCTGGAGATGAAGCGGCGCATCGAGCGACAGATCGAGCAGCGCACCGCCATGCTGGCGGGCGTCTCCCATGACATGCGCACCATCCTCACCCGCTTCAAGCTGGAACTGGCCTTCCTGCCCGAAGGCCCCGAGGTGGATGAGCTGCGCCGGGACGTGGACGAACTGCAGGGCATGCTGGAGGCCTATCTGGCCTTCGCCCGCGGCGATGGCGGCGAACAGACGGCGCTCACCGACATGGCGCAACTGGTGGAGGATCTGCGGGCCAGCGCCCAGCGCTCCGGCGCCCAGGCCAGCGCCAGCTTCATGGGCCCGCCGCTGGTGCAGGTGAAGGCGGATTCGCTCAAGCGCTGCATCGGCAATCTGGTGGGCAATGCGGTGCGCTATGCCAAGCGCCTGGAGATCACCGGCACCCGTGATGCCCGCTGGCTCATCGTCACCGTGGACGACGACGGCCCCGGCATTCCCGAGGACAAGCGCGAGGACGTCTTCCGCCCCTTCCTGCGGCTGGACGATGCCCGCAACCAGGACGCGGGCGGCTCCGGCCTCGGCCTGTCCATCGCCCGCGATATTGCCCGCGCCCATGGCGGCGATGTGATCCTTGCGGACAGCCCCCTGGGCGGGCTACGCGCCACCATTCGGCTGCCGGTGTGATGACATCAAAACCCTTGATCCGCCCCGCAAGGGGCGAGGACGTCCCGGCCATGACCGCCATCGCTCAGGCGGCCTATGGCATCTATGTGCCGCGCATCGGCCGCCCGCCTTTGCCCATGCTGGCGGACTATGCGGATCTGGCCGAAAACGGGCTGGCCCAGGTGTTGGATATCGATGGCGCCGTTGCCGGCTTCCTGGTGCTGATCCACGAGCCGGACGCGTTGCTGCTGGACAACATCGCGGTAAGCCCGGATTTCCAGAAGCGCGGGCTCGGCCGGCTGCTCCTCTCCTTTGCCGATGAGGCCGCCCGTACCGCCGGCTATTCAACTGTTCGCCTCTACACCAATGCCGCCATGACCGAGAATATCGCCCTCTATGGCCGCTGCGGATATGTGGAAACCCACCGGGCGACGGAGGATGGGCGCCACCGTGTCTATATGCAGAAGCCGGTGTGAGCCTCAGAACAGGCGCGCGCCGTTCGGCACTCCGGTGGCCGGCGTCACCAGCACCACGGCGCCGTTGTCGTCCGCGAAGCCGAGGGTGAGCACTTCCGACAGGAACGGGCCGATGCGGCGCGGTGGCAGGTTCACCACGCCGGCCACCTGCCGCCCCACCAGTTCCTCAAGCCCGTAATGCTCGGTGATCTGCGCCGACGACCGCTTGACGCCAATGTCCGGTCCGAAATCGATGCTGAGCTTATAGGCCGGCTTGCGGGCTTGCGGGAACGCCTCCGCTTCCAGGATGGTGCCGACGCGCACGTCAACTTTGAGGAAATCCTCAATTCCGATCTGGCCGCTGACCGCAGGCGACACCATACCGCTCTCCTTGTTCTGGGATCGGGCCACTCAATCGGCCATGGGCCAATGGGTCAAGCGCCCGCCTGCGCCTCGGTTGGCGCATCCGCCTGCCCGACCGCAGCCGATCGGCGGCGGGCGCGCCAGGGAAGCGCCAGATAGGCCAGATCATCCAGCATGCCCAGCAGCTTGGCGCCGCTGGCCAATTCCCGGTCCAGGGCCGCCATGGTGGGGGCAAGACCGGGGTCCTCGTCCTTCAGCCAGACATCCAGAATGCGCCCGAACAGCACCGCCAGCCCGCGGGCACGGGTCGCGCCCGCCAGTCCGGTGGACGGCAGGCCGGCTGCGGCCAGCATCCAGGTCTGGGACCGGATGCTCAAATCCAGCAGGGTCAGCGCCAGGAGCGGATTGCGCCGGGCCGAGGCCATCAGGGAGCGCACCGCGCCCCGATGTGGATCCAGCGCATCCAGGCGCCGCATCAGCACCTCGAACAGACGCTCCTGGGCCGGCTCCTCCGCCAGTTCCGCAGCGGTGGGGTCGGCGCCGGCTGCCAACACGTGCCGATCCGTGGCACGAAAGAAGGCAGCGAGCAGATCGCGCGGCGAGGCGAACGCCACCCGCAGTTCCGACAGCGCCACGCCCGAGCGCTCCGCCACCTGAAGCAGATCGATGCGCTCGAACGGCCCCTCCTCCAGGAGCGAGAGGAAGGCACGTAAAGCGGCGTCACGGCTGGTTTCCGAGGTCATAAGTCCTCCCGCCGACGGGCTGCTGGGCTACATGCCGCA
Source organism: Azorhizobium sp. AG788 (assembly GCF_943371865.1). Classification (GTDB taxonomy): domain Bacteria; phylum Pseudomonadota; class Alphaproteobacteria; order Rhizobiales; family Xanthobacteraceae; genus Azorhizobium. The sequence goes on along the minus strand of NZ_CALRWL010000045.1, from coordinate 20,085 downwards.
TTCGATCCGGCTGAACGCCGGATCACAACGGATGCCACGCGTCAGGTGGGGGCGGTAGACCGCCCCCACAAGGTCGGATCGCTCTCAGCCGGCCAATTCGTGGGACCGCCGGGTGGCGTCCGCGACGGCGCGGGTCAGCAGGGGGCCGAATCCGGTGGAGGCATCCATCAGCACCGCCAGAGCGGCGGCCGTGGTCCCGCCCGGCGACGTGACGTTCTGGCGCAGGGTTCCCGGAGCGGTGCCGGACTGGGCCAGCAGCGCCCCGGCGCCGGAGACCGTGGCTCGGGCCAGCCGATCGGCGAGATCGGCGGGGAGGCCTGCGGCCGCTCCGGCCTGCGCCAAAGCTTCCGCCAGCAGGAACACGTAAGCGGGACCGGAGCCGGACACGGCGGTGGCCACGTCCATCAGATCCTCATTGTCCACCCATTCCACCGGCCCGACCGCACCGAGCAAAGCAGAAGCCGCATCCCGCGCCACCTGCGGCGCGGCGGCGTTGGCCACGGCCACCGTGATGCCCTGGCCGATGGCCGCGGGGGTATTGGGAATGGTGCGGATGATGGCGGTGCGATGGGTCAGGGCTTTCTCGAGGAAGCCGATGGTGCGCCCGGCCATGATGGAAACCACCACCGTCTCCGGCCCCACCAGCGCGCGCACGCTGGCGATGACCGCGGGCGCCACCTGCGGCTTGACCGCGAGCACCAGCACGCCGGCGGCGGGAAGGGTGTCATAGGCGGGATTGGCGGCAACGCCCTTGGCGGCCAGGGCCGCGGCGACCTCATCGGGCAGGTTCGGATCAAGCGCCACGAGGTTGGCGGGATCGAGCCCCAGGCCGAGCCATCCGTCGAGCAGCGCCCCGCCCATCTTTCCCGCGCCCACGAGGACCACGGGCCCCTTCAACTGCTTCAACATGTCCAGCGACATCGGCACACCTGCACGCAAAGGGAGACACCGGGCCGGTACGGCCCGGTTCTCGCGATGGGAGTCCCGCTGTCTTAAGCTTCTCCGACGGTATCGAAAAGCGCGGAATCCATAGCCTCCCGCGCAGTCTTGCCGGCCCACACCACAAATTGGAACGCCGGGAAGTAGCGATCCACCGCATCCATGGCCGCATCCAGGATGGCTTCGCACTGGCGATCGCTGGCAGTCGCGCCGCCGGCCAGGACCAAGGCATGCCGGAACATGATCACGCCCTCCTGCGGCCAGGTATCGAAATGACCCAGCCACATCTGTTCATTGATGAGAGCCAGGAGCTTCAGCACCTCGCCGCGGCGGCTGTCGGGCACCTTGAAGTCGAAAGCGCAGGCGAGATGCAGGGCCTCGATCTCATCCATCCACTGGAAAGAGACGTGGCAGTCGGTCCAGCGGTTGTTGAGGGACAGGGTGATCTCGTCTTCGGCGGAACGCTCGAAGGACCAGTCGCGCACGGCGGCGAGCTGTTCTACCAAATCGACGGGGTTGGCCGACGCTTCGGTTTCGATTTCGATCAGAGACATGCCTCGACCTCGCGGTGTGAGGGACGCGGAGATGGTCGAACTCGGCACGAACGGCACTCAAAGCCAGCCAGGATTTGCGCGACGCAGCGTGCCGGCGGCCCCGCCGCTCCACTTGGAACGACGTGCCCTGGCGAGGCTGCGCCCCGTCGCGCTCTGGCGCGACGATCCGGCTACGAATCGCCAGTAACTCACTATATCGCGACGCGGTATCGCCCCGCTACGACAGATTATAGTCATGCCCCTGTCGTGGGCATTGCATGTCAGACCGGCCCGGGACCAGCGCCTGGCGTGCCGGAAAAGCCGGTGTCGCCGGAGACGTGTGACGCAGACCCGGCGGCGACTTTCGCCTCCAGTTCGGCTAGGCGCGCGGCCAGGCGCTCATTCTCCAGGCGGGCGGCGGCAGCAAGGTCTTTCACCACCTCGAACTCCTCGCGCTTGACGAGATCCATGTCGCGCAGGAACCGTTCCATCTGTCCACGCATCACGGTTTCGGCCTCGCGGCGCATGCCCTGGGCAACGCCTGCCGCGTCGTTCACGAGTCGCGACATTTCGTCGAACAGACGGCCTGTGGTCTGGGTCATGATCGGCCTCCGCGCCGGTTCGGGTTCGCGCTGTGCGGCGCGCTGTTAGACAATGGGCATAGCGCGCATCGCCCGCAAGGTCTGCCTCCCGCCCGCATGCCGCACCGCGGCAAAGCGACCGCCCAGGGGACGACCCGTGTCACCGCCCCACACGCTTGACGACGCCGGCGGCGAACGGCACATGGCTCGGGGGATAAAAATCCCGTTTGGCGCGTGCCGATGCCCAGGCATTCAGGAACGGTCATTCAGGAATTCGTCGCCAATCCGGCGTTATGGATAGGCTGAGGGGCAGCTTCTCCACCACAAGGCTGCCGTGCAGCCGCCCGCCCGCGCGGTGCGTTTCCCCGGAGACCCGATGATCCAGTTCGCCTTGCCCTTCCCGGCCATCGATCCAGTGCTCTTCGCGGTGGGGCCGCTGGCCATCCGCTGGTATGCGCTGGCCTATATCGCCGGGCTGCTCATCGGCTGGCAGTTGGCCCGGGTGCTGGTGGCGCGACCCGCCCTATGGGGCGGCACATCGCCCATGCAGCCGGCGGACCTGGACGACGCGCTGTTCTGGGCCACCTTCGGCGTGATCCTGGGCGGGCGCATCGGTTATGTGTTCTTCTACAATCCCGCCTTCTTCCTCGCCAATCCCACCGAAATCCCCATGCTGTGGCATGGCGGCATGTCGTTCCATGGCGGCCTTGCCGGGACCATCGTGGCGCTGATCCTGTTCGCCCGGTCGCGATCCATCCCGGTCTTCTCGCTGCTGGATGTGGCGGGTGTGGTGGCACCGGTGGGCCTGTTCTTCGGGCGGCTGGCGAATTTCATCAATGGCGAGCTGTGGGGCCGACCGGCGGATGTGCCGTGGGCGGTCATTTTCCCCACCGGCGGCGACATCCCGCGCCATCCCAGCCAGCTTTATGAAGCGGCAGTGGAGGGGCTGGCGCTGTTCGTGGTGATGCTGATCGCCGTCCGCCTCGGTGTGTTCCGCCGCCCGGGTCTGGCCGCGGGCATCTTCGGCATCGGCTATGGGCTGGGGCGCATTTTCGGCGAGTTCTTCCGCGAGCCGGACCCGCAACTGGGCTATCTCGCCTTCGGCACCACCATGGGCATGCTGCTGTCACTGCCCTTGGTGCTGGCCGGTGCCGGCCTCGTGCTCTATGCGCTGCGCCGCGCCCGGCCGTGACCACGCCGCTCGCCGTAGAGCTGAAGGCGCTGATCGCCGCCGAGGGCCCGATCTCGGTGGGGCGCTACATGGCGCTGTGCCTTGGCCATCCCCGCCATGGCTATTACATGACCCGCGACCCCTTGGGCGCCCGCGGCGACTTCATCACCGCCCCTGAAATCAGCCAGATGTTCGGCGAACTGATCGGCCTGTGGGCGGTGGCCACCTGGCAGCAGATGGGGGCACCCAAAGCCTTCCGCTTGGTGGAGCTGGGCCCCGGCCGCGGCACCTTGATGGCGGATGCGCTGCGCGCCGCCCGGCTGGTGCCGGCCTTCGGCGCTGCCGCGCAAGTGGATCTGGTGGAAATGAGCCCGGTGCTGCGGGCGCGCCAAGCCGCGAGCCTTAAGGGCCTTGCAACACCCATCTGGCACGACGGACTGGAGAGCGTGCCCGACGGTCCAGTGGTGGTGATCGCTAACGAGTTCTTTGACGCCCTGCCCATCGACCAGTTCGTGCGCGGCCGCGCTGGCTGGCACGAGAGGCGGGTCGGGCTCGATGACGCGGACCAACTGGTGTTCGGCCTCGACCCGCGCCCGCTGCCCGCCATCGGCGCCCTGGCGGCGCACTTCCCCCCGGCACGGGAGGGCGACCTGCTGGAACGCCTGGAGGGCGGCGCTGTCCAGGCGCTAGGCGCCCGGTTGGCGGCACAGGGCGGCGCCGCCTTGTTGATCGATTATGGTCACGCGGCGCACGGTTATGGCGACACGCTCCAGGCCATGAAGGACCACCGTTTTGTGTCCCCGCTGGAGACACCCGGCGAGGCTGACCTGACCGCCCATGTGGATTTTGCCGCGCTGGCCCGCGGCGCCAAGGCGGCCGGTGCGCGCGCCTTCGGCGCCCTGACCCAGGGCGAGTTCCTCGCCCGGCTCGGGCTTGGCGCCCGCGCCACCCGATTGCAGCAGGGACAGGATGAGGCGGGGCGCGCGGCCATCGCCGCCGCCGCACACCGCCTGGCCGGCGCCGAGGCCGGCCAGATGGGCACATTGTTCAAGGTTCTGGCGCTGGGCGACCCATCGCTCGGCCCGCCGCCCGGCTTCGCGCCGCAGGAGGAATTTGCGTGATGAAAGTGGAAGCCCCGTCCCTTGCCGCGCTGCCCGGCATCCGCCACGCCTTTTTCACCCGCCAGGGCGGGGTCTCCACCGGCCTGTATAACAGCCTCAATGGCGGCATGGGTTCGCGCGACGACCGGGAGAACGTGGTGGAGAACCGCGCCCGCATGGCCCGCGCCTTGGGGGTGGAACCGCCCAATCTGGTGGCCTGCTCGCAGGTGCATTCCGCCATCTGCGTGCCTCTGGAAACACCATGGCGCCGGGAAGACGCGCCCCAGGCGGATGCGGTGGCCACCGCCGTCCCCGGCCTTGGCGCCACCATCACGGTGGCCGATTGCGGCCCGGTGCTGTTTGCCGATCCCGTGGCGCGGGTGGTGGGCGCCGCCCATGCGGGATGGAAAGGCGCCTTCGGCGGCGTGGTGGAAGCCACCGTGGCCCAGATGGAGAGGCTCGGCGCCCGGCGCGCGGATATTCACGCCGCCATCGGCCCCCTGATCCGCCAGCCCAGCTACGAGGTGGGAGAGGACTTCATCGCCCGCTTCCTGGCGGAGTCTCAGACCTTCGTACGCTTCTTCGCCCCTGCAGACCGCCCCCACCATGCCCTGTTCGATCTGCCGGGCTTCATCACCCATCGGCTGACCGAGGCGCGGGTCGGACACATCGAGGATCTGGGCCTGGATACCTACACCGACCCGGCGCGGTTCTTCAGTTTCCGCCGCGCCACCCACCGCGCGGAGGCCGACTATGGCCGGATGGTGGCGGCCATCACCCTGAGCTGAGCCGGCAAAGGCCCGGCCGGATCACAATTAACGATACCTTAACCGTTCTTCTGGACCTGCCGACGGATCGGAGTTACGCCTTCTTCACCAAATGTGAAGAGGGGCTGAGGCATGAGGAACGCAACGAGCGGCGCGACATGGGGCACCATCCTGCGCATGGCTGCCCGCGTTGCGGTTCTCGGTGCGGGCTTGGCGCTCGCCGGGTGCCAGACCGACGGCACCGGGGTCGCCTCAAGCGGCGGGACCACATCCCGCACCCTGGCCTTCGAGTCCATTGACGGGCCGCCGAAGGACACCTTCGACCGCCTGGTCACCCGCCTGTCGTCCGAAGCGGAATTGAGCCAGGTGGCCGTCGTCTCCCGCAGCCAGCCTGCCGGCTACCGTGTCCGCGGCTATCTGTCGGTGCACACCGAGCGCGGCAAGACCCAGGTGGCTTATGCCTGGGATGTGTTCGATGCCGACAAGCAGCGGGTGGCGCGTATCACCGGCGAGGAAACCGCCAAGGCGGTCAAGGGCGGCGCCTGGGCCGTCTGCGACGAAGAAATGCTGGCCCGCATCGCCGGCAACACCATGGCCAGCCTGACCGAAAGCCTGAGCATGGGCGCGCCCCGCGCCACAACACCCACCGCGCCTGCCACCGCCGCCGGCCCCGTTGAGACCGCAGCCCCCGTCGCGGCTCAGCCCGCCGCCGAGCCGGCCCCGCCCCGCGACCCGCTGGAAAATGGCGGCGTGCCGGTGGCCCTGGCCCCGCCATTCGGCAACGCCACCGGGACCGATGCAGCCTTGGCATACGCGGCCCGCTGAATCCCGCCTTTACAACACGCAATGCCCGCGCCTATCAGGGCGCTTGAACAGGTCCAAGGCCCGCGCCCCGGGCGCGGAGTGCCGAATGCCCAATGAGAATGGATCCATGAAACTGGTCGCGGGAAATTCCAATCGCGCGCTCGCGGAAGCGATTGCCGGCTATCTGGACACGCCGCTGACCAAAGCGGTGGTGCGCCGCTTTGCGGACATGGAGATCTTCGTCGAGATCCAGGAAAACGTGCGCGGCCAGGACGCCTTCGTGGTGCAGTCCACCTCATTTCCGGCCAACGACCATCTCATGGAACTGCTCATCATCATCGATGCGCTGCGCCGTGCCTCCGCCAAGCGCATTACGGCGGTGGTCCCTTACTTCGGCTACGCCCGCCAGGATCGTAAGCCCGGCCCGCGCACGCCCATCTCCGCCAAGCTGGTGGCCAATCTCATCACCCATGCGGGCGCCGACCGCGTGATGACGCTGGACCTCCATGCCGGACAGATCCAGGGCTTCTTCGACATTCCCACCGACAACCTCTATTCCGCCCCGGTGATGGTGCGGGACATCAAGGAACGGTTCGACCTCAACAATCTCATGGTGGTCTCCCCCGACGTGGGTGGCGTGGTGCGTGCCCGCGCGCTGGCCAAGCGCATCGACGCCCAGCTCGCCATCGTCGACAAGCGCCGCGAGCGCCCCGGCGAGAGCGAAGTGATGAATGTCATCGGCGACGTGAGCGGGCGTAGCTGCATCCTGGTGGACGACATCGTCGATTCCGGCGGCACGCTGGTGAATGCCGCCGAGGCGCTGCTGGCCCGCGGCGCCAAGGAAGTGCATGCCTACATCACCCATGGGGTGCTGTCCGGCGGCGCGGTGGCGCGGATCTCCTCGTCCAAGCTGAAGGAATTGGTGATCACCGATTCCATCCAGCCCACCGAGGCGGTGAAGGTGGCCCGCAACATCCGGGTCCTTCCCATCGCCGGCCTGATCGGCGAAGCCATCGCCCGCACCGCTCACGAAGAATCGGTCTCCAGCCTGTTCGACTGACCGCGATTGAGGCGCCGGCTCCGGGGGATTGACGCTCCGGAGCCAGGCGATTGTTCTTTAATCGTCAGCGTTGGTGGTTGGATCCTCCGGCTCCACCTCGCCGCGCGACTGCAGATACACCATCACCAGCCAGCACAAGGACGCCCATCCCGCGCCCAGTGCCCACCCGCCGAGCACGTCGGTGGGCCAATGCACGCCGAGATAGAGCCGGCTGATCCCCACCAGCAGCGTCAGCGTGATGGCGAGGCCGAACAGGAAGCTCTTCACCCGCCAGCCCGCCTGGGTCCGGGCCAGCAGCGCGCCCAGAGTCAAGTAGACTACCGCCGACATCATGGAATGGCCGCTGGGAAAGCTCTGGGAAAACACCTCCATGCCGTGCGGCACCAGTTCCGGCCGGGGGCGGGAAAAGCCCCATTTCAGTGCCGACGACAAGGCCGCCCCGCCGGCCACGGAGACCAGCACCATCAAGGCGGTGTGTCGCTTGCGGACCATGAACAGGAACAGGATGACCGCCAAGGTCATCAATGTCAGCACCGTGGTGCCGCCGATGGCGGTCAGGTCGCGCATGGGCTCTTGCAGCCAGTGCGGCCCGACGGGGGTGGAGAGGTCGCCGGGCACCCGCAGCGCCAGCAGGATGCGCTCATCCAGGCCGCGCGTGTCGCCTTCCAGTACCTCGTCGGCGATCTTGGCGAACACATAGAACGCGCCCGCCGTCAGAGCGAGCACCAGCAGCGTGTCCTTCTCCATGCGGCTGACGCGATCGAGGACAGCGGAAAATCCGGGAATGCCGGACAGCAGGCGTCGCCCGCGGCTGAGAAGTGTGTTCATGGCCGCAGAACCGCATGACACCGCGCCCGCGTCAACTGGGCTCCGGTGCCTTGGCACCACTCCGCTGGGCTCCTCGCGCATCCGTCACCGGGCAACGCGGCGGCATGGCCGCTTGCGGCCACGGGCATTGCCTGCCATTCAGCCCGCCATGGCTCAACGCGAAACTCCCATCACGCTCTATGTGGATGCCGACGCCTGCCCGGTGAAGGACGAAATCTACAAGGTGGCCGAACGGCACAAGCTCGACGTCCATGTGGTGTCGAACAGCCCCATCGCTCTGCCGCGGACGGCCAATGTCCACCGGGTGGTGGTGGCCAGCGGGCCGGATGTGGCGGACGATTGGATCGCCGAGCGGGTGTCCCGCGGCGACGTGGTCATCACCGCCGATATTCCTTTGGCCTCGCGCTGCGTGAAGGCCGGGGCGGACGTGATCGCCCCCAATGGCAAGGCCTTCACCGAGGCCACCATCGGACCGGCCCTGGCCACCCGCAACCTCATGGATGAATTGCGTTCCGCCGGCCACGCCACCAGCGGTCCGCGGCCATTCTCGCCGCGGGATCGCTCCGCCTTCCTCTCGGCGCTGGATCTTGCCATCGTGAGGCTGAAGCGGGCGGGGTTCTGACCCGCCGCCATCGCCCCGCCTCTTCCTGGACCCGACCGGAGCCCGCCGTGACCCACGAACTCTTCCTGCTCGCCGCCACCATCGTTCTGGCCTTCGTGCAATTGCTGCTGGCCGCGCACATGGCCACCCGCGAGCGCGGCTCGGCCTGGAATGCCGGGCCCCGGGACGCGCCGGCCAAGCCGCTTGGGGCGATGGCCGGGCGGCTCGACCGCGCCTTCAAGAATCTGATGGAGACCTTTCCGCTGTTCGCGGCGGCGGTGCTGCTGGCCCATGCGGCGGGGGTACATACCGCGCTGACCATTGCCGGTGCCCATGTCTATTTCTGGGGCCGGGTGCTCTATGTGCCGCTCTATGCCAGCGGCCTGCCCTATGTGCGCTCCGGCGTCTGGGTGATGGCCTCGGCGGGCATCATCCTCATCCTGGCAGCGGTGTTCCTGTCGCTGCCGGCGTGAAGCCGGCAGCATCACCTTTGAGGGCTGAGAGGTCGCACGGCGTGCGGCCACTCTGAAGCGGTACGGCCTGCGGGCGATCAGACTTCGCGCAGGTCATTGGCAATGCCGGCGAGGATCTCCACCAAACGGGTCTCCGCACGGGGATTTTCCGCCAGCTTGGCCCGCGACACATCGCGCAGGTTTTCCAGCGCCGCCTCGATCAGGCGGGGCAGTTCGGGGCCTGCGGCCGGCTCGCGCTCGGCGCCCATCCAGCGGCGGACCTTGCCCATCTTCAGGCCGATTTCCGACAGGCGCCCGATGATGGCGTCGGCGAAATCGCGGTTGGCCTCCAGATAGCTGCGCCCCTCCGGCGTTATGGTGAAGCGCTTCTTGGCCCCATCCAGCTCTGCGGTGACGTAGCCGGCCTCTTCCAGGAAGGTCAGGGTCGGATAGATCACGCCCGGGCTGGGGGAATAGCAGCCGCTGGTCTTTTCCTCGATCAGCTTGATGATCTCATAGCCGTGGCGCGGCTGCTCGGCGATCAGCGCCAGGGCCAGCAGCTTCAGGTCGCCCTGGGCCAGCATGCGGCCGATGCGGAACATGTCGCCGCCGCCACCACCACCGCGATGACGCCCACCCCGGCCCCAGCCGCCGCCAAACTCTCCCCGTTCACCCCCCCCGCCACAGTGCGCGACATCGCGGTGCGATCGAAATCCAAACATGTGTTTTCTCCATTACGTTATATCTAAAGATACAACGATCTCTCATATATCTTTCGATATATCGAAAAGCAAGAGGTGCGTGATCCCTTAAGCGATGGCGGCTAAGGTGGGGGAGGACAGGAGGCGCCCATGGCCATGACCGATACGGAAACCGCGGCCCGTTCGCGCAATGCGCTGCTCAGTGCGCTGGTGCCGGAAATGGCCGCGGCTGTGGACGGCTGGCTGGCGCGGCTCGCCCATGAGCGGCGCCTCTCCCCCAAGACCTTGGACGCCTACGCCCGCGACCTGACCTTGGTGATGAACCGCCTCACCCTGCATCTGGGCGAGCGGCCGACGCTGGCGGCCATGGCCGCCCTCACCCCTGCCGATGTGCGCGCGGTCCTGGCGGCCCGCCGGGCGGAGGGGGTGGCCCCGCGCACTTTGGTGCGCCTGATGGCCGCCGCCCGTTCGTTCGGCCGTCATCTGGAACGGGAGGGCCTGGGCAAGGTGGGCGCGCTGACGGCCGTGCGGGCACCGAAGGTGCCGCGCAGCCTGCCCAAGCCGGTCTCGGTGGCGGACGCGCGCGCGCTCGCCGATCCTGCCACCCGCGCCGGCGAGGATCGCGAACCCTGGGTGCTGGCCCGCGATGCGGCGGTGATCGCTCTGCTCTATGGCGCCGGCCTGCGCATTTCCGAGGCGCTCGGTCTCACCCGCGCCATGGTGCCGGAGCCCGGCGCCGGCGACCAGATCACCGTCACCGGCAAGGGCCAGAAGACCCGCATGGTGCCGCTGCTGGCGCAGGTGACCCAGGCCATCGCCGACTATGCGACGCTCTGCCCATATGTGCTGGAGCCGGAGAAGCCGCTGTTTCGCGGCATGCGGGGCGGGCCATTGTCACCCCGCATTGTCCAATTGGCCGTGGAACGTATGCGCGGGGCCCTGGGCCTGCCGGACAGCGCTACACCCCATGCGTTGCGCCATTCCTTTGCCACCCACCTGCTGGCGCGCGGTGGCGAGATGCGGGCGATCCAGGAATTGCTGGGCCACGCCTCGCTCTCCACCACCCAGGTCTATACCGCCGTGGACAGCACCAAGCTCATGGAAGCCTATCGCGCCGCCCATCCGCGGGCCTGACGCGGCAACGCAGCTTCACGACCGCGCGGCGAAGGCCCGGCGCCGCAGATCCATGACCCGGCGCCAGAAGCCACTGCCGCGGCCCGCTTTCCATTCCGCGAACGCAGCACGCAGTTGCTGCTTGTACGGGTCCACCAGCCGGTGCGCCCAGGCATTGATACCGAGAATCCAGTCGCACAGTCGCGCGAACCAGCCGATGGAACGCAATTGCTGGCGGCAGGCCTCGAACAGGAACGCCATCAGCCCGACGCCCACCAGCTTGGCCACCAGGAAGCAGAGGCTGCCGGCCACCACATCCTTATGGGCGAAGAACCAGAGCGCGAGGATGTTGATGGGCTCGATCAGGATCAGCGGCACCACGAACAGCACCAAAGCGCCATAGGGCGGCAGCCGGCGCGCCCATTGGGCGATAGCGTGCTTGATGGCTTCGAACGGCAGCAGCCCCGTCACCCATGCGACGGCGGGCTTGGCCTTCTCCCACAGCCACGCCTCCCACAGGAACAGCAGCGCCAGCACCATGAACAGCGGGCGTAGCGCCGAGCGCGTGCGCGTGCCGGTCGCGGTCTCAGGTCGTGAATCGGGCGGGGGAAGTTGGGACATGGCTTTGCGCAATTGGGGCCGGGTTTGAGGCGTTTAAAGGGCGCAGGGTTAAAGCACCATCACCCGAAAGTTTGGTTCATGCGCCCCCGGCGGAGATCTACCTTGATCTGAAGTGTGACGGATTCGGAGGCCTTGGCATGAGCATCCACCATATGTCGCTCGGAGTCGCCGACCTCGACCGTGCCGTGGCGTTTTACGACCGGGTGCTGTCGCCGCTGGGCCTGGGGCGCGAGGTGATGTTTGCGGAGCCCACCGGCACCCGTTCCGCCGGCTATGGCCGCCCGGGCCAATGGGCCTTGGAGGACAATGTGCAGTTCTGGCTGGAGGAGCGGTCCGGGGCGGTCATCGCCTGTCCCCCGGGCTTCCACATCGCCTTCGATGCCGTCGACGCCCATGCGGTGCACGCCTTCCATGCGGCGGGACTGGCAGCCGGAGGCCTGGACAACGGCCCTCCGGGGCCGCGCCCCGCCTACGGGCCAGCCTATTATGCCGCCTTCCTGATCGATCCGGATGGATGGCGCATCGAGGCCGTGACCTACAACATCGCGTGAACAACCGTACCGCGCTGCCGTAGCGGCATGCTTTGAGGCGTGGTGGCGCGCAATGAGGCTTCGAGCCCAGCCTGAACGGACTTACGCTAACGCTTCCCGTAAGGTTAAGGAGTGAGAGAGATGAAGCGTCTTGCCCTCGCGTTCTGCACGCTTTCGATCCTGGCCACCACCGCCCCGGCCTTTGCCGACTGCATGTCGAAGTCGGCCACCGCCCCGACCCCGCAGCCCACCACCTCGGCTAGCGCCCCCACCGACGCCGGCGCGCCCAAAGGCAGCTGAGCCGGCGAGCGCCCGAACGGCTACGCGCCATCGGAGCGCTAAAAGCCAAGAGGCCAGCCCGCGCGTGCGGGCTGGCCTCTTTTTTCGTTTCGTCACCCGGTCACCCGCCGCAGCGGGCGCGATGGCTCAGAAGTGGATGGCGCGCTTTTCCACCGCGAGCGCGGCTTCCTTCACCGCTTCCGAGCGGGTGGGATGGGCGTGGCAGGTGCGGGCCAGGTCTTCCGACGAACCGCCGAACTCCATCAGCACGCACAATTCGTGGATCAGTTCGCCGGCCTCGGGGCCGATGATGTGGGCGCCCAGCACCTTGTCGGTGGCGGCATCCGCCAGGATCTTCACGAAGCCGTCGGTGGTGTTGTTCACCTTGGCGCGGCCGTTGGCGGTGAAGGGGAATTTGCCGACGGAATAAGCGATGCCGGCGTCTTTCAGCTCTTCCTCGGTCTTGCCCACCGAGGCCACTTCCGGGAAGGTATAGACCACGCCCGGGATGACGTCGTAATTCACATGCCCGGCCTTGCCGGCGAGGATCTCGGCCACCGCCATGCCCTCGTCCTCGGCCTTGTGGGCCAGCATCGGGCCGGCGATCACGTCGCCAATGGCGTAGATGCCATCCACAGTGCTCTTGTAGTGGGCGTCCACTTCCACCCGGCCGCGCTTGTCGGTAGCAACGCCGATCTCGGCCAGGCCCAGGCCGCCGGTGTAGGCGACGCGGCCAATGGCCACCAGCACCACATCCGCTTCCAGCGTCTCGGGCGAACCGCCAGCGGCAGCTTCCACCGTGACCTTCAGCGTCTTTCCGGAAGCGTCCACACCGGTGACCTTGGTGCCCAGCTTGAAGGCGAAGCCCTGCTTGGACAGGATGCGCTGGAACGACTTGGCCACCTCATTGTCCATGCCCGGCAGGATGCGGTCGAGATATTCGACCACCGTCACCTCGGCGCCGAGGCGGCGCCACACGCTGCCCAGCTCCAGGCCGATGACGCCCGCGCCCACCACCAGCAGCTTGGCCGGCACCTGCGACAGGGTCAGCGCGCCGGTGGAGGAGACGATGCGCTGCTCGTCGATGGTCACGCCCGGAAGCGGCGCCACGTCGGAGCCGGTGGCGATCAGGATGTTCTTGGTCTCCAGCACCTGCACGGCGCCGTCGGCATTGGCCGTCACCTGCACCTTGCCGGTGCCCAGGATCTTGCCGGTGCCAAAATGCACGTCGACCTTGTTCTTCTTCAGCAGGAACTCGACGCCCTTGACGTTGCCGTCCACGCCCTTGTCCTTGAACCCCTGCATGGCGGCGAGGTCTAGCTTCGGCGCGCCGACGCCGATGCCCATGCCGGCGAACGAGTGGCCCGCCTCTTCAAACAGCTCGGAGGCATAGAGCAGCGCCTTGGAGGGGATGCAGCCCACGTTCAGGCAGGTGCCGCCATGGGTGGCGCGCTTTTCCACCACCGCGGTCTTGAGGCCGAGCTGGGCGGCGCGGATGGCGGCCACATAGCCGCCGGGGCCGGTGCCGATGACGATGAGATCGTAGGAAGCCATGGACGTGCGATCCTTAAAACTGCGAAGGCCGCAAGGCGGCCGGGTTCGAACGGAGCATCAGGCGGCGGAGTGCGCCCGCTGCAAGGCAAGACGGACGCCCAACGCGATGAGCGCGCCGCCGGTAAGACGATTGAACCAGCGGCCCGCGCGGGCGAGTTGCGCCCGCACAGCACGGCCGGTGAAGAAGAAGGAGACCAAGGTGAACCACCCCATCAGCAGCGCCGACATGCTCAGCGCGTAGCCCACCTGCATGGCGATGGGCGTATCGGCGCTGACGAGCGTGCCGAACAGCGACAGGAAGAACAGCACGGCCTTGGGATTGAGCGCATTGGTCAGGAAGCCCAGCCCGAAGCTGCGCGCATCCGACATGGGGACGCCGGAAATGGACGCGGCGGCGGCCGGCTGAGCATCAATGTCCATGGACATCGCCGGAGCGCGAAACGTCTTGACGCCCACATAGACCAGATATGCGGCCCCGAGCCATTTCAGGATGTTGAACGCCAGCAGCGAATGGGCAACGAGCAGGCCGATGCCGGCCAAGGTATAGCTGGCATGAAACAGCATGGCGGAGCCCACGCCCAGGCTGGTGACGATGCCGGCACGGCGGCCATGCACCACGCTCTGGCGCACCACCATGGCGAAATCCGGCCCCGGGGTGATCGCCGCCAGAGCGAACACCGCCATCAGGGTAAAATACTCCGCGAGATGGCTCGTCATCGCCTGCCCTGCCAGCCGCGCGCCGCTGCGGGCGGACCGAAGGCCCGACGCCCGCACCGCCGCTTTGGTATGGTTCGCGGCGAGCCACCTGCCCGCCGGACCCTCAAACCTCGCAGCCCCAGCCCCGCCGCATCCCGGCAAAGCGGGAGCGGCGGCAGCCTTTAGGACCTGCGTCCGATCACAGATCAAGCACGAGACGCGCGGGATCTTCCAGGGTCTCCTTGACCCGCACCAGGAAGGTCACGGCCTCGCGACCGTCGACGATGCGGTGATCGTAGGAGAGCGCCAGGTACATCATCGGGCGGATCACCACCTGTCCCTTGATGGCCACCGGGCGCTCCTCGATGCGGTGCATGCCGAGGATGCCCGACTGCGGCGCATTGAGGATGGGGGTGGACATCAGCGAGCCGTAGATGCCGCCGTTGGTGATGGTGAAGGTGCCGCCCTGCATGTCGTCAATGCCGAGCTTGCCGTCACGGGCCTTGCGGCCATAGCCGGCGATGGCCTTCTCGATCTCCGCCACGGAGAGCAGGTCGGCGTCACGCACCACCGGAACCACGAGGCCCTTCTCGGTGCCGACCGCGATACCGATGTTGTAATAGTTCTTGTAGACCAGATCCTGGCCGTCGATCTCGGCATTCACCGCCGGGATGTCCTTCAGGGCCGCGATCACCGCCTTGGTGAAGAAGCCCATGAAGCCCAGCTTGGTGCCGTGCTTCTTCTCGAACGCGTCCTTGAACTGGGCGCGCAGGGCCATCACCGCGGTCATGTCCACGTCGTTGAACGTGGTGAGCATGGCGGCGGTGTTCTGCGCGTCCTTGAGGCGGCGGGCGATGGTCTGCCGCAGCTTGGTCATCTTCACCCGCTCTTCGCGGACGGCATCGGCCTGGCTGGACGGACCGCGGGGCGCAGCGGCCGCCGGGGCAGCAGCGGGCTGGGCGGCGGTGGCGATGGCCGCGAGCATATCGCCCTTGGTCACCCGGCCATCCTTGCCGGAACCGTCGACGCCGGCGGCGGCGACGCCGCTTTCCGCCGACAGGCGATCCACGGCCGGGCCGTTGGCGCTGGCGAGAACGGCGGCCTTAGCCGGTGCCGGAGCAGCGGCGGGAGCGGGAGCCGCAGCAGGAGCCGCCTTCGGCGCTTCGGCCTTGGGGGCAGGCGCAGCAGCAGCGCCCGTGCCTTCGCCGATGGACCCCAGCAGGGCGCCCACATTCACGGTCTCGCCGTCCTTGGCGACGATTTCCGCCAGCACGCCGGAGGTCGGAGCGGGAACTTCGACGGTGACCTTATCGGTTTCCAGTTCCACCAGCGGCTCGTCGGCTTTCACCGCATCGCCGGGCTTCTTGAACCACTTGCCGATGGTCGCTTCCGTCACGGATTCGCCGAGCGTTGGAACGCGGATCTCGGTTGCCATGGCTGTCGTCTTCTTTCGATCTTGCGGGTTTGCAGGCTTGCGTGCGTCAGGCGGGAGAAAACCCTCAGCCGAGGGCTTCCTCCAGGAACGCCTTCAGCTGGGCGAGATGCTTGGACATGAGGCCCGTCGCGGTAGCGGCGGAGGCGGGGCGACCGGCATAGCGCGGCCGGCGGGAGGCGGCGCTGATATTCTCCAGCACCCACTCCAGATACGGCTGCACGAACGCCCAGGCGCCCTGGTTCTTCGGCTCTTCCTGGCACCAGACCACTTCGGCGTTTTTGAAGCGCGAAAGTTCCTGGGCCATGGTCTTCAGCGGGAACGGGAACAGCTGCTCCACGCGCATCAGATAGACGTCGTTGGTGCCGCGCTTCTCGCGCTCCTCCAGGAGGTCGTAATAGACCTTGCCGGAACACAGAACCACGCGGCGGATCTTGTCGTCCGCCACCAGCTTGATGCTCTCGCTGGTGGGATTGGACTGGGCATCGTCCCACAGCACCCGGTGGAACGAGGTCTCCGGGCCGAACTCCTCCAGCCGCGACACCGCCTTCTTGTGGCGCAGCAGCGACTTGGGGGTCATCAGGATCAGCGGCTTGCGGAACTCGCGCTTCAGCTGACGACGCAGGATGTGGAAGTAGTTGGCCGGGGTGGTGCAGTTGGCCACCTGCATGTTGTCCTCGGCGCACATCTGGAGATAGCGCTCCAGGCGGGCGGAGGAATGCTCGGGGCCCTGGCCCTCATAGCCGTGCGGCAGCAGGCAGACGAGGCCGGACATGCGCAGCCACTTGCGCTCGCCGGACGACAGGAACTGATCGAAGATCACCTGCGCGCCATTGGCGAAGTCGCCGAACTGGGCTTCCCACAGCACGAGCGTGTTCGGCTCGGACAGGGTGTAGCCATATTCGAAGCCGAGCACCGCCTCCTCCGAGAGCATCGAATTGATGACCTCGTATTTGGCCTGCTTCTCGGTCAAATGATTGAACGGCTTGTAGCGCTGCTCGGTGTCCTGGTCGGTCAGCACCGAATGGCGCTGCGAGAAGGTGCCGCGCTCCACATCCTGGCCGGACAGGCGGACCGGGCTGCCCTCTTCCAGCAAGGTGCAGAAGGCCAGGGCTTCGCCGGTGGCCCAATCGATACCGGCGCCGTCCTCCACCACCGCCTTGCGGCGGTTGTCCAGGAAGCGCTGGATGGTGCGATGGGGGGTGAAGCCCTCCGGCACGGTGGTGATCTTGCGGCCGATGTCCTTCAGCGTATCGACGGCCACGCCGGTGTTGCCACGGCGCGGATCGTCCTCGCTATTGGAGGCCTTCAGGCCCGACCAGCGGCCGTCCAGCCAGTCGGCCTTGTTGGGCTTGTAGTGCTGGCCGGCCTCGTGCTCGCCTTCCAGCTTGTCGCGCCAGGCGGCGCGCATCTGGTCCAGTTCGCCAGCAGCGATCACGCCCTCGGCTTCCAGCTTCTTGCCGTACAGCTCCAGCGTGGAGGGATGCTGGCGGATCACCTTGTACATGTGCGGCTGGGTGAACGACGGCTCATCGCCCTCGTTATGGCCGAAGCGGCGATAGCAGAAGATGTCCAGCACCACCGGCTTGTGGAAGCGCTGGCGGAACTCGGTGGCCACCTTGGCGCAGAAGGTGGTGGCTTCGGGATCGTCACCATTCACATGGAAGATCGGCGCCTCGATCATCTTCGCCACATCCGAGGGATAAGGCGAGGAGCGCGAGTAGCGCGGATTGGTGGTGAAGCCGATCTGGTTGTTGATGATGACGTGGATCGAGCCGCCGGTGCGATGGCCCTTCAGGCCCGACAGGCCGAGACACTCGGCCACCACGCCCTGACCCGCGAACGCCGCATCGCCGTGCAGCAGCAGCGGCAGCACCGCCACCCGCTCGGTATCGCCCAGTTGATCCTGCTTGGCGCGGGCCTTGCCCAGCACCACCGGATCGACGATCTCCAGATGCGAGGGGTTAGCGGTCAGCGACAGATGGACCTTGTTGCCATCGAACTCGCGATCGGACGAGGCACCCAGATGGTACTTCACATCGCCGGAGCCCTCGACCTCGTCGGGGGCCCAGGAGCCGCCCTTGAATTCGTGGAACAGGGCGCGATGGGGCTTGCCCATCACCTGGGTCAGCACGTTCAGGCGGCCGCGATGGGCCATGCCGAACACGATGTCGCGCACGCCGAGATTGCCGCCGCGCTTGATGATCTGCTCCAGCGCCGGGATCAGGCTTTCGCCGCCGTCCAGGCCGAAGCGCTTGGTGCCGGTGTATTTGACATCGAGGAACTTCTCGAAGCCCTCGGCCTCCACCAGCTTGTTGAGGATGGCGCGCTTACCTTCGCGGGTGAAGGACACTTCCTTGTCCACGCCCTCGATGCGCTCCTGGATCCAGGCCTTCTCCTCAGGCGAGGAGATATGCATGAATTCAACGCCGATGGTCTGGCAATAGGTGCGGCGCAGGATGGCCACCATCTCGCGCACGGTGGCAAATTCCAGCCCGAGCACGTTGTCGATGAAGATCTTGCGGTCGAGATCGGACTCGTAAAAGCCGTAGGAGACCGGATCCAGCTCCGGCGCGTCGCGCGGCGGGGTCAGCTTCAGCGGATCGAGATCGGCCTGCAGATGGCCGCGCATGCGATAGGCCCGGATCATCATCAGCGCCTTGACGCTGTCGCGGGTCGCCTGCTGCACCTCGGTGGCGGAGAATTCGACGCCCGCCTTCTGGGCCTTCTCCTTCACCTTCTCGGTGACCTTCTTCTCCACCTCGATCCAATTACCGTCGAGGGCGGAGACGAGTTCGCCATTGGCATGGAGCGGCCAATTGGCCTTCTTCCACGAGGCGCCGCGGGCGCTTTTCTTGACCGCTTCGGGATCGTCCTTCAGGGCGGCGAAGAAGCTCTGCCACTGGGCGTCCACCGAAGCGGGGTCAGCCTCATACTGGGCATAGAGATCTTCTATCCACTGAGCATTACCTCCGTACAGGAAGGAGGTGGCGAGAAAGAGGTCGTTCTGGTCCGCGCGCGACATGGGCCTAGATCCCGGATGACCTTTGGAGCTAAGCCTCGTTTAAGAGCGCAACTGGCGCCGAAAACCAAGCCCAAAAGCCGTTGACAGCCATAAAGATGACGATGCGTCGGGCTGCGCCGCCGCATCGTTGCGTATGCCCACTCCGCGCGAAACGCGGAACGAGAGAGCCGGACCGCTACATAAGCCGCGGACACCGCATGGGAAAGAACCTTCCCACCGTTGACCCCGGCGTTCTGCGCACGGCCGCTCTGCGCACCGCGTACCGCACCTGGCTTTCGCCAGCGTGGCACACACCGTGTTGTTCCACCTGAAAGACGGCAATCCGGTGATGCTCACCGGATTGCCGTGATCTTTCAGCCCTTCAGCAAGGCCGCCAGGGTCTTGCCCAGCCGCGCCGGAGACGGCGAGACGGTGATGCCCGCCGCTTCCATGGCGGCGATCTTGTCTTCCGCGCCGCCCTTGCCGCCGGAGATGATGGCGCCCGCATGGCCCATGCGGCGGCCGGGAGGGGCGGTGCGGCCGGCGATGAAGCCCACCATCGGCTTCTTGCGGCCGCGCTTGGCCTCATCAAGGATGAACTGCGCCGCGTCCTCTTCCGCCGAGCCGCCGATCTCGCCGATCATGATGATCGACTCCGTCTTCGGGTCGGCCAGGAACAGCTCCAGCACGTCGATGAACTCGGTGCCCTTCACCGGGTCGCCGCCGATGCCCACCGCCGAGGTCTGGCCGAGGCCCTCCTGGGTGGTCTGGAACACCGCTTCATAGGTCAAGGTGCCGGAGCGCGAGACCACGCCCACCGAACCGGGCTTGAAGATATTGGCCGGCATGATGCCGATCTTCGACTGGCCGGCGGTGACCACGCCGGGGCAGTTCGGCCCGATCAGGCGCGACTTGGAGCCGGACAGCGCCCGCTTCACCCGCACCATGTCCAGCACCGGAATGCCTTCGGTGATGCACACGATCAGGCCGATCTCGGCGTCGATGGCTTCCAGGATGGCATCCGCCGCGCCCGGCGGCGGCACATAGATCACCGAGGCGTCGGCGCCGGTGGCTTCTTTGGCTTCGATCACGGTGTCGAACACCGGCAGGCCCAGATGGGTCGAGCCGCCTTTGCCCGGCGAGGTGCCGCCCACCATCTTGGTGCCATAGGCGATGGCCTGTTCGGAATGGAACGTGCCGTTCTTGCCGGTGAAGCCCTGGGTGATAACCTTGGTATTGGCGTCGATCAGCACGGACATCACGCAGCTTCCTTCTTCACGGCCGCGACGATCTTCTGCGCCGCATCATCCAGATCATCG
>NZ_CALRWL010000044.1:0-54061 GCF_943371865.1 Azorhizobium sp. AG788 | reverse complement strand
GGGGAAAACCGCGCGCCCGCCCTCATTGTATGCCGGTCGGTTCAGGCGGCGATCTGGCCGAAGGGATCAAGCACGAACTTCTGTGCCGCCCCCTTGTCGAAGCTGTCATAGCCCTGCGGGGCATCCTCCAGCGAGATGATCTTGGCGTTGACGATGTCGGCGATGGGCAGCCGATCATGCAGGATGGCCATCAGCAATTGGCGATTGTAGCGCAGCACCGGCGTCTGCCCGGTGTGGAAGGACTGCGCCTTCGCCCAGCCGAGCCCGAAGCGCATGGAGAGGCTGCCCCGCTTCGCCGCCGGATCCACCGCGCCGGGATCATCGGTGACATAGAGGCCCGGAATGCCGACGGATCCGGCGGCCCGGGTGATCTCCATCATCTGGTTCAACACCGAGGCCGGCTGCTCGCCGCCGGAATGCCCGCGCGCCTCGAACCCCACCGCATCGATGGCGGCATCCACCTCATCGGTATCGATGATCTGGGCGATGAGATCGCCGAGGCGATCGCTCTTGGTCAGGTCGACCGGTTCGAAACCCACCTTCTTGGCATGGGCCAGACGCTCGGGATTGAAATCCCCCACCATGACCACCGCCGCCCCCAGGATGCGCGCGGATGCAGCGGCCGCCAGCCCCACCGGCCCGGCGCCGGCCACATAGACCGTGGAGCCCACCCCCACGCCCGCCTTCACCGCCCCATGAAACCCCGTGGGCAGAATGTCGGAGAGCATGGTGATGTCGCGGATCTTGGCCATGGTGCGGTCGCGGTCCGGCAGCTTCAGCAAGTTGAAGTCCGCATAGGGCACCAGCACATATTTGGCCTGCCCGCCGATCCAGCCGCCCATGTCCACATAGCCGAACGCGCCGCCGGCCCGCGAGGGATTGACCGTCAGGCACACGCCGGTGTCCTGCGACCGGCAGGTCCGGCAGCGGCCGCAGGCCACGTTGAACGGCACCGAGACCAGATCGCCCACCTGCAGCATCTCAACATCGGCGCCCTTTTCGATCACCTCGCCGGTGATCTCATGGCCCAGCACCAGGCCGGCCTGCGCGGTGGTGCGGCCGCGCACCATGTGTTGATCGGACCCACAAATATTGGTGGTGAGAACCTTTAAAATGACTCCATGATCAATACGACGTCCATCGGGTGCCTCGAACTTGGGATCGGGGATGTTTTGAACCTCGACCTTGCCCGGTCCGAGATAAACCACGCCTCTGTTTCCTGACATGTCAGTCCTCCCGTCGGCCGGTTATGGCCGCCGGATCCAGGCTCCGGCGGCTGCGCCAGCCCGGCCGCTGGCGATGGGTGCGACATGGGCGGCCGCGAGCAGGCACGGGGCCGCTCTGCGCCGGGCGAGGCCCGGCGGGCCAGATCACCTCATGTCGAAAATGGTCATGTCGCGTCAGGAGCCGCCGCGGCGATGCGCCGGCCGTCACATCGTGCCCCGAAACCTCTCAGGGCGCGGAAATACGGCATGCATCTGGCCGGGCGGCCAGAATGCTTTCTCTGCACTTATATTGCCATGCCCGACAAAGCATTTCGTCAGTGTTCGCAGGTGCAAGACCGGGTCTATAACCCCATTGAGTATGTATCTTGAGGCCACCCGCGACCACAGACCCTGAGTTGATCGGAAAAACTATTTCCAGAATCACGTGCCCCAGGGGGACACCATCGCGTGCATCACCGTCGCACGCCTGAGAGGCACAGTGTTCGTGACCATTTGCGATCCATCGCTCTCGGGGCGAACACCGCGGCAGAGCGGTAGACACATGCGGGACAATGGCAGGCGATACAACTTTAGCGGGATTTTCCGGCCGCTTTCGCATCTGCGAGCATGCCAAGACGCGCCGCGGCATGCCGCATGGCAAAACGGGGTTTCAGGACGCCGGCGCGTCCGCCTGCGGGCGCTCCACCGGCACCACGTCCACGCCCACCGCCAGAACCTGGTCGCCGGACGAGACCACCACCCCATCCACCGGGGAGACGTCCGCATAATCGCGGCCGACCGCCAGGATCACATGGTCCTCGCAGGCGGCGATGGCGTTGGTGGGATCCAGCCCGATCCAGCCCACCTCCTCGCCGCACCACACTTCCACCCAGGCATGGGTGGCGTCCGCGCCTTCCAGGCGGGGCTGGCCGGCGGGGGGCACGGTGCGCAGATAGCCGGACACATAGCGCGCCGGCAGGCCGAGGCCGCGCAACCCGGCGATCATCACATGGGCGAAATCCTGGCACACGCCGTGGCGGGCGGCGAAGGATTCGCTCGGCAGCGTCGAGACGCTGGTGGCATCGGGATCATAGGTGAAATCCGTATGGACCCGGCGCATCACATCCATGGCGGCCACCAGGATGGGCTGGTCGCCGGCGCAGGAACTGGCGGTCCATTCGGTGATGGCGGGATCCAGCGGCACGCTGCGGCTGGCGAACAGGCCGTGCACCGGGGACGCGGGGCCGAGATCCATGCTGGCCACCGCGGTGGCGCGCACCAGTTCTACCACCGGCGTCGCCTCAGGGTCCGGCAGCGGGCTGACGGTCACGTCGACGCGGCTGCGGGTGGAGATGGTCAATTGGTCATGGGGCGCATCCACCACCAGCCAGGCCACGCCATTGCCGAAGAAGTCCCGGCCGCGCTCGATCTCGCTGGGGATGGGATCGATGTCCAGCACATGGGCGATCACATGCTGGTGGCCCTTGCGGTCCACCGGCGACATGCGCAGCACCTGCTTGGCCGCGCGCACCTGGCCCGCATAGCTGTAGGTGGTGATCTGGCGGATATCGTAAAGCATGGCGGCCTCAGGAGACGCCGGGCCAGGAGACGGCCTGTTCCGGCCCCTGGATGAAATAATGCGCGCTGATCTCGTCCGACAGCCGCAGCAGGTCGCCCTCCATGGCCTCGAAATCCTTCAGCTCGAATGAATCCGCGGTGCGGGCGATGAGATCGGACAGGATGCGCGCCACCAGCCGCTCCGACAGCGAGGGCGGCGCATCGGGGTCGCGGCCCGGCAGCACCCGCAGATGGTCGGCGATGCGCTGGATCTGGAACATCAGCGAGCGCGGATTGTCCGGGTCCAGCAGCACCAGATCCAGCACCGGCCCGCGTGCCTCCATCATCACATAGCGGGTGCGATAGGTGATCTGACTGTCCGCCAGTTGCAGCAGCACGTTGAGCGCCCCGCGCGGCGCTTCCGGCTCGGCGAAGGTGCGGGCGAAGCGCAAAAGGGCCACCGAGCGCTCAATGCGCCGGCCGATCTCTAGGAAGCGCCAGCCGGCGAGGCGGTTCATGTTCTCGCTGGCCAACCCTGAGAAGGCCGCAACGATGCGCAGCCCGGCATCGGCGCGCTCATGGGCATCGGCCTCGGAGGCGGCGGCGGGGATGGCGGCGGTGAGGCAGCTTTCCAGGTCCAGCAGCGCCCGCCAGGCATCGGGCGAGAAGCGGTCGCGGATCACCGAGGCGGCGGTGCGGGCATTGCGCACCAGTTGCGGCAGCGCCCCCGGCAGATCGGCGCGGGTCAAAGCGGCGATGGCATAGCGGCCGGGATTGGCGCGGGCGAGGTCGCGCGGCATCGCCCCCCAGCCGGACAGGAGGCTGAGCAGGCGCGTCACCAGCGGGCCGGCGGACGGCTCCACTTCCGACAGGCGCCCCACCAGGCCCCGCACCACCCGCAAGGTTTCCTCGCACCGCTCCACATAGCGGCCGAGCCAGAACAGATTGTCCGCCGCCCGGCTGGGCAAGGTGCCCGAGGACCGGCGAATGCGCACATTCTCCGGGCTGGGCATCAAGGTGGCGGAGGACACGGCCGTATCGGCCAGCACCCACACATCGGCGGAGCGGTCGCCGCGCTGGATGGAGAAGGCGCGGGCATCCAGGCTTTCGGAGATGCGGCAGAAGCCACCGGGCATCACCGTCCAGCCCTCGTCGGTGGCGGCCAGGAACACCCGCAAGGTGAAGGGGCGCGGCACCAGCCGGTCACCGCTCCACACCGGCATGGTGGACAGGCGGGCGATGTCCTGGCCCACCAGATCGGCACCGCGCCGGGCCATGATGGAGGCGAGGCGTCGCCGCTCGGTGACGCCCAGATCCGCGCCCACCACGGAATTGCGCCGCGACAGCCCGGCCACCGGCGCCCCGAAGGCGGAGGTGATGACCAGATCGTCGAGATTCTCCATCACCTCGGTGCGCTCGGCCTCCTGGCCGCACCACCAGGTGCCCACATGTGGCAGGATCAGCGAACGGCCCAGGATATGGGTAGCGAGGCGCGGCAGGAAGGCCATCAGCGCGGGCGCTTCCACCAGGCCCGAGCCCAAGGCATTGGCCATGGCCACCCCGCCCTCGCGCACCGCCTGCACCAGTCCCGGCACGCCGAGGCGGGAATGGGCGTTCAGCTCCAGCGGATCGGCGAAGTCCGCGTCGAGGCGGCGCAGCAGCACGTCCACCCGCTTCAGCCCGGCCACGGTGCGCACGTTCACCACGTCGCCGCGCACGGTGAGATCGCCGCCCTCCACCAGCAGGAAGCCGAGATAGCGGGCCAGCAGCGCGTGCTCGAAATAGGTTTCGTTCAGGGAGCCCGGCGTCAGCAGGCCGATGCGGCCCTCGCCGGTGGAATCCAGCTTGAGCAGCGAGGTGCGGAAGGTCTGGAAGAAGGAGGCGAGCCGCTCCATGCGCAGGCTGCGCGAGATGTCCGGCAAAGCGCGGGTCACCGCCAGCCGGTTCTCCAGCGCATAGCCGACGCCGGACGGCGCCTGGGTGCGATCGGACAGCACCCACCAGCGGCCATCGGGGCCGCGGCCCACGTCCGCCGCATAGAAGCGCAGGAACCGCCCGCCGCGGGGCTTCACCCCCACCATGGGGCGCAGGAATTCCGGGCTGCCCGCCACCGCCGCCGCCGGCAAGGCGCCATTGGCCACCAAGGTCGCGGGGCCATAGAGGTCCGCCAGCAGGGCTTCCAGCAGTTCCGCCCGCTCCACCAGCCCCTTGGCCAGTTGCGACCAGTCAGATTTCTCCAGCAGCAAAGGAATGTGGCTGAGCGCCCACGGCCGCTCGTCGCCGCCGGCATCGTCATAGACCCGGTAGAACACGCCGGATTCGCGCAGATAGCGGTCGGCGGAGGAGAAGCGGCGGCGCAGTTCCTCGGGGCCCAGTTCCGCCAAGGCGGCCAGGAAGCCGGCCCAGTGGGCGCGGGGTTGCCCCTCCGCATCCATCATCTCGTCGCGGACACCGGGCAGCGTCTGGTAGCCGCCGAGAACGCTCTCGACCGCCGCCTGCTCGAATTCCACGCTGCGGCTTTCCGCTTCGGACACGCGACCGTTTCCCTTCCCTCACACTGCGCCAGCCGGGATTGCGCCCAACGCCAGGATTTCGAGTCGTCAAGCGCGGCGGCGGCCGGGGCGCGCCGATGCTTCGCAGCACCAGCCCACCACATGCCGACCCACAACACTGATGCGTCCCGCTTGCCTGAGGCTGCGGATGGGGCTCACGGTGCCACAGATGCGGACCTTAACGCGAATAGCCGTGTGACCCAGCGCTAAAGATGCACTGCACGCGCTTTTTCGTCCGTCCGCACCATCCTGCTGCGGCGCAACACCCATCGGCGCGCGCCGCGGCGCTCCCCGCGCCGGGACAAGGCAGGCTCGCTCAGGCCCCAGGGCACCGGACAAGCGGCGCCCCGGGATCTGTGTTCGGCGCCAATCCAGCGGCGTCCCGCCGGCCTAAAGGCCCATGGGGCGACGCAGATCGAGCGTGGTGGGGAACTCGTCCGGGGCCGTCTCCATGGGCACATGGGCGACACCGGGGGTGTGGCCATGCGCCTGGAAGCGGGCGAGGCGGCGGGCTTCCGCCTCGTAGGAATTGACCGGATAGGTCTCGTAATTGCGCCCGGCCGGATGGGCCACATGATAGATGCAGCCGCCGCGCGAGCGCCCGTTCCAGGTGTCCACCAGATCGAACACCAGCGGGGTGTGCACCGGAATGGTGGGGTGCAGGCCTTCCGGCGGCTGCCACGCCTTGTAGCGCACGCCGCCGACGAAGGTGCCGTTGCGCCCGGTGGGCGAGAGCGGCACGCGCCGGCCATTGCAGGAGAGCACATAGCGGCCGGGCACGAAGCCCTCCACCTTCACCTGCACCCGCTCCACGGATGAGTCCACATAGCGGACGGTGCCGCCGATGGCCCCTTCCTCGCCCAGCACATGCCAGGGCTCCAGCGCCTGACGGACCTCGATGTCCACGCCCGCCCGCTGCACCTGGCCGAACGCCGGGAAGCGGAACTCGAACTGGGCCTGGAACCACAGCGGGTCAAAATCGTAGCCGGCCTCGCGCAATTCGGAGAGCACGTCGAGGAAATCCGCCCAGCAATAATGCGGCAGCATGAAGCGGTCGTTCAGCTCCGTGCCCCAGCGCACGCAGCCGCCGGTGAGCGGCTTGCGCCAGAGCGCGGCGATGAGCGCGCGCAGCAGCAGTTGCTGGGCCAGACTCATGCGCCAGTCCGGCGGCATCTCGAAGCAGCGGAATTCCACCAGCCCCAGGCGGCCGGTGGGGCCATCGGGGGAATAGAGCTTGTCGATGGAGATTTCGGTGCGGTGGGTGTTGCCGGTCACATCCATGAGGATGTTGCGCAGCAGCCGGTCCACCAGCCACGGCGGCGGCGCCATTTCAGTGCCCGGCAGCGGGAACTTCGACAGCGCGATCTCCAGCTCATACAGGCTGTCGTGGCGGGCTTCGTCGATGCGCGGGTGCTGCGAGGTCGGGCCGATGAACAGGCCGGAGAACAGATAGGACAGCGAAGGATGGCGCTGCCAGAACAGGATCAGGCTTTTCAGCAGATCCGGGCGGCGCAGGAACGGGCTGTCGGCGGGGGTGGTGCCACCCACCACCACATGGTTGCCGCCGCCGGTGCCGGAATGGCGCCCGTCGATCATGAACTTCTCGGTGCCGAGACGGGCGAGGCGCGCGTCCTCATAGACCGCGCGCGTGACCTCGACGCAGCCCTTCCAATCGGCGGAGGGGTGAATGTTCACCTCCAGCACGCCGGGATCGGCCGCCACCTTGATGACTTCCAGGCGATAATCGAACGGCGGCGGATAGCCTTCCAGATGCACCGGCATCTTCAGCTCGGCTGCCACCGCTTCGATAGCGGTCACGAGATCGAGGAAGGCTTCCAGCGTCTCCAGCGGCGGCAGGAAGATGCACAGCTTGCCGTCGCGGGCCTCCACCGCCAGAGCGGTGCGCACAAAGAACGGGCCGACCTGCGGCGCGCTGGACATATAGTCCTGCGCGATGCGCCGTGCCCGCTCGGCGGCGGGAATGACGCCGCTGGCCCCATCGCGGCGATAGCCCTGGGCCATCTCGTCCGGATCGGGCAGCGGATCGCGCACCTCCAGCGGGTCCGCCGGCAAGGTGTGGGGATAGATGGTCGGCGCCAGGAACGGCAGCGACGCCAGAGGCAGGCGGAAGCCGATGGGGCTGTCGCCGGGCACCAGGAACAGATGGCCGCGACGGAACGCCCACAGTTCACTCAGCCAGCCGCCGCCGCCGGGGCCGGCCACATGCTGGAGCGGGAACACATAGCCGCGGGCGACGCCCAGGCCCTCGGAGAAGGCGCGCGCCATGGCCTGGCGGGCCACCGGATCATCGATGCGCGGATCACCGGGCTCGAGGTTTTCCGGCAGGTTGGCTTCCTTGAGCAGGAAGTGGGCAATGTCCTCATAGGCCGGCAGCACGACGTGCGGCGCGAGGCCCAGGCGCTCGGCCAGCGCGTGGCTGAAGCGCTCCGCATCCGCTGCGGTGGCGGTGTGGTGGCCGGTCTCGGAGGCGATCAGGCTGACGTCGTTCCAGATCGGCTTGCCGTCCTTGCGCCAGAACAGGCCGAACGACCAGCGCGGCAGGCTTTCGCCCGGATACCATTTGCCCTGGGCATAATGCAGCAGGCCGCCGGGGGCGAAACGCTGGTGCAGGCGGCGGATCATGTCGTCCGCGCGCACCCTTTTCTGCGGGCCGAGCGCCGCCGTGTTCCATTCCGGCGACTGATAGTCGTCGATGGACACGAAGGTGGGCTCGCCGCCCATGGTCAGGCGCACGTCATGGGCCTTGAGGTCCGCGTCCACCTTCTCGCCCAAGGCATCCAGGGCCGCCCAGCTCTCATCCGAGAACGGCAGCGTCACGCGCGGGGCTTCCGCCACGCGGGTGACTTTCATGTCGAAGCCGAATTCCACCTCGGCGGGTTCCACCAGCCCGGTGATGGGGGCGGCGGAGCGATAATGCGGGGTGGCGGCCAGGGGAATATGGCCTTCGCCGCACAGCAGGCCGGAGGTGGCGTCGAGGCCGATCCAGCCGGCGCCGGGCAGATAGACTTCGGCCCAGGCGTGCAGATCGGTGAAGTCCACGTCCGTGCCCGAGGGGCCATCCAGGGACTTCACGTCGGGCTTGAGCTGAATGAGATAGCCGGAGACGAAGCGGGCGGCGAGGCCGAGGCGACGCAGCACCTGCACCAGCAGCCAGCCGCTGTCGCGGCAGGAGCCGAGCGCGCTGCCCAGGGTCTCGTCCGGCGTCTGCACGCCGGGCTCCATGCGGATCACATAGCCCACGTCGCCCTGGATCTTCTGGTTCAGCGCCACCAGGAAGTCGACCATCCGGGTCTTCTCGCGCGGCACGCTCTCCACGAACGCGTCCAGCAGCGGGCCGGCGTCGTCCAGCTCCAGATACGGGGTCAGCTCGGCCTTCACCTCCGGGGCATAGGTGAAGGGGAAGTGCTCGGCATATTCCTCGATGAAGAAATCGAACGGATTGATGACCGACATGCTGGCCAGCAGATCCACCTCGATCTTGAATTCGGTGGTCTTCTCCGGAAACACCAGCCGGGCCTGCCAGTTTCCGAACGGGTCCTGTTGCCAGTTCAGGAAGTGCTCGGCCGGGGAAACCTTCAGCGCATAGGCGGGAATGGCGGTGCGGGTGTGGGGGGCCGGGCGCAGCCGGATCAGCTGCGGCCCGAGGGCCACCGGCTTGTCATAGGTGTAGCTGGTAACGTGGTGCAGGCTGGCAAGAATGGACATAAGGGATCACCGAGGTCGGCGGGCAGGCGTCGCCCAAGGTTAAACAAGGGGTTGCGTCCGAGGAAGCGCGACTTTGCGGCGATCCGTGCCGCTTTGTGAGGCAAATAAGCAACGGCGCCGCGCGGTGCGCGACGCCGTCGGGATCATGCGGAGGCCGGGTGGCCGGTGCCGGGGGCCGCGCCCTCGCCCTCGGGCTTGGGTCCGCCTTCGGCCTTCGGCTTGGCCTTCTTCAGGTGCTTCTCCTCGAACCGCTGGAGGATGGTGAAGAAGGAGGGCACGAACAGCACCGCCAGGCAGGTGGAGGCCAGCATGCCGCTGACCACCGCGATGCCGATGGACTTGCGCGAGTTGGCGCCGGCGCCGGTGGCGAACACCAGCGGCAGCACGCCCAGGATGAAGGCGAACGAGGTCATCAGGATCGGGCGGAACCGCAGCCGGGCGGCTTCCACCGCCGCCTCCATGATGTCCATGCCCTCCATGCGCTTCTCGCGGGCATATTCCACGATCAGGATGGCGTTCTTGGACGCCAGCGCGATCAGCAGGATCAGGCCGATCTGGGTATAGAGGTTGTTGGACACCCCCAATGCCAGCAGCGTGCCCACCGTGCCCAGCAGGGCCATGGGCACCGCCAGGATCACCGACATGGGCTGGATCCAGCTCTCATACTGGCCGGCGAGCACGAAATAGACCAGCAGGATGGCCATGGCGAACACGAAGTACATCTGCGAGCCCACCGCCTTCTCCTGGAACGACATGGCGGTCCATTCGAAGCCGGTGCCCGGCGGCAGGGTCTGGGCGGCGATCTGCTCCATCAGGGTCAGGGCCTGGCCGGAGGAGAAGCCCGGCGCGCTGGCACCCACCACCGTGGCGGAGGGATAGAGATTGTACAGCGAGATCAGGGGCGGCCCCTGCATCTGCTTCACGTCCACCAGCGTGCCCAGCGGGATCATGTTGCCCTGGGGGGTGCGGACCTTCAAATTCATCAGGTCCGCCGGGGTCACCCGCGAGCCGGCATCGGCCTGCACATAGACCTGGAACACATTGCCGAACTTGTTGATCTGGGTGACGTAGGTGGAGCCCACATAAGACGAGATGGTGGTGAACACCTGGCCCACGGTGACGCCGAGTGTTTCCGCCTTGATGCGGTTCACATCCACCTGCAATTGCGGCGAGCCGGCGCGGAACGGGGTGCTGACATGGGTCAGGGCCGACTGGGCGGTCGCCTTCTCCACCAGGGCATTGGTCACCCGCTCCAGCATCACATAGTCAAAATTGCCGCCGCGCAATTGCGGCTGCATGGTGAAGCCGGAGGCGTTGCCGATGCCCTGGATGGCGGGGGGCACCAGCACCGCGGTCTTGGCTTCCTGGATGCCGGCCAGTTCCTTGGTCAGGTTCTCGTAGATGGCCAGCAGGCCCTGGCCCTTGGTGGCGTAGCGGATCGACCAGTCGTCCAGGGTCACATAGGCGACGCCGGCATTGGACAGGGTCGAGCTGTTGTCCAGCACCGAAATGCCGGTGATGGCCAGCACGGTCTTCACGCCGGGCACCTTGCGCGCCGCATCCGTCACCTGCTCCATCACCTTCATGGTGCGGTCGGTGGACGACGCGTCCGGCAATTGCGCCGCGATCATCACATAGCCCTGGTCCTCAATGGGCAGGAACGAGGTGGGCAGGCGGGTCAGACCATAGCCGGCGATGGCGATCAGGATCAGCGCCACCACGCACATCAGGCCGGAATGGTGCACCATGGCGCTGATGAGCCCGGTGTATTTGTGCTCGCAGGCGTCATAGACCTTGTTGAAGCCGCGATAGAAGACGTTGCGCTTTTCCGGCGGCACCGGCTTGCGCAGCCACAAGGCGCACTGGGTGGGCTTGAGCGTCGCCGCATTGATGGCGGAGATGAAGGCGGTCGCGGCGATCACCAGCGCGAACTGCTTGAACATCTGGCCGGTGAGGCCCGGCAGGAACGCCGCCGGCAGGAACACCGACATCAGCACCAAGGTGATGCCCATCACCGGGCCGAACAGCTCGTCCATGGCCTTTTCGGCCGCGGGCTGTCCTTCCATGCCGTCCTCGATGTGGCGCGACACGCCCTCCACGATGACGATGGCGTCGTCCACCACGATGCCGATGGCCAGGATGATGGCGAACAGCGTGGAGATGTTGATGGTGAAGCCCATGGCCGACATGGCGGCAAAGGCGCCGATGATGGTCACCGGCACGGTGGTGGCCGGCACCAGCGTGGCGCGCCAATCCTGCAGGAAGGCCAGGATCACCACCAGCACCAGGATCGCCGCCTCGAACAGGGTCTTGTAGACCTCGTCGATGGAGGCGGTCACGAACCAGGTGGTGTTGAAGGGAATGTCGTAGGTCAGCCCTTCGGGGAAGCCCTTCTTCAGCTCCTCCATCTTGGCGGCCACCGCCGCCGAGACGTCCAGCGCATTGGCGGCGGGCAGCTGGAAGATGGCGATGCCGGCCGCGGGCTTGTTGTCCTGGGTGAAATACTTGCTGTAGCTCTGCGCCCCCAGCTCCACCCGGCCGATGTCCCGCACCCGTGTGATGCGGCCGCCGTCGGTATTGTCCACCTTGACGATGATGTTCTCGTAGTCGGTGACGTCGTTCAGCCGGCCCTGGATGTTGACCGTATATTGGAAGCTGGAATTGTTGGGCGCCGGCGGCATGCCCAGCTGGCCGGGGGTGACTTCCTGGCTCTGCTTCTGGATGGCATTGATCACATCGGTGGGGTTGAGCCCCACCGCCTGCATCTTGTCCGGGTCCATCCAGATGCGCATGGCGTAGGAGCCGGCGCCGAACACCGCGACGCTGCCCACGCCGGGCAGGCGGGCCAACTCGTTCTGGATGTTGATGACGCCGTAATTGTTCAGATACAGGCCGTCATAGCGCCCGTCCGGCGAATTGAGGGTCACGAACTCCAGGATGGAGGTGCCCTTCTGGATCACCGTCACGCCCTGGGTCTGCACCGATTCCGGCAGCGAGGACAGGGCGATGGACACCCGGTTCTGCACCAGCACCTGGGCCATGTTGGGGTCGGTCCCGATGGCGAAGGTGACCACCAGGGTGTAGGTGCCGTCGCTGGCGGACCAGGACTGCATGTAGAGCATGCCCTCGACGCCGTTGACCTGCTGTTCGATGGGCAGGGCCACCGTGTCCACCATGGTCTTGGCGGAGGCGCCGGGATAGGAGGCGGTCACCGAGACCGTGGGCGGCACCACATTGGGATATTGCGCCACCGGCAAGGTGTAGAGCGCCACCGCCCCGATCAGCACGAAGACAAGGGCGAGCACATTCGAGAGCACCGGCCGCTCGATAAAGAAGCGCGAAATCATGATCGCCGCCTATGGTTCGAGGGACGCGGGCTCAGTTCTTCGTCGCGGCGGGCGTCGCCGCCGGCTTGGGCGCGGGCGCCCCGGCCTTCGGCGGTTCCGATGGGGTCACAATGGGCATGGTGCCGACGGTGGTGACCACCTTGGAGCCGGGGATCGCGCGCTGGAGGCCATTGACGATGATCTTGTCACCGGCCTTCAGGCCCGATTCGATCACGCGCAGCCCGTCGGTCTGCAACTGACCCTGGGTGACCGTGGTCTGCGAGACCACATTGTCCGCCCCCACCGTCAGCACATAGGGACCGAGCTGGTTCACGCCGATGGTGGTTTCACTCACCAGCACCGAAGGCAGCGCCTTGCCCAGCGGCAGGCGCACGCGGGCGAACAGGCCGGGCAGCAGGTCGTTGTTCGCATTGTCGAAGATGGCCCGCACCGTCAGCGTGCCCAGATTGGGGTCAACCTGCGGCGCCACATAGTCGAGGTGACCCTTGTGGGGGAAGCCGGTTTCGGTCTGCAACCCGATCTCCACCGGGATCTGGCCTGCGCCGATGTTGCGGGAGACCTGCATCAGCGACAGGCCATCCTTGGCGAGGCCCTCCTTGATGCGCAGCACCTGCTGCTCGCTGAGCGAGAACCACACATAGAGCGGGTTCACCTCGACGATGGTGGCGAGCTTGGTGGGGCTGCCGTAGCCCACCAGGGCGCCAATGTCCTGGAGATGGGCGGTCACCACGCCGTCGAACGGCGCACGGACCTCGGTATAGCCGAGGTTGATCTGCGCCAGCACCAGGCTGGCCTGGGCGTTCTGCACGTCGGCGATGGCGCCGTCACGCTTGGCACGGGCCTGGTCGAGGGTGGCCTGGGAGGCGAAATCCTGCTTGGCCAGCTGGTTCTGCCGGTTGAACTCGGCTTCCGCCTGCACCTGGGAGGCCTGTTTGGCGGCGAGCGTCGCCTTGGCCTGGTCCACGTCGGCCTTGTACTGGTCCTGCTCGATCACGAACAGCACGTCGCCCTTCTTGGCGAGGGCGCCGTCCTTGTAATTGATGGCGGTCAGGAAGCCCTGCACGCGGGCATTCAGGTCGACGGTGTTGATCGAGGCGGTGTTGCCGGTCAGATCGAGGTAGCGCGTCACCGGCTGCTCGACCACCGGCGCGATGGTCACCGTGGGCGGCGGGGGCGCCACATATTCATTCTTCTCGCCACACCCGGCTAACGCCAGGGCCGCCAGAGCGGGCCACAGCAGACGCACGGAGCGACCGCGAAACACTTGCTGGCAACCACTCGCAACCCGCGCCAAACCGGTCATTACCGTCCCCCGACGTCAAAGTCGCCGGATACTACGCACCGGCCTGAGGCCTGTCCATGACCGCCCGGCCCGCCGCTGGCAAGGCCCTTGCGGCAGCAAATGATCCATTTCGGCGGCAGACCGCGTCGGCGGGGCGCGGCACGAGGCTACCGAAGTCAAGCTATGCCATGGGAAAGTGCCGGTTGCGGGATTTCCCCACCTTCCTCTCATTGACAAGGCGCCGACCCGTTCATAAGTCTCCGCTTGGTGCATCGGGCGGATCGGCGCGGCGTTTTTCGGCCGGGTGTGGCCTTATCGCCGCAGCCAGTGCCTGGAATATCCCGCGGACTTGCTGACGCCGTATTGCGCGTCGATGAGGACGCTTTTCCCGGAGGGTCCGGCGGCCGTCTCCGCCCTCCGCTGATTGAAGACGGCGACGGATAAGAGACGCGACTATGCTTGGTGGACTCGCCCGCAAGATTTTCGGCTCCGCGAATGATCGCCGGGTCCGCGGCTATCGGCCCACCGTTGAGGCGATCAACGCCTTGGAAGGTGAGGTCTCGGCTCTCACGGACGATCAGCTGCGCGACCGGACAGCCCAATTTCGTGCCCAGATCGCGGCGGGCAAAAGCCTGGATGACCTGTTGGTCCCGGCCTTCGCCACCGTGCGCGAAGCGGCCAAGCGCGTGCTGGGCCTGCGCCCGTTCGATACCCAATTGATCGGCGGCATGGTGCTCCATGACGGCGGCATCGCCGAGATGAAGACCGGCGAAGGCAAGACCCTGGTCGGCACCCTGCCCGTCTATCTCAACGCGCTCGCCGGCAAGGGCGTGCATGTGGTGACGGTGAACGACTACCTCGCCAAGCGCGACGCCGAATGGATGGCGCGGGTCTACCGCTTCCTCGGCCTCTCCACCGGCATCATCATCCACGGCCTGGACGACGACCAGCGCCGGGACGCCTATGCCTGCGACGTGACCTACGCCACCAATAACGAGCTGGGCTTCGACTATCTGCGCGACAATATGAAATACGAGCGCGCCCAGATGGTGCAGCGTCCGCATTTCTACGCCATCGTCGACGAGGTCGACTCGATCCTGGTGGACGAGGCCCGCACCCCGCTGATCATCTCCGGCCCGCTGGACGATCGCTCGGACTTCTACAACACCATCGACAAATATATCCCGCGCCTCGACAAGACCGACTTCGACGTGGACGAGAAGCAGCGCTCGGTGGCCATGACCGAGGCCGGCATGGAGAAGATGGAGCAGATGCTCCAGGAAGCCGGGCTGCTGAAGACCGGCTCGCTGTACGACATCGAGAATGTCTCGGTGGTGCACCACGTCAACCAGGCCCTGCGCGCGCACTCGCTGTTCCAGCGCGACAAGGACTATATCGTCCGCAACGACGAAGTGGTGATCATCGACGAGTTCACCGGCCGCATGATGCCGGGCCGGCGCTATTCCGAAGGCCTGCACCAGGCCCTGGAAGCCAAGGAGCGGGTGAGCGTCCAGCCGGAAAACCAGACGCTGGCCTCCATCACCTTCCAGAATTATTTCCGCCTCTATGAGAAGCTCGGCGGCATGACCGGCACCGCCTCCACCGAGGCGGAAGAATTCTCCGACATCTACAAGCTGGACGTGGTGGAGGTTCCCACCAACCGCAAGATCCAGCGCATCGACGATGACGACGAGGTCTACCGCTCCACCCGCGAGAAGTATGACGCCATCGTCAAGCTGATCGAGGAGTGCGCGGAGCGCAACCAGCCGGTGCTGGTGGGCACCACCTCCATCGAGAAGTCCGAGCTTCTGGCCGAACGGCTGAAGGATGCCGGCTTCCGCCAGCTGGACTATTCCGACCCCACCGCCTTCACCAGCCATAAGGGCGGCAAGAGCTTCGCGGTGCTCAATGCCCGCTATCACGAGCAGGAAGCCTATATCGTCTCCCAGGCCGGCGTGCCCGGCGCGGTGACCATCGCCACCAACATGGCCGGCCGCGGCACCGACATTCAGCTGGGCGGCAATGTGGACATGCGCATCGCCCAGGAACTGGCGGACCTGCCCGAGGGGCCGGAGCGCCAGGCGGCGGAAACCAAGATCCGCGCCGAGATCGAGGAACTGAAGCAGAAGGCCCTCGCCGCCGGCGGCCTGTTCGTGCTCGGCACCGAGCGCCACGAGAGCCGGCGCATCGACAACCAGCTGCGCGGCCGCTCCGGCCGCCAGGGCGATCCCGGCCACTCCAAGTTCTTCCTGTCGCTGGAAGACGATCTGATGCGCATCTTCGGGTCGAACCGGCTCGAAGGCATGCTGCAGAAGCTCGGCCTGAAGGAAGGCGAGGCCATCATCCATCCTTGGATCAACAAGGCCCTGGAGAAGGCGCAGCAGAAGGTCGAAGCGCGCAATTACGACATCCGCAAGAACCTGCTGAAATATGACGACGTGCTGAACGACCAGCGCAAGGTGGTGTTCGAGCAGCGCGTCGAGCTGATGAATGACGACGACGTGGCCGAGACCGTCGAGGACATGCGCCACGACGTCATCACCGATCTGGTGGCCAAGTACATTCCGCCGAACGCCTATCCCGAACAGTGGGACATGAAGGGCCTGGACTTCGCCGTGCGCGACGTCCTCACCCTCGACCTGCCGGTGGTGGAGTGGGCCAAGGAAGACGGCATCGCCGGCCCCGAGGTCACCGAGCGCATCATCCAGCGCGCCGACGAATGGATGGCCGCCAAGAGCGCCCAGTATGGGCCGGACCTCATGCGCTATGTGGAGAAGTCGATCCTGCTGCAGACGCTGGATCACCTCTGGCGCGAGCATATCGCCATGCTCGACCATCTGCGCCAGGTGGTGGGCCTGCGCGGCTACGGCCAGCGCGATCCGCTGAACGAATACAAGTCCGAGGCCTTCCAGCTGTTTGCCGCCATGCTCGGCCGGCTGCGCGAGATCGTCACCGCCCAGCTCATGCGGGTGGAAATCGTCTCGACGCCGCAGCCGGCGGAACTGCCGCCCATGGAAGCCCACCATATCGACGCCACCACCGGCGAGGATGAGATGGCCCTTGCCGGGCCGGCCCCCATGACCCTGCTGTCGGACCTGTCGGCGGGCGGCGGCGAGGTGGCCGCGGCCAACCGCAATCCCGATGACCCCAGCACCTGGGGCAAGGTCGGCCGCAACGAGAACTGCCCCTGCGGTTCCGGCAAGAAGTTCAAGCACTGCCACGGCCGCTTCGCCTGAGGCGGTTGGGCTGAAGGGGTTCCGGCCCCTGACGCGCAAGGCGAGACACGCAAGGCCTCAGGCCGAGCGGACGAGACGAAAAAGCCCCACGCGGATCGCTCCGCGTGGGGCTTTCGTTTGTCCGGCTGGCTCTGAACGGTGCGCGGGATCAGCCCCTGGGATCAGCCCCCAGGTCCAGGGCCTGGCGCTCATAGAGCCGGCGATAGATGCCGCCCTCGATCCGCACCAGATCCGCGTGCTGCCCCTCCTCCGCGATCCGCCCCCGGTCGAACACCAGCAGCCGGTCCAGCGCCCGCACCGTGGACAGCCGGTGGGCGATCACCAAAGTGGTGCGGCCCACCATCAGCCGCTCCATGGCCTCCTGGATCTGCGCCTCGGATTCCGAATCCAGGCTGGAGGTGGCCTCGTCCAGGATCAGGATGCGCGCCTCCGAGAGGAACGCCCGCGCGATGGCCACCCGCTGGCGTTCACCGCCGGACAGCTTCACCCCGCGCTCGCCCACCAGCGTGGCATAGCCGCGCGGCAGCCGGGCGATGAAGCCGTCCGCATTGGCCAGCGCCGCCGCCTGCTCGATCTCCGCGCGGCTGGCCTCGGGGCGGGCATAGGCGATGTTCTCCGCCAGGGTGCGGTGAAACAGGATCGGCTCCTGCTGCACCACCGCGATCTGCCGGCGCAGGCTGCCCTGCGTCACCTCGCGCACGTCCTGCCCATCCACCAGCACCCGGCCGCCGGTGACATCGTGCAGCCGCTGGATCAGCTTCACGAAGGTGGTCTTGCCGGAACCGGACGGCCCCACCAGCCCCACCCGCTGCCCGGCCGGAATTGTCAGCGACAGAGTGTCGTACAGCGGTGTCGCATGACCGGAATAGTGGAATGATACACGGTCGAACGTGATGTTTCCCGCGTCAATCCGTGCGGAACTTGCGTGCGGACGGTCGGAAATGCCAACCGGGGTGAGATGGATCTCGGCCAGTTCCTGCATGTCATTCACCGACCGCTGCAGGTTGTGCACATGCATGCCCACCTCTCGAAGGTAACCATGCACCACAAAATAAGTGGTGAGCACATAAGCCACTTCTCCCGGTGTCGCCCGCCCCTGCCACCACAGGATCAGCCCGGTGCCGATGATGGCGGTGCGCAGCACCAGCAACGCGAACAGCTGCGCCGTTCCGCTCCAGGTGGCGGCCATCCAGGTGCGCCGGGTCCGGACGTTCCATTTGCCCAGAACCCCTTGTAATCGCGCCTCTTCCCGCCCCTCGGCGCCGAAGCCCTTGACCACCGCATTGCAGCCGATGGCATCGGCCAGGGTGCCGCCCACCCGTGTGTCCCAGGCATTGGAAAGGCGTGCTGCCGGAGCCACATAGGCCACCGACAGCCCCACCGTCATGCCCACGAACACCACCGCCCCAACGGCCACCACCGCCCCCATCACCGGCCACTGCAGCCCCAGCAGCACCGCGGATCCCACCAGCACCATCACCGATGGCAGCAGGGCCACCAGCAAGGTGTCGTTGAGCAGATCCAGCGACCACATCCCGCGCGAGATCTTGCGCACGGTGGAACCGGCAAAGGCGTTGGCATGCCAGTCGGATGAGAAATGCTGAACCCGCGCAAAGGCTTGCTGGGCAATGTCCGACATCATCCGCAAGGTGAGCCGGACGATGCCCACGAACGCCCCATGCCGCAGCGCCACCATCAGCACGCCCAGCCCGAGAATGACCGCGAACGCTTCCACCGCGGTGGTCCGGGCCAACAGCCGCTCCGCCATCCCCGGCGTGGCTTCGGCGCGCGCCAGCGCATCCACCAGCCGCCCGGCGAACAGCGGCACCAGCACTTCGCACAGCGTGGACACCGAGATGGCGCCCATGATGGCAGCGATCAGCCCCGGCCGATGGCGCCAATGGCCCCAGAGGAAGACAAAAACCATCCTGAACACGCCGGGGCGCTTATGGGTACGATGCAGAGACATGGACCTATCCGGCAGCGCACAAGCGGGCGCCGGCCTTCTGTAGTTTGGGAATTTGGCTGAGGGCCGGCCCGTGCCGGAACCCTGATGCGCGCCCTCAGGCGCAAGCGGACGGCGAAAGGCGCGCCCGCGCCGGCAACCCTAGCGGCTGCCGGACGATATCCCCGAAAGGGGCATGACATAGAACATTAGCCCCTCCGTCGCGGGTTGATCAGAGGCCTTCAATAGCCCTGCGTGGCACGATTGGTCAACCCGCAGCGGCTTCCAATGCGCTTGCAGCATCCGCCAGGGCGCGGAAGGCCACGGCTGCGCCCGACTTGGCTCCGCGCGACCGCGGCGCGCCCAGAGGCGCGCAAACGTCCGCGGCGGCGCCCAGGCCGCACGCCCCACGCGCGCCGCTCTTTTCACGGCGCTCCAAATGAAAAAGCCCGGCGCAGGCCATCTGCGCCGGGCTCTGAAAGCCGAAAAATCAAGCCGGGATCAGTTTCCGAACGTGCCCGGCGTGACGATGGGCACCGCGCCCATCAACACCGACGCCTGCGCCGCGCCGGTATCGGCGCTGGCGGTCTGGGTGGGCTTCTGGACAACGGCCCCGTCCGTTCCGCGCGGACCGGACGGGGCCGGCGTGGCGGAGAGCATCGCCGTCGCCGGCTTGGAGGCATAGAGGCTGGTGCCTGCCGCAACCGCGGTGGCCGTACGTGGCGTAGGGGCTGCCGCGGCAGAGGGGGCGCTCGACGTGGCGGCGGAAACCGCTTGCGCGGCAGGCGCCTGGGGCGCCGCCCCGGCGAACCCGAGCATCTTCCCGAAGGACAAACCGGTGTCCGCATTGGCGACACGGGCCTCGCCCGAACCGGAAGCCGCAGCCTGCACCGGCTGGTCCGGCGCTCCCGGCCGGGTAGCCAAGGTCGCGGGCTTCTGCGCCAACGCCGGATTGGACAGCGCGACTTCCTCATCGGTCTTCGGCGGCCGGGCGTGGGGGGGGATGGTGCCCGGCAAAGGCGCGGAGGCCAAAGCGATGCGATCACCCGCGGTTTCCGGCTGGAACTTCGCCAGGAACACCGGGTTCATGCCGCCGTCCTTGCCGGTGCGGATCGGCGCCAGCGGCGTGCTGGGGGCGAGCGCTGCGGCCTTGGCATCGTCGCTGCGCTGCTTGGCGCTAACGGCGCTGGCGATGACGTCGGGGACGGTATAGTTCGGACAGGCCAGGGACGGCTCAAACGCCTGGCCCGCCGGGGGCTGCGCGTCGAACACATATTGGCGCCCGCACACATTCACCTTCGGCTCCAGGTGCGTGACCTCGAAATGGTCATAGCCCTGCTTGAGGTTGCGCCAGAAGGCCATGTTGGGATTGTTGCGGTGGCGCGCCATGTTTTCCGGTGTCATGCGGAACGGCATGGCCTGAATCTGGAACGAGCGCTGCCCACCCGCCAGCGATTCCCGCGCCAGTGCGTAGATTTCGGCAATCTGCTCATCGGTCATGGCATAGCAGCCGGACGACGAGCAATCGCCGTGAATCATCAGGAAATCACCGGTGCGCCCGTAGGATTTGTCAAAGGCGTTGGGGAAGCCGGTGTTGATGGCCAGATAGTAATTGGAGTTCGGGTTCAGCAACCCAGGGGTGATGTTATAGAACCCCTCCGGCGCCTGCCGGTCGCCCACCTTGACCTTGGGTCCAAGTTCGCCCGACCAGCGGCAGATGGGATAGGTCTTGAGCAAGGCATAGGTGCCGCTGCCGGTGGTCTTCCAGACCTCAAGCTCGGCTTCCTCCTTGAACACCCGCACCAGGATCGGGCTTTGCGGCGCCATATCCTTCTCGGACATGATGCTCAGAATCTTCGCGCTCAGCGGCTGCCGCGAACGTGCCGAGGTATCGTCGTTCTGTCCATTGCAGCCGGCGAGGGCAAGCGACGCCGTTACAGCCAAGGCCGCAAGCCGCGCGCGGGAGAACATCTTCATCGGACGGGTCAACACGGAACTCCTGGGTCCGAACCGGACGCGGTGAGTGAGTGTTTTAGGCTCTCTACCCTTGCCGGCGGGTTACCGCAAGATGGCGAAAACACGGAAGAAACCTCACCCTGAACCGCACAGGATGGGCCAATTGCGGCCAAGATGAGATGGTTCCTTGCGTCAGGCTGGCGTTAACCACGAATGTCGCTAACGACGCCTCAAACCTTGAGCGTGCGGCCAATGGCCAGGAATTTGGCGCGCCGGGCCTTCTTCACCGCATCCGCATCCAGACCCGCCAGGGACTCGAACGCTTCGGCAATGGCGTCACCGGTGGCTTCGATCGCCGCCGCGGGATCGCGATGGGCGCCGCCCAAGGGCTCGCGCACGATGCCGTCCACCACCCCGAACCGCACCAGATCCTGGGCGGTGATCTTCATGTTGGTGGCCGCTTCCTGCGCCTTGGAGGTATCGCGCCAGAGAATCGAGGCGGCCCCTTCCGGCGAGATCACGCTGTAGATGGCGTGCTCCAGCATCAGCACCTTGTTGGTGGCGGCGATGGCGATGGCCCCGCCGGAGCCGCCCTCACCGATCACCACGGCGACATTGGCGGCGCCCAGGGCCAGGCAGGCATCGGTGGA
Organism: Azorhizobium sp. AG788; assembly: GCF_943371865.1. Lineage (GTDB taxonomy): Bacteria > Pseudomonadota > Alphaproteobacteria > Rhizobiales > Xanthobacteraceae > Azorhizobium. The sequence continues at coordinate 32,605 of NZ_CALRWL010000044.1, read as the reverse complement.
GCGGGCGATGGCTTCCGCCTGCCCGCGCTCTTCCGCGCCGATGCCGGGATAGGCGCCGGCGGTATCCACCAGCGAGATCATGGGCAGGCCGAAGCGGTCCGCCAGTTCCATCAGCCGGGCGGCCTTGCGGTAGCCCTCCGGCCGCGCCATGCCGAAATTGTGCCGGATGCGGGTCTCGGTGGTGGAGCCCTTCTCGTGGCCGATGACGCAGACCGCCTCACCGCGGAACCGGGCAAAACCGCCGATGATGGCTTCATCCTCGCCATATTTGCGGTCGCCGGCCAGCGGCGTGAAATCGGTGAACAGGCCCTTGGCGAAATCGCCGAAATGCGGCCGCGCCGGATGGCGGGCCACCAGGGTTTTCTGCCACGGCGTGAGATTGGCATAGAGCTGGGTCAATGCCTCGCCGGCCTTGGCCTCCAGGCGCAGGACTTCCTCACCGATCCCCACCCCGTCGGGCGAAGAGAGGGCACGCAGTTCTTCCACCTTCGCCTCGAGCTCGGCCACCGGCTTCTCGAAGTCCAAATAGCTACGCATGCACGCCCATGGGTTTGAGGATCGTTCTGCCCCACCGTGGGGCGGGCGGAAGCTGCCCCCCACTGTGCGGGGAGTCAAGCTGAAGGACACCCTGCCCGTCTGCCAGCCCTTCTTATGTGGGGGACGCGGTGGCAGAATCGAGACCCGGGAGCGACACATCATGCCGCAGGCCGGCCGCGTCCGCGCATCGGGCGAGGACTCCGGCACCAGCGAGGCCTTCCGCACCGACCGGGTGCCCGTCGGTTGCGCACCGGGCGCTCGGGCATCGCCACCCATCATCGGCCTTGTTTGCGGGTGGCCTCCCCGGCTATTGCTGCGCAGCGATGTTGCAATCGCCCGGACGGCGCCCGTCTCTTTTCAGGCGAGCACCCCGGTGGCGAGCCAGACGAGGATCCTTCTGCCCATGCGCGCCCTTCTTGATGTCATCCTGCTCGTGCTGCAGCTTTACGTTTGGGTGCTGATCGCCTCGGCCGTGCTGTCCTGGCTGATCGCCTTCAATGTGGTGAACGCCTACAACCCTGTGGTGCGCACCATTGGCGACATCGTGTTCCGGCTGACCGAACCGGTGCTGAAGCCCATCCGCTCCGTCCTGCCCAGCCTGGGCGGCATCGATCTCTCGCCGATGGTTCTGATCCTGCTCATCTTCTTCATCGAGCGGGTGATCGGCCTCTACATCTACCCCTACGTGTTCTGAGCCCCATGGCCTTCTGGCGCGAGATACCAGACGCGCTGGAGGTCAGCGTCCGGGCCACGCCCAAGGGCGGTCGGGACGCCTTGGACGGCACGGTGATGCTGTCCGATGGACGCGAGGTGCTGAAGATCCGTGTGCGGGCGGCCCCCGAGGATGGGGCCGCCACAGCGGCGGTGATCAAGGTGCTGGCCGCGGCAGCGGGCATCGCGCCCTCCGCTGTGCGCCTGACCTCCGGCGCCACGGCGCGGCTGAAGGTGTTTCGTCTTGTGGGCGACATCGCCGCCATGCGCACCGCGCTGGACCGTGCGTTGACACCTGCCGAGCGGACGAAGTCCTGAGCGGGTCCTTCTCGAAAATTGCCCGCGCCCCATCCCGAGGGCAGACGCCTCCGTCGCAAGACGGCTCAAGGCCGCCGACGGGGCGAGATCGCGCCTGATCCGAAGGCGGGGACGAGGGGGGCAGCATGCGCCGCCCCCTCCATCGCACCTGAAGCTCAGGCGACCTTGCGGTCAGGCACACCCGGCAGGGCCGCCCGCATGCCCGGCGTGTGGCGGGTGTCCACCATCTTGTTGTCGACCCCGTTCTCGTCGAGGAAGGTCTTCATCTCGCGATAGGTCGTGGCCCAGGCCCGATTGAACTTGTTGAACAGGCCCTGGTCCCAATAATCCTCCAGCTGGAACTCCTTCTTGGAAAACACGTCGTAGCTGGGGATCTGGTAGGTCTCGGCGAACTCCACCGTGCGGCTGTCATAGGTGAAGTAGATTGACGGCGTGCCGTTGGAGAGCGCCATCAGATTGCCGTGCAGCCGATAGCCCAGCACCAGATCCTTCTGCTGCACCAGCGCCTCATAGTCCGCCACCACGTCGGAATAGAACAGGCGCTCGCGGTAAAGCCGCTCGATCTCGTCGTCCATGTACCAGTCGGAGACCCATTTGTTGGCCTTCAGGGCGGCGATGGCTTCTTCCCGCTGCTCGGCGGTGCCGAACACGATCTTCTTTTCCTCCACCTCGCCCTGGGCCATCAGCACCACATCGAAGCGGCTGGCGCATTCCTTCACCAGGTCGCGGTGGAAGGTGAGGTAGCGCTTGATGTCCTGGGCATAGGCTGGCGAGACCTCGCGGCGACAGGTGATGCCCACCTGCTTGATCTCCTCCAGTGGCGGAAGGGTGATGGCAAGATTCGGATCATTGCGGCGGAAGGCGGTGGGGCAGCCGACGATGCGGATGTTGCGGATGCCGATGTCCCACAGCACCTGCGCCGAATAGGCCCCGCGCACGCCGATGGAGACGGATGAGTCCGCCATCATGTGCAGGACCGTTTTGGTCTCCTCGGACAATTCCATATTGCCCTTCACCGGGGCCTGGGCGCCGATGCCGAAGGCGATCACCGGCAGCTTGAGGCGCTTGAGCACCTCGATGGTATGCTGCCACTTCATATGGTTGTGCACGTAGTTCGAACCGCGCAGGAACACATAGTCATATTCTTCCCGCAGGCGATCGATGTCGTCCATGTTGGGACTGGCGATGGGCAGCACGCCGAGCTTGTCGAAATTCATCAACTTCAGCGATGAATCATAGACGAAGGCGTCGCCGATGTTGTGGTAGTGGTCGATGCTGCGCTGGACATCCTTGTAATTATACCAGCGGACGCAGTCGTGGTCGTAGACTTCTCCCGACGGGATCATGACGAGTACGCGGGCCATTCGTGCCTCCCTCTGGATTCCGAGGTGTCAAACCTCAGGCGGTGCGCGCCACGGCCTCGGGGGCCGGAGCGCTGGGGATGTCCGGTCGCTGCGAACGCAGGCGCCGGTAGAGATCGAGATGGGTGCGGGCAAAGCCCAGATGGGTGTCGGGTGCCCGGATGCCGCCGCGCAGGCGATCCCACAGCGTGTCGTCGGTCAGCGCCTCCACCAGGCGGTCGGCCAGATCCTCGGCGCTGCCGACGCGGAAATGCAGGCCGTCCACGCCGTCGCGGATCTTCTCCGCCATGCCGCCGATGTTGGAGGCGATGATCGGGCGGCCATGGAAGAACGCCTCCTGAATCACCACCGGCGAGTTCTCCCACCACACCGAGGGCATGATCATCCAGTCGACGGAGCGCATCAGCCGCGGCATCTCCGCATTCTGATAGGAGCCGTAGAAGCGCACCCGGTCGCCAGCCTTTTCCACCAGGGCGGCGATCTTGGCCTGGTAGGCGGGCGGCTGGCGCTCCAGATTGCCGCCGAAGATCATCATGCGGGCGTCCTCGCCCCACACGCTCTCCGGCACCCGGCCCACAGCATCCAGCAGCACGTCGGCGCCCTTGTAGGGGGTCATCTGGCCGAAATAGGCAAAGCTGCCCCGCCGCTTGGCCGGCCCCGTGAGCGGCCTTGGCGGCGCGGTCTCGGCAATGTCGAGGCCGTTCTCGATCACCGACATGCGGCTGCCGTCCAGCCCCCATTCGATGAAGCGCTGGGCCAGGAAATGGCTCGGCGAGACATAGTGGTCCGCCAGTTCCAGCATGGACTGCACGAACCGCTCCCGTTGCAGGAAGCGCGCGGGAGAGATGTCCGGGAAACAGGCATGGCACTCGGTAGGCGACGCCCGCTGGCACAGCTTCATGCCCGCCGTCTTCACCATCTGCCCGTGGTGGTGGCACAAGGACAGGAATTCGTGGAACGTCACCACGATCCGGGTGTCCGGCAGGGCGTCGCGCACCGCGAATAGCGTTTCCAGGCCGAGCCCCAGGATATGGTGGAAGTGCACCACATCCGGGCGCACATCGGTGACGAAGCGCAGGAAGTCGCGGCGGATATCGTCGGTGTTGCGGTTCGACAGCAGGAAGTGGTCGTAATCGTCGGCGTGATAGAGGATCTCGTCATCGCTCTGCCGCAGGCTCATGAGCGCGGAGGCGCCATGGCGCGGCACCGGGCTGGCGACCCGCGCCAGATAACGGGACGACACCCCGCCCACCGCGTTCAGCCCCTTATGCAGATTGTGCGAGGCCACTTCCGCCCCGCCGAGCGAATAGCTGGGATGGGCGTGGGAGATCACCAGTACCCGCAGATCGTCCGCGGCGGCTGCGCGCGCCACCGGGATCGAAGGCAAGGGAGACGAGGGCAAGGGTGAGGAGGGGTTGGGCTGTGCGTTCATGGTCATCAGCTCCGCATGTTCGCCACCGCGAGGGACCAGCGCCGGTCAAAAGCCCAGCGATCCACCCGGCGCACCAGACCGTGCCAGGACGCCGCCGCCGGCCCCGCCGCGCCTTCGCTGGTCTCGTCGGCACACACCATTTCCACGTCCGGCACCCACACCGAGGGCGTGCCTCCGAGGCGCAGCTTCAGGGCCAGGTCCAGCCGCTTCTCGGCGATGCCCAGATAGCCACGGGTAAAGCCCTCCACGGCCTCGAAGGCGGTCCGGGGCAAGATGCAGCACTCCACCGTGCCGGCGGTCACCTCGGTGGGTTCGGCGCCGTCCACGGCGGCCCGGGGATAGCCCACCAACCGATCGTTCAGGCGACGGCCGGTTCCGTCCCCATCCAGCATGGTGCCGGCCCAGCGGATGGAATCGTCCTCGAACAGCAAGGTGGGCGACACCAGGCATTTGCCGCCGCGGGCGCGATAGGCCCGCTCCAGGCGCGGCAGCCAGCCGGTGGCGCGCGGCAGCACATGGGCGCACATCAGCAGTAGATGCTCGGCGGTGCTTGCCCGCACCCCGGCTTCCAGGGCATCGCACACGTCCTCGGCGCCATCCGCGCGCACCAGCCGCAGCCGCAGGCCATAGAACTCCGCCAGCCGGCGCACCTCGGCGGCCACCTCGTCGAAGCCGTCCTCCCGCACCGCCACGATGATCGGCAAGGCGCGGGTGGCCGGCTCCAGCGCCAGCAAGGCCAGCAGGACGCCCACCTGCGCCGCGCCCTCATCGACCCCCACCACGATCACCAGCGGCGCGCCGCCATCAAAGCCGACCGCGTCGCTCACCACCCGGCCGCTCGCCACCCGCCGTTCCAGGGACTGCACCATGGGGCCGAGCTGGCGCTCCACCACATGGGCCGCAGCCACCGAGCGAGGCTCCAGAGCCGACGACAAGCGCGCCAGCACCTGGCGCGGTGCGGCGCGGGTCAGCGGCAAGGGGCGATAGGCCGGGCCGCTGTCCAGCGTGAGTTCCAGATAGGCCGCATCCCGCGCGCTGCCGGCGACCCGCGGCGCAAACGCCAGGAAGCCGTGGGCATGGCGGTTGGGATCCAGCGCCGCGAACAGCGGATCGGCCAGGAAGGCGCGGGTGACATCCGGGCGCGGCTGGCGGGTCCAGCCCTCGTCGATGCGCACCCCGGCCTTGCCCACCTTCAGCGCGACGCCGCGCACGTGGTCCTCGCAGTCCGCCAGCCAGCCGGACACCAACACGCCGCCGCCATCCACCATCAGGGCGAAATCGATGCCAAGGCGCACGGGGATCTTCAGTTCGCTCACGGTGTCGCGGCCGTCGAAGCGGTTGCCCGCGTCCTTCAGCTTGGCGAGCACGTCGGTCGGCGCGGTGAGGCGTGGCAGCACGGCCCGCACATGGGCCGGAACGTCGCGGATCTCCAGCACCACCCGGCGCTCGTAAACGGCAATGGCCCGCCATCCGTCCCGCGCCCGAAACAGGATCTTTTGCAGCTTCCCGGTATCAAGCTTGTCCTGCGCACTCATCAGGCCGGCAAAGCCCCGGCTGCGCCCGGCGAGGTCCTCGCGCGGGAAGGACGCGTTATCCAACTCCGCCAGCGCCGGCTCGGCGCCGATGGCCAGCACCCGCGCCCGGCCCGGCACCAGATCCGCGGCCCAGCCCTGGAGGAAGATATCGCCATCCTCATTGGCCCCGAGCACTTCCACAAAGCCGTCGGGGCGCGCCACCGCCTGGGCCATGGCCGCCACTGCCCGCAGCCGCCGGGCGGTAGGCTTGCCGGACAACAACGCCTCGACGATGCCGTCCACCACCGTGGCAGCGGCGGGCCCGGCATCCTCCGCCACCGCCTGCAACACCGCCTCCATGGTCAGGGGGCGGCGCGCCAGGGCGTAGCGCGCCGGGTGGCCGGCCCGGCGAAAGGTAATGGAGGTCAGGCGCCCGCGCCCCAAGGCCGCCAGAGGCACCAGAGCGGCAAAGCCCGAGCGGATTTCGCTCGGCGCATCCGGGCGACGCCAGCACACCGCAGCCGCCTGTGCCGTGGCACTGGGATCGCCATTCAGCAAGGCCTGCACCGTCGCAGGCAGGTCGCCGACGCCGGCGATGAGGGCAAGCCCCTCATCGACTGCGGCGACCAGAGCCGTCTCCCCATCCAGCGGCAAGCCGTAGGGCTCGGCAGCAGCGGAACGCTCCGCGGTGCGATCGGGGGAATGGGGATCCTGCATGGGGCGGTCCTCAGATTTTCAGGCCGATGGCCAAGGCAAGGCCAAGGCCCACCCCGATGAGCACCGCGAGCGCGAAGAACTGCGGCTTGATCTCGTTGCGGCCCTGCTCCCCCAGTGCCTGAAGGCGATTGTCGAAGCCGGCGAGCGTGGTGTCGAAGCGGGTCAGGAAGATCTCCATCTGATCCAGCCGGATCTCCAGATCGCTTTGGCCGGCGCGAACTGTTCCCAGCGCTTGCTCCAGCCGCGCCTCATGGTCCGACATGGCATCAAGGCGCTGCGCCGTTTCCTTCAGGCTTGTGCCGGTGTCGCGCTGGCCCAGTTGCAATTGCCGCTGCGCGGCCACGAGCAGATCCAGGCGATCCAGCACCCGCGCCATGGGCGCGGCCACCGCCGCCTCCGCCGCTTTCTCATCCGCGGAGGGACGGCGCAGAACCAGTTCCGCCGCCGGGTCCACCGTCACCGCGATGACAGTCAGGCGCTCCGGGGATTGCAGCGCCTTGGGGGGCAGGTCGAGGGTGAAAGCGTGATGCCCGTCGCCGATGCCATTGCGGCGCAGGTCCACGCGCGGCTTGTCGGCGATGCCCGTGGCAACTTCCACCCCATCCAGCAGGACGCGCACCAGCAGCCTGGCTTCCGGCCGATTGCGATCCCACACCCAACCGAACAGCTGGCCATTGTCCACCGCATCCACCCGCCCGGCGAGGGCACTCGCCTCACCGGCCGCAGGCGCAGCGGGTGCCGGCTGCGGGCTGTTCGATGCCACAGACGCTGGTGCAGGTGCGGACTTGACCGCCGCCTTGGGGGCCGCTTTCGGTGTCGCATCAGCCGCAGTTGCAACAGCGGCCGGCTTGCGCGCCACAGCTGCGGCGACGGGGGGCGACGCTTTCGGAACCACTTGGGCGGCCGCTTGGGCCGCCGTCGCGGCTGCCGATACGTCATTTGCCGCTGTCGGGTGGGTGGCGTGCGCAAGCGTCATGCGGGCCTCCTCAGGCTGCGACGATGGATGAGCGCGCGCCGCTCGACGGTGCGGCCATGGCCGCGGTCGGTGTGGGGAGCGGCGCCGCAGCGTTTGACTTCAGGCCGAGCAGGCGCAGATAGCGGGCGGCCACGGCGTCGATGGAGGGTGGCGGCAACGTCGCAACCGACAGGCGCCGCCACAAAGCGGGATCTTCGGCGCAACGGCGCATGATGCCGGCAAGATCCGCGGCATCGCCCGGCAAGGCATGCAGGCCATCCACCCCATCGCGCACCGCCTCGGCCATGCCGCCGATGCCGCTGGTGATGACCGGGCGCCGGTGCATCTGCGCTTCCTGGATCACCAGCGGCGCATTCTCCCACCACACCGAGGGCATCACCACCCAATCCACCGCCGCCATGAGTTGCCCGACCTCATGGCGCTCGTAGGCGCCGAGCCGCAGCACATGGGAATCCGTATCGGCGAACAGCCGATCGATCTCGGCGGTGAAGGTCTCGTTCTGGTAGAGCGCGGCACCATGGACCCGCAGCTCGAAGTCGACGCCGCAGGCAATCAGGCGGCGGGCCGCATCCAGCAGCACCTTCATCCCCTTCCAGGGATTGATATTGCCGAAATAGCCGAACGACGCGCGCCGGCCCTCGTGCGGGGTCCGGAACGGCGCTGCCGATGTCAGCGGGCGCCCGTTGGCGATCACCTCGATCTTCGCCGCATCCAGGCCCCAATCCACATAACGCGCCTTGAGGAAGCGGCTGGGGGCGACGAACTGGTCCACATAGGCCAGGTGCGTCTTCAGATGGTGCTCGCGCAGCAGGAAGCGATCGGCGGCTATCTCGGGAAAGCAGCGATGGCAGGCGTCTGGTCCCGAGGCCAGGCACCGTTGCCCGTCCTTGGTGCGCGCCATCAATCCGTCATGGGCGCAGATGGAATAGTAATCATGCAATGTCATCACGATGCGCGCTTGGGGCAGGATGCGCCGGACCAGTGCCGGAAACTCGGCGCCGATCAGCAGCAGGTGGTGCAGGTGGACGATGTCCGGACGGAAGTCCTCCAGCAGCGCCACCAGATCCGGCACCACGCCATAGAGGTCGATCTGGCTCATGTTGAACCGATCGAAATGACCGGACCACAGCAGGATCTCGTCCTTGGCCTTGCCCACGGTCTGGAACGACGTGCCCGGACGTGCCTCCCGGTGCAGCGTGTTGGTGGCGCCCAGGAACAGCGCCTGCGATCCGGCCCGTTGATAGGCTTTGAACAGATCGTGGGCGAAGATCTCGGTGCCGCCGGGATGCAGATCGGGATGATTGTGCGCAACGACGAGAATGCGAGGGCTCATGGGCGGCCTCCCCGCTTCATGGCGACGAACACATCCTGGTAGTGCTCCGCCGACACACCCCGCCAATGGCCGAGGCTCTTCAGTCCAATGTCGAAGCCTGAGGTGTGCAACAGCTCATCAATGAAGCCGTCGTCGAAACCCACCGCTGCCAACGGCGCCTGCGGGTTGGCGAACCAACATGGCCCCTCCCCGTCTCGCGCGAAGCCCAAGCGCGCATCGCGCCCTTCGGTGGTACGGGCCCGCTCGTCCAGCACGAAGGCGGTGAGAAACAGCTTACCGCTGGGCGCCAGGACGCGCGAAATCTCGCGCAGGTAGGTGGCAAGCTCATCGGCGGGCAGATGGGTCGCCACCGACACCATCACGACGAAATCGAAACTCGCATCGGCGTATGGCAGCGACATCTCGACGCCGGAAACGACGCCGCCAGGATTGTAGAGCGCATGGGCCACATCGAGCTTCTGAAAACGGAAGCGCGGATAGGCCGCCGTGATGGTCGTGGTGCACCACATCACCCCGTCGAGAACGGGGTCGAAGCCCTCGTAGCTGCCGCGCTCGGGATGCAGATATTGGGTGAGCGGCACGGCCATGCGACCGATTCCGCTGCCCACATCCAGCACCCGATGGCTGCGGCGCAGGCCCCCCAAGGTCACAAAATGGCGGAGGAATTCGGCGCCGATGGCCTGGAAGTCGCCGTCACCCACAAAGATGCTGTCGGCGGGCGGCTGCGGCAGGAAGCGGTTCTGGGCGATGTGCTCCAGCAGCCACTCGGTTTCCGCTGGAAGGCGGGCCGCTGGGACGTTCTGCGACGGGACGGCGTGCACATTCATGCGGCGCTCCTGGTGTGGGAGGAGGCGGCCATCAGCGCGCCCATGGTGTCGCTCCAGCGCTGCGCATGGAGCCAAGCATTGTAGGCGGAGGCGGTGCCCCGCGCGTGATCGGGACTCACCTGCATGGAGCGCCGCTCCAGATGATAGAGCTCGGCCTGGGGCACGTAGCGGATATCGAGGCCCGTCGCCCGCACCTTCAGGCACAGGTCGCTGTCCTCATAATCGCCGATCACATAATCCTCGGTGAAGCCGCCCACGGCCTCGAACACCGCCCGGCGCATCAGCACGCAGGCGCCGGTGACCGCCGGGACAGAGCGGGCCAGACAGGCCGCGGGATAATCGCGCGGCATGCCCTTATGGAAATGGTGGTTCAGCCATTGGCCGCGCGCGCCACGGGCGAAGTACATGCCCGCGTGCTGGAGCGAGCCGTCATCGAACAGCAGCTTCGGCCCGACCGCCCCGACGCCATCGGTGGCCAGCGCGGCACATAGGGGCGAGAGCCATCCGGCCGCCACCGGGATCACATCGGAATTCACCTGGGCAATGACCGTGCCCCGTGCCTCCCACGCCCCCGCATTGCTGGCGGCGGCAAAGCCGGCGTTGCGGGCCATCACCACCAGCACCAGGGGGATGCCGTAGAGGATGTGCAGCCCGCGCAGCAGATGCTCGAGGCCATCCGCCTGCTCGGGGGAATCCAGCACATAGATGATTTCCGCATCCCGGCGCAGGGCTGGATCGGCGGCGAAGGCGCCCAGCTGGAACCGGAGAAACTCCAGCACCCGATACAGCGGCACGACGATGGACACCGCGGGCGCCGCCACACGCTCCCCGATGGTGACAACCCGCGGCGCGGCGAGGGCGGCCAGCAGGTCGCGCTGGATTGCCGCCAAGGCCGGCCCCAGACACTGGGCAAGCGCAGTCTCGGTGAGGAATTGCGGCGGGATCGCTTTCAGCGCCCGCGACCGCTTCTCCGCCAGGTCCACCGGCTGCGGCGGGGGCACCAGAATGTGCCGCTCCCCGGACTTCAGATTGACGGCGAACCGGGGCTGAAGCAGCGGCACGGCGCGCGCTGTACCGGCCAACGCGGCAAAGCCGGAGACGGACACCGCCTCATCCCCCTGCCCGACCACGCCGGAGAAATCATGGCGGGTCGGAGACAGCGCCACCGCCGCGTCGCCATCCAGCAGATCGAGACCGGCGATCATGTTCAGCGGATCCCTGACCCAGCCTCCCACCAGCATGCCGGCCGTGGTGGCCAGCGCCAGATCCAGTTCAGCGGACGGCAGATGAGGCCCGCCGTTCAGGGCCCGCGGCTGAAGCGGACAGTGGAGTTGCAGTTCGACCGCGGCGGCGTGGGCAGCCGGCGCGCCCTGCGCGGCCAGGGCAACGGCATATTCGCGCAGCACCGGGTCCGGCTTGCCCTGCGCTCGCCACCAGCGCGCCAGCGACGGCAGGCTCGCCGGCACCTCCAACTGGCGCACCGCCAGCCACTTCGGCCCGCCCATGAGCACCAGGGTGCCCGGCTCCGCATCCACGGCCTCCAAAGCCAGATATAGGCGTCGCTGTCCGCGCGTATCCGGTGCCCCGATCAAGGGCACGCCGCCAATGCGGGCGAAACTGCCCGGCGCGATGCGATGCAGGGCTGAAGGGGCGTCGACCCCGGCGGGAAGTCCGCCCTCCACCAATGCGGTGCGCCCGTCGAGCTTTGCCACGGCCCGCACCACGGCCGCCTTGCCGATACTGGCGGCGGCCAGAGCATAGACCAAGCGGGCAAAGGAGCGGCTGTTGCGCAGGCGAAAGATGCTGGCCCAGGTGTCGAGGAATGTGGTGAGAAGAGACACCCGCGCGGCCGCGGTCAATCCTTTGAGCAACCACTCAACATTGGCTGTTGGCAGGTCAGCGGCCGGATCAACCTCGACCTCCAGGCTCTGGCCGACAACGCCGGCGAACAGGGCGAGCGATACCGGCGTCTCGGGTCTGCGGAAGGCGAACAGCAGCCGGGTGCCGCCATCCTCCCGCTGCAACCGCAAGGTCCCCACGGGCGCCAAGGGCGGACCGGACACCGGCTCCAGCCGTCCCCCGCTCCAGACCCGGCTTTCAGCGTCCCACGCCAGCATCACGATGCTGCCGCCAAGGGCGAAAAACTGCGGTCCGTCCGACGGCACGGGTGCCGAGGAGATGATGACCGGGGTGAAGACCTCGCGGGCAGGCTCGAGCATGGGCTGTCACCTTGGCTGTGGGCTTGAGGCAGCGATTTCGCGGCCGTCGCCCGGAGGCGAGGCCATGAAAATATCCGGGAAGGAGGCACCCGCGAGATGGTCTCGCGGGCACCGGCCGACCGACTGGCGGGGGACACCGGTCGGGCAGCAACCGCCGGCGGCACAACGGCCGCCGGGGGCTTCCTCAGTGGACGAGGAAGTAGGTGGAGGGATGATCCTGGACGTCTTCCACGCTCACATTGTGCAATGTGACCGTGTCACCGTTGCCGAGATCGATGACGGTGTTGCCACCCACATCGGTCGCGCGCGCCGCCACATCGTCGGCACTGGTGATATCGGTGCCGTTGATGCCCTTGCTGATCTCGAGCAGGTCGCTGCCGGCCCGGAAGTCCAGCACAACATCATTGCCGCCACCACCGGAGAAGAAGAAGACGTCGTTGCCGGACCCGCCGGAGAGAATGTCGTCTCCCGCGCCGCCGGCCAGCAGGTCGCTCCCCGAGCCGCCGGAGAGGAAATCCGCACCGGCGCCGCCGAGCAGGACATCGTCGCCGGCGCCCCCGAGCACATGGTCGTCGCCGAGACCACCATCGAGGTAGTCGCTGCCGGAATCCCCCGACAGCAAGTCATGTCCGGCGCCGCCGAAGAGTTGATCCTCTCCTGCGCCGCCAAAGAGCGTATCGTCGCCATCTTCGCCAAACAGGCTGTCACTCCCGCTTTGGCCGAAGACCAGATCGTGTCCAGCGCCGGCAAACACGCTGTCATCCCCGCCGTGAGCAAGGATGGCATCGTGGAACCGGCTTCCCAGAAGCGCGTCGTCGTAGGCACTTCCTTCAATGGTCGCCATGGCCGTCTCCATCATTCCAAAGGGCACACCACTGGCTCGGCTTGCCGAAGCAGCAGCAACGCTCTGGATCAGGTTACAGAGGCAGATTTCCAGGACAGACGAGTCTTCGTCCTGGTCCACCCCATGGGCGGACGCGCTCAACTTCACGTCCGACAATGACGCAACTGCAACACGAATAATTGCAGCTTCGACGCAGTGCATCATACGCAACGTCAGGCCCTCAAGAAAGGGCAAAAAGCGTTTTCTTTAAGGAATATTATGGCCTTAGACTTAGCTGTTACGACTTATTCGAATGCAGTTCTGCATGTATGTGAAAATAAACCGCTTCGAATTTCATTCTTTTTTTTGGCGCACTGCATGCCAGCGGCGCCAGACGCGCCGGGAATGCTGCCATGCATCAATGTGGAACGGGCGCAGGAACAGACAGGGCTCAGCTCTCGCGGAAGGCCCGATTGAAGCTCTCAAAGACGGGGCCGAGCAGATAGTCGATGGCGCGCCGCGGCTTCTTCAGCACCAGCAGTTCGGCCGGCATGCCCGGATAGAGGCTGATGGTGGGATGCTGCTTCATGATCGCCGGATCAATCTCCGCGCGAATGAGGTAATAGGCATTTTGTGTTGCCGGATCCACGGTCTGGTCCGCGGCCACATAGGTCAACTTGCCCTCCAGGGGCGCCAGCACCCGATGGTCATAGGCCGTGAGGCGCACCTGCGTCTTGCCGCCCACCTGGACGGCAACAATCTCGCGGGTGCCGATACGGGCCTCCACCACCATGGGCTCTTTCTCCGGAACGATATCCATGATGGGCTGGCCTGCGGGAATGGCGCCACCGGGGGTGCGGACCTGGATATTCACCACCGCCCCATCCTGTGGCGAGCGTACGGTCAGGCGGTCGAGCACGTCCTTGGCGGAGGTGATCTGGCCTTCCACCTCGTTCAGCTGGAGCTGCGCGTCCTGCAACTGGGTTGCCACATCGCTCTGCCAATCAAAATCGATACTGGCGAGGGCGGCTTCGGCGCTGGCCTTGGCCTTCTCCGAGCGCGCTTTCTGGGCGGAATAGTCGCCCGCGCGGCCCACCAGCTCCGACAGGCGCGCCTCCTGCTCAAGCAGTTGCGCGCGGCCGAAAAACCCCCTCTCGGTGAGTTCCCGCATGCCCACCAGACGCTGGCCGATGAAATCCCGCTGCTTCTGCGCGGCGTCGATCAACGCCGACAGGGACTCCGCTTCGGCAACGCGCTGCTCGATCTCCTTGTGCTGGATCTCCACCTTGCTGGCATAGGCTTCGTGTCGGCGCAGAAACAGGCGCTTCTCCGCCGTGAGCACGTCCACGGCAATGGGGTTTGCGGGATCGAGAACCGGCTCCGGAAAGCTCACGCTCTCGGCGCCGGCCTGTTCCGCGCGCAGGCGCGCGAGCTTCGCCAGCAAGCCAATGCGCCGGCCGCGATACTGGCCCAGATCAGAGCGCGCGCGGGTGTCGTCCAGTTGGGCGAGGGGCTGGTTGGTGCGCACCACGTCCCCTTCCTGCACCAGCAGGCTTTTGAGGATGCCGCCCTCGAAATGACTGACAGTCTTGCGCTTGGAATCCACAATTACCGTGCCGGTGGCGACAGAGGCGGAATCCAGGTCCGCCGAGAAGGCCCATCCCAGAAAGCCACCGAAGCCCAGCACCACGGCCACCGTTCCGGCAATCACCGGCCCCCGCAGGCTGGAGGTGCTCTCCGCCTCGTCGCGTTCCAGCACCTGATACCAAGCCTCTGCGGCGCCGCGCTGCGGTTCCAGCACCTGCGCGGGACGCGCCGGACCTTGTGTCCCGCGTTCAGAATCAAGCGGGGACGGCGGCACGGGGCGCGGAGAGGGGACGGTGGGAACGGCGCGGATCGGCTCGACGCTATCCGTCATGCGGCATCTCCCGTGGAGCGGGCAGCCTTGCGGCCCCCCCGCGGCGTGATGGTCGCCACCACCGACGTGCGCTCGCCGAACTGCGCGATGCGGCCCTCCTGGAGGACCAGCAATTTGTCCGCGCACTCCATGATCGCCGGGCGGTGGGCGATCACCACCACGGTGGCGCCGTCGTCGCGCATGGCCCGCATGGCATTCATCAGCGCCGCCTCGCCCTCCGCATCCAGATTGGCATTGGGCTCATCCAGGACCAGCAGGCGGGGCCGCCCATAGAGCGCGCGAGCCAGCGCGATGCGCTGCTTCTGGCCGCCAGACAAGGTGAAGCGCCCGTCCCCCACCGGCGTGTCATAGCCGAGCGGCAGGCGCCCGATCATCTCATGCACGCCCGCCATGCGCGCGGCTTCAATGACCTGGCGCGGATCGGGCTCGCGCATGCGCGCGATATTGTCGCGGATGGTGCCATCCAGCAGCGAGACGGACTGCGGCAGATATCCCACCATGTCGCCGAACGAGCCACGCTCCCACAGATACACATTGTGCCCGTCGAGATAGATCCCGCCTGCGGTGGGCCGCGCCGCGCCCACCATCAGCCGGGCCAGCGTGGACTTGCCAGCGGCAGACGGCCCCACCACGCCGAGGATCTGCCCGGCCTCCAGCTTGAAGCCGATGCCCTTGAGAACCGGCAGGTCGCTGCCCTGCGGCACGTAGATGAGACGGTCCACCTCAAGCGTGCCGTGGCACGGCGGGGTGGGGATGCTGTCCCGGCTGGAGCGATGGCTTTCCAGCAGTTCGCGGATCCGCTGCCAGGCCGTAGAGGCGGCGATCCAGGATCGCCAATTGTCGGTCAGGCTATCAAAGGGGGCCAGCAGACGGGCCATGATGATGGTAGCGCCGATCATCGAGCCCGGCGAGGCGGTGCCTTCGATCACCATGGTCGCGCCCAGCGACAAGGCGCCGATCTGCATCATCAGGCGGAGCACGCGCGTCGCCGCATGGGTGCCACGGCTGCGCCCGTTGGCGAGGTTCGACAGGTCCGCCGCATGGATCTGGCTGGCCCGCCACCGCCGCGCCAGAGCGGGAAGCATGCCCATGGCTTCGATGGCCTCGGAGTGGCGCAGGCTGGAACTGATGCGGGAGATGTTTTCGATATGCGCCTGGCTGGCCTCTTTTGTGACCTGGCGGGTGAACATGTCTGAAAACAGCCCAAGCGCCACCAAAATACCAGCGCAGACAATGGCAAGGAGCCCGTAATACGGGTGGAGAGCGAACAGAACCACCAGGAATATGGGACACCACATGCCATCCAGCGGCGCAGCCACCGCGCTGGAGGTTAGAAATGTGCGCAGATCTGCAAGGTCCCGCAGCACCTGCGAGGCCTTGACGGCGCCATGGTCCACCGAGGCCGCCAGAGCCGCCTCAAGGGTCGGCAAGTTGAGCCGCCGTACCAGAGTGCCGGCCATCGCCTGAAAGGTCAGCGCGCGAATATATTCCAGGATGCCGTAGAGGATCAGCCCCCCACCAGCCAGGAGCGCCAACATGGTCAATGTGTCGTAGCTTCGGGAATTCACAACTCGATCATGTACTTGCAGCATGAACAAGGGGACCGTCAGTTGCAGCAGGGTGATGAAGCCGCTCAGCGCCGCGGCAAAGACCAGCCCTGCGACGAAGGTTCGCCTGCCATTCTTGATCAGGGTTCGCGTGTCGAGCTGCTTTGCCGGCATTGCATACCCACCTTCTTACCGACCATCGTAAAATTATTGGCCGAAATTCGAAACACCTTCAAAATCGCAACAAACGTGCGTATCATCGCCACATTAAGCCGCGAGAGATGCACCCTTGCTATCACTATTCATCTGATGTTTGGAGAGATGATGGCATAAACTTCAGAAAAATCGATCAGCCACGACGCTGATACACGGCACGATGGGAGGTTAGTTCGAAATTCGAGATAAATTCGAACGAAAGGTTTGTCGCAATGACTCAGAAACATGATCGGACATTAATCGCAGAGACGGCGGTGGACTCCCCCTCCCGGTGGAGCGACCTCGTGCCTGAGACGATGCCTTACGCCCCTGCGTCGAGCGACCGGGCCGAGCCCGCGCCATCTCCCTCCGAGGGCGCTGTCGCCGCCGACATGATCACCCACCTGGAACTGGTGCGGGTGATCGAGCGTGTGCATCGACGCTATTGCGACCTGCTGCGGGTGGAACTGCTGCGCCTCGGGATCGACGACATCAGCCCGCCCCAGGTGATGCTGCTGTTCACCATCGGCGAGGACGAACTGTCGGTGCGCGATCTGCTCGAACGCGGCCACTATCTGGGCTCCAACGCGTCCTACAACCTCAAGCAGCTGCTGGACGCCAGCTACATCCAACGCACGGCCTCGGCCCGCGATCGCCGCTCGGCCCGCATCCGCCTGGACGCCAAGGGTCGTCATTTGTGCGACCAGATCCGCGTCGTTGACGAGACCTACCACCGCCTGGTGGCCCGAGACGCCGACGAGGAGCGGGACCTCGGCATCGCCTTCACCATGCTGCGGCGTATGGAACTGGTCTGGACCAATGCCATGCGTTACGGCGACGCCTGACCGCGCGCCCGCCCCCATCCGGGGCGGGCCGGCTTGAGCCCGGCATGCAGCCAAGGCTCCATTTTCGGTACCGAAGGACCCGCATGCGGATCGTTCTCGTCCATCGCCGGGGTCCCGGCCAATTCCTGCATCTCGCCCCCCGCCTCGCCAGCGAAGGCTGGGAGGTCACCCTCGTCTGCGAGACCAGCGATCGCGCGCTCCCGGGCGTGCGCACCGTGCGTCACCGGGCGGAACCCGCGCTCTATCGCCGCGCGGATGCCACCCCCCATCTCGCCACGCCGGAACAGCATGTGCGCATCGGCTACCGCGTGGCAGAGACCCTGGAGGCACTGGCGCGGATTGACGGCGCTCCGGAACTGCTGATGGGTCATATGGGCTGGGGCGGACTGATCTTTGCCAAGGACGTGCGGCCCCACACCCCGCTCATCGGCTATTGCGAATATTATCATCGCGCCGAAGGCGGCGATGCCGGCTTCGATCCCGCCGAGACCGTCACCCTGGACGACCGCCAGCGGCTGCGGCTGCGCAACAGCTCGCAATTGCTGACCCTGGATGCCATGGACGGCGGCATCAGCCCGACACTCTGGCAGAAGAGCCGCTATCCCGCAGCCTATCAGTCCCGCATCGCGCAATGCCATGATGGCATCGACCTGCGCATTTTTCATCCCGAGCCCCGCGCCCGCTTCCGCCTGCCCGACGGCCGCACCCTGGCGCCGGGCGACCCGGTGGTCACCTATGCGGCCCGGGACCTCGAACCCTATCGCGGCTTTCCGCAATTCCTGCGCGCCGCCACGCGGGTGGCGCGCACGCGCCCGGATGCGCTGTTCGTCGTCGCCGGCGGGGACGGGGTCAGCTATGGGCGCGCCCCAGCCGACGGCCGCAATTGGCGCGAGGTCATGATGGCCGAGACCGGGCTGGATCCGGCGCGCGTCGTCTTTCTCGGCACCCTCCCCCACGCGGCATTGTTGAGACTGTTTCAGGTCTCCGCGGCGCATGTCTATCTCACCTATCCTTTCGTCCTGTCCTGGTCGGTGCTGGAGGCCATGGCCTGCGGCGCCCTGGTGATCGGCTCCGCCACCGCCCCGGTGGAAGAAGTGATCCGGGATGGCGAGAACGGACTCCTCGCCCCCTTCTTCGACGAGGCCGTGCTCGCGGATCGCATCTCCGAGGCGCTGGAGGGCGGCGCCCATCTGGCCGCGCTGCGGACACGGGCGAGGCGCACCATTCTGGAGACCTACGATCTGGAGCGCTGCCTCACCCGGCAACAGGCGCTGATCGGCAGCCTCGTCGGACGACGCGCGTCGCCACAGCGCTCGCGCGCCGGGGCAGCCTGAGAACCGCGACCGCACGCCATCGGTAAATATAGTCGCAAATCCAAAGTATTTTTTTAATATTGCGCGCCGCAACACGGCCATACATGATGCCGATACTGCGTCTCATCTGATTGACGCTGCGTACCGACACCACGCTTTCGCACAACACCCAGTTCGCCAGACGCTCAGTGGATGCCCGGATCGCCGGCATGCAGGCGTCGCTTTGCCCATGTGCGCGGAGGACTTTCCCATGCTCTCAAGCCAGTCCCATGGATCCTCGTCCAGCCCTCGCCGCCCCAGGATCGGCGTGCTCATGCCCGCGGGCAAGGTGGTGGATCACGACCGCGTCGTCACCCACACCTATGGTGATCCCGAGAAGGCCACCAAGCTGTTCACCAATATCGGCGACTGCTTTGTGTTCGAATCCTCTCTGCGGATCCTGGACTACGCGGAAGTCCAGCCGATCTATGCCGGCGAGAACACGGTGCCCACGGATGCCTATGTGGAAAAGCTGAACCAGCTGGATTTCCTGTTCCTGCGCGGCTCCAACTACATCAACACCAATGGCAAATGGGACGCCATTACGGCCCTGTTGGAGCGCACCAAGGTGCCGGTCATGGCCTTCGGCATCGGCGTGCAGACGCCGGACAATTCCGAGGACTATGTCAACGAATCCACCAAGCGCTTCCTGCAATTGGTGGCCGACCGCTCCACCTCCCTCGCCATTCGCGGCAACCTGTCGCAAAAGGCGTTGAAATCCATCGGCATCAACAAGGTGCGGGTCATCGGCTGCCCCACCGCGTTCCGCCACCGCAAGCCGACCATCGCCATCAAGCGCGTCGGCAGCAGCGACATTGACAAGCTGGGCTTCACGTTGCGCCGCAAGACCCACGGCAGCCAGACCCTCCAGCGCTATATGCTCCGCACCCTGGCAGAACAGTTCCCCACCCGCATCTTCTGTGCCGGAGAGTTGGAGGAAAAGCAGATCTACTATGCCAACCGGGGCGAGTTGCCTCAATCGGAAGCGGCATTGTCGGCGGCAATCGCCACGCTGACCGCGGAAAACTGGTTCTACGGCCCCAGCGATCCGCTCATCGGCATGTACAAATCCTCTTTGGCGGTGTTCGAGGCAGTCCAGGATTTCGAGGCCGGCCTGAAGGAGATGGACGCGGTGACCGGCTTCCGCCTGCACGGCAACCTGCTGGCCCTCGCCAACAGCGTCCCCGCGCTCTACGTGACCTATGACACCCGCACCCGCGAGTTCGTCCAGACGCTGGGGATCCCCTCGATCGATATTCGCCAGATGGACCGCTTCTCCTTCCGCGAGGCGTGGGATCGCGCCGACTTCTCCACCTTCGAGAAGGCCTATGCGCTGCGCTTCAAGGAATTGCGGGCCTTTCTGGACGAAAACGGCATGGCCCATCGGCTGGAGCACACCGCACCGGTTCTGGTGGCGGCGGAGTGACCCGCTGACAATTCCGGCGGCGCGTTCCGCCTCTCCGTGTCTGCGCCCGTCTGGGGCATGGGCGCGCCCCCGCAGCGGGCCTCTGGGTGCTGCCATCGCGCGATGGGCGCGGTGGTCCCGGACATGGGCGGCGCGACCGATGCCGGTGGCGCAGTCGGTCCTCGCTGCGCTCCTCTGCGCCGTCTCCGCCCTGGTGCCGGCCCATGCGCTGGAGCTTGCGGTGGCGGGCGGCGAGAGCATCATCTTCGATCAACGCACGCAGGCGTGCGACGCCTCCGACCTGCCCGATGCGCCAGCGCGGGCCTTTCGGAACGCGCAGGGGCAGATGGTGCTGTTCGCGCCGAACTTCCGCAACCGCGCCTTCGTCGGGCCGGACCTGCGGCACCTCGCCCGCGACTGCACCGTGCGCTTCGCGGCCAAGGGCGCCAGGGACCCGGCCATGCTGGATGACCGCACCTGGCTGCACGCCTTCCACACCACCGATGGCACTCACGTCTTCGCCTTCGCCAGCGCCAGCTTCATTCCCTATCGCCATGGCGAACCCTGCGCGGCCGGGGCCGAGCGCACCGCCTGCTGGCGCAACGGCATCGTGGCGCTACGCTCCAGCGACGGCGGCCGTTCTTTTGCCGACAGCGCGCCTCCGCCGGGTCACGTGGTGATGCCGCCGGACACCTATACGCCGGACGTGAAGAACCCGCCCGGCTACATCTCCGCCACCAACATCGTCCCGTTCCAGGGCGACCTCTACTCCATCGTCTGGCGCCGTGACGCCGATGCGCGGCAATCACGCAACTGCCTGGTGCGCGCGAAAGGCGGCAATGTGGACCATTGGGAGGTGTGGACCGGCGCGGGTTTCACACCATTGGCCGACCTTGCCTCCAGCGGGTGGAAGGTGGCGCAAACCGATTGCGCGGCGATTGGTGCACGGGGCCTGCCCGCCATCCGCGGTCTGGTGCTGCACGCGGCCAGCAACACCTTCGTCGCCGTATTCCAGCAGCGTCGTCGCAGCTTAGGCGGCGCGCTGGAGGAAGGCTTCTTCACGGCCACGTCCAAGGACCTGATCACCTGGTCCGCGCCGCGCCTGCTGGCATCCCTGCCGCTGCGCGCCGGCCCTGGCGACACCGGCACGTTCGTGGGCTACCCGTCGCTGATCGACGGCAGCAGCCCGGATCGCGATTTCGGCACCATCGATGCCAGTGCAGATCTGGTGTTCGTCCGGTTCCTGATGGAGCAGAAAGGCGGGCGCCCGGTGCGGGTGCGCGAACTGGTGGCCTTGCCCCTGAAGGTCACCCCCTAACAGAAAGCCGCCGCGCAGGCGGACCCGCGCGGCGGAGCGTGGAAGCCCGATCGCTTCAGGCGGACAGGAATTCCTGCCGCATGGGCGTGAACACGTCCACCAGCACGCCGGGCTCGATGCAGATGGCGCCATGGTGCACACCGCCGGGCACATAGAAGCTGTCGCCGGCCTTCAGGCGTGCGGTCTTGCCGTCAATGGTGATGTCGAACACCCCGCTCTCGACGCTGGTGATCTGCACATGGGGGTGGCTGTGCGGCACGCCGCCGGGGCCCGGCTGCTTAAAGTGCACCCGCACCATCATGATCTCGTCATTGTAGGTGAGGATCTGGCGACTGACGATGTCGTCCAGATGCTCCATCTCCGCCTTGTCCGCGAACGCGAACACGTCGCCCTTGTGGGACATGATCTCTCTCCTCGGCCTCAGCGGGCCAGCCAGCCGCCGTCCACCGGCAGCACGATGCCATGCACATAGTCCGAAGCGGGGGCGGCGAGAAAGACCGCGGCGCCACCGAGTTCGGATGGCTTGCCCCAATGGCCCGCAGGAATGCGAGCGAGAATATCGGCGGAGCGCTTGGGATCCTCGCGCAGGGCCTGGGTGTTGTTGGTGACGAAATAGCCCGGCGCGATGGCATTCACATTGATGCCCTTGGCCGCCCATTCGCAGGCCAGAAGCCGCGTCAGCCCCGCAAGGCCGCTCTTGCTCGCCGTATAGGACGGGATGCGGATGCCGCCCTGGAACGACAGCAGCGAGGCGATGTTGATCACCTTTCCGCCCTTGCCGTCCGCCAGCATGGTCCGCGCCACCGCCTGGGTGAGGAAGAAGGTGCTCTTGAGGTTCACATCCATCACCGCATCCCAGTCCTCCTCGGTGAAATCCAGGGAGTCGGCGCGGCGGATGATGCCCGCATTGTTCACCAATATATCGATGCGCCCGCTGGCGCTCGCCTCGGTGACGATGCGGGAGATCGGCTCCAGGGTGGCCAGATCCGCCCGCACTTCGGTAAAGGGCACGCCGGCTGTCCGCACCAGTTCGCCGGTCTCATCCATGGCCGATCGGCCCACCGCAACGATGGCCGCACCCGCCTGGGCCAGAGCGACAGCGACGCCCTGCCCCAGGCCGGTATTGGCGCCGGTCACGACGGCGCGCTTGCCGGAGAGATCAAAAGGAGTGTGCATACCCATCACCGCAACGTATCCATGGCCACCATGTCCATGTCCGTATAGTCGATATTGTCGCCGCCCATACCCCAGATGAAGGTGTAGGCGCGGGTGCCGACGCCGGAATGGATGGACCATGGCGGCGAGAGGATCGCCTGCCCGTCCGCCACCACCAGATGGCGGGTCTGGTCCGGCTCGCCCATGAGGTGGATCACCCGGGCATCGGCGGCCACGTCGAAATACAGATAGACCTCCGAGCGACGGTCATGGACGTGGCAGGGCATGGTGTTCCACATGTTGCCCTCGGCCAGCTGGGTCATGCCCATCACCAACTGGCACGACTTCACCACGTCCGGATGGATCATCTGGTAGATGGTGCGCTTGTTGGCGGTGGCCTGGTCGCCCAGGGGCATGGCCTTGGCCTCGGAGATCTTCACCACCTTGGTCTCATAGCGCGCATGGGCCGGGGTGGAGAGCAGATAGAACTTCGCCGGATGATCGGGATCGTCCGACAGGAAGCGCACGTCCTTGGTGCCCTGCGCCACATAGAGGGCATCGCGATGACCCAGCTCATAGGTCACCCCGTCCGCCTCCACCTTGCCCGGCGCGCCGATGTTGAACACGCCCAGTTCGCGGCGATCGAGGAAGTTCGGCGAGCCGATGGTGGCCTTGTCGCTCTCCAGCTTGAGCGGCGCGCTCTGCGGCGTGGCGCCGCCAATGACGAAGCGCTCGATATGGCTGTAGGTGAGCAGCACCTTTCCGGGCTCAAACAGCCGCTCCACCAGGAAGTGGCGGCGCAGTTCCTCGGTGTCGAAGCCGCGGACGGCTTCCGGGTGGCTCACCTGGCGCACGTCGATGATCATGATGAAAACCTCAAGTGGAAGGGACTGGGCGCGTGGGCGCGCCCGAACAGAGAAGCGTTCAGCGGAAGACCGCCGGCAGCCACAGCGAGATGGCGGGGATGTAGGTGACCAGCATCAGCACGAAGATGGTGGCGCCGAAGAAGGGCCAGATGGTCTTCATGGCTTCGCCGATGGAGATCTTGCCCACCGCGCATCCCACGAACAACACCGAGCCCACCGGCGGCGTATTCAGGCCGATGCCTGCATTCAGGATCAGGATCACCCCGAAATGCACCGGATCGATGCCGAAGGCTTTGACCAGGGGCAGGAAGATCGGGGTGCAGATGATGATCATGGGCGCCATGTCCATGAAGGTGCCGAGGATCAGCAGCAGGATGTTGATCAGCAGCAGGATCACGTAGGGATTGGACGACAGCGACTGCATGAGGTCGATGGTGGTCTTCGGCACTTGCAGGAAGGCCATCAGCCAGCCAAACGCACCCGCCGTGCCGATCACCAGCAGCACCATGGCGGTGGTCCGCACCGAGCCCAGGGTGGCGTGGACGAAGCCGTTCCAATCCATCTCGCGATAGACCAGCACCGTCACCAGCAAGGCGTAAATCACGGCGATGCAAGAGCTTTCCGTCGCCGTGAAGATCCCCGAGCGCACGCCGCCGAAAATGATGCCGATCAACAGAATGCCGGGTGCGGCTGCCAGAACGGCCGTCAGCACCCCCATCCAGCCGGGAAAGACGCCGGCTGGGTAGCCCCGCCGGCGGGCAACCACATAGGCGGTGATCATCATCGCCGCGGCCAGCAGCAGGCCGGGAATGATACCGGCGGTGAACAAATCGGCGATGGAGATGGTGCCGCCAGCGGCCAGGGAATAGATGATCATGTTGTGGGACGGCGGGATCATCAATGCGATGATCGCGGAATTCACCGTCACGTTCACCGCGTAATCCTTGGCATATCCGCGCTTTTCCATCTGCGGAATCATGATGCCGCCGATGGCGGAGGCGTCCGCCACCGCGGAGCCGGAGATGCCGCCGAACAAGGTGGAGGCCACCACATTCACCTGCCCCAGGCCGCCGCGCAGATGGCCGACCATCGCCGCCGCCATGCTGATGAGGCGATCGGCGATGCCGCCGCGCATCATCAGGTCGCCGGCGAAGATGAAGAAGGGAATGGCCAGCATGGAAAAGGCGTTCATGCCGGAATTGAGCTGCTGGAACACCACGATGGGCGGCAGGTCCAGATAGAGCACGGTGGCCAGCGAGGCGAGGCCGAGGCAGAACGCCACCGGCGTTCCCAGCAGCAGCAGCAGGGCGAAGACCCCGAACAGGACGGCGATGGCCATGACAGGTCCCTTCCGCTCAATCGACGGAGTGAGATGGGGACAGCGGCACGGCCGCAACCCGATCGGTGGTAAGGTCGGTGAGCAGCTTTTCCAGCGAGAACAGGGCGATCAGCGCGCCGCCGCCCACCAGGGGCAGATAGTCCACCCCCTGCGGCAGATTCACGCCCGCCATCTTCGCACTCCAGGTGCCCGCGGCGAGATCCCAGCCGTACCAGGCCATGGCGGAGCCAAAGCCCATCACCAGCAGATGGGTGAACACCTCCATCGCACGCCGGACCGGCGGGCTGGCATAATGCAGGCCGATCTCGAAGCCGAGATGGTCGCCTTCCCGCACCCCGACCGCAGCCCCCAGCAGGATGAACCAGCTCATGAGCAGTAGGGAGAGCGGCTCGGTCCAGCTGGGAGAATCGTTGAGGACGTAACGGCCGATCACCTGCCAGAAAACCGCGGCCGTCATGGCGATCAAGCCCGCGCCGGAAATCCATAACGCCAGGTTGGCGAGAACACGCACCACGCGGCGCAGCGGGAGCAGGGCAGGAATAGCGCCCATGACGTCAGATCTCCCAAGTACATCGTTTGCCACCACGGGATTCCCGGATGCAGGGCCGTCTCCCGCACGGTGAAGTCCGCACCAGAGCACAAGCCGGATTGGGTGTGTGACCGCCCGTCGCCATCCTCAGGATCGCGACGGGCTGGGATTGCATCGGCACGCGGCCGGACCATCGGCCGGGTTCATGGGGCGCCGCAGTTGCGCAGGATCGCCCCACGCGTTCACTGGGTGGCTTTGATCTTGGCCACCAGGTCCTTCATCTTGTCGGTGGTGACGAACTTTTCGTAGACCGGCTTCATGGCATCGATGAAGGGCTGCTTGTCCACCGTGTTGATGATGGCGCCGCCCTTGATGACCTTTTCCTTGGCATCCAGGTCTCGCTTCGCCCACAGTTCGCGCATCTTCAGGGTCGCGGCGAGGCCGGCTTCCTTGAACATCTTCTGATCGTCCGCCGACAGCTTGTCCCAGGCACGCTTCGAGATGACGAAGACTTCCGGCGCCATGGAATGCTCGGTGAGCGAATAATATTTCGCCACTTCGTAATGCTTGACTGATTCATAGGACGGGTAGTTGTTTTCCGCTCCGTCCACCACGCCGGTCTGCAAGCCGGAATAGAGCTCGCCGAACGGCATCGGCGTGGCATTTGCGCCCAGTGCGTTGATCAAAGCGATGAACAGGTCCGACTGCTGCACCCGGATTTTCAGCCCCTTCATGTCGGCCAGGGTGTTGATCGGACGCTTGGAATTGTACATGGAGCGGGCGCCGCTATCGAAGAAGCCCAGCACCACCATGCCGTGGGGTTCGAACGCCTTGCCGATCTCGGCCCCCAGCGGGCCATCCACCACATGATACATGTGCTCCACCGAGCGGAACAGGAACGGCAGGCCGAGCACGGCGGTCTCGGGAATCAGATTGTTGAACGGCGCGGTATTGACCCGGTTCAGGTCGATGACGCCGAAACGGGTCTGCTCGATGGTGTCCTTTTCCTGGCCCAGCTGGCCGGAATTGAACACCTGGACCTTGATACGGCCGTTGGTCTTCTGCTCTACCACCTGGCCGAAGTATTTGACGGCCTCGACGGTGGGGTAGCCGTCCGGATGGATGTCGGCGGAACGGAGCGTGATGGTCTGTGCTTGAGCCAGCGACAGAGGGGCGGCGACCAGCGCGGCGGCCAGCGCAAGCGCGTGACGTCGGGTCAACATTGGCGTTCTCCCTGAACGAGCGGTGTTTTTGGGACCGGCCCGGAAGGCCTGTTTTTATGGGACCGTCACGGCGCCGGGACAAACGCGGCGCATGCGGACCTGCATCTTGTATGGTAGTATTTCGACGCTGGCAACAGGAGTAAGGGCGTGGACGCCATCATATCGCCGTCGCAGGGCTCGGCGGCCCAACGGATCGAAGCCCACCTGCGGCGGGCCATCGTCTCCATGGAGCTGCCGCCGGGCACGCGGCTGTCCGAGCAGGAGATCGCGGCCACCCACGGGGTCTCGCGCCAGCCGGTGCGGGAGGCGCTGATCGGGCTGGCCCGCACGCGCCTCGTGGACATCCAGCCCCAGCGCGGCACGGTGGTGGTGAAGATTTCCACCCGCAAGATGATGGAGGCTCGCTTCGTGCGCGAGGCCATCGAGACGGCGGTCGCGCGCCGCGCCGCCGAGAGCTTCACCCCCGCCGTGCGGGTGCGAATCGACGATCTGCTGGACCTTCAGGACAAAGCGGCAGGCCGCAACGACCACGGCACCTTCCAGCGCTATGACGAGTTGTTCCATATCGCTTTGGCCGAAGGCGCCGGCTGCGGGCTCGCCTGGGAGGCCATCAGCGATATCAAGGCGCATATGGACCGCGCCTGCCACCTCACCCTCACCAGCAGCGCCACCATGCTGGAACTGGTGGTGCAGCACCGGGCCATCGTCGCCGCCGTGGATGCGGCCGATCCGGAAGGCGCGGCGGAGGCCATGCGCCTCCATCTGAGCCAGATTTTGCGCGCCTTGCCCAAGGTGGAAACGGAGCACCCCGACCTGTTCGAATAGGAGCGCCCCGCTCGTCACATCACGGCGCCGATCTGCCAGGGCACGAATTCCGCATCCCCATAGCCCAGCGCTTCGGATTTGGTCGGGGCGCCCGACGCCGTGCGCAGCACCGCGTCGAAGATCTCCTGCCCCTTCTGCTCCAGCGACACGCCGTCGAGCACATCGCCGCAATTGATGTCCATGTCCTCTTCCATGCGGCGATAGATGTCGGAATTGGTGGCCAGCTTCAGGGATGGGGTCGGCTTGCAGCCGAAGGCGGAGCCGCGTCCGGTGGTGAAGCAGATCAGGTTCGCCCCGCCCGCCACCTGCCCGGTGGCCGCCACCGGATCATAGCCGGGCGTGTCCATGTAGACGAAGCCGCGCGCGGTCACCGGCTCGGCATATTCATAGACCGCGCGCAAGGTGGAGGCCCCGCCCTTGGCCGCCGCGCCCAGGGACTTCTCCAGAATGGTGGTCAGGCCGCCCGCCTTGTTGCCCGGCGAGGGATTGTTGTTCATCTCGCCCGCATTGCGGCTGGTGTACTCTTCCCACCACTTGATCCGCGCCACCAGTTTTTCGCCCACGTCACGATTGGCCGCGCGGCGGGTGAGCAGGTGCTCGGCGCCGTAGATTTCCGGCGTCTCCGACAGGATCGAGGTGCCGCCGTTGCGCACCAGGAGATCGGAGGCGACGCCCAGCGCCGGATTGGCGGTCAAAGCACTATAGCCGTCGGAACCGCCGCATTGCAGCGCCAGCACCAGTTCCGAGGCCGGGCGGGTCTGGCGCCTGATGGCGCCGGCGGACGGGAGCATCTCGCGCAAGGCGCCGGTGATGTGCTCCACGGTCTTGCGGGTGCCGCCCTCGTCCTGGATGGTCAGGGTGCGGAAGGTGTCGGTCTCGTTGACCCCGTAATCGGACTTGAAGCGGGCGATCTGGAACATCTCGCAGCCCAGGCCCACCATCACCACGGCGGCGAAATTGGGATGGGTGGCATAGCCCCAGAGGGTGCGCGAGAGCACGTCGAAGCCCTCGCCCTTGGAGGCCATGCCGCAGCCGGTGCCGTGGGTGATGGGCACGATGCCGTCGATGCCGGGATATTGATCGAGAATGCCGGAGCGCTCCAGCGCCTGGGCGGCGAACTTCGCCACCGAGGCCGAGCAGTTCACGCTGGTGAGGATGCCGAGATAATTGCGGGTGCCCGTGCGGCCGTTGGAGCGGCGGAAGCCCTCGAAGGTGGCGCGCTCGGCTTCCGGCAGCAGGTCGTCGTCCTTGGCATCCACCGCATAGGCATAGTCGCGGGAGAAATCGTGCAGCACCACATTGTGCTCATGCACATGGTCGCCCGGCGCGATGTCGGCGGCGGCAAAGCCGATGATCTGCCCCAGCTTGAGCACCGGGGCGCCGGCGGGAATGAGCACCAGGGCAAACTTGTGGCCGCGCGGAATGCGCGCCGCGGCAACGACCCCGCCCACCTGCGTGCCTTGCGCCACCGTATCCAGCGCCACCGCCACATTGTCCGCGGCGGACAGATGCAGCACCCGCGGAACGGACCCTGCGGCAGCCCCTGCGGCATGCCCTTCCGTCAGTGACACAGCCATGGCGATCTCCCTTTTCGTTCTCGTTGACGGCTTTGATATGCTAATATATTAGCGACCTGAGCCGTGCAATAGAACACAGCCAAACAGGAGACGCAGGGTGGTCATGGAGCGTGGATTCTCGCTTCGGAACGGCGGCACGGAGCTTGGCGCCTTCGCCAAGGGCGTGCGCGCGATCCCGGCGTCCGCGCGCATTCATGCGGCCCTGCGCGAGCAGATCATCGGCATGGAAATCCCCCCCGGCGCGGCGCTGCAGGAAAAGCAGATCGCACTCGCCTGCGGGGTCAGCCGCACCCCGGTGCGCGAGGCGCTGCTGAAGCTGGCCGACGAGCGCCTCGTGGACATCTTCCCGCAATACGGCACCTTCGTCTCGCGGATTTCCATTCCCGCCATGCGCGATGCCATGATGATCCGCGTGGCGCTGGAACGGGCGGCGGTGCGCGCGGCGGCGGCAGCGGTGGCCCAGGACGCCGCCTTGATCGCGGTCTTGCGCCGCCTGCTGGCGGAACAGCGTGCCGCCCATGATGCCGGGCTGATCGCCACCTTCTTCGCCGCGGACGAAGCGTTCCACCAGGCCATCGCCGAGATTGCCGGACACCCCAATCTGTGGCGGGTGGTGCGGCAGGAAAAGGCCCATGTGGACCGCTGCCGCATTCTGACCCTGCCGGTGCCCGGCCGTCGCCTGTTCGTGATGTCCGACCACAGCGCCATCATCGAGGCCATCGCGGCGGGCGATCCCGATGCGGCGGAAGCCGCGATGCAGGCCCATCTCGACCAGGTGCTGCCCACGGTGTCGGCGCTGGTGGAGGCCAGGCCGGATTATTTCGAAGCGGTGGGCGCGCCGCCCCTGCACCGCCCTCACCCCGCTGAACCGCCGGACACCACACGCACGCCCCGTGCCCCCGCGGTCCATGCGCAGGCGGACACCGCCGCCCCCGCCTTGATCCCATCCGTGGACGATGCGGCAGGCGCCCCGCGCCCACGCCGCGTGCCGTCCACCAAGCCCTCTCGGAAACGGACCTGACACCGCCCATGGCCAGCGCCCTCCTCCATCCCGACCGCCTGTTCCCCGCCGACCCCGCCACCCGCGCGGTCGCCCGGCGCCTCTATGAGCGCGTGGAGAAGCTGCCGCTGGTCTCGCCCCATGGGCATACCGACCCGCGCTGGTATGCGGAAAACGCCCATTTCACCGACCCGGCGAAGCTGTTCGTGGTGCCGGACCACTATATTTTCCGCATGCTCTACAGCCAGGGCATCCCGCTGGAGAAGCTGGGCGTGCCCCGCCGCGACGGCGGCCCCACCGAGCAGGACGGCCGGGCGATCTGGCGGCTGTTCGCGGCCAATTATCACCTCTTCCGTGGCACCCCCACCCGGGTGTGGCTGGACCACGCATTGGCCACCCTGTTCGACATCGACCAGCGCCTCGACGCCAAGAATGCCGACGCGCTCTATGACGTGATCGCCGCCAAGCTGGCCACCGACGCCTTCCGCCCGCGCGCCTTGTTCGAGCGCTTCAACATCGAGGTCATCGCCACCACCGAGAGCCCGCTGGACGAGCTGAAGTGGCACCAGATGATCCGCTCGTCCGGCTGGACCGGCCGCGTGGTCACCGCCTATCGGCCCGACCCGGTGGTGGACCCGGACTTCGAGGGCTTCCGCGACAATCTCGTGCGCTTCGGCGAACTGACCGGCGAGGACACCTTCTCCTGGCTCGGCTATCTGGAGGCCCATCGCAAGCGGCGCGCCTTCTTCAAGAGCTTCGGCGCCACCTCCACCGATCACGGCCACCCCACCGCGCGCACCGCGGACCTGCCGTTTGCCGAGGCGGAAGCCCTGTTCGGGCGGGTGGCCGGCGGCGGCGAGGTTTCGGCGGCGGATGCGGAACTGTTCCGCGCCCAGATGCTCACCGAGATGGCCAAGCTCTCCCTGGAGGACGGCCTGGTGATGCAGATCCATCCCGGCTCGGTGCGCAACCACAATGGCGGCATCCTGGCCCGCCACGGCCGCGACATGGGCGCGGACATTCCCAGCCGCACCGACTATGTTCATGCCCTGAAGCCGCTGCTGGATCGGTTCGGCAATGAGCCGGGCCTCACCATCATCCTCTTCACCCTGGACGAGACCAGCTATTCGCGGGAACTGGCCCCGCTCGCCGGTCATTATCCTGTGCTGCGGCTGGGCCCGTCCTGGTGGTTCTTCGACAGCCCGGAGGGCATGAAGAGGTTCCGCGAGCTGACCACCGAGACCGCCGGCTTCTACAACACCGTCGGCTTCAATGACGACACCCGCGCCTTCCCCTCCATCCCCGCCCGCCATGACGTGGCGCGCCGGGTGGATTGCAGCTTCCTCGCCGAACTGGTGACCACCCACCGGCTCGACGAGGACGAAGCCCACGACGTGGCCCACGACCTCGCCTACAGGCTCGCCAAGAAGGCCTATCGGCTCTGACTCCATGGGACGCCACGGGGCGTCCGGGAAACGTTCAAGAACGCCAAGGAGGAACCCATGACCTTTTCCAACGTCACCCGACGCGCCTTCGTCGGCGGTGCGGTCGGCGCGGCCGGCCTTGCCGCGCTCGGCGGCCGCGCCCATGCCGCACTGACCTTGCCCAAGTCGCCCATCACGCTGAATGTGGTGGATGTGGCCGGCAATCTGGCCCTGACCCAGAAGCCGATCGAAAACTACCGCAAGGCCAAGCCGAACCTGGTGTCGAAGATCTCCTTCACCAAGGCCCCGGCCCCCGAACTGCCCAGCAAGATCAAGGCGCAGCAGGATGCCGGCCGGGTGGACATCGACATCGTGCTCACCGGCACCGACGCCATGGCCGCCGGCATCGACCAGAAGCTCTGGGTGGACCTGCTGCCCACTTATGCCGCGGCGCTGCCCAAGCTGGACAGCATCTATCAGGAGCCCGCCGCCCGCATGCAGACGCTGGCCAGCGGCCAGGGCGTGGTGGTGACCTATTATCCCTCCGGCCCGCTGTTGGAATACATGCCGGACCGGGTGAAGGTGGCGCCGAACACGGCGGAAGACCTGCTGGCCTGGACCCGCGCCAACAAGAACAAGTTCGCCTATGCCCGCCCGGCCAATTCCGGCCCCGGCCGCACCTGGCTGATGGGCTTGCCTTATATCCTCAAGGACAGCGACCCCAAGGATCCGGTCAAGGGCTGGGACAAGACATGGGCCTATCTGAAGGCCCTGGGCGAGAACATCGAATATTACCCCTCCGGCACCACCCCGACCATGAAGGAACTGGGCGAAGGCACCCGCGACCTCATCGTCTCCACCACCGGCTGGGACATCAACCCGCGCGTGTTGGGCATCGTGCCGAAGGAAGCCCAGGTCACCGCCATCAAGGGCTTCCACTGGGTCGCGGATGCGCACTATGTGTGCATTCCCAAGGGCTTGTCCGACGAGAAGCTGGCGGTGGTGCTGGATCTGGTCTCCTTCATGCTGACGCCCGAGCAGCAGGCCTACACCTATGACGAGGGCTATTTCTATCCGGGCCCGGCGGTGAAGGACGTGCCCTTGTCGCTTGCCCCGGCAGAGAGCCAGGCGGCCATCAAGGAATTCGGCCGGCCGGAATATGCGGCGATGATCGCCGACAATCCGGTGGAGCTGCCCCTGATGCCGGACAAAATGGTCCAGGCCTTCCGCATCTGGGACGAGCAGATCGGCGGCGCCAAGAAGAAGTAGGCCCATCAGGTCGGACGTTTTTGTGCGCCGCCTGCGGGCGGCGCACCTCT
>NZ_CALRWL010000043.1:0-55078 GCF_943371865.1 Azorhizobium sp. AG788 | reverse complement strand
ATCTGGTCGTACGCGGTGAACGTCGCGCCGCCGGCTTCCGCCAGAACCTTGGTGATCGCTGCCGTCAACGACGTCTTGCCGTGGTCGACGTGGCCGATCGTCCCGATGTTGCAGTGCGGCTTGTTACGTTCAAACTTAGCTTTGGCCATGGGACTCTCCGTTGGGTCTCTCTGGCGAAGATTTCTTGGCGACTAGTTCTGGCGAAGGATCAGGCGTATTTCGCCTGAACCTCCTGAGCGACGTTCGACGGCACCTGCTCGTAGTGGTCGAACTGCATGGTGAAGGTCGCGCGGCCCTGGCTGAAGGAGCGCAGGGTGTTCACGTAACCGAACATGTTGGCGAGCGGCACCATGGCGTTCACGACATTGGCGTTGCCGCGCATGTCCTGGCCCTGGATCTGACCGCGCCGGGAATTCAGATCGCCGATGACCGAACCGGTATAATCTTCCGGGGTCACCACTTCGACCTTCATGATCGGCTCGAGCAGCACCGCGCCGCCCTTCTGCAGGGCCTCACGGAAACCGGCGCGAGAGGCGATTTCGAACGCCAGGGCGGACGAATCCACTTCGTGGTAGGCGCCGTCGGTGAGCTGGACCTTCACGTCCACCACCGGGAAGCCCGCCAGAACACCGGCGCCGAGCACGCTTTCGAGGCCCTTCGAGACGCCCGGGATATATTCCTTGGGCACCGCGCCGCCGACGATCACGCTTTCGAACGAGAAGCCCTTGCCGACTTCGTTCGGCTCCACCGTGAACTTCACCCGCGCGAACTGGCCGGTACCACCGGTCTGCTTCTTGTGGGTGTAGTCGATGTCCACCTTCTTGGTGATGGTCTCGCGATAGGCCACCTGGGGGGCGCCGATATTGGCATCCACCTTGTAGGTCCGGCGCAGGATATCGACCTTGATGTCGAGGTGCAGTTCGCCCATCCCCTTGAGGATGGTCTGGCCGCTCTCGAAGTCGGTGGACACGCGGAAGGAGGGATCCTCAGCCGCCAGCTTGGCGAGAGCGATACCGAGCTTTTCCTGGTCCGCTTTGGACTTGGGCTCGATGGCGATCTCGATCACCGGCTCGGGGAATTCCATCTTCTCAAGGATGACCGGATTGACGGTGTCGCACAGGGTATCGCCGGTGCGCACATCCTTCAGGCCGGCGAGGGCGACGATGTCGCCCGCATAGGCTTCCTTGATGTCTTCGCGGTTGTTGGCATGCATCAACAGCATCCGGCCGACGCGCTCACGCTTGTCGCGGGTGGAGTTGATGAGCGCCATGCCGGTCTCGAGCTTGCCCGAGTAGACGCGGCAGAATGTGATGGTGCCGACGAAGGGATCGTCCATGATCTTGAACGCCAGGACCGACAGCGGGTCCTCGTCGTTCGGCATGCGCACGACGTCTTCTTCGGTCTTGAAGTCGATGCCCTTGATCGCGCCGCGATCCACGGGGCTCGGCAGATAGTCCACCACCGCGTCGAGCAAAGGCTGAACGCCCTTGTTCTTGAAGGCGGAGCCGCAGAACACCGGGTTGAACTTGCGGGTGACAACCGCCTTGCGGATCAGGCGCTTGAGGGTCGCTTCGTCCGGCTCGGTGCCGTCCAGGTAAGCGGCCATGGCGTCGTCGTCGAGTTCGACGGCGGCTTCCACCAGCTTGTTGCGATATTCGGCGGCCTTTTCGGCGAGATCCGCGGGGATCTCTTCGTCATGGAACTTCGCGCCGAGGGCTTCGTCTTCCCACACCACCGCCTTCATGCGGATGAGGTCGATGATGCCCTTGAAGTTGTTCTCGGAGCCGATCGGCAGCTGGCAGCAGACAGGGTTACCGGCCACGCGGTCGATGATCATCTCGACGCAGCGGTAGAAGTCGGCGCCAGTCTTGTCCATCTTGTTGACGAACACGACGCGCGGCACGTTGTACTTGTCGGCCTGGCGCCAAACCGTCTCGGTCTGGGGCTCCACGCCCTGGTTGCCGTCGAGCACGCACACCGCGCCGTCGAGCACCCGCAGGGAGCGCTCCACTTCGATGGTGAAGTCGACGTGCCCGGGGGTGTCGATGATGTTCAGGCGCTTGCCGTTCCAGAAAGCGGTGGTCGCAGCAGAGGTGATCGTGATGCCACGCTCCTGCTCCTGCGTCATCCAATCCATGGTGGCAGCGCCATCATGGACTTCACCGATCTTATGGCTCTTGCCCGTGTAGTACAGGATGCGCTCGGTGGTCGTCGTCTTGCCGGCATCAATGTGGGCCATGATGCCGAAATTACGGTAGTCCTCGATGGCGTTAAGGCGCGGCATGACTGAGGTCCTCTCCGATCACCAGCGATAATGCGAGAAGGCGCGGTTGGCTTCCGCCATCCGGTGCGTGTCTTCGCGCTTCTTCACCGCGTTGCCGCGGTTGTTGGCAGCGTCGAGCAGCTCGGCGGAGAGACGCTCCACCATGGTCTTCTCATTGCGGGCACGGGCCGAGGCGATGAGCCAACGGATCGCGAGGGTCTGACGACGCTCGGTGCGCACTTCGACGGGGACCTGGTAGGTCGCACCACCGACGCGGCGGGAGCGGACTTCCACCGCCGGGGCGACGTTTTCCAGGGCCTGGACGAACAGCTCCAGAGGATTGTTCTTGGCCTTGGCCTCGACCACGTCGAGGGCGCCGTAGACGATGCCTTCTGCAACCGACTTCTTACCGTCACGCATGACGGAGTTCATGAAGCGGCTGAGGATGATGTTGCCGTACTTTGCGTCCGGAATGACTTCGCGGCGCTCGGCTTTATGACGACGAGACATAGCTCAAGCTTCCCTTATCACTTCGGCCGCTTCGCGCCGTACTTCGAACGGCGCTGCTTACGGTTCTTCACGCCCTGGGTATCCAGAACGCCGCGCAGGATGTGATAGCGCACGCCGGGAAGATCCTTCACACGGCCGCCGCGGATCATCACCACGGAATGCTCTTGAAGGTTATGGCCTTCACCGGGGATGTACCCGATCACTTCGTAGCTGTTGGTCAGCCGCACCTTGGCAACCTTACGAAGCGCCGAGTTCGGCTTCTTCGGGGTCGTGGTGTAGACACGGGTGCACACACCGCGCTTCTGCGGGCTCGACTGAAGAGCAGGAGCCTTGTCCCGCGCCTTCTGCGCTTCCCGTGGCTTCCGGATCAGCTGGTTGATCGTCGGCATGTAGCCTTCGCCTCGTCCTGACCTGCGGCTTGCGCCGCATTCCCAAGTTCCGCGACCCGGAAGGGCCGCAACGGTTCGGCGACCGAAGTCGCCAACGAAAATTTCGCGCCGCACGGCTTTACGCCATCCGACGGGACCACGACCGATGGAGCGCCGTACACTGTTTGCACAGCGGACGCCCCTCGTTCGCGACAGAGGATCGCGGAGATCAACCCCCTGAAGGATTGTCGCCGAGATCTTGCACCTGAATTTCTCAGTGCTGTAACCTGGCAGCGTTTCGACTGTCTGACCGGGGCCTACCTGATGGATCCCGGAGGTTCCGTCAAGCACTGCCGCTCCGATCGCTTAGACGCCGACGCCTGCCGCGAAAGTGGGTGGCTTCTACCGTCCCCCATGCCGGGCGTCAAGGCCCGCAACGGGTTTGGGACGGAAATTCCCTTACAGAAACAGGCGCCGCGCCCCCTTCAGGCGACGATCACATGGTCGGCCAGTTCGTTGCGATCATGCGGCCGTCGCGGAAACGGGGCCGCAAGCTGTTGGCCGGCAAGACTTACGCCTGTCACAATGCCGCTGGCGAGGTCTCCGGCCCGCCCCTGCCCGGCCACCGCTGCGCAAATCGCAGCACTGGCCTGCGGTCCGAGCGCAGATTGAATGGCGGCGTCCGCCACCACCTCCACCAGCCGGTCCGGCACCGCCACAAGAATCATCAGTCCGGTGCGGGAATCGGTGAGATGGATACCCAAAGTTAAGAATCGGTCGAGCGCTGCGGCCCGCGCCGCCGCCCGGCGCACCTGGACCGGCACCGTGAGTCGGGCCATCGCCGGCAGCGACAACAGTCCGGCCAGCGCCAGGAATACCCCTGCCTGGATCGCCAGCAGGCTCAGCGGCCGGAACGGCATCGCCAGCAGCAGGAGCCACGGCAGCGCCAATGCCGCCGCAGCGGCCCATAGCACCGGATAGAAGGGGTGCTCGATCACCGGGCGGGTGAGTACCACCACGCGAATCTCCGCACTGGTGCCGGATTCGGCCTGCGCCACCGCTTGGGAGATGCGTGCCAGGGCGGCATCGTCGAGAGGGCCTGTTCCGGGATACCGCGCCATCTACCAGCTCCCCGATGATCCGCCGCCGCCGGACGAACCGCCGCCGCCGGAGAATCCCCCGCCCCCACCGCCGCTGCCGCCGCCGGAGCCCCAGCTCCAATTGCTGCCCGCACCGGCGCCGGCCCCATAGGCCATGCTCCGTCCCCGCCGCCCGCCGCCGCCGCGCCCGCCGAAATAGATGAAGGCGATGATGACGACGACCATCACCAGGAAGATGACGAACAGCACCACCTCGTCGTCCCCGGCCCCGGCGGCGGGCTGGGCGGCGCGGCGCCGCGCTTCCTCCGGATCGAGGTTGAGAATCTCCAGCACCGCCTCGGCCCCCTTGAGGATGCCGGCGGGCATGTCGCCGGCGCGGAAGGCGGGCAGGATCACGGTCTGGATGATGGTGCTCGACACCGCGTCGGTGAGGATGCCCTCCAGGCCATAGCCCACCTCGATGCGCACCTTGCGCTCGGCAGGCGCCACCAGCAGCAGCACGCCGTTATTCTTCTTTTCCTGCCCCAGCTTCCAGAACCGGAACAGCCGGTTGGCATAATCCTCGATGGAGGTGCCTTGCAGCGAGGGGATGGTGGCCACCACGAACTGGTCGGTGGCCTTGGCCTCCTGGGCCGCCA
Source organism: Azorhizobium sp. AG788 (assembly GCF_943371865.1). Lineage (GTDB taxonomy): Bacteria > Pseudomonadota > Alphaproteobacteria > Rhizobiales > Xanthobacteraceae > Azorhizobium. The sequence goes on along the minus strand of NZ_CALRWL010000043.1, from coordinate 50,199 downwards.
ATTGGGCATCGAGCTTGGCGCGGGTGGCGGGGTCCAGCACCCGGCCCGCATCTACCACCCGTCCGGTAAGCGCCGGGAAGGTCAGCTCCCCCCATGCGGCCCCGACCCCGGCCAGCGCCAGACAGACGCACACGGCCAGCGCGCTCAGGCGAGGCGCGAGGCGGAAGCGGCGGACGCGCACGGGCGGCATGACGGGAACCCGATCTCAGGACGCGGCGGGAGGGCGATCAACGGGCCGAGGGGCGGCCCTCAGTTGAACTTGACCTTCGGCACCTGCATCTGCTGCTCGGAGATGGTGAAGGTCTCCATGGGCTTGTAGGCGCGATAGAGGGTGGCCGCCCACAGGGCGCCGGGGAAGGTCTTCAGCTCGGTATTATAGACCCGCACCGCCTCGATATAGTCGCGCCGCGCCACGGCGATGCGGTTCTCGGTGCCCTCGATCTGCGACTGCAGGGCCAGGAAGTTCTGGTTCGACTTCAGGTCCGGATAAGCTTCCGACACCGCGATCAGCCGCCCCAGCGCGCCGGAGAGCTGCGATTGCGCATCCTGGAACTGCTTGAACTGGGCCGGATCGGTGATGGTGGAGGCGTCCACCCGGATGGAGGTGGCCTTGGCGCGGGCCTCGATCACCGAGGTCAGCACGTCCTTCTCCTGGGCCGCATAGCCCTTCACCGTCTCCACCAGGTTGGGGATGAGGTCGGAGCGGCGCTGATACTGGTTGAGCACCTCGCTCCAGGCGGCCTTGGCGCGCTCTTCCTCGGTGGGAATAACATTGACGCCACAGCCGGACAGCACCAGCCCCACCAGCAACAGCAAGGCGGGCACGGCCATGCGAGACGAGACGGCGCGCCCATGGGTGCTCGAAGCAAATGACATCCGCATATCTCCCTGGCCGCCCCTGCGGCGCCTTCTTATAGCGTCAACTCCATGACCGCACTACGGCTGCTCCCGCGCATCGGTCGCGCCCCGGCGTTCGATTCGACGGCACACGCGATCCGATCCGGCTGAAACGGGACACGAAGAGAAGGACAAGTGATGGGATCGGACGGCTGGAACGAGTCGGCGCAGGCCTGGATCGATGTGGTCGGCCCGCGGGGCGACTGGGGCCGGCGCTTCGTGCTCGACAGCCCCATGACCGCGCGCGTCACCGACCGCGGGTTTGCCGATGCGCTGGATGTGGGCTGCGGCGAAGGTCGCTTCTGCCGGGCCATGCAGCAGCAGGGCATCCGCACCGTCGGAGTGGATCCCACGCCCGCCCTGATCGCACGGGCGCGGCAGCTGGACCCGAGCGGCGATTATCGCCTCGGTCGCGCCGAAGCGCTGGATGCACCCGATGCCAGCTTCGACCTGGCGGTCTGCTATCTGTCGCTAATCGATATTCCCGACCTGCCGGCCGCCATCGCCGCCATGCACCGCGTGCTGCGTCCGGGCGGCACCTTGCTGATTGCCAATCTGCAAAGCTTCAACACCGCCGGCGACCCGGCCGGCTGGACCCGCGCGCCGGGGGGCGCCCTGCACTTCCCCATCGACCATTATATGACCGAGCGAGCCCGATGGGTGTCCTGGAGCGGCATCCGGGTGCAGAACTGGCATCGGCCCCTGGGCAGCTACATGGCGAGCCTGCTGGAGGCGGGCTTCGCCTTGCGGCACTTTTCCGAGCCCGAGCCGGTGGGCGGCGAGCCGGGGCGCGCCGCGCGCTACCGGCGGGTGCCGTATTTCCTGATCATGGAATGGCAGAAGGCCGGCTGAGCCGGACCTGCGCCGACAGGTCGGCCACCGGCGCCTTGCAGCACGGCCGCGGCCCGCGCATGAGGGGCGATCATGAGGCTGAAGCCTCCGCCGCCCGTCGCCCGGCGGCGCCACGGCACGACAGGGAGTGCAGGGCATGGATCTGATCTGGAAGGGACTGGTGGGCGGCGGGGTGACCATGCTGATCGCCCATCTGTCGAAGAGCGGCGCCACCTGGCCCGGCATCCTGCCGCTGTTTCCCACCTTCTCCATCATCGCCCTGCTGATCATGGGCGCGCGGGGCGACCTGCCGGCCTTGCAGGAGACCTGCCTGGCCAGCGCCAAGACGGTGCCGGCCTATCTGGCCTTTCTCATGGCCTGCTATTTCGCCCTCGGCGTCGCCGACTACCGGCTGGCGATCCTGGTGGGGCTCATGGCCTGGGCCGGTGCGCTGGGGCTGATGTTCCTGGTGCCGAAGCTGATGTGAGCCGGGACGCTCAGTCCTTGGGCTTCGCCCCCATATAGCCGGGCAGGTCCTGCGCCTCGTCCAGCTGGGCCAGCTTGATGGCCAGCTCGCGGGCCAGGTCCAGATCGGTCTCGATCAGGCGCTTGCTCATGAAGGAGCGGAAATACTCGCCCCACATGAATTCCTTGAACGGGGTCTCGTCATCATCCCGGAACGCGGGGCCGCGCACCGAACGGGCCAGCGTGCGCCAGGGATTGTCGGTGAGGTCGCGCACATGGGAGGGGATGCGGGCGAAGGGACGGCGATTGCCGTCCGCATCGATGGGCCAGCAATAGCCCTCCTGCTCCATCACCTCCCAGAAGGCGCGCGCGTCCAGCCGGCTGTGATCGATCATCCGGTCCAGGTCGAGATAGACCTGCTTGTAGCCCGCCACCAAGGCGGCGCGGCAGAGATGGTGATGGTCCACCAGATAGAGCTGCCCGCCCGGCCCCTGCGCACACGGCACCGGCTTGCGGCGGAACAGCGCGTCCACCTCCTGTTCGCCCAGGGCCATCATCTTCTTCGCCCGGCGGGCGACCTCCTGCAGGCCGAGGGTCAATTGGGTGGGATGCAGGTCGTCGATGGCCACCGCGCGCAGGTGGACCGGGAGGCTGGCCATGGAATCGATCCGCATCGAAAAGGGGGGGACGGGGCCGGCGGAAATCCGTGCCGCCAAGCCACACGGTGTCGCAAACGCCGGAGCGCGGGGAACTGATGGGAACAGGATGGGGAACTTCGGAGCGAAACGGGATGCGACACAGCCGCATCCCGCTTTTTGCCGATCTCAGCCGGGGGAGATCATGTTCTCCGGCCGGACCACGGCGTCGAACTCTTCATTGGTGACATAGCCGCCACCCACCGCTTCCTCGCGCAAGGTGGTGCCCTTCTTATGGGCGGTCTTGGCGATTTTGGCCGCGTTGTCATAGCCGATCTTCGGCGCCAGCGCCGTCACCAGCATGAGCGAGCGCTCCAGCCCGGCCTTGATATTGTCCTCGCGCGGCTCGATGCCGACCACGCAATGCTCGGTGAAGCTCACCGCCGCATCGGAGATCAGACGCACCGACTGCAGGAAGTTGTAGGCCATCACCGGGTTGTAGACGTTCAGCTCGAAGTGGCCCTGGCTGCCGGCAAAGGTGAGCGCGGCATTGTTGCCGAACACCTGCACGCAAACCTGGGTCAAAGCTTCGCACTGGGTGGGGTTGACCTTGCCCGGCATGATGGAGGAGCCCGGCTCGTTTTCCGGCAACGCCAGTTCACCCAGTCCCGAGCGCGGTCCCGAGCCCAGGAAGCGGATGTCGTTGGCGATCTTGAACAGCGAGGCCGCCACCGTATTGATGGCCCCGTGCGAGAACACCATGGCATCGTGCGCCGCCAGCGCCTCGAACTTGTTGGGCGCCGAGGTGAAGGCGAGGCCGGTGATGGCGGCGATCTGCTCGGCCACCTTCTCGGCGAATCCCACCGGGGCATTGAGCCCGGTGCCCACCGCGGTGCCGCCCTGCGCCAGTTGCATCAGCGCCGGCAAGGTCGATTCAATGCGGGCGATGCCATTCTCTATCTGCTTGGCATAACCGGAGAATTCCTGGCCCAGGGTGATGGGCGTGGCGTCCTGGGTGTGGGTGCGGCCGATCTTGATGATCGGCTCCCACAGCTTGGCCTTGGCATCCAGCGCCGCATGGAGGGTCTTCAGCGCCGGCAGCAGGCGGTGAACGATCTCCTCCGAGCAGGCGATGTGCATGGCGGTGGGATAGGTGTCGTTGGACGACTGGCTCATATTGACGTGATCGTTGGGATGGACAGGCTTCTTGCTGCCCATCTCCCCGCCGAGCATCTCGATGGCCCGGTTGGAGATCACTTCATTGGCATTCATGTTCGACTGGGTGCCGGACCCGGTCTGCCACACCACCAGCGGAAAATGGTCGTCCAGCTTGCCGTCCATCACCTCCTGGGCAGCGGCCACGATGGCGGCGCTGATCTTGGGATCGAGGCGGCCCAGATGGGCGTTGGTCTCGGCGGCTGCGCGCTTGACGATGCCCAGCGCCCGGACGATGGGCATCGGCTGGCGTTCCCAGCCGATCTTGAAATTGCCATAGGACCGTTGCGCCTGGGCGCCCCAATAGCGGTCAGCGGGCACCTCGATGGGGCCGAAGGTATCTGTCTCGATGCGGGTCGCACTCATGTCCCTGAACTCTCCTTGGGCTGTCCAGCGAGCAGGCTTCTAGCACACGTCATCAGATATCCGTGAGCGCGGCGACGCTTCAAAATAATTGCCTGGAGGTACCTAATGAAGGCCCCCTTGAGGTATTTTCGCCATAGCTTCGCCGTGGATCAGGTGACTTAGTGTCTGTATCTGCTCCATCCGTGCTCCGGCGGAACCCGTTGGGCTCGGAAATGGTTAGAATTCAGCTCGGTTGGGGGACCGCAGCTGCGCAATGAGGAAAACATTGGGCGACGTCGTGAACCTTCATCGGGCCCGCAAATCGCGAGCCCGAACACAGGCGCAAGCCGAAGCTGCGGAGAACCGGGTCCGGTTCGGCCGCACGAAGGCGGAGCGGGGGGCACAGGCTGCGGAAGAGCGGCTGAAGGCTCAGCGCCTTGAAGGTCACGCGCGCACCGAGAGGGAAGACCTATGAAAAGCCCCGTGGTGAAAAGATCTATTGTCATTGCCGGCCACAAGACCAGCGTGAGCCTGGAAGATGCCTTCTGGGACGCGTTGAAGGAGATCGCCGGTCACCGGCGGCTGACGCTGTCCGATCTGGTGGCCACCATCGATTCGGGACGAAACCAGGGCAATTTGTCCTCCGCGATCCGTCTGTTCGTCCTCGATCATTATCGCGGTGCGGCAACGACGGGACGCAGCCAGAATGTTACGGAGCGGGCATCCGCCGGTGGCCTTCCCGTTGCGTAACCACGGACGGGCCCTTATCTGAAGTCTGGGACAGGCGCGCGCCGCGTTGAAACGAGACGCGCGCTTTTCTATAACCTGACCACCGGCGGGGTTCTCTCGCCGCGTCGAGCGGGCGTGCATGCTCTCCCGCAAGACGGTGGCAGAGTGGTAGAGGTGTGGACCGCCGCGATCACGCGGCGCTCCGACGGGAGTCGACGGATGTCGTGGAAGAATCAAGGCGGTGGCCCGTGGGGGAACGGGCCTCGCGGGCCCTGGGGAACGGGGCCGCAGTCGTCGGGACCAACACCACCGGATATTGAAGACCTGATCCGCCGAAGCCAGGACCGCCTGCGCAACCTGCTTCCCGGCTCCATGGGCACCAAGGGCGCGATCCTGCTGGTGGCCCTGGTGGTGGCCGGCTGGATGCTGTCGGGCTTCTATCGGGTGGAACCCGACGAGCAAGGCGTCGTGCTGCGCTTCGGCAAGTTCGTCCAGCTCACGCAGCCGGGCCTGAACTATCATCTGCCCTACCCCATCGAGACCGTGGTGACGCCGAAGGTCACGCGGGTGAACCGCCTCGACATCGGCATGCGCCTCAGCGAGGACACCCGCCGCAACGCAACGGTGATGCGCGACGTTCCCGAAGAGAGCCTCATGCTCACGGGCGACGAGAACATCGTCGACGTGGACTTTGCGGTGTTCTGGGTCATCAACAACGCGGAACACTTCCTGTTCAACGTTCAGAACCCGGAAGGCACCATCAAGGCGGTTGCGGAAAGCGCCATGCGCGAGGTGATCGGCCGCAACAACATCCAGCCGATCCTGACCGGCGCGCGCCAGAACATTGAGCAGGGTGTGCACGAACTGATGCAGAAGACGCTGGATTCCTATGGGGCCGGCGTGCGCATCACCCAGGTGCAGATGCAGAAGGTGGACCCGCCCTCGCAGGTCATCGACGCCTTCCGCGACGTCCAGGCCGCCCGTGCGGACGCTGAGCGCGCCCAGAACGAAGCCCAGACCTACGCCAACCGGGTGCAGCCCGAGGCGCGCGGTGAAGCCGCCCGCATCGAGAATGCCGCCCAGGCCTACAAGGAACGCAGCGTGGTGGAAGCCCGCGGCCAGGCCAGCCGCTTCCTGTCGATCTACGACCAGTATCTGCTGGCCAAGGACGTCACGCGCGAGCGGATGTATTATGAAACCATGGAACGGGTCTTCGGCGGGGTGGAAAAGGTGATCGTTGACCAGAACGCCACCCGCGGCGGGGGCATCGTGCCCGTGCTGCCGCTGAACGAGCCTGCCCGCCGGCCGACCCCGGTCACCGGCCCCCAGACACAGGGACCCGCCCGATGAAAAGTTCATTCTTCGGCGGCGGCCTGCTGGTCGCGTTCCTCGTGGTGGTGGTGGGGCTCTATACGTCCGCCTTCACCGTCACCCAGAATCAGCAGGCGCTGGTTCTGCGCCTCGGGAGCCCCCTGCCCCCGATCACCACCCCGGGACTGCACTGGAAGGTGCCGTTCATCGACAACGTGGTCTATATCGACAAGCGCATCCTGGACCTGGAAAACCCATCTCAGGAAGTCATCGCTGCGGACCAGAAGCGGCTGGTGGTGGATGCGTTCGCCCGCTACCGGATCTCGGACCCGCTGAAGTACTTCCAGTCGGTGGGCACCATCGAAGGCGCCAATTCCCGCCTAGCCACGATCCTCAACTCCTCGTTGCGGCGTGTCCTCGGTGAGAGCACCTTCATCCAGGTGGTGCGCGACGAGCGCGAGGGGCTGATGGCCCGCATCCGCGAGCAGGTGAACCACGAGGCGAGCAACTTCGGCATCACCGTGGTGGATGTGCGCATCCGCCGGGCGGACCTGCCGGAAGCCAACAGCCAGGCTGTGTTCCAGCGCATGCAGACCGAGCGCCAGCGGGAAGCGGCGGAGATCCGCGCGCAAGGCAGCGAAGCCGCACAGCGCACACGGTCCCGTGCGGATCGGGAGGTGACGATCCTGGTGGCGGAAGCCAATTCCCGCGGTGAGAAGCTGCGCGGCGAAGGCGACGCCGAACGCAACCAGATCTTCGCGGCTGCCTTCGGCAAGGACCCCGAGTTCTTCACCTTCTATCGTTCCATGCAGGCCTATGAAGCCTCCATGAAGCAGAGCGATACCAAGCTGGTGCTGAGCCCGGATTCCGACTTCTTCCGCTACTTCAAGGGCCCGTTCGGCGGCGTTCCGCAGCCGGGAGCGACCTCCAGCGCCGCGCCTGCGGGCGCTGTGCCGGCGGCGCGCTGAACCAGACGTGGCCATGCGCGACCTGCTTGCCGCCCTCGGTCTGGTTTTGGTGATCGAGGGCTTGAGCCTCGCGGCGTTTCCCGCCGCGTGGCAACGGGCGATGCGAGCGATCCTCAAGGCGCCGGAGCAGCCCATGCGCATTGCAGGGCTGCTGGCAGGCATTGTCGGGGTGGCCATCGTCTGGCTGGTCCGAAGCTAAAGGGACGCCGCGTGAGAACGCGGCGTTCTTCATGTCAGGGGTTGCGCTTGTCTCCACGGCGCGGGGAGCGCACCTTTGCCACCAGCGGCCCACCGCGCGGCATCGGCCGCCGCGGTGACGACGCAGAGCCGTTTTGGAGGCCGATCACCTGAGAGTGACTCACCCTCAGCGCCGATTTGGTCTCTCATTTGATGGGGCAGAGCCGGATCGCGGTCGCTTATGGCCCGCTCCGGCTCCGTCAACCGCCGCCCGCGAGGAGAGCCATGTTCGCTTTGACCCGTTTCCGCGCAGCCTTCGCGGCCCCCGCCCTGGCCCTGAGCCTCATCCTGGCCGCGCCCGCCCTCGCCGCATCGAGCAAGGGGCCGGACACGGTCGCCGATGTGGCGGAGAAGGTGATGGATGCGGTGGTGAACATCTCCACCTCGCAGAACGTCGCGCCCTCGCGCAGCGTCCCCACCCCGCAATTGCCGCCCGGCTCGCCATTTGAGGATTTCTTCGACGAATTCTTCAAGCGCCGGCAGCAGGAAGACGGCGACCAGGGCCAGGGCCAGCGACCGCGCCGGGTCTCCTCCCTCGGCTCCGGCTTCGTCGTCGATCCCGCCGGCTTCATCGTGACCAACAACCACGTGATCGCCGACGCCGATGAAATTTACGCCAATTTCAACGATGGCACCAAGCTCAAGGCCGAATTGATCGGCCGCGACACCAAGACCGACCTGGCGCTGCTGAAGGTGAAGCCCGAAAAGCCGCTGGTGGCGGTGAAGTTCGGTGATTCCGACAAGATGCGGGTCGGCGACTGGGTGATGGCCATCGGCAATCCGTTCGGCCTGGGCGGAACGGTGACCGTGGGCGTGATTTCCGCCCGCAACCGCGACATCAATTCCGGTCCGTACGACAACTTCCTGCAGACGGACGCCGCCATCAACCGCGGCAATTCCGGCGGCCCGCTGTTCAACATGGAGGGCGACGTGGTCGGGGTGAATACCGCCATCATCTCGCCCTCGGGCGGCTCCATCGGCATCGGGTTCGCCGTGCCGTCCTCCACCGCCTCGGCGGTGATCGCCCAGCTGGAGCAATATAAGGAAGTCCGCCGCGGCTGGATCGGCGTGCGCATCCAGTCGGTGTCCGACGAGATCGCCGAGAGTTTGGGCCTCGGCAAGCCGCGCGGCGCCCTGGTGGGCGGCCTGAATGACGACAACAGCCCCGCCGCCCGTGCCGGCCTGAAGGCTGGCGACGTGGTGGTGAAATTCGACGGCCGGGACGTGAAGGACGTGCGCGATTTGCCGCGCATCGTCGCCGATACCCCGGTGGGCAAGGAAGTGGACGTCACTGTCATCCGCAAGGGCAAGGAGGAGACCTTCAAGCTCCAGGTGGCCCGCGCCCCCGAGGAGGAGAAGACCGCTCCGACCAAAGCCTCGGCGGAAGTGGACAAGCCGGTGGCGAAGAAGGTGCTCGGCCTCGAGGTGTCGTCCATCACCGACGATCTGCGCAAGAAGTACAAGCTGAAGGACACCGTGAAGGGTGTGGTCATCGTCTCCGTCGACCGCAATTCGCCAGCGTCCGACAAGGGCTTGAAGCCCGGTCAGGTCATCGTGGAAGTGGGCCAGGAGCCGGTGATGGCGCCCGCCGATCTGCAGAAGCGGGTGGATGCGCTGAAGAAGGACAATAAGAAGTCCGCTCTTCTGCTGGTCTCCGATGCGGACGGGCAGGTGCAGTTTGCGGCGGTTCCGCTCAACTGATGAGCGGGCCGGCCAGGCTCGCTTCATGTAATGCTTCAAGTGAGATATTAACCATAACCACCTGATAGCATAAACAAAAATGCCCCGGTCTTAACCGGGGCATTTGCATTTCTGGGCCGAGGGCGCCGGATGCGTCAGCCTTCGCGGATCTCTTCCCGGGTGTAGCCCTGGAGATAGAGCAGCGCGGTGAGATCGCCATGATCGATACGGGCATGGGCGGCAGCCGCCACCTTGGGCTTGGCATGGAAGGCGACGCCGAGACCCGCCTCCCCCAGCATGCCCAGGTCGTTGGCGCCGTCTCCCACCGCCAGGGTCTCCGACGGCGACAAATGAAACCGATCGCGCAGTTCGATCAAGGTAGCGGTCTTGGCATCGCGGCCCAGGATCGGCTCGGCCACCGTGCCCGCCAGCAGCCCATCGGCCACATGCAGCACATTGGATCGATCTTCATCAAAGCCGATCATGGCGCCCACCGGCCCGGTGAACAGGGTGAAGCCGCCCGATACCAGCGCCGTATAAGCGCCATTGGCTTTCATGGTGGCCACCAATGCCTTGCCGCCGGGGGTGAGGCGGATGCGTTCGCGCAAGACGTCGTCCACCACGCTCGCGCTCAGCCCTTTCAGCAATCCCACCCGTTCGCGCAACGCCGGCTCGAACTCGATCTCGCCGCGCATGGCCCGCTCGGTGATGGCGGCCACATGCGCCTTGAGGCCCACCATATCCGCCAGTTCGTCGATGCACTCCTGCGCGATCATGGTGGAATCCATGTCCGCCACAAACAGACGCTTGCGCCGGCCGGCGGCAAGTTGCACCACCACATCCACCGGGGCGCCCTGGAGGGCGGCGCGCACGGTGTCTTCAATGCCGTGAATGGAGAAATCCGCCGGCGGATCGAACGGGATTTCGGCAGCAATGTCCCCATCCAAGTGGGCCGCCTCATCCGAACCGGGCAGGATCGCCCGGGCGGCGGAAATCACCTCGCGCGTTAAGGCGCCATGAGCGGGATTTGAGATAAGTGTCGCGACATAGACCATGGCAAATGGGACTCTGAGGGCTTGAAACCATTGGCGGTGCTCATCGCAGGTCCGACGGCCAGCGGCAAGTCAGCGCTCGCCCTGGCGCTCGCCGAGCGCACGGGCGGCGTCATCATCAACGCCGATTCCATGCAGGTCTATGACGGACTGCGCGTCATAACGGCCCGCCCCCCGGATGCGGATCTCGCGCGCGCGCCACATCGGCTCTATGGCCATGTGGACCCCGCCGCCGACTATTCCGTCGGCCGCTGGCTCGCGGACATGACCGCCACGCTGGGGCAGGCCAAGGCCGAGGGTTGCCTGCCCATCGTGGTGGGGGGCACCGGCCTGTATTTTCGCGCGCTCCTCCAGGGATTGGCCCCGATCCCGGACATCCCCGAGCATGTGCGCGCGGCTGTGCGCGATGCGGCGGAGGGCGATTCCACCGTCATCCTGCATGCCCGGCTGGCCACCCGCGACCCGGAGACCGCGGTGCGGCTGCAACCGCGCGACCGCCAGCGCATCCTGCGGGCGCTCGAGGTATTGGAAGCCACCGGGCGGCCTTTGAGTCACTGGCAGCGCGACCCACACTTCGGCCTCCTGGATGCAGTCGCGTGCGTCAAGCTGGTGCTGGAGATGGATCGAGAGACGTTGAACGCCCGCATCGATGCCCGCTTCGACGCCATGATGGCGGAAGGCGCCCTGGCCGAGGTGGAACGCCTGGCGTCCCGCGCGCTCCCGGCGGATCGCCCGCTGCTGAAAGCCCAGGGCGTGCCCGCGCTCCTGCGCCATTTGCGCGGTGACCTGAGCCTTACCCAGGCGGTGGCGGAAGGCCAAAGCGAAAGCCGGCGCTATGCCAAGAGGCAAGTGACCTGGTTCCGCCACCAGATGGACGGCTGGCTTCGCGCCGCCCCACAAGACGCCCCCGCCCTGCTCCAGGACGCGCTTGCCCCATAGGGCGCCGCCGCCTGCGTGCGGGCTTCAGGTGCGCGCCGGCACCCGCGCCTTGGCGAGCTTGGCCGGCGGCAGCAGATGCAGTCGCACCCAGGCCGCCGCCGTCACGGCCAATCCCGCCGCCAGCACATAGGCCGCGGGGCTGATGCCCAGCGCCGGCTGGAAATTGGCTTGGCCCACCAGCCACGGGCTGATGCCGGTCAGGGCGCCATACCAGGCCATCTCCAGCAGCGCGGTGAGAATGGACGCCGCCACCGCCAGCGCCAGCAGGTCACGGAGCCCCACCGCATTGGTCTGGTGGTGCCAGATGCGGTAGCCGAACAGCCAGATCAGGAAGCCGCTCATCAGCACCGCCTGGGTCACGTCCAGCTTGGACTGGATGAAGAAATGGACGCTGGCCAGGATGGCGACGCCATAGACGCTGGCATGGAGGGCATTCCAGCGCTTGGCCCCCATGCGGCGGATGACCCGGTCGAACGACGTGCCCCCCAGCGCCAGGAGCAGCGCCACTGCCACCGCGCCGATGGTGAGATAGAAGCGCAGCACGATTTCCCGCGCCGCCGCCTGGATGTTCCAGCCCTGGTCCATGACAAAAAGCGTCAGATGGAGCGCCGCATAGGCCATGGCCGCCACGCCGAGGATGCGACGGGCCAGAACCAGCTTGGGCCAATGAAAGATCCGCCGGACCGGCGTCACCGCCAAGCTGATGAACAGCAGCCGGATCGCCCACAGCCCGGTGAAGTGGATTGCCGCCGAGACGGGACGTCCGCCGAGATCGCTGCCGATCGCCCAGGCGGCAAGCGCCATCGCGGGCAGGACGCTGCCGATCAAGGCGATGGTCTTCTCAGGGCTGAATTTGCCCGAGCGTTCATGAAACAGCGACATGGCGATCCGTCAGGAAGGGGGGCCGACAGGGATCCTTACGCTCGGCGGCATGGCGCCGTTACGGCGCTGCGCCGCACAAAGCCGTGAGGCGGGTCACAGCCCCGCGCTTCAGACCGCCACCGGCGCCTTGATATGCGGGTGGGACGCGTAGCTCTCCACCGCGATATCCTCGAACCGGAACGCGAAGATGTCCTGCACCTGTGGGTTCAGCACCAGACGGGGCAGGGCCAGCGGCTGGCGGGAGAGCTGCTCGCGGGCCTGATCCAGATGGTTCACATAGAGATGCGTATCGCCCAAAGTGTGGACGAAATCGCCAAGGCCGAGGCCCGTCACCTGCGCCACCATCTGCGTCAGCAGGGCATAAGAGGCGATGTTGAACGGAACGCCGAGGAACACATCCGCCGAGCGCTGATAGAGCTGGCAGGAGAGCTTGCCGTTGGCCACGTAGAACTGGAACAGGAGATGGCAGGGCGGCAGCGCCATCTTGGGCACGTCCGCCGGGTTCCAGGCGGTGACGATGAGGCGGCGGGAATCCGGATTGCGCCGGATGTCGGACACCACCTGGGCGATCTGGTCGATCACCCCGCCTTCCGGGGTCGGCCAGGAGCGCCACTGATGGCCATAGACCGGCCCCAGTTCGCCCTGCGCATCCGCCCAATCATCCCAGATGGAGACGCCATTTTCCTTCAGATAGCGGATGTTGGTGTCGCCAGCGAGGAACCACAGCAATTCATGGACAATGGACTTGATGTGCAATTTCTTGGTGGTGACCAAGGGGAAGCCATCGGCCAGATCAAAGCGCATCTGATGGCCGAACACCGACAGGGTGCCGGTGCCGGTGCGGTCGTCCTTGCGCACGCCCTCATCGAGAATGCGCTGGAGAAGCTGGTGGTAGGCGCGCATGGGCGGGTCCGTCGGCCGAGTCGAGAGTGGCGGCTAATGTAGTGAGGATCGCCCAGGCATGCCAGTTGCCGCCGAGCGCCGTCCCGTGCTGTGCCACCCTCACGCGCGCCGCGCCTTCCGGGCCACGTGTCATTTTGGCGTTGGTCGGACGCTGGTGCCAGAGGCTAATTTGGGACGAGTCGCGAACCTGTCGCTCGACGATCCTCCCGCAGGATCATCCGCGCGGCCCGTAAACCTTGGAGCTCCCCGTGGCGTTCACCTGCACCATTCCCGCCGTTCCCACCGTTCAGCAGGACGATGATGTGGTCCGCATCACCCGCTGGGATTTCGCCCCCGGCGCAGTCACCGGCTGGCACCGGCACGGCTGGTCCTATTTCGTGGTGATGCTCACCGACGGCGTGTTGCGCATCCACAACGGCACCGATGTCACGGAGACGGCGCTCACCGCCGGCCAGTCCTACGGGCGCAAGCCGGGGGTGGAGCACGATGTGATGAACGGCTCCGATCATCCCATCGCCTTCGTGGAGATCGAGCTCAAGCAGCCGGACCGCCTCTAGCCGCGCAGCGCGCTCGCCGGAGACTGGCGATAGGCCAGCGCCGCCGGAATCAGGGCGACGGCGGCGCCGATCACCAGCAGCGTGACCAGCACGCCGGCATCCGCGGGGGCGAATGCCACCGGAAGCACAAGGCCGCTGGCCGCGGCCAGCCGGTCAGCGATGATCCGGGCGACCGCGAAGCCGATGGCGAACCCCGCCAGCAAGCCCACGCCCAGAATGGCGAACACCTCCAGCCAGACGATGGCGCACACTACCACCCGCGGCGCACCGAAGGCGCGCAAGGCGCCGATCTGGCGCCGCCGCTGCACCACATGCACCAGCACCACCAGCAGAATGGCCGCCGCCACCAGCCCCTGCGCGCCCATGGCCACCAGGGCAATGATCTGGCGGGCATCGCCCAGGGTGGCATAAAGGCGGGTGAGCACTTCACCGGGAAACACCGCCAGCGTGCGCTCGGTGCGCAATTCCTGCCGGAGCTTGTAGGCATCGGCAATGGTGCGCGGCTTCACGACGATGGCCGGCACGCCGGGCGCCCGGGAATCCGCCAGCACCTCGGGATGGATCGGGCCTTCCAGGCCATTGGAGGTCGGCGGCTTGCGGGCGGTGGCCGATCCGCTGTCGGGCGCGCCGTCGCTGGCGTGGTCGTCGTCGTCACCGGGGCCGTCGTCTTCGGCATGGTGATGCGCATCGGCGTCGATCCCCAGCGGCGCGCGGCTATGCACCCGCCACACCGCCTCGATGGGGACGAGGACCGCGCGGTCCCACGGCGTGCCCGTGGCGGCCAGACGCCCCACCACCTGATAGCTGACCTCGCCATGGGCGTGCCCGCTGCCGCCGACCTGACCGTGCATGGGATGGAAGGTCGTGCCGACCGCCATGGGCACCTGGGCGCCGACCACGGCATCGGCTAAGGCCTGAAAGCCGCGGCCGGCGGCCAGATGGCCGATGCCGTCCACCAAGGCCTGGGTGGTGCCGACAATGGGATGATCGTCGATGAAATCGCCGAAGCCGATGGGGGCGGCATAAGCCACGCGGGGATCGCTCAGCAGCCCGGCGAGAACCGAGCCCGGCAGCAAGCTCAGGGGCGCCGGTTGCAGGAAGACCGCGGACAGCACCAATTGCGTCTCACTGCCCGGCGCGCCGACGATGATGTCGAACGGCGCTGCCGCCCGCGCGCTGCCCAGGCGCAAGGCCCGCTCCTGGAGCGTCACCACCACGCCCAGTGCCGTGGCCAAGGCGACGATCAGCGTGATGGCGAGCACGCCGATCCACTGCCGTCTGAGATCCGCCGCGATGAACCGGAACATGCCCCTCGTGCTCTCCTGTGCGGCGACCCGCGTCGCCGCGATTTCCTAGCGATCGACCAGCCGGCCATCCTCCAGCCGCAGCACCCGGCCCAGGCGCCCGACCAGTCGAACATCATGGCTGGCGACGATGAGCGTGGCGCCGGCCTCACCTGCCAGTTCCACCAGAAGGTCGGCCACCACGGCGCCGGCTTCGCCATCGAGACTGGCGGTGGGCTCGTCGGCCACCAGGATGCGGGGCCGCGCCACCAGGGCCCGCGCCACCGCCACCCGCTGCATCTGGCCGCGGGACATGGTCTCAATAGGCTGTTCCGGCGCGGCGATGCCCACCCGCTCCAGAAGCCGCTGCGCTTCGCCCTTCACGGAGGCCGGAAGCCGGACATGGGAAAGCCGCTGCGGCAGCACCACATTGTCGAAGGCGGACAGGCCCGGAAACAGATGAAAATCCTGCATCACCAGCCCCACATTCTGGGCGCGCCAGCGATCCCGAGCGCCTTCCCCAAGTCGGGCGAGGTCGACCCCCTGCCAGACCACCGCGCCATGGCGGATGCGCTCCAGGCCGGTGAGAATGTTCAACAAGGTGGTCTTGCCGCATCCGGACGGACCCGTCACCGCCACCTGGGCGCCCGCTGCCAAGTCCAGCGCGGCAATGGCGAGGGCGGGATGCTCCAGGCCGGGAAAGCGCACCTCAAGATCGTGGATGGTCAGTCCGGACGGCGAGGTTCCGGTCATATCAGGCCTTGCGGAA
Source organism: Azorhizobium sp. AG788 (assembly GCF_943371865.1). Classification (GTDB taxonomy): domain Bacteria; phylum Pseudomonadota; class Alphaproteobacteria; order Rhizobiales; family Xanthobacteraceae; genus Azorhizobium. The sequence continues at coordinate 34,501 of NZ_CALRWL010000043.1, read as the reverse complement.
GCTGGCGCTGCGCAACCGCAGCAGGCTGACGAAGCCGGTGGTCGGGTCGGTCCAGGAGCCCACCTCCAGCCGCCCGCGCACCTCGATCAGGGCATTGGCCTGCTCGAAGGTTTGCGCGCGATCCAGATAGATCACCACGATATTGTCCGGCCAGTCCGCGTCGGAGGCGCAGAACGGGCAGATGGACATGGGAATTTCGGTGAGGACGAAGAAGTCCGCCTCCGCCTTCAGCGGCGGCGCCATGAAGCCGCGCATGGCCACGTCCTGGCCGTTCAGCCCCTTCACCTTATCGGAAAAGGTGAGCCCAAGGACCGTGACCTTGCCGTAGAGTTCCTCAAAGCCGAGCCGTGTCGCAGCGGCAGCCGCCGGTCGGCCCAGCACCGGCAGGGCAAGGATGGCCGCCGCGCCTCGGCGCAGGATGTCACGACGGGCGTAAGGTCCCGATCCCATTTCCCAATCCGTTCCGCTCCCAGGATGCAGTCCGCCGAGGATACCGCCCAGGTTTTCTGTGTGCGGCAGCCCACCGGATGGCGGGCTGCCGCATGACGTCTATTCCAACCAGGCGGCGGGCTTATTTCGGCGCGGGTGCCAAAGCCATGGCGTCCACGAGGACGCGATAGACATCGCTCTCTTCCAGATAGCCCTTGAAGCCCTCAGCGCCGGGGCCGGTCGCCTGCAGCACCACGTCATCCACCGCATGCACCGCGCTGTCGGAAGACTTCGGGATATTGCCCTGCCGGAACACGGCGCCGGGCATGTCCTTATAGGCCTCGTTGGCCACGTACTCCTTCTTCTCGTTCAGAACCACCGGCTCGAACGGTCCGTCCATCTTGGGACGGAAGGTCTCGTAATAGTCGGGATAGTTCGACGAGAACACCGCCAGCCGGCGGGACACGTCCACCCGGTCGGGATAGCCGTCGCCATTCTTGTCTTCGTAATTGGGGAAGCCGGCGCTGGCGTACACGCCCACCTTCTCCCGCATCTCGGTGCCGGGCTTGTTGTCGTCGATGGTGCCGATGATGGACACGCCATGGGTATGGTCGCCGGTAACGACGATCAGCGTATCGGGATGGGTCTTCAAGAACTCGATCCCGACGCCGATGGCCTTGTCGAACTCGATGGTGTCCACCAGCGCCCGCTCCCAATCCATGGGATGGGACATCTTGTCGATGGAGGCGCCTTCCACCATCAGGAAGAAGCCGTCCTGGTTCTTGGACAGCTGCCCGAGGGCGACCTTGGTCATTTCCACCAGGCCGGGCTGGTTCGGGAACTTGGCCACCGTGCCCTTCTTCAGGAACTCGCGGTCCAGGGTGACATCCATGTTGGCCGGATGGAACAGACCGAGGATCTTGCCGGTATTGGTGCCGGTGGCGGTGGCCAGTTCGCTCTTGTCGGTCGCAAGCGTGTAGCCCGCGTCCTTGAACAGCTGGATATAGTCCTTGTCATCCTTGCGCTTGGAGCCGGGAGTGGTCTTGGGCAGGAAGTAAGCCGAGCCGCCGCCCAGCAGCACATCCGGCTTCACGTCGAACAGCATGCCGACGATCTCCGGCTTGTCGGCGCGGGCGCGGGTATGGGCGACCACGGCGGCCGGCGTGGCATCCTCCACCTCGGCGGTGGTGACAATGCCCACCGACTTCTTGCTCAGGCGGCGCACCGCTTCGGCGATGGTCTCCACCTTCGGGTCGTCCAGCGTGTCCTTGGTGCGGTCCACATAGACGCCGAGGGCGTTCACCGCCGTCTTATGCCCGGTCATGTAGGCGGACATGGTGTTGGCGCTGTCGGTGGCGACGGCATTGGTGGACGAGGTGCCGATGAAGGCCATCCGGTCCAGGTCGTCCATGTTGAGACGGCCGTTCGCCTTGCCCTCGGTCATGCCCTTGGACATGATCCGCGCGCCGGTGCGGTGGGCGACCGACATACCGTCGCCGAGGAAGAAGATGACGTTTTTCGCCTTGGCGGTGGCCGGTGTCGCATAGACGTCCCAGGTGACGGTCTTGGTCTCGTCGCCGGCCTTGGCTTCCACCTTGTAGCTGCCGGGCTTGCCGATGCTGGCGGCGCGCAAGAGCACGGCGGAGGCGTTGACGCCCTCTTCCTTCTCGATGAAGGCGGGCTTCTTGCCGAGCAGCTTTTCCGCCGGCTCGCCATTGATGGTGACCTGGACGTCCTCGCCCTTCACCACCTTGTCGAATTCCACCTTCAGATCGAAGGGGGAGCCCATCAGCATCGTCGCCCGGTCGAGCGGGTAAATGGTGGCGGCATTGGCCGCCGGAACAAGACATGTGGTCAGTGCAAGAGCCGCAAGAAGCCGGCGCATGGCAATCTCTCCCCTCAAGAATCCCCAGCGTCCCCCTAGTGACTTTCGATGTCACACAGATGACCGCGCCGCCGCCGACGGGGCGGCGGCGGGTGGACTCAGGCCGTGGGCGGATGCGCCAGCCGAACATGGGATCAGGGCAGTTGGGTGATCTCCACCCGGTCCGGATAGAAGGCCAAATATTCCTTGATGGCCGCCACCGAGGCATAGGGGGCCTCATAGGTCCATACCGCATTCACCGATCGTTCGCCGCCCATGGGGATGCTGTAATAAGCGCACTCGCCTTTATAGGGGCAGTAGGTGGCGCGATCGGTCCGTTCGAGCAGCGTCATGTCCACGTCCTGGCGTGGGATATATTGCACCGGTGGGTAGCTTGCCTCTCGCAAGGTGAGTGCATCCCCGGTGTCGGCGATCACCTGCCCACCCACCTTGACCACGACCCTGCCGCCGGTGGGCGTGAGGGTGATGGGATGGTCCGGTCCTGGAAGCTTGACGGTTCTCTGTTGCATGGTCGCGCCTTGCGGTGATGCCGGCGGCGAACCGCCGGCCGTGTGGCTGTGCAGCATATGAGGTGGACGGAGGCAGACCAGAAGGCCCCCTGCCCTCTATCTGTCAGGGGATGCTCCGAGGCTGCGGCTGGCCGCGCATTGCGATCAGAGGCCGCGAAGGCCATGATCCCGCGGACCATGTCTCTCCGCCTACCGACCGGTCTTTCTCGCCAATGAACATCAGGTTTCTGGAAACCTTCGTCTGGGTTGCCCGGCTGCGCAGTTTCTCCAGCGCCGCCGACAAGCTCTGCACCACCCAGGCCGCCGTTTCCAACCGCATCGCCACCCTGGAGCGCGACCTGGGCGTACGGCTGTTCGAGCGGGACCTGCGCAATGTCAGCCTCACCCCCCAGGGGGAGCGCGCCTTGCCACAGGCGGAGACCATCGTTCGCCTGACAGAGGAATTGCGCCTGACCGTCACCGACGCGAACCACCTGCGTGGTCGGATCGCCATCGGGACCATCGATTCCATCGTCTACGCCTGGCTACCGCAACTGATCGAGGCTGTGAAAAGGACCTATCCCGACGTCGATCTCGACCTGACGGTGGATAACAGCCTGAACGTCTCCCGCCAGTTGCTGGATGGGCAGCTCAATCTGGCGCTGATCGCCGGGCCGGTGCTGGCGCCCGAGTGCCGCAACATCGATCTGTGCACCTATGAGTGCCATTGGTTTGCCGCGCCGCACCTCGGCCTCCATGGCCGCAAGTTGACGCTTCTGGACGTGGTGGCCAACCCGATCTTCGCCTTTTCCAAGGGGTCGCAGCCGCATCAGAACGTGCTCCGCCTGCTGGAGGCCGCTGGACTCGATGCCAATCTGAATCTGGTGCGCATCCTCAATTCCAATTCCCTCGCCACGATCACGCGCCTCGCCCGCGATGGCATGGGTGTCGCCGTTCTCCCCACCGGGGTTGCGCGCGAAATGGTGGAGCGGGGCGAACTGGCGCAGCTCGACGTGGACGCGGAGCTCCCTCCGCTCCACCTGCATGCGGTCTATCGCGAGGAGCCGGGGAGCACGTTGCCGGGTCTTATCGCCCGCATGGCCGCCAAAGTGGCGGCGGCGGAAGCCCAGGGGACACGTCGGCGCCTGTCCCCAACGGACGCCACGCCCGCCCGTGCTGCAACGCACAATAAATAGGCGAACCGTGCTTATGCCGTCGTCATAAGCAATTCTTGTTAAGGCGGACAATTATTTCGCGTTTGTCCGCCGTGAATAGGTCTGGTCTGCTGCCGGGAACCAGAGGCAGGAGACCGACGTGAAGGTATCGCTCGTCCAGATGAATTCCCAAGGGGACAAGGCCGCCAATCTGGCAACGGCCGCCGCCCTGATCGAACAGGCCGTCGCCCAGGAAAAGCCGGACCTGGTGGTGCTGCCGGAATATTACAACTTCCTCGGTGACACCGCCGCCGAGATGCAGGCGCAGGCCGAGACATTTCCTGATGGTGAATCCTACCAGTTGATGGCGGGCCTGGCGAAGAAGCTGAAGGTGGCCATCCATGCCGGCAGCGTCGCCGAGAAGGAAGGCAACTGCTTCTACAACACCACCGTGGTGTTCGGCCCCGACGGCACCGAGCTGGCCCGCTATCGCAAGATCCATCTGTTCGACGTGGAGATCACCGGCGGCACGGTCTATCGCGAGAGCGACACCGTCTCCCGCGGCCAGGATGTGGTCACCTACAAGCTGGGCGACGCCACCGTCGGCTGCGCCATCTGCTACGACATCCGCTTCCCCGAACTGTTCCGCAAGCTGCGTGACAAGGGCGCCGACATCATCATCCTGCCCGCCGCCTTCACCCTGATGACCGGCAAGGATCATTGGGAAGTGCTGGCGCGCGCCCGCGCCATCGAGACCCAGACCTGGTTCCTGGCCATCGGCCAGACCGGCGCCCATGCGGGCGGCAAGAAATGGTGCTGGGGCCATTCCATGGTCATCGACCCCTGGGGGCACATCACCGCCCAATGCTCGGACGGCGTCGGCATTACCACCGGGACCCTCGATTTTGCCTACAGCGCCAAGGCCCGTGCGAACGTGCCGGTCGCCAATCATCACGTCCTCGCCTGAACGGAATCCCGCTTATGTTCATCGTCAAGCCCATGCCTGAGCAGATTTCTCCCGAGCTCGTCGCCGAGCTTGAGAAATGCGAAGTGGCCACCATCGGCCATGTCCTGCATTCCGGCTTCGTGGATCGTGAGATCCGCGCCGTCCTGCCCTCCAAGCGCGTCGCCGGCACCGCGGTCACGCTGCGCATTCCGCACGCGGATTCCACCCTGCTGCACTATCTCACCGCTTATGTGCGCCCCGGCGACATCGTGGTGATCGAGCGCTGCGGCGACGACAAGCACGCCTGCTGGGGCGGCGTCATCACCAACGCCATGAAGAGCGCCGGTGTGAAGGCCGGCGTCATCGACGGCCCGGCCACCGACTTCTCTGAAATCGTCAAGGTGGACATGCCCATGTGGTGCCGTGGCCCCTCGCCCATCACCACCAAGCTCCTGGGCCTGGAAGGCGCCATGAACGTGCCGGTGAACGTGGGCGGCCAGACCATCGAGCCCGGCGACGCCGTGCTGTGCGATGAAAGCGGCGTGGTGGTTCTCAAGCCCGCCCAGGCCCCCGCCGTGGCCGCCCGCGCCATCCAGATGCAGGAAAACGAGATCAAGCTGCTGGCGCGCCTCGCCGCCGGTGAGAAACTGCCGGACATTACCGGTGCCCGCGCCATGGTGGAAGCCAAGCTCGCAGAAGCTTGAGGCGCAGCCGGACTCCGGCCCTTCCACACCTTCCAGAGGGACAGACACCATGAAGACTGCCGTCAAGACCGGGGCGCTCGCAGCCCTTGCCATCAGCCTGCTGTCGCAGGTGGCCGCCGCCGAAACCACCGTCACCGTCATGGCCTATTCCGGCCTGTTCCAGGAACGCTACACCAAGGCGGTGGTGGAGCCGTTCATGAAGGCGCATCCGGACATCAAGATCACCTATTTCCCGGTGAACAGCTCGGCCGCCATGCTGGGCAATGTGCGCGCCCAGAAGGCCGCTCCGCAGGCGGATGTGGTGATCATGGACGTGTCGGTGTCGAAGGCCGGCACCGATGAGGGCCTGTTCACCAAGATCGACGAAGCCAACGTTCCCAACGTCAAGGATCTCTATCCCAACGCCCGCATCCCGGACGTGGCCGGGGTGGCGGTCACCTTCGACAATCTGGTGATGATCTACAATTCCGAAGCCGTGAAAGAGGCGCCCAAGTCCTGGATGGCCATGGCCGACAAGAGCTATGCGGGCAAGGTGGTCATTCCCGGCATGCCGGACATCCAGGGCCTGTCGCTGGTGTTGATCCTCAACAAGGCCAACGGCGGCACCGACTATCTCAAGGACGTCAGCAAGGGCATCGCCGCCATGGTGGAGATCGCCCCCAACATCCAGACCTGGGAGCCCAAGCCGGAGGTGTATGCGCCCATCGTCACCGGGCAGGCCTCGCTCGGCGCCGGGTGGAATGCCCGCGCGCAGGTCAATAGCGAGGCCTCGGGCGGCAAGCTCAAGGCCACCATCCCGCAGGAAGGCACGGTGTTCCAGATCAACACCATCAACCTGGTCGCCAACGGCCCCTCCGCCGAAGCCGCCAAGACCTTCGTGAACTATGCGCTCAGCGCCGAGGCCCAAAAGACCTTCACCGAGAGCATGTTCTACGCCCCCACCAATGCCAAGGCGCAGGTCTCGGAAGCGGCGCTCAACCGCACCGCGATGAAGTCGCTGGACAAGGTGATCCCGGTGGACTGGATCGCTTTGGCCAAGGTGCGCGATGCCATCGGCGAACAGTGGCGCCGCCGCGTCGTCCCGGCGAGCCGCTGAAGGCCCGTCGCATGATCCACACCGGACCCCACGAGATGTCCGGCCTGGCGCAGGGGGAGGGTTTCCTCTCCCTGCGAGGCCTCACCCGCACCTACGGCACCTTCACCGCCGTGGACAACCTCACCCTGGACGTGCCGAAGGGCGAGTTGGTTGCCTTCCTCGGCCCCTCCGGCTGCGGCAAGACCACCTCGCTGCGCATGATCGCCGGCCTGGTGCCGTCCAGTTCGGGCCATATCGTGGTGAACGGGCAGGACATTACCGCCGTGCCGCCCTATCGCCGCGACATGGGGCTGGTGTTCCAGAGCTACGCTTTGTTCCCGCACATGGACGTGGCGCGCAATGTCGCGTTCGGCTTGGAAATGCGCAAGGTGCCCAAGGCCGAGGTGGAACAACGCGTGCGCGCCGCCATCGCCATGGTGCATCTGACCGGCAAGGAAAATCACCGCCCGGCCCAGATGTCCGGCGGCCAGCAGCAGCGGGTGGCACTGGCCCGCGCCTTGGTGGTGCAGCCCTCCATTCTGCTGCTGGACGAGCCGCTGTCCAACCTCGACGCCAAGCTGCGCGACGAGATGCGCAACGAGATCCGCGATATTCAGAAGCGGCTCGGCATCACCGCCATCTTCGTCACCCACGACCAGATGGAAGCCCTGACCATTTGCGACAAGGTGGTGGTGATGAACCACGGCCGCCTGGAACAGATGGGCACGCCGCTGGAGATCTACGAGCATCCCAAGACCGCCTTCGTGGCCGGCTTCGTGGGCCGCATCAATCGCATGGCCGGCACCGCCGCCGGCGGCCTGGTGCCGATCGGCGGCATCCAGATCGCCGCGCAGGGCTTCCATGGCCCGGTGGAAGTGATGGTGCGCCCCCATCGCCTGGCCCTGACCGTCGGCGACGTGCCGGCCGCAGCCGGCCATTATGCCCTCGGCGGCACGGTGGCGCGCACCACCTTTGCCGGCGACATCCTGGAATATGAAGTGGATGCGGGCGGCATGCGCCTGACCACCGAGGCCGCCACCCGCGGCGGCGAGACCGTGCTCGCGCCCGGCACCGCCGTCACCTTGTCCTGGCGCCCCCAGGATACCTACATCTATCCGGCCGCCCCATGAGCGCCGCGCCCGCCCTCCCCGCCGCACCGGCGCGCCTCGACAGCGGCGCCATGAGCGGCACCCGCGTCGCCATGCTGCTGCTGGTTCCCATCGCTCTGGTGAATGCGGTGGGCTTCCTGTGGCCGGTGGTCAATCTGCTGAAGATGTCCTTCCGGGAATCCCAGGCCACCGGCGCGCTGTTGGACACCTATAGCCTCGCCACCTGGAGCGCGGTGCTCCAGGACAGCTTCAACCTGGAGCTGATCACGAACAGTGTCGGCGTCAGCCTGTTCATCACCTTGCTGACGCTGCTGGCCTCCTACCCCATCGCGCTTTATCTGCATCGCTCCTCCGGCCTGTGGAAAACCATCCTGCTGGTGTTGGTGATCGCGCCGCTGCTGACCTCCGCCGTGGTGCGCACCTATGGCTGGATCGCCATCCTCTCCAGCCGCGGGCTGGTGGCCAATGCCTTGATGTTCTTCGGCATGGCCAACCCACCGCGGCTGATGTTCAACCTCACCGGCGTGGTGATCGGCCTCACCGAAATCCTCATGCCCTACATGATCCTGGCCTTGCTCTCGGGCTTCGGCCGCCTCGATCCCAAGTTCGAGGAAGCCGCCCTGACGCTGGGCGCCACGCCCATGAAGACCTTCTGGCGGGTCGTGGTTCCCCTCACCTTGCCCGGCATGGCGCTGGGATGCCTGCTGTGCTTCGTGCTGGCGATCTCCTCCTTCGTCACGCCGAAGCTGCTCAGCGGCGGGCGGGTCTTCCTGCTGGCCACCGAGATCTACGACCAGGCCATCGTGACCCTGAACTGGCCGCTGGCGGCAACGCTGTCCATGATCGTCCTGGTGCTGTTCGGCATCGCCCTCGTCATCTACACGCGCGCTTTGCGCGCCATCGTCTGAGGGGCCGGCCATGGACGAACGCCCCATCTCTCCGGCCCTGAAGTTGCTGGCCGGCCTCATGTTCGTGTTTCTGCTGGCGCCGCTGCTGGTGGTGGTGCCGATCTCGTTCAGCGGCGATGCCTATATGGCCTTCCCGCCGTCGAGTTGGAGCGTGAAGTGGTACGGTGCCATCTTCGCCGATGCGAAGATGACCGCCGCCTTCTCCATCAGCCTGCTCTTGGCCCTGGTGGTGACCCTGCTCTCCTTGCTGCTCGGATTGCCCGCCGCCTATGCGCTGGTGCGGCTGAAGCCGCCCGGCGCGGAAGCCATCGGCAGCCTGTTCACCGCGCCGCTGCTGCTGCCCACCATCGTGCTGGGCCTCGCCATCCTGCTGGTGTTCGCACCGCTCGGGCTGTTGGGCACCTTCCAGGGGCTGGTGATCGCCCATCTCATCGTCACCTTGCCCTATGCGGTGCGGGTGCTGAGCACCGCGCTCGCCACCTTGCCGATCCCGGTGGAAGAGGCGGCCTCCACCCTCGGCGCGCCGCCGCTGACGGTGTTCTTCCGGGTGACGCTGCCGATGATGCGCTCGGGCATGATCTCCACCGCGGCGCTCTGCTTCCTGGTCTCGTTCGACGAAGTGGTGCTGTCGCTGTTCATGACCGGGCCGCGCATCTCCACCTTGCCGGTGGCCATGTATCACCATGTGGAGCAGCAGGCCGACCCCATGGTGGCGGCCTTGTCCGTGCTGCTGGTGGTGCTGACCCTGGTGGTGGTGGTGGTGGTGGACCGCACCGCCGGCCTTGCCAAGACCTTCGTCAAATGACCGCCTTCGTCAAATGACCGCCGCCGCGAAGGGAATTCCATGATCCCAGCTGCCCCCGAGCGCTGAGCGGCCCCCGCCGCCGCTGATTGCCTTTGTCTTCCAAGAGCCTGCCCCACCTGCGCCTCCGCGCGGGATCGGGGAAGGCTTGCCCTGAACCCGCACATCTTCCCATCCGTGAGGCCGCCCCCATGACCGCCACAGGCATCCGCATCGCCGTCGATATCGGCGGCACCTTCACCGACATCGAGATCCTCGACGCGGCGACCGGCCAGATCCACCAGATGAAGACGCCGAGCACCCCGTCCGATCCCTCCATCGGCCTGATCACCGGTATCCAGGAGGCCAGCCGGCGCTTCGGCTTCTCGCTGGATCAGGTGCAATATCTGCTGCACGGCACCACCATCGCCACCAACGCCGTGCTGGAGCGCAAGCTGCCCTTGGGCGCGGTGGTCACCACCGCCGGGTTTGAGGACGTGATGCAGATCGGCCGCCATGGCCGCACCGACGTCTATGCCATCACCGCCTCGCCCGCCGCGCCCCTGGTGAAGCGCCGCCTGTGCTTCGGCCTGCCCGAGCGCATCGGTGCCGATGGCCGCATCATCACCGCGCTGGACGATCGCGCCGTCGCCTTCCTCGCCGGCAAGCTGCGTGAGTCGGGTGTGAAGTCGGTGGCGGTGTGCTTCCTCAATGCCTATGCCAACGCCTGCCATGAGCGCCGCACCGGCGAGATCCTGCGCGAGTTGCTGCCGGGCGTCGCCATCTCGCTGTCCAGCGACATCTCGCCGGAGCTGCGCGAATATGAGCGCATGTCCACCACGGTGCTGAACGCCCTGCTGGTGCCGGTGGTGCAGACCTATACCGACCGCCTCGCCGCCAAGCTCAACAGCGAGGTGCCTCAGACCCAGGTCTATCTGGTGCAGTCCAATGGCGGCGTCTGCGGCCTGACCAAGGCCGGGCGCGAGCCGGCGCGCTTGCTGCTCTCCGGGCCGAGCGGCGGCGCCGCCGCTGCCAAGCGCCTCTCCGCCGAACTGGACGAGCCCAATCTGGTGGCCGTGGACATGGGCGGCACCAGCTTCGACGTCTCCGTGGTCCATGACGGCAGCGTCTCCATGGTCAATGAGGGCGAGGTGGACGGCTTGCCCGTGCGCCTGCCCATGATCGAGATGCGCACCATCGGTGCCGGCGGCGGCTCCATCGCCTGGGTGGATGACGGTGGCCGGCTGCGCATCGGCCCCCACAGCGCCGGTGCCGAGCCCGGTCCGGCCTGCTACGGACGCGGCGGTCAGCGCCTCACCGTCACCGATGCCAATCTGCTGCTGGGCCGCCTGGACGGCTCCAGCTTCATGGGCGGCGAAATGGGCCTCGACCGTGCCGCCGCCGCCCGTGCCGCCGAGGACGTGGCCGGCAAGCTGGGCCTCTCCGTGGACCAGACCGCGGCCGGCGTCATCGCCGTCACCAATTCGAGCCTCGCCACCGCCATCCGTCTCAGCCTGTTCGAAAAGGGCATGGATCCTGAGGACTTCGCTTTGCTCTCGTTCGGCGGCGCTGGCGGGGTGCATGCCTGCGAAGTGGCGGAAGAGCTGGGCATGGGCAAGGTAATCTTCCCCGCCCACGCCTCCACCCTGTCCGCCTGGGGTATCCTGTGGTCGGACATCACCCACGATCTGTCCGCCACCCAGATCGGCCTGTTCGCGGATCTGGCGCCGCAGATGGCGCAGCGGGCGCAGAACCTCGCCGCCGAGGCCAACCGGCTGCTGGCGGAAGACGGCGTCCGGCCCCAGGACTGCGCCTTCGCATGGGCGGTGGACCTGCGCTATGCCGGCCAGGCCTTCGACCTGCGGGTGCCGCTGGACTGGGCGGACTTCTCCCCGGCGGGGGTGGCCAACGCCACCGCTGCCTTCCACGCCTTGCACCGCCAGCGTTTCTCCTATGACGAGCCCAGCGTTCTGGTGGAGGTGGTGGCCCTGCGCCTCACTGCCATCGGCCGCCTCGCCAAACCGGCGCCCGCCCCCGGCGATGCGGCCACCCCTGGCGCCGCCCCGCACACCCGCCCGGTGCATGGGCGCGGCGGCGCGGTGGACACGCCCATCTGGTCGCGCGAGGCCATCGGCGCCGCCCCGGTACCCGGACCGGCGGTGATCGAGGAAACCTATACCGCCACGTATCTTCCCGCCGGCTGGACCATCAGCGCGCACGCCTCCGGCGCGCTGATCGCCACCCGCGCCGCCACCCATTGAGGACCATCCCATGAGCGACTTTGATCCCGTCCGCCTCGAAGTGATCCGCAATGCGCTGGTCGCCGCCGCCGAGGAAATGAGCATCACCATCTGGCGCACCAGCCGGTCCACCGTGGTGCGGGAGATCCTGGATTTCTCCACCGCCGTGTTCGACGCCCAGGGCCGCAACATCGCCCAGTCTGCGCGCATTCCGGTGCATCTGAACTCCATGTCGGACTGCCTGAAAACGGTGCTGGAGCGCCATATCCCGCTGGAGAGCTGGAACGATGGTGACGTCATCGTCACCAATGATCCTTATGCCGGTGGTCAGCATCTCCCGGATATCCAGACATTCCGCCCAGTGTTCGTGAATGGCGAGCGGGTGGCTATTGTCGGCACGCTTTGCCATCATGTGGACGTGGGCGGAGGCGCGGCCGGTTCTTACTATGCAGCGGCCACCGAGATCTTCCATGAAGGCATCCGCATCCCGCCGCTGCGCTTGGTGGACAAGGGCGTACTGAACACCGGCGTGTTCGAGATGCTGCTCTACAATGTGCGCCAGCCGGACGAGACCCGGGGCGATCTCAATGCCCAGATCGCGGCCCTCGGCATCGGCGCGCGGGCGGTGTCCCGGGTGGCGCAGAAGTATGGCAACGCCCCTCTGGCGGGCGCCATGGCGGCCATTCTGGACGGCTCCGAGAAGATGATGCGGGCGGCCATCGCCGCCCTTCCGGACGGCACCGCCACCTTCGTCGAGACGGTGGATGACGACGGCCAGTCGGAGGCGCCGATCCGGCTGGAAATCACCATCACCAAGGCCGGCGACACCATCGCGCTGGACTTCAATGGCTCCAGCCCGCAGGTGCGCGGGCCGGTGAACAACACCCCGGCCATGACCTGTTCGGCCGTGTATTACGCATTGTTGGCGGCGCTTGGCTCCGAAATTCCGGCCAATTCCGGATGTTATAGACCTGTAACTGTGACACTTCCCGTCGGAAGTGTCGTAAACGCCCAGTTCCCGGCCCCGGTGGCGGGGCGGATGGTGGTCAACCACCGCATCGCCACCTGCGTCTTCGGCGCCTTGGCGCAGATCGCCCCGGAGCGGATCCCCGCGGCCTATTACGCCATCTCTTATGTCTATGCTTTGTCCATCGTCCGGCCCAATGCCCGGCGGCAAGTCTATTTCGACATCGAGGTCGGCGGCTGGGGCGGCCATGCGGGCGGCGACGGCGCCAGCGCCCTATCCTGCGGCCTGCACAACAACACCAATGCCCCCATCGAGATGGTGGAGGCCAAGTATCCGGTTGTGTTCACCCGCTACGGCCTGCTGCCGGACAGCGGCGGGGCGGGCGAACATCGCGGCGGGCTGGGGCTGGTGCGCGAGTTCCGGCTGGAGGCGGCGGAAGGCTCGCTCTCCACCAATTTCGAGCGCTTTCGCTTTGCCCCCTACGGTATCAAGGGCGGCCAGCCCGGTTCGCTCAGCAGCACCACCGTCACCCATGCGGACGGCCGCGCGGAGAGCCTGCGCTCTAAGGTCTCCGGCATTCCGTTGGCGGCGGGTGACACCGTGACCATCAAGACCTCCGGCGGCGGCGGCTTCGGCAATCCGGCGGATCGCGATCCCGCCCGCCTCGCCGAGGATCTGGCCGAAGGGCTGGTGACGCCCCAGGCGGCCCGCACCCTCTATGGCGCGGGGGCGGTTGCGGGCGAAGGGGTGGCGGCATGAGCGCCCCGACTTCCACCCCCATGGTGGCCCTTACCCTGGCGGAGGTGGACGACCTCACCTTCCGCGCCCTCACCGCCAGCGGCGTGAACACCGCCAATGCCCGCTCCGTCACCACCTCGGTGGTGGCGGCGGAGGCGGAGGGCGTGCACAGCCACGGCCTTGCCCGCCTTCCCATTTATTGCGCCCATGCCAAGGTGGGCAAGATCGACGGGGCGGCAACGCCCACCCTCACCCACCCGCGCCCGGCGCTGGTGCGGGTGGATGCGGCGGACGGATTCGCCCATCCCGCCATCGATCTCGGCCTGCCGGCCTTGTTCGAGGCGGCGCGCAGCCAGGGTCTGGCCGCGCTGGCGGTGACCAATTCCTATAATTGCGGCGTGGTCGGCTATCACGTGGAGCGGATCGCGGCGGCAGGCTTTCTGGCGCTGGGGTTCGTGAATGCCCCGGCCTCCATCGCCCCGGTGGGCGGGACGCGGCCGGTGTTCGGCACCAATCCTATCGCCCTGGCGGTCCCCCGTGCCGGCGAGGCACCCTTGGTGCTGGATCAGTCCTCCAGCGTGGTGGCTAAAAGCGAGATCGTGGTCCACGACCAGCGCGGCGAAGCCATCCCGCTGGGCTGGGCGCTGGACCAGGACGGCGCCCCCACGACCGATCCCAAGGCGGCCCTCAACGGCGGCACCATGGTCCCCTCCGGCGGCCACAAGGGCGCCGGCCTCGCGCTACTGGTGGAACTCCTCGCCGCGTGGCTGACGGGGGCGAGCCTCTCCATCGACGCCTCGTCCTTCGCCGACAATGCCGGCGGCTCGCCGCGGACGGGGCAGTTCTTCGTCGCCATCGATCCCGGCCCGCTGGCGGGACCGGATGCGGCGGGGCGCCTCGCCCATCTGTTCGCCGCCATCACCGAACAGGAGGGCGCCCGCCTGCCCGGCCAACGCCGCGCCTTGGCGCGGGTGCGCACCGCAGCGGAGGGGGTGCGCATTCCCGCCACCCTCGCCGACAAGCTGAACGCCATCGCCGGCTGAGACCGATCTCCCGGCACCCCAAGGTGCCGGGAGCTTCACCCAAGAGCGTCACACCGAGCGGGTGATGCCGCCATCCACGCGAATGTTCTGGCCGGTGATGTATCCGCCGCGCGCGGTGGCCAGCAGCGCGATCACCTCGGCCACCTCCTCCACAGTGCCGTAACGCCCCATGGGGATGCGCTCGCGGAACTGGGGCTTTTCCGGCAGGCTGTCGATAAAGCCGGGCAGCACGTTGTTCATGCGGATATTGTCCGCCGCATAGCGGTCGGAGAACAGCTTGGTGTAAGCGGCGAGGCCGGCGCGGAACACGCCCGAGGTGGGAAACACCGGGTCCGGCTCGAAGGCGGCGAAGGTCGAGATATTGACGATCGAGCCGGATTTCTGCGCCTGCATGATCGGCGTCACCAGCCGGGTGGGGCGCACCACATTGAGAAAATACACATCCATGCCGCGATGCCAGTCCTCGTCCGTGAGGTCGAGCAGCGGCGCGCGCGGGCCATGGCCGGCGCTGTTCACCAGGGCATCAATGCGGCCCCAGAGTTCCATGGTGGCATCCACCAGCCGCTGGAGGTCGTCATTGGACTGGTTCGATCCGGTGACGCCGATGCCGCCAAGCTCCTGGGCCAGCGCCTCGCCCTTGCCGGAGGACGACAGGATGGCGACCTTGAAGCCCTCCTCGGCCAATTTGCGCGCCGCGCCGGCGCCCATGCCGCTGCCGCCAGCGGTGATGATTGCAACTTTCTCGACCATTGACGCACCACTCTGATGATCGGTGGCCCTGCCACCCCGGCGTCATCTGATCGACCCCGCGCCCGCCGGTCAACGGGCGCCCCCACGCAAAAAATCCCGCCCCGCGCCGGGCGATGTCACAATCGCCGGGGGCTGGCTCGTCTTGGGTTTGCGTGCATGCTGCACGGAGGAGATCCCGATGACCCCGCGCGTGAAAGCCCCCTTCACCCTTGCCCCCGAGAGCATCAAGGCCATGACGGCCCTGGAGGCCAGCCTTGCCGCCAGCACCCTGGAACCCGCCTTGCGGGAACTGGTGAAGATGCGCGCCTCGCAGATCAATGCCTGCGCCTTCTGCCTGCATATGCACGCCACCAAGGCCCGCGCCGATGGGGAAAGCGAGATGCGCATCTACCTGCTCAATGCCTGGCGCGAATCCCCGCTCTATTCCCCCCGCGAACGCGCCGCCTTGGCCTGGACCGAAGCTCTGACCCTGGTGGCCACCACCGGGGCGCCCGATGCGGATTATGAGGGCATCAAAGAAGTCTTCAGCGAGACCGAGCAGGTGCAATTGACCTTGCTGATCGGCGCCATCAACAGCTGGAACCGGCTCCAGGTGGGCTTCCGGGTCGCCCATCCGGTGGATGCGGCGCGTGTCGCGGCCTGACACCGCCACGGCCATCTTCCAGACGCACCGGCCCCGGCTGGTGCGTCTGGCCTATCGCATGCTCGGCTCGCTCAGCGAGGCCGAGGATGTGGTGCAGGATGCCTGGTTGCGCTGGCGGGAGGTGGACCTCGCCGGCATCCAAGCGCCTAGCCCGTTCCTCTCCCGCATCGTCACCCGGCTGTGCCTGGACGTGATGAAGTCCGCCCGCGTGCAGCGGGAAAGCTATGTGGGCTCCTGGCTGCCGGAGCCGCTGGTGGAAACCGCGCCCGAGCCGGACCCGGACGACCTCACTTTGACCTTGATGCTGGCGCTGGAACGCCTGTCGCCACTGGAGCGCGCGGCCTTCCTGCTGCATGACGTGTTCGGCGTCGCTTTGGAAGAGGTCGCCACCACATTGGAGCGCGAACCGGCGGCGGTGCGGCAACTGGCGGTGCGGGCGCGCCAGCATGTCCAGGCGGCCCGGCCCCGTTATCCCGTGGCGCCTGAGGACGGGGACCGCATGGCGCGGGCGTTCTTTGCCGCCTCGCACAGCGGCGACACCACGGCGCTGCGGGATCTCCTGGCGGAAAACGTGGTGCTGCGGGCGGATGGCGGCGGCAAGGTGCTGGCCTTCCTCAACCCCATCCGCGGGCTGGAGCGGGTGCTGCGGCTGTTCGCGCGCCTGAGTGCCAAGAACGCCATCACCCTGGAAAACCCGGTGCAAGTGATGTGGATCGACGGCCTGCCCGGCTTTGCCAGCATCGAGCGCGGCGCCATCCTGCAGACCACGGCGCTGGAGATTGTCGATGGTCGGATCAGCGCCATCTACATTACCCGCAACCCGGACAAATTGCGCCATGTGGCGCAGACGCTGGACTGGGGCGTGGGCTCGGCCGGGGATGGCGCCATCTAGTGCCGCAAGAGCGGTCGGGCCGGGCCTCTCAGCGCCGGCCCGACCGCCCGGCGATCACGGACGGGCCGCGACGACGATGATCTCGACCAGATACTTCGGGGCCGCGAGGCGGCCTTCGCTGGTGGCGCGGGCGGGGGGATTGTCCTTGTCGACCCAGGCATCCCACACTGCGTTCATGGCTGCGAAATTGGCGATGTCCGACAGCCAGATGGTGGCGGAGAGGATGTTGGCCTTGCTGGTGCCGGCGCGCTCCAGCAGCGCATCGATGGAGGCGAGCACGTCGCGGGTCTGGGCGGCGACGTCGGCGCCGTCACCCACCTGGCCGGCCAGATAGACGGTGTTGCCGTGGATCACGGCTTCGCTCATGCGGGCGCCCTTGTCGAGGCGGACGATGGTCATGGGGGCATTCCTGAAGTTGCGGGCGTGACGCCACGGGGTGGGAGATAAGGACCGGCGCCGCAATCAGCGCCTGCCGCTGCCGCGCATATAGCATCCGCGGCGGCGCTTGGCGTGGTCCACCATTCGGACCTGTGGATGGCACTTGCCCGGCGCGCGCACCGGCCTGAGGCAGCCGTGACGGCGGCCACCCCAGCAGCTACCTTGTGTCGTGACGGTCCAAGGGGCTTTCGCTCGCCCGTCGGATCAGGTCCAGAGGCTCAGCCTCGTATAAACAGGAAACGCGCCAATGACCCCCTCGCCCGACAAGGTCGCCCTCGTCACCGGAGCCGCCCGCGGCATCGGCCTTGCCGTCGCCACGCGCTTTCTGGCCGAAGGCTGGCGGGTGGCGCTGCTGGATATCGAAGGCGAAGTCCTCGCCCAGGCTGCAGCCGCCCTTGGCCAGCCGGACAAGGTGCTGGCGATTACCTGCGACGTCTCCGAGCCTGAGGCGGTCGCCGCCGCCATGGCCGCCATCACCGATCGCTTCGGCCGGCTCGATGCGCTGGTGAACAATGCCGGCGTCGCCGTGTTCAAGGCGCTGATGGACACCACCGAGGATGAGTGGGCGCGCATTCTGGCGGTGAACCTCACCGGCCCGTTCCTGTGCACCAAGGCGGCGGTGCCGGTGATGCGCGAGCATGGCGGCGGGGCGGTGGTCAACATCACCTCCATCTCCGGCCTGCGCGCCTCAACCCTGCGCACCGCCTACGGCACCAGCAAGGCGGGCCTTGCCCACCTCACCAAGCAGATGGCGGTGGAACTGGGCGGCCTGGGCATCCGCGTGAATGCCGTGGCGCCGGGGCCGGTGGACACCGCCATGGCCAAGGCGGTGCATTCCAAGGAAATCCGCGCCGATTATCACGACGCCATCCCGCTCAACCGCTACGGCCTGGAGACGGAACTTGCGGAAGCCATCTTCTTCCTGTGCAGCGACAAGGCCAGCTACATCACCGGCCAGGTGCTGGCGGTGGACGGCGGGTTCGACGCCGCCGGCATCGGCCTGCCCACCCTGCGCGGCGAGCGCCGCAACGGCTGACCGCTCGCGCGCGGGCACCGCATCTTCGCCCGGGCGAGGCGGTGCCCCTCCGGCAGCCAGCCATCATCGCGGAGCGCATCGTCTTGCCGCTCCGTGATCGTCCCAAAGCACCGGCGATGGGACAGAATGATTAATGGTAACTCTATGCCGCAGAATTGAAATTGCCCGCAGTTTCGATTTAGACCATTGCAAATTCTGTCCCGACTGATGAATATCGCTTCATCTTTGCGCGATCCTTTGCGGATCAGGATCGCCGCAAGGTTCGAATTGTTGGTGGGGCGGCTATACAAATGAAGACGTGTAGACATCTGTTCGGCGCGCTTGCGCTTGCGTGCGGCGCACTTACCGCCGCCGGGGCCGGCAGCGCCCTGCGCGCGGCCGACGCGCCGCCTTATATGAACATCATCGTCGGCGGCGCGGTGCCGAGCGCGGCCGAGACCGCCAAGCAGGATGTTCTGGCGCTCAACACCGCCATGTTCGCGCTCTATGCCGACTCCGGCAAGATCATCGCCCAGAACATCCAGGCCCAGCACCCCATCATCCTGGCGCTGTTCTCCGGCTCCGGCGGCCGCCTGCTGCTGTACCGGCCCGGACATCCCCGCCTGGAGGCGCCTTCGGTGCCGGAGGTCTACCAGCTGCTGAAATCCATCGGCCACAGCACCATGGTGCTGTCGGTGCTGGCGGGGCCGCATGTGGACAAGCCCACTGATGCCAGCTGGATCGCCCCCATGCAGGCATTCCGGGCGGAAATGCAGGCGGCGCTCGACGGCCTGTCCAAGACCTCCATGCCGGCGGATTGGCAGCCCAACAATATCGCCATCCTCAAAGACAATATCGCCTTCATGGATGACAGCCTGGCCAAGAAGGTGATCACCTTCGACGCTCTGGCCGCCTTCGCCGCCAAGCAGGGGCCGCAGCTCAAGAAGAGCATCGCCTGGGCGGCGGAAACCCAGGTCAAGCACTGGATGGGCGTGCTGGCCGAGTGGAAGACCATGCTGGGCGCGGATTGGGACAAGACCTACGGCGCCAGCAACACCATCTATGTAGCCCGGCAGAACAATATTCTCTACAGCGTCCTGGCGCAGTTCTTCGGGGCTGACGCCATCAACACCCGGCTGATGCTGATCGAGACCGTGTCCTTCACCACCACCCCCGAGGACATGCTGGGCTCGCTGACCCGCATCATCGCCGACCGCACCGTGGGCGGCCTGTTCTTCGGCAACACGGCGGTGATGGACTATGAGCTGATGGGCGGCGATGCCCGCGCCGCCATCATAGCCGATGCCACCAAGCGCGGCATGACGCCGTTCCTGCCGCCGCTGGTGCCGTTCGGCTCCAAGCAATGGCCGACGCTGATCACGCCGGGGCCCGGTCCCGCCACCTTGTCGCAACTCCCGTGAGACCCTCGCCCGTCTGCCCGCGGGGGACAGACGGGCGCCTTGTGCATTACCATTGGCGACGCCCGCGCGGTCCCGCGTGAGGGCGGCATGCGGGGACAAGCATGGACATCAACACCATCCGCCATATCGAGCGGCCGTCGTCGGCCGCGCAGGTCACGCAGTGGCGCGACGGGCTGGCCTGGCTGAATGGCGGCACCTGGCTGTTTTCCGAGCCGCAGCCGGCGCTCGATACGCTGATCGACCTGCGGGCCTTCCACTGGCCGGCGTTCGAGATCACGCCCGAGGGCCTGACCATCGCCGCCACCGCCCGCATCGGTGAGCTGGACACGCTGGCCTATCCCAGCACCTGGACCGCCGGGCCGCTCTTGTCCGAGTGCTGCCGGGCGCTGCTGATGTCGTTCAAGATCGCCCATGAGGCCAGCATCGGCGGCAATATCTGCATGTCGCTGCCGGCGGGGGCGATGATCTCGCTGACCGTGGCGCTGGAAGCCACCTACACCTTGTGGCCGCGCGATGGCGAACCCCGCACGGTGGCGGCGACCGACTTCGTCACCGGCAACCATGCCAATGTGCTGGCGCCGGGCGAATTGCTGCGCAGCATTCACATTCCGCTCCATGCGCTGGAAAAGCGCTATGCCTTCCGCCGCTCCTCCCTCACCCATCTGGGCCGCTCGGCGGCGCTGTTGGTGGGGACGGCGGGGCCGGATGGTGATCTGCTGCTCACCATCACCGCCGCCACCTTCACCCCGGTGCAGTTGCGGTTCGCTCCGAAGCCCGATGCCACCACCGTGCGCCGCGCCATCGATGCTGCCATCCCCCAGGACGGCTATTATGACGACGTCAACGGCCTGCCCGCCTATCGGCGCCATCTGACCTATCATTTCGCAGAAGAGATCCGCGCCGAACTGGCCGGTGAGTTGGCCGGGCTGGGAGCGGGCGCATGAATTTCTCAATCGACGGCCACGCCTTCTCCGCCGAGCCGCGCGCCGGCCAGTGCCTGCGCACGTTCTTGCGCGAGCGCGGCGACTTCGGGGTCAAGAAGGGCTGTGACCAGGGCGATTGCGGCGCCTGCACCGTGTGGGTGGACGGCAAGCCGATCCATTCCTGCCTGATGCCCGCCTTCCGCGCCGCCGGCTGCGAGGTCACCACCATCCAGGGCCTCGCCACCGGCGACGATCTGCACCCGGTGCAGCAGGCGTTCCTGGATGCCCAGGCGTTCCAATGCGGCTTCTGCTCCGCCGGCATGATCATGACCGTCGCCTCCCTGGATGAGGCGCAATTGCAGGATCTGCCGCGCCATCTGAAGGGCAATCTCTGCCGCTGCACCGGCTATCGCTCCATCGGCGACGCCATCAACGGCGTGGTCAACATCTCCGATGACACCGCCGGCACCGCCTGCGGCGCCAGCCTGCCCAATCCGTTCGGCCCCGGCATCGTCACCGGCCACGCCCGCTACACCATGGATCTGGATGTGGCGAACCTCGCCCATCTGAAAGTGCTGCGCTCGCCCCACGCCCATGCCCGCATCGTCAGCATCGACCGGGCTGCCGCCATGGCCGTGCCCGGCGTGCTGGAGGTGTTCACCTGGGAGGACGTGCCGCGCAAGCTCTACAGCACCGCCACCCATGAGGATCATCTGGTCGATCCCGACGACACCTATATGCTCGACGACGTCATGCGCTTCGTCGGCCAGCGGGTGGCCGCCGTGGTGGCCGAGACCGAAGCTGCCGCCGAGGCCGGCTGTCGGGCGCTGAAGGTCATTTACGACGTCCTGCCCGCCGTGTTCGATCCCGAGCTGGCCATGGCCCCCGAGGCGCCGGTGCTGCACCACAAGGGCGGCGAGGCCCATGGCAATGTGTTCGCCGAGATCCATGGCGAAGTGGGCAGCGTGGCCGACGGCTTCGCCGCCGCCGAGGCGATCCATGAGCACACCTACACCACGTCGCGGGTGCAGCATGTGCATCTGGAGACCCTGGGCTCCATCGCCTGGACGACCGAGGACGGGCGCATCCATGTGCGCACCAGTTCGCAGGCGCCGTTCATCGCCCATGAGAAGCTCTGCTATCTGTTCGACATGGTGCCGAGCACGTTGCACGTGTTCACCGAGCGGGTGGGCGGCGGCTTCGGCGGCAAGCAGGAGGTGCTGACCGAGGATCTCTGCGTCCTCGCCATGCGGAAGCTCAACCGGCCGGTGAAGTGGGAATATACCCGCGAGGAGCAGTTCATCGGCGCCAGCACCCGCCACCAGATGACCACCCATGTGAAGATGGGCGCCAAGAAGGACGGCACCCTCACCGCCATCCAGATCCGCGTGGTCTCCAACACCGGCGCCTATGGCGGCCATTCCAGCGAGACCTTGGCGGCGGCCTTGTCGAGCCCCATGGCCATGTATCGCTGCGCCAACAAGAAAGCGGACGGGTTCGCGGTCTACACCAACATGGTGCCCGGCGGCGGCTTTCGCGGCTATGGCTCCTCGCAGACCACCTTCGCTCTTGAGTGCGCCATGGACGATCTGGCCAAGCTGCTGAAGCTGGATCCGTTCGCCATCCGCCGCCTGAACATGGTGCGGCAGGACGACTGGATCGAGGCGATCTGGAGCGGGCCGTCGGACGTGGAGTTCGGCAGCTACGGCCTCGACCAGTGCATGGACCTGGTGGAGGCGGAACTGGCCAGCGGCGAGCGCAAGCCCAAGCCCGCGGGCGACGCCTGGGTGGAGGGGACGGGCATCGCGCTCGCCATGCTGGAATCCGGCCCACCCACGGAGCATCGCTCCGCCGCGGTGATGGAATTGCGCGCCGATGGCCGCTTCCATCTGGCGGTGGGATCCACGGAAATGGGCAATGGCTCCGTCACCTCCCATCGTCAGCTTGCCGCCGGTGTGCTGGGCGGGCGGGCCAGCGACATCGACATCATCAATGCCGACACCGACAAGGCGCCGTTCGATACCGGCACCTTCGCCAGCACCGGCACGGTGGTGGCGGGACAGGCCGTGGTCCTCACCGCCACCGCCCTGCGCCAGAACATCATCGCTTATGCCGCCCGTTCCACCGGCACCGCCATGGAGGATTGGACCATCGCCGCCGGCGCGGTGGTCAGCGCCCGCACCCGCATCCCCTTGAGCGTGCTCTACGCCACCGGCACCGCGGCGGGCCATCGCTTCCAGGCCAAGCGCAAGGCCTATCTCTCGCCGCGCACCATGGCGTTCAACGTCCAGGGCATTCGCCTGGCGGTGCACACCATCACCGGCGACATCGAGATCCTGCAGAGCGTGCATGCGGCCGATATCGGCCGGCTGATCAATCCCATGCAGTGCCGGGGCCAGATCGACGGCTCCATCGGCATGGGCCTGGGCTGGGCGCTGACCGAGCACATGGATTATGATGACAGCGGCCATCTGAAGAATGCGGCCCTGCGCAATTATCGCATTCCCAGCTTCGCCGACGTGCCGCGCACCAACGTGATGTTCGCCGACACCTACGACACCATCGGCCCGCTGGGGGCCAAGGCCCAGGGCGAGTGCGCCATCAATCCGGTGGCGCCCGCCATCTCCAACGCCCTGTTCAACGCCACCGGGGTGCGGTTCGCATCCCTGCCCTTTACCCCCGACCGCATTTTCGACCGTTTGCAGGAGACCCCGTGAGCGCCCCCGCGCCGGACGGCGCCGTCACGGTGGTGACGCAGACCCAGGTGCTGCCGGGGTTCGAGGAATCGTTCGCGGTGTGGCAGGAGCAGACCAGCGCCGCCATCGCCGGCCTGCCCGGCTTTCTCGGCCAGACGGTGATGCGCCCCAGCCCGCCCGCCCAGGTGGACTGGGTGATCCTGCAACGGTTCGACAGCAGCGCGGCGGCAGTGGCGTGGCTCAACTCGCCACTGCGATTGGCCCGCGTCACCGGCGCCCAATCCATGCTGGTGGGCCGGGACGATATCCATATCGTGCCGGACGGGCAGTCCGGCGTGCTGCCGGCGCCGGTGTCGGCGGTGATCTCCACCCGCATCAAGCCCGGCCAGGAGGCGGCCTATCGCACCTGGGAGCAGCGCATCGCCTCGGCCCAGAGCAAGGCGCCGGGCTTCCAGGGCTATCGGTTCGAGGCGCCCATCCCCGGCGTACAGGAGGATTGGCTGTCCATCCTGCGGTTCGACAGCGAGGACAACCTCCAGCGCTGGCTGGCATCCCCCGAGCGCAAGACGCTCCTGGCGGAGGCCGAACCCTTCACCGAAGAGTTCCACGCCCGCATCGCCCGCGCCGGCTTCGACCAATGGTTCGCCCAGCCCGCCAAGGGCCAGCCATCGCAAGCGGCCTGGAAGCAGAACATGGTCGTTCTGATGCTGCTCTATCCGGTGGTGTTTCTGTTCGGACTGGCGGTGCAGGGGCCGCTGCTGATGGGGAAATGGGGTATCGCCTTTCCCATCGCCCTGTTCATCGGCAATGTGGTCAGCATCTGCCTGTTGAATTATCTGGTGCCCTGGACCAGCCAGCGCTTTTCCTGGTGGCTCAGCCCCGCCCGCCCCTCCGGCGCCCTGGATCTGCGCGGGACGGTGCTGATTCTGGCCATTTATGCGGTGCTGATCGCGGCGTTTACGCTCCTGCCGCACTGAGGAACCGGGGATCGCGGACCGCCCGCGACGGCCGCGCCCGCGCGCTGCGGTACCCGTGTCCGGCATCGCCTGCACTCTCGGGATTCAGGGGCGATTTTTGCCGGCCCGAGCGCGTTTGCCGGGCAAATTATGATCCTGCGCAAAGCGCCGGACCGCCGTTGCGTCAAATTCGCTCACAACGAAGGATGACGCGCGAGACTGCCATGCGTTCAGCACCGCCAGGACCTGTTCGCGGCCTCCCCTCCCCGGGCCACCCAGGCTTTTTCCGCGACCCGAATTGATCCGACAGGGTCCCATCCGGCAGCACCGCCGGTGGGGCGCCGCGCACGCTCAACGTATTGCTCGGAGTTCCCATGCGTATTGCTGATTTCCCCATTCGGACCAAGCTCGTCGGGTTTGCCGGCGCCCTGTTCGGTGTTGGCCTCATGGTGGTGGGCGCCATCGGCCTCTACACCATGACCACCGCGGTGCAGAATGACGCGGAACGGCGCGGCGAAGCGCTGGCCAAGGATTCCGCCCGCTCCCTGGGCAGCGATGTGGACCAGGCGGCACTCACCGCCCGCACCGCCGCCACCGCCATCGCCGGCTTCATCGCCGACGGCCGCGTGGATCGCGACCAGCTGGCGGCGGTGATGCGGGCCCTGGTGGAGGAAACCCCCGGCCTCCTCGGCATGAGCCTCGCCTTCGAGCCCGACGCGCTGGATGCCCGCGACCGGGACTTCATCGGGCATGCGTTGTCCGACAGCGCCGGTCGGCTCCGGGCGCGGGTGCTGCGCAAGGCGGACGGCGGCATCGGAATCGAAAAGCTCGATCTCGCCCAGCAGCCCGGCGCCGCCCTCTGGTACAACAAGCCGCTGCGTGACAACCGCTCCACCATTACCCCGCCTTATGCCGCCCAGATCGAGGGCCGCAGCGTGCCGCTGGTGACCGTGGCCGTGGTGGTCCGCCGCAAGGGCACCCCGGTCGGGGTGGTCACCGCGGATCTGGCCTTGGACAAGTTGGGCGCTCTGGTGGGCGCGCTGAAGCCGTTCGGCACCGGCCAGGCGGCGCTGGTGAGCGCCAATGGCCTGTGGCTCGCCAGCCCCGAGGCCGGTCGCGCCGGCCAGCCGGTCACCGATGCCACCACCAAGTCCCTGGTGAGCGAAGCCGCCGCCGGCAAGCCGGTCCAGCGGGTGATCTATACGGACGACGGCACCACCAGCTGCGCCGTGTGCGTCAGCGCCATGCGCCTGATCGGCACCCTGATGGGCTCCTATGACAGCGCCACCGCTTATGCCTTTGCCAGCGAAGTGCGCATCTCCGGTGTGGACGAGCGCTGGACCCTCATCCTTACCGTGCCGAAGGCCGATGCGCTGCAGACCGTCACCGACGCCCGCAACATGATGGCCGGCATCGCCGCCATCGTCATGGTGCTGGTGCTGGTGCTGGTGTGGGTGGGCGCCCGGCTGCTGACCCAGCCCATCAGCGACATCACCGACAAGATGCGCGCCTTGGCCGGGGACGACACCTCCATCGAACTGGACGGCCTCGACCGCCAGGACGAGATCGGCGCCATGGCCCGGGCGGTGGACGTGTTCCGCGCCAATGCCATCGAGCGCCACGCCTTGGAGGCGAGCCAGCGGGAGACCCAGGCCGCCCAGCAGGCCCGCCAGGCCTCCATCGACCTGCTGATCTCCCGGTTCCGGGATGCGGCGGCGGCGATGATCGGCGAGGCCAGCAGCGCCTCCACCGATCTGGAGGCGGTGTCCTCGGAACTGTCCCATTCCGCCAACGAGAGCAAGACCCGGGCCTATTCCGCCAGCGAAGCCTCCGCGCGCACCTCCGCCGACATGCAGTCGGTGGCGGCGGCAGCCGA
Source organism: Azorhizobium sp. AG788 (assembly GCF_943371865.1). Taxonomy (GTDB): domain Bacteria; phylum Pseudomonadota; class Alphaproteobacteria; order Rhizobiales; family Xanthobacteraceae; genus Azorhizobium. The sequence goes on along the minus strand of NZ_CALRWL010000043.1, from coordinate 8,424 downwards.
GCAGATGGCCAGTTCCATCGGCGAAATCTCCCGCCAGGTGGCCAATACCTCGGAGATGATCGGCCATGCGGCCGCGGATGCCCGCTCCACCAATGACAAGATCGCCAGCCTCGCCGCCGCCGCCAACCGCATCGGCGACGTGGTGAGCCTGATCGAGGCCATCGCCGGCCAGACCAATCTGCTGGCGCTCAATGCCACCATCGAGGCCGCCCGTGCCGGCGACGCCGGTCGCGGCTTCGCGGTGGTGGCGTCCGAGGTGAAGCAACTGGCGGCGCAGACCTCCCAGGCGACCAATGAGATCGTCTCCCAGGTCAGCGCCATCCAGACCGAGACCCAGCACGCGGTGCTGGCGATCCGCACCATCTCGCAGACCATCGAGAATGTGGACAGCTTCGCCAGTTCCATTGCCGCGGCGGTGGAGCAGCAGAGCGCCACCACCAACCAGATCGGCTCCAATATCGACAGCGCCGCCAGCGGCACCGGCGCCGTGGCCGCGGATATCCAGCAGTTGAACTCCGCGGTGCTCGGCACCGATGCCTCGGCCTCGCGGGTGCTGAATGCCTCCCAGTCGGTCCGCACGGTGACCAACCGGCTGGAGAAGGAGATCGAAGGCTTCCTGCGCTCTGTCGCCGCCGCCTGAGATCCACCGGCGCCGCCCGCACAGCGCCACGCAAACAGAAGGCCCCGGTTCGTGATGAACCGGGGCCTTTTGCTGTCATCGTCTTGCGGCGTCGTCTTGCGGCATCGACTCGCGGCATCGACTCGCGGTCAAGGTCCGGCGCCGCAGCGGCCGTCCGGCCGGATGCTGCGCGCCCTCACGCGGCGCGGATGGCCTCGAAGAAGCGCTCCACCTTCTGCCGCAGCGTGCCGGCCTCGTGGGACAGGCGGGAGGCCGCATCCAGCACCCGGGTGGCATTGGCGCCGGTGGCGGAGGCGCCGGCGGTGACATCGCCCACATTGGCCGAGACCTGATGGGTGCCGGAGGCCGCCTGATGCACGCTCTGGGCGATCTCCTTGGTGGCGTCCCCCTGCTGGGTCACCGCCACCGAGATTTCCGAGGAGATGGCGTTGATCTCGTCGATCACGTCGCCAATGCCCTGGATGGCGGTGACCGCCTCGCCGCACACGCTCTGGATCGCGGCGATCTGGCCGGTGATGTCCTGGGTGGCCTGGGCGGTCTGGTTGGCCAGGGTCTTCACTTCCGCCGCCACCACCGCGAAGCCCTTGCCGGATTCGCCCGCCCGCGCCGCCTCGATGGTGGCATTCAGCGCCAGCAGATTGGTCTGATTGGCGATGGCATTGATGAGGCCGACGATCTGGCTGATGCGCTCGCTGGCGGTGAGCAGGCTGCGCACCGTGCCGTCGGTCTGCTGCGCGGCAACGGCGGCCCGCTCCGCCACCTGGCGGGAGGTGTTCACCCGCTGGGAAATCTCGGCGATGGAGGCCGCCAGCTCTTCCGAGGCCGCAGCCACGTTGCGCACATTGGACGAGGCCTGCTCGGCCGCCGTGGCGGCGCCCTGCGCATTGGCGGCGCTGGCTTCCGCGGTGGCGCTCAGGGACCGCGCCGTTTCCTCCAGCGACCCGGACGAGGTGGTCACCGTATCGAGCACCCCGGCCATTTCGCCGGTGAAGCCGTTGATCAGGCTCTCCACCGCCTCGGCGCGGCGACGGCGCTCCTCGCTCTCCAGATGCTGCGCCGCCTCCAGCTGCGCGCGCTCCACCGCATGCAGCTTGAACACTTCCATGGCCGCGGCCATGGCGCCAATCTCATCGCGCCGTTCCACGTCGGGAATGGTCACGTCCAGCTTGCCGGTGGCCAGAGCGTTCATGGCCGCCGTCATGCGCCCCAGCGGCCGCGACACCGCCCGGTGCAGCAATTGCGCCAGCAGCAGCACGGTCACCAGCGCGATCAGCAGGATGGCGATCCCCGCCGTGACGCGGAACGCCTGCAGCGGGGCGAACGCCTTGTCGGTATCGATGGCGAGGCCCAGATACCATTTCACCGACGGCAGCCCGGCCAGCGGCACGAAGGTCACCATCATCGCCCGGTCGCCGGCGGTGGCGTCGGCGACGGCGCTGGTGACCGCCGGCGCGGTGGCGCCGAAGATGTCGCTGAGCTTCTTGTTCACCAGCGCCGCGTTGGGATGCACCAGGATGGTGCCGTCCGCATTGACCAGGAACGCCTGGCCCAGGCCGCCGAAGGTGATGCCCGAGATCATCTGCACCAGGCTGGCAAGGGTGAAGTCCCCGCCCACCACGCCGGCCAGTTTGCCCTCCGCGACCACCGGGACGGCGGCGGTGATGACCAATCCGCCGGTGCTGGCGTCGATGTAAGGCGCGGTGAGGACCGGCCCCTGCGCCCGCTCGGCCGCCTGATACCACGGGCGCTTGCGCGGATCGTAGCCGGCCGGCATGGGCTTGGACGGGGCATTGGCATGCACCCCGTCCGCATTGCCGAAATAGGTGGATTGGAACTGCCGCATCAGCACCGCATTGTCGAGCACGCGGCGGGCGCCGGTGGTGTCGCGGGAGATGGCGTCGGCCACCTCCTCGGTGAGCAGCACCCGCCCGGCGAACCAGTTGCTGATGCTACCGGAGGCCAGATCGCCGGCGGTCTGCAAGTTGCGGGTAATGTCGGCGGTGACCATGTCGCGCTGGCGCAGGTCGATCAGCGCTGAGAAGCCGACAAACGAGGCGATGACCGCGCATGCGGTAACGGCGATGATCCGGCGCATCAATTTCCGGCGCGGCGGCGGGCTCGTGACTGGCATCAGGGTCTCCATGGCGACATCCAGGATTGTCCGCGACGTGATCACACCGTGAAACCGCAGCAGATCAGTCGCCGGCAAACAAATTTCTATTTCGGCAATACATGCACAATTTTACAGTCCCAGCACATCGCCACCGAACGCATTGCTTGGCAACAGGATTCCACTCCATTTTGCTTGTCATATCTGCATTACTATTTTCTTTTATAATCTTTTTCTGACGAGACTCTGCTCTCTGAAGGCGTGACCAAGATACCGCCGAAAGAACTCTTTAGCGGTCTTGGGCATGCGCAGCGCGGCGGGGGCGCATAAGAGCGGCACCACCGGCCTCCGCGGCCCCGATTCTGTCTTGGCTCTGGCACCGGCCTTCCGCCAGATCTATGCTGACATCGCCGTTGGTGGCACGCCGCAGCGTCCGCGCCCCCGCACCGGATGGCACGCGGCCGGATAGCAGAGCTTCCCGCAGCGCTCTTGTTTTCAATTTGCACGCAAGCTGTATACGATGACGCCATCCAACGCCCATCTGCGAGCTCCAGACCGGCCCATGCGCACTTTCGACACCATCATCACCGGCGGCACCGTCGTCACCGCCGCCGACCGCATCACTTGCGACGTGGGCATCAAGGATGGCCGCATCGTCGCGCTCGGCACCGGCTTTACCGACGCCGACGAGATCATCGACGCCACCGGCAAGCTGGTGCTGCCGGGCGGCATCGATGCCCATGTGCATATCGCCCAGCCGTCCGGCGAGGGCATCGTGATGGCGGACGATTTCGAGAGCGGCACCCGCTCGGCGGCGCTGGGCGGTACCACCACGGTGATGCCGTTCTGCCTCCAGGAAAAGGGCCAGAGCCTGCGGGCGGCGCTCACCGCCTACCACGCCAAGGCGGCGGGCGAATGCCATGTGGACGTGAGCTTCCACCTCATCATCTCCGACCCCACCGACCAGGTGCTGGGCCAGGAACTCCCCGCTTTGGTGGAAGACGGCTACACCTCGTTCAAGATCTTCATGACCTATGAGGGGCTGGCGCTGAACGACCGCGAGATCCTCGACGTCATGTCGGTGGCCCGCGAGACCGGCGCGCTGGTAATGGTGCATGCGGAGAATTACGACGCCATCCGCTTCATGACCGAGCAGTTGGAGAAGGCCGGCCGCACCGCGCCGCGCTTCCACGCCACCTCGCGACCCATCGCCGTGGAGCGCGAAGCCACCCACCGCGCCATCTCGCTGGCGGAACTGGTGGATGTGCCGGTGATGATCGTCCATGTCTCCAACCGGGAGGCCATGGAGCAGATCCGCTGGGCGCAACAGAAGGGCCTCACCGTGCTGGGCGAGACCTGCACCCAATATCTGGTGCTGACCGAGAACGATCTCGACGGCCTCGGCATGGAGGGCGCCAAATATGTCTGCTCGCCCCCGCCGCGCGATGTCGCCAGCCAGGAAGCGTGCTGGGAGGGCCTGCGCACCGGCGTGTTCACGGTGTTCTCGTCCGATCACTGCCCGTTCCGCTATGATGACGAGCAGGGCAAGCTGACGCCCAAGGGCCGCTCGTCGTTCCGCTGGGTGCCCAACGGCATTCCCGGCGTCGCCGCCCGGCTGCCGATCCTGTTCTCCGAGGGGGTGATGAAGGGGCGCATCGATCTGGAGCGCTTCGTGGCCGTCACCGCCACCAACCCGGCCAAGACCTACGGCCTCTATCCCCGCAAGGGCACCATCGCCATCGGCTCCGACGCCGACGTGACCATCTGGGATCCCACCTGCACCAAGACCCTCACCTACACCCTGCTGGGCGATGGCGCCGACTATACCCCGTATGAGGGCATGGAGATCACCGGCTGGCCGGTGCTGACCATGGTGCGCGGCCGCACCGTGGTGCGCGATGGCTGGGTGGTGGGCGCCAAGGGCCATGGCGAGCATCTGGCCCGCGCCAAGTCGCCCTTCGCCAAGGCCCCCGGCCCGGTCAGCTTCGCATGAGCGAGGCCGATTCCCCGGAGGGCCTCGTTCCAGACACCGGCCGCATCGGCGGCTTGAATCTCTCGAACCTGGCCTACAATTCCGTCTCGGAGATGATCCGCCGCCGCCGTTTGCGCGGCGGCGAGGTCATCGTCGAGGCGCGTCTGGCCGAGACCCTGGGCATCTCGCGCACCCCGTTGCGCGAGGCGCTCCAGCGCCTGGAAGGCGAAGGGCTGGTGGTCAAGGGCACCGCGCGCTCCTATGTGGTGCGCCACGTGGACCTGGGCGAATATCTGCAAAGCCTCAAGGTCCGCGAGATATTGGAGCCCGAGGCCGCAGCCCTGGCCGCCGGCCATATTCCCCGCGGCGAACTGGCCAGCGTGCGGGCGGAGATCAACGAGCAGCGCAATGCGGTGCCCTATCACACCGACGCCCATTGGCGCTCCGACGACAATCTGCACGAACTGTTCGCCCGCCACTGCGGCAATGAGGTGCTCACCGGCATGATCCGCAGTCTGCGGGTGACCACCCGCCTGTTCGAGATCGCTCGCCTCGCCGACCGGCTGGAAGCGGATTCCACCGAGCATCTGGCCATCGTGGAAGCTTTGGAGCAGGACGACGCGAAGGCGGCGCGGCGCGCGGTGCAGAACCATATCCGCAGCCTGGGCAAATGCGCTTTGGATACGGTGCGCTGACCGTTTGCCTCAGGCCCGGCGCGCGAACCGCACCACGCCGATGCCGCTGAGCGCCACGATCACCGCGCCCACGGCGGCACTGGGCGTGGGCACCTCGTGGAACACCAGATAGCCCACCAGCATGGCCCAGACGATCTGGGTATAGAGCAGCGGGGAGACCACGGCGGTGGGCGCGCGGCGGAAGGCGGCGGCCATCAGCAACTGGCCGCCCGTGCCCACCAGACTGCCGGCCCCCAGGATCAGCCAGGACGACAGCGGCATGGGCGCATATCCCAGCAGGCCCAGAACGCTGAGGATCAGCGCCCACAGCCCCGCCCAGAACACCAGGGCGATGGCGCCTTCCGTGCGGCCGCCGAAGCGGGTCAGCACATAGAAGGTGGCGTTGGCGCTGGCCATGGCGAGGGGAAACAGCAGCGCCAGCGACAAGGCGCCGGCCGGATCGAGGGCGATCAGCACCCCGCCGAACCCCGCCACCAGACACACCCATTGCAACGGGCGGGGATGTTCGCCGAGGGCGAAGAATGCCAGCAGGGTGGCGAGCAGCGGGGCGGAGAAGGTCAGCGCATAGGTCTGCGCCATGGGCAGATGGTGCAGCGACAGGGTCATGAACACCGTGGTCGCCACCAGGCAGATGCCGCGCGCCAGATGCAGCCCGAGCCTCTTGGTCCGCAGGGCCTGCGGCGCGAACGCCCGCGCCACGCCGGCCAGCACCATCACCTGAACCAGGTTGCGCCCGAACACCAGTGGCCCGATGGGATGCAGCGCGGCCAGATACTTCAAGGTGGTGTCCATGGCCGTGAAGCACAGCATGGCCCCCAGCATCAGCGCCACCGCCACAACGGAGGCCGCGACCGGTGCGGTCTCCGCCGACGGGGCCTCAGCCACGGTCAATGCCGCAGGATCTTGGAGACGAAATCCCGGGTGCGTTGGTGCTGCGGGGCATCGAAAATCTGCGCCGGCGGTCCCGTTTCAACAATCTTGCCCCCGGCCATGAACACCACCCGCGAGGCCACCTCGCGGATGAACGCCATCTCATGGGAGACGATGAGCATGGTCATCCCCTCCTTGGCAAGCAGGCCGATGGTGTCCAGCACCTCGGACACCAGTTCGGGATCGAGCGCGGCGGTGACTTCGTCCAGCAGGAGGATTTCCGGATGCAGTGCCAAAGCGCGCACGATGGCGACGCGCTGCTGCTGGCCGCCGGAGAGTTCGTCGGGATAGCGCGACAGCTTGTCGCCCAGGCCCACCTTGGCCAGCAAGGCGCGCGCCTCCTCCTCCACCTCGCGGCGGGGCCGCTTCTTGATCTTCACCGGCGCGATGCAGACGTTTTCCAGCACGGTCATGTTCTGGAACAGATTGTATTGCTGGAACACGATGGCGATGCGATCGCGCAGCCGGCGCACCTGCGCGGCCTCGGCATAAGTCACCGCTTCCCCGTCCAGCTTCACCGTGCCGCCCACGGGGGCCAGCAGGCCCATGAGCACGCGCAGGATGGTGCTCTTGCCGGAGCCGGAGGGGCCGATCAGGCCGATCACATCGGCCCGCCCCACGGTGAGATCGATGCCGGAGAGCACGGTGTGCTCCCCATAGCGGGCCTCAAGGCCGGCGATGTCGAGATGATGCAAGACGAACCTCCAGCAGCGCGCCGAGCCGCGCCAGGGGATAGGAGATGAGGAAATAGACCACCAGGATGGCGCCGAAGCTCAGCGCCGCCGAGAAGCCCTTGTTGTTGAGCACCTTGCCCACATAGGTCAGCTCGATGACCCCGATCTGCGAGGCCAGCGCCGTATCCTTGATGAACATGACGAAATAGCCGAAGGCCGGCGGCAGCACGAGCCGCCACGCCTGCGGCAGCACCACGAAGCGGATGGTCTCCAGCAGCGAGAAGTTCATCGCCGCCGCCGCTTCCCACTGGTTCTGATGCACCGATTTGAGGCCGCCGCGGATGATCTCGCTCAGGAACGCCCCGGCGATCACCGTCACCGATACCGCCGCCATGACGAACAAAGGAATGTCATAACCGGTGGACTGGAAGGCGAAGAAGCACAGCATCAAGGTGACCAAAAACGGCACCCGGCGGAACACTTCGGTGAAGCCGATGGCCACCACCCGCACCGGCAGCAGCCAGCGGCTGGTGGTGATGCGCGTCACCGCCAGCACGAGGCCGATGATCGAGCCCAGCACGCAGCCCAGCGCGGAGAGCGCCACCGTGGTCCCCGCCGCCTTGGCGATGAAGATGAAATTGTAATAGGTGGCGAAGCGCGGCCACTCTTCGACGATCTGGCTCCACATCACACCAGCTCCGTGCGCACGCGGAAGGCATAGCGGCCGATGAGCGCCAGCAGCACCGAGGCGGCCAGCGTCAGCACCACATAGATGCCGGCGGTCACCGAGAAGATCTCGATGGAGCGGAAGGTCTGGGCATTGATGTTGAAGGTCTCGCCGGTGAGTTCCTCCACCCCGAACACGGCGGCCATGGAGGTGCCCAGCGTGACGATGATGAAGTGGTTGGACAGAGGCGGAAACAGCACCTTGGCCACATGGGGCAGGATCACGTAGCGGATCTGCTGCAGGCGGGAGAAGCCCAGCACCTGCGCCGCCTCCATCTCCGAGGCGCGGCGGCTCTCAAAGCCCGCGCGCTGGATCTCGGTGAGATAGGCACCCGCATTCAGCGTCATGCCGATCACCACGGCGGCGAAGGACGACAGCAGGATGCCCATGTCCGGCAAGGCGAAATAGAGGAAATAGATCTGCACCAATTGCGGGGTGTTGGTGAAGAACACCACATAGACGCCGACCAGGCGCGCCAGCCAGCGCGGGCCGAACGACTTGATGGCCGCGCAGGTGGTGCCGATCAGCAGCCCGCCGGAAAAGGCCAGGATGGCGATCTGCAACGACACCAGGGCGCCCTGGAGCAGGCGCGGAAGGAAGGGCCAGATCTGGCCGAACTGCATGGTGTAGGACATGACGCCAGACTGTGAGCGAAGATGCGAATGGGTGAGGCGCG
>NZ_CALRWL010000042.1:0-55279 GCF_943371865.1 Azorhizobium sp. AG788 | reverse complement strand
GGCGGTGATGTGGGCGCCTTGCGTAAGGCCGTCGCCCCGCAGGCGGCCAACCCTCCCCCCTTGCGGGGGAGGGCAGGGAGGGGGGTGAAACGGCCGGGGCCGGGCGGTCGGCCGCCGGCCCCAAGGCCGCTTCCGTCCGCTCCCGCCATGCCCCTATGATCGCCAGCCCTTCCTCCCACCCTGGATCTGCCATCATGTCCGCGCCCGCCTTCACGCCGTTCGATGGGGATTATGAGGCCCGCGTGCGCGAGAGCTTTGCCCGCCAGCCGTTCATGACCACCATGGGTGCGCAACTGGGGGCGGTGGCGCCGGGGCGGGTGGAACTGGTGCTGCCGTTCGCTGATCACCTGACCCAGCAGCACGGTTTCTTCCATGGCGGCGCCATCGGCGCGGTGGCGGACACCGCCGGCGGCTATGCGGCCTTCTCGCTGTTTCCCGCCGACGCCACCGTGCTGACGGTGGAATACAAGATCAACATCATGGCCCCCGGCCGGGGCGAGCGGCTGGTGGCGGTGGGCGAGGTGGTGCGCTCGGGGCGCACCCTGACCATCGCCCGGGTGGAGGTCTATGGCGAGACCGGCACCACCCGCACCCATTGCGCCACCGCCACCCAGACCCTCATGTGCCTGGTGGGCCGCGCCGATACCCGCGCCTGACGGCCGGCCGCAAGCCCGAGACAAGGTGGCCGCCGGTAGATGAGCGGGGTTTAGATCGGGGCGGCGCGCGCCATGTCGCCCGGCGCAGAGGGGAGGGGGAGCGGATGCGAGGTCTCTCTCCGGCCCCGGCCCGCGCGGTGATCGTGGCGGCTGCGCTCTTCATCTCCCTCCTGGCCGGAACCGCCCGCGCCGAGGATCTGGTGCTGACGCCGGTGGCCGCGCCGGTGCCCTATGTGCTCAAGGACGTGGAGCCGGATGTGCGCGGCATCGCCCCCGGCATGGGTGAGGACGCGGTGCGCGCGGAACTGGCCAAGCTCTATCCCGGCGGCCGGCCGGAGGCGACCAAGGCCAGCGTCACTTATGTGAATGAGGGGCGGATGTTCCGCTCGAAGGCGCTGCTGGCGCAGATCGCCGTGCGGCAGGCGGGCGCGGCGGTGCAGGACGAGATGACGGTCTATTTCGGCCTGCCCACCAGCCAGGCCCCGGTGCTGGGCATCGCCCGGCGCATGGAATTCACCAACGGCCCCGCCGCCCCGCCGGTGGCGCAATTGGTGGCGCAGGTCACGGAAAAATACGGCCCGCCCGCGGTGCGCCGTCCCGGCACCGGGCCGGGGGCGGTGACGCTGATCTGGCTGTTCGGCGACGGCAAGGCGCGCGCCTGCGGCGGCAAGAAGCCGGTCTGTCCGTTCGTGTCGGCGGCGGTGTCCATCGGCCGGCTGGACGCCTACCGCGCCGCGGTGGCGGACGGGTTCGAGCTGATGATCCAGGTGGATCTCAACACCCAGGTGCAGGATCCCGCCCGGGTAAAGAGCTTCCGCACCACGCTGGTGGACAATCGCGGCGCGGTGCTCAGCTATGAGGCGGCGCAGATCCAGATCATCGCCGCGGTGGAGGCCCGCCCGGCGCCGGGCCCCGCGCCGCGGCCGTAGGGCGCGAAAAGCCTGGACACCACCGGGCGGCGGATGCTCCAAGCCGGCAGTCTTATCCCGTGCCGGCGATCCTCCTGATGCGTTTTCCCTTGCCGCTCGTCCCGGCCACCTTGCTGCGGCGCTACAAGCGCTTCCTCGCCGATGTGGTGCTGGACGATGGCCGGGAGGTCACCGCCCATGTGGCCAATTCCGGCGCCATGCTGGGGCTCAACACCCCCGGCGCGCGGGTGTGGCTGGCGCCGAAGACCGGCCCGGCGCACAAGCTCCCCTTCGGCTGGGAATTGGTGGAAGCGGACTTCGGCAGCGGCGCCGAACTGGTGGGGGTGAACACCATGCATCCCAACGCGCTGGTGGCCGATGCCATCCGCGCCGGGCAGGTGGGCGCGCTCGCCGGCTATGCCTCCCTGCGGCGGGAGGTGAAATATGGCGTCAATAGCCGCATCGACCTGCTGCTGGAGGCCGAGGGGCGCCCGCCTTGCTATGTGGAAGTGAAGAATGTCCACCTCATGCGCAGTCCGGGCTCGGCGGAGTTTCCCGATTGCGTCACCGCCCGCGGCGCCAAGCATCTGGTGGAACTGGCGGCGCAGGTGGCGGCGGGGCATCGGGCGGTGATGGTCTATCTCAGCCAGATCGCCTCGGCCCGCGAGATCAGCCTCGCCCGCGATCTCGACCCCGCTTATGGCCGCGCCTTCGACCTGGCGCGGGCGGCGGGGGTGGAGGCCATCGGCCTGGTCTGCCGCATCGATGTGGAGGGCATCGCCGTGGCGGGGGAGATCCCCATGCGCGGCTGAGGCCGCGCGAAACGCCGGGATGCGCGGCTGAGGCCGCGCGAAAGCCCCATGCGTGGCTGAGCCGCGAGAAACGCCGGGATGCGCGGCTCGGCCGCGCGAGATCTGAAATGCGCGGCGGATTGCGACGGTGCGCCGCTTGCCGCCTGCGCGCCGCTGAGGCACTGTCCCGCGCCATGTCGAGCCACGCCCCCACCCCCCTGCACCTCGCCGCCGACCATTTGGACGCGGCTTTGGCGCGTATCGCCGCCCGCATCGGGCCGGCTTATGTCATCACCCAGCCGGGCGATACCGAAGGGTATCTGACCGAGCCGCGCGGCCTCTATCGGGGCGAGACCCCCGCCGTGGTGCGGCCGGGCTCCACCGCCGAAGTGGCCTTCGTGGTGGAAACCTGCGCCGCCGCCGGTCTGCCTTTGGTGCCGCAGGGCGGCAACACCGGGCTGGTGGGCGGGCAGGTGCCGTTCGGCGCCATTCTTCTGTCCTTGGGCCGGCTCAACAAGATCAGGGCGCTGGATGCCACCGACCTGACGCTCACCGCCGAAGTGGGCTGCACCCTGCATCAGGTGCAGGCCGCCGCCGCCGAGGCCGATTGCCTGTTTCCCCTTTCCATCGCCTCCGAAGGCACCTGCCAGATCGGCGGGAATCTCGCCACCAATGCCGGCGGCACGGCCGTGCTGCGCTATGGCAACACCCGCGAATTGACCCTGGGCCTGGAAGTGGTGCTGGCGGACGGGCGGATCTGGAACGGCCTGTCGCGCCTGCGCAAGGACAATACCGGCTACGATCTGCGCGATCTGTTCGTGGGCTCGGAAGGCACGCTGGGCATCATCACCGCCGCCGTGCTGCGCCTGTTCCCCAAGCCCAAGGCCCGCGCCACGGTGCTGGCGGGCCTATCTGATCCGCATCAGGTGCTGGCGCTGTTCCGCCGCCTGCGGGCGGTGGCGGGCGATGCCTTGACCGGTTTCGAGATGATGCCCGACGTGGGCATGGAAATGGTGCTCAAGCACATGCCCGGCGCGGTGCGCGCCATCCAGGACCGGCAGCCCTTCTATGTGCTGGCCGAACTCACCTCCACCCGGCGCGACGATGATCTGGCCGCCATGGTGGAAGGCGTGCTGGGCGAGGCGCTGGAAGCCGAAGAAATCGCCGACGCGGTGATCGCCTCCAGCGAGGCACAGTCCCACGCGCTGTGGAAGCTGCGCGAGGATCTGTCCGAGGCGCAGAAGTTCGAGGGCGGCTCCATCAAGCATGACGTCTCGGTGCCGGTGTCGAAGGTGGCCGAGTTCGTGCTCGCCGCCACCGCCGCCTGCGAGGCGCATATGCCGGGGCTGCGGGTGTGCGCCTTCGGCCATGTGGGCGACGGCAACATCCACTTCAACCTCAGCCAGCCCATCGGCATGGACAAGACCGCGTTCCTGGACAGCTGGGAGGCGTTCAACCGCCTGGTGCACGATCTGGTGGCCTCCTACGACGGCTCCATCTCCGCCGAGCACGGCATCGGCCTGCTGAAGCGCGAGGAACTGCTGCTGTACAAGGACCCGGTGGCGCTGGACGTGATGGCGTCCTTGAAGGCGGCGTTGGATCCGGCGGGGCTGCTCAATCCGGGTAAGGTGTTGGTGGGGAAGGGGTGAGGGGGCGAGCGTGCGCCCTCTTCGAATCCGACATTGATCAAGGTGCGGTGGGCTTACCAAGCCGGATCTCGGCCCCATCCTGCTCATGCCAACCGCCGAGCCCTCACCAACTGGCCGCGACCGCGCGTACCCTGTCGCGGTCGGCGTCTTGGGTCATGGCCTGTTCCGCGCGCTGGAGCGCCAGCGCGGCCTGGGCGCGGGCGGCGTCCTTGAAGGCGTCGTCGCCCATCTCCGCCAGGGCCCGCAGTGCCTTCTGCAGCCGCAACTGCACCTCGACCAGCGCGGCGCCGTCGCGCGCGATCAGGCGGAAGGCGTCATCGAACAGATCGGCCGCTGTCAGAAGCGGAACCCGCACCCGCTTGTGGCGCGGCTCGATGGTCTCGCCCTCGGTGGTCCGGTTCGCCCACAGCGTCAGCAGGCGGGTGCAGCGGCCGATCACGTCGATGGCGGTGCCTGGATCGTTCACCGCCGGCGACAGTGCCCGCTGCGCGATCTCGCTAAGCACCGCAAGGCCAAAGCGGGGATCCTGATCGTAGCTGCGTTCCCGGCCGATTGTGAAGGCGCGGCGCACCTCGTCCATGGCGGTGTCGGCGGCGTCTTCTTTTTTCGAGTCGAGCGCCGGGCGATCCAGCCGCGCCAATGGCGTGCCCTCATAGATGAATGCACCCGGCACGACACACACGTGCGCATCCACATCCAGCGCCTCGACGCAGCCGGCGATGGCGGGCAGGTCGATGTGCTGCACATATCCTGTCTGCGACGACAGCACGGGCAGCGGCAGCTCGGGGTCATCGGCAGCGGCGGGAACGCCGCCGAGGAAGGGCAGGTCCAGCCGGGCGACGAGGGCATCATGGGCTGCGTTTTCCACGCGATCGGTGGTCGCGCCCACGCCGCCGAACGTGGTGAGATGATTGATCCATCCCATCAGCGCCCCGACCACCAGAATGATGACGCCCACGGTGACGATGAACAGGACGACCCGCCCCTGCGGGCCGTAGGCGCCCGTCTTCAGCACCACGAGGCCGACCATGCCGAACAGGAAGGCACCGATGAAGGTGGAGAGCACGTTCTGCGTGACCCGGTCCTGCACCAGCAGCCGCTTGGCGCGGGGCGTGACATTGCTGGCGGCGGCGTTGTACGCCGAAGTCATCACGCTGAGCGAGAAGGTGGTGACCGCGAGCATGCTGGACGCGATGATCGAGAGAATGCTGTCCACCGCATCGGCGCTGATGTCGTAGCGCAACTGCCAGGGCAGGAAGCGTTCAGCGATCGCCGCGAGACCGGCCGCCGCCACACCCAGGAAGCCGATCAGTGTGGCCCGCACCCACAGACTCCGGCCGAACTGACGCAGGATCCATTGCCACTTCGACATTCGGCCTTCCGGGGTTCGCTGTCCGACCGGAGACTATGTTGTGGAGGCGCCGTTGGTTCCATCGCGCGACGCCGATCTTTGGACGTCGGCGTCGGTGGGACGGCACTCGGAGGCGGGACAGGGGCCGCGAGAGGCCGCGGATCCTCGGGGGCGGGCCGAAATGAAGCGCAGTCAAGACTGCGTGAGGCGGTGTTCGACAATAGCAAATCCCACCGCAGGCGCGCATCTATTGGCAATAGATTCGTCGTACTACCAATGCTGCTAGGCTTGCGATACGCTCTCATCGATGCAATGTTGCGCGTTGGGTGCTCAAGCCGGATGGGGCTATGGGCAGGTGTAAGCTTTGGTCGGGCCGCCAAGGGCGGAGACCTTTTCTGATGCTCTTGCCTCTGGGGACACCCCCTTTTTCTGTTGCTGTCGATAGCGCCCGATCCGCAGTCCGGCGTGCCGCAATCCCTCATCCCGCTGTCGCCCGTTTCGTGCCCGTCCCGGCTCTGCGCGCCCTCTGGTCTGGGGAGGCGGTCTGATGCGCGAGCAGGTGATCCGGTCCCGGCCCATCGTCGCCCTGCGCGCGTTTCTCCAGAGCGAGGCGGCGGGCGGGCTGGTGCTGATGGCGGTGGCGCTGCTGGCCATCATCGTCGCCAATTCCCCGCTGGCATCCAGCTATTTCGCCGTGCTGAAGGTCTATATCGGCCCGCTCAGCCTGCTGCACTGGATCAATGACGGCCTGATGGCGGTGTTCTTCCTGCTGGTGGGCCTGGAGATCAAGCGCGAGATGCTGGCCGGCCAGCTCTCCACCTGGGCGCGCCGCGCGCTGCCCGGCGTGGCGGCGCTGGGGGGCATGGTGGTGCCCGGCCTGATCTATGTGGCGTTCAATGCCGCCGATCCCGGCGCGCTGCGCGGCTGGGCGATCCCGGCCGCCACCGACATCGCCTTCGCCTTGGGCGTGCTGTCGCTGCTGGGCCGCCGGGTGCCGGCCTCGCTGAAGATCTTCCTCGCCACCCTGGCCATCATCGATGATCTGGGCGCGGTGATCATCATCGCGCTGTTCTATACGGCGCAGATCAACCTCGCGGCCCTGCTCGGCGCGGCGGCGGTGCTGGCGCTGCTGTGCACGCTGAACGCGCTCCAGGTGCGCCGGCTGCCGGTCTATCTGGCCCTCGGCGCGGCGCTGTGGGTGCTGGTGCTGCTGTCCGGCGTGCATGCCACCATCGCCGGCGTGCTGCTGGCGCTGACCATCCCGCTGCGCGCCGCACCGGCGGAGGCGAAGGCGAAGCCGGAATCCTCGCCGCTGCATCGGCTCGAGCACACGCTGCACCTGCCCGTCGCCTTCCTGGTGGTGCCGATCTTCGGCTTCGCCAATGCCGGGGTCTCGTTCGCCCATGTCACGCCGGCGATCCTGGGCGATACGCTGGCGCTCGGGGTCGCCGCCGGCCTGCTGTTCGGGAAATTGATCGGGGTGTTCGGGGCGGTGGTGCTGGCGGAACGCAGCGGCCTGGCCGACCTGCCGGCGCACGCCACCTGGCGGCAGATGCTGGGCGTCTCCCTGCTCTGCGGCATCGGCTTCACCATGAGCCTGTTCATCGGCCTGCTGGCGTTCGAGGATCCGGCCCTGCAGGTGCGGATCAAATACGGGATTCTGGCCGGCTCGTTGCTGGCGGGCGTCTCCGGCTACGCGCTGCTGCGCCTGCCCGGCCCGCGCCGGGCCACGGCCTGAGCCGCCGGCTCAGGCCTCCCGCAGCGTGCGCACCTGCGGCGGGCGGGGGCGCACGCCCAGCACGGTGAACACACCCACCGCCAAGGGCACCGCCGCCACCAGGAACACCAGATGCGCCAGATGGGCATCCATCAGGGCGCCGTAGATCAGGGGGGCCATCAGCGCGCCCACGTCGAAGCCGGAATAGACCACGCCGAACACCTTGCCGGTGGCCCCTGCGGGCGTCGCCCGCCGGACCAGCACGTCGCGGGACGGCGTGGTGATGCCCACCGCGAAGCCGATGGCCGAGACCAGGGCCACGGTGACCGCCGCAGGCGGCGAGGTCACCGAGGCGAGGATGGCGCACAGGGCGGCGGCGGCAAGGCCGGTCATGGCCACCCGATGATGCTGGCGCACCCGGTCCGCCAGAATGCCGCCCACGAACACCCCGCCCGCGGTGGCCAATTGGTAGAGGGTGACGGTGAGGGTGGCGAGGCCCACGGAAATGCCGAAGCCTTCCTGCAAAGCGGCGATGGAGAAGTTCTGGATCCCCACCAGCGAGATGGAGGAGAGCAGGAAATAGCCGAACGCCAGCAGCACCACCGGCGTCATCAGCACGCCGAGGAAGGAGAGCGGCGGCGCCTCGCCGCTGGCGGTGGCCGGCTGGTCGTGGCTGGAGGGGGTGTGCAGCACCGGGCGCGCCAGCACCAGCGCCAGGGTCGCTCCCAGCGAGGCCACGCCCATGACGATCAGCGCCGCCCGCCAGCCGAAGCTGATGGCGATGGCGCCCGACACCAAGGGCGAGGCGGCATAGCCCAGATTCCCGGCGATCACATGGGCGGCGAACGCCCGGCCCAGCCGCTCGGGGCGGATGCGGTGGCTGAGGATGGACAGGTCTGCCGGGTGGTAGACCGCATTGCCGAGACCGGCCAGCGCGCCCAGCGGCAGCATCACCCAATAGGCCGGCGCGAGGCCCAGCGCGGCCACGGCGCCGGCTTGCAGCGCCATGCCGCCCAGCAGCAGCCGATGGGCGCCGAAGCGGTCTACCAGCACCCCCGCCAGCACCTGCCCGGCGCTGGAGGCGAGATAGAAACTGGACAGGATCAGCCCCAGCTCGGTGAACGAGACCCCGAGATCCTCGCGCATGAACAGGAACAGCGGGGCAAACGCCAGTTGCAGGAAATGGCTGGTGAAATGCGCCACGCCCACGGCGGAGATGGTCGCCACCTCGCGGGAGGGCGGCGGCAGGGTGGCAGCGGCAACGGACACGGCGCTCTCCCGAAGCCGGCCTCTTTGGGGGGCGGACCGGCTTAAGGGTATGTATCTGTATTCTCAGGCGCTTGGAACGGGTCTAGCTCTGCGTCCGGCACATGGCTTCGCGCCCCGCGCGCACAGCGGATGGCGACCTGCGGGCAGGCCGGCGGTCGGTCTGCGGGAATCGGACAGGTGTCTCGTGGATCACCGAACGGATGGTCCCCATCCGCTGCGCGCGGTTGACCGCCCAGATCACGGCGTTGTCGTTCGACCAGCGCGGGTTCCCCCCCCCCCGCGCGCAGGCCCGAACCCCTAAGGCGCCGCCTTCGGCGGCGGCGCGCCCGCGCCATAGCGCAGCCCGTCGAGCAGCAGACCGACCATGCGCCGGGTATGGTCAGCGCCATCCGCGCCGGAGGCGGTCGAGAGGTTGCCAATGGCCCGCAACAGGTCGTAGGGGGCCACATCGGGGCGGATCTCGTGGGTGGCCGTGGCCGCAGCCAGCAGCGCCCCGAGCGCCGGTTCGAAGTGGGCCTGAAAGTAGGCCGGCAGCGCATCAAACGCCGGATCGCCGGAGTGCAGCGCCGCGGCGAGGCCGCGCTTGGTGGCGATGAAGGCGGTGTAACGGTGCAGCCAGCGCATCAAGGCCTCGCCGGGCGGGTGCTCTGCGGCCAGACGCTGTGCCTCTTCGGCGCAGGCATCCACCTCGCGGCGGAACACGGCGGCGATCAGATCGGACCGGTTGGGGAAGTGGCGATACAGCGTGCCGATGCCGAGCCCGGCCCTGGCGGCGATCTCCCGCACCGGGGCATCGACCCCTGAAGTGGCGAAGACGCATTTTGCCGCTTCCAGCACCGCCTCTTCGTTGCGCTGAGAATCCGCACGCGGGCGCCGCTGGGGGAGGGGATTCTCCGGTTGGGCCTTGGGCGGTGCCTGGGTCAAAAGCGCCTCCTGCGCCGATCGCGTGTACTGGCGCACCCCTTCGCTCTTGATAAGCGGAGTGGTGTTCCGTATATCGGGTCGATAAATGGAACTATGTTCCGTTTAAATTGGAGCATGGTTCCGTTTCTGCCGTATAGGCGAGCCGCGCCAGCTTCGCCATTCAAATCCAGGCGAACGTCCATGAACAAGCTGATCACCCACGCCAGCCACCTGCCCATCCCTCAGGCGATGCCCACTCTTTCCGTCAGCCCGGTGACGCTGCCGGCGCCACGCCGCGGGATGCCCCTTGAACTTCGCATCACCGCGCCGGTCACCGGACGCGATCTGCCCATCATCCTGCTGTCCCACGGCCATGGCCCCTCGCTCTATCTCCCCTCGAAGGATGGCTATGGGCCGCTGGTGAATTTCTATGCGGAACACGGGTTCGCGGTCATTCAGCCCACCCATGCCAATTCCAAGGTGGCGGGCCTGGATGCGCAGGCGCCGGGCGCCCCCTTCTTCTGGCGGTCGCGGGTGGAGGACATGACGCTCATCCTGGACCGGCTCGACGACATCGAAGCGGCGGTTCCGACGATGGCCGGTCGTCTGGATCGAAGCCGCATTGCCGCTGTCGGGCACTCCCTGGGCGGCCAGACCGTCGCGCTCCTGCTCGGGGCCCGATTGACCGATACCCAGGATCCGGCCGCGACGGACGTGAGCCTGATCGAGCCGCGCATCAAGGCTGGTGTGCTTCTCGCCGCCCCGGGCAATGGCGGCGACAGCCTGAGCGCCTTTGCGCGGGCGAACTATACGGCCTTGAACCCGGATTATGCCCATCTCACCACGCGGACGCTGGTGGTTGTCGGGGACCAAGACGTCAATCCGCATTTGACCGTGCGCGGTGCCGATTGGCATGGGGATGCCTATCACCACGGTCCCGGCAGCGACGGGCTGTTGACCCTCATCGGCGGCAAGCACGGGCTGGGCGGCATCGCCGGCTATGATGCCAAGGAAACCGATGATGAGGACCCTGAACGCCTTGCAGTGACCCAGCGCATGACCTGGGCTTACCTGCGCTCGGCGCTGTATGCCGGGGACCCGGCCTGGGCGCACGCGTGCACGGCGCTGGCTGACCACGCCGGGATGCACGGGCACGTCACGCAGAAGTAGAAGGCGCGAACCCGGCCCTCAAACGGCCCGTATGCGCCTACGGGCCGCGCCGGTCCCGGCGTCGGTCGGGCGCCCTACGCCCCGTGGCGGCGGCTGCTGCCGCCGAAATAGCGCAGGGTCAGGCAGGTGATGTCGTCCGCCTGCGGCGCGCCGCGCTCGAACCGGCGCACGGAGGCCAGCACCTGTTCCGACATTTCCGTCACCGACCACTCCGCCGCGCCGCTCTTCAGCAGGTCGGTGAGGCGCGGATCGCCATAGACCGCGTCGTCGATGTCGAACGCCTCGGTGACGCCGTCGGTATAGAGGAACAAGGCGTCGCCCGGATTGAGCTGAAGCTCGTGCTCCTCATAGATGAAGCCCTCCATCACCGCCACCGCCATGCCGCGGGTGGTGGGCACGGTGGTGACCACATTGTCCTGGGTGATCTTGTAGGGGAGGTTATGGCCGGCGTTGACGTAGTTCACCTTGCCGGTTTCCAGATTGATGACGCCGTAGAACAAGGTGACGAACAGCATCTGCTCGTTTTCCAGCGCCAGCAGGTCGTTCAGGCGCCGCACGCAGCCGGCGGGGGAACGCTCGAACAGAGCGGTGGAGCGCAAAAGCGTGCGCGAGATGGCCATGAACAGCGCCGCCGGCACGCCCTTGCCGGACACATCCGCCACCACGAAGCCGAGCGTGCGCTCGTCGATGAGGAAATAATCGTAGAAATCGCCGCCCACTTCCCGCGCCGGGGTCATGTGGCCATGCACCGCGATGCGCGGATTGGGCGGGAATTCCTTCGGCAGGATCGCCAATTGCACCTGCGCGGCGATCTCCAGTTCCTGCTGCAGGCCGGCCAGCTTGGTCTTGGTGATCAAAGCCTCGCGCAGTTCCACCACCATCGAAGACAGCCGGTTGTGCTGCTCGACGATGCGCCGGGACAGATCGTGCAGCACCCTTGCCACCCGGCGCAGTTCGTCCTCGTCGCGGTCCGGATCGGAGGCCAGCAGCGCCAGCACCTCTTCGCGGTCGGTGGGGTCGATGGCGTCGGCCAGGGCCTGCAACTCGCCGGAGATCACGCTTTCCTGGCGCCGCCGCACCCGCTCGCGCTGGCGGCGGTTCTCGGCCAGCGCATGCACATTGGCCCGGAACGCCCCCACCGCCTGGGCGATGCGGCCGATCTCATCCTTGCCGCTGGCCTCCAGCGACACAGAGGTGTCGCCGCGGGAGAGCGCCTGGAGCACGTCGATGGCCCGTTCCAGGGGGCGGAAGCTGTACCAGAGGAAGACATTGACGCCGACGATGCCGCACAGGGCCAGCCCCAAAGCCACCGCCAGGCCGAAATGGCGGATGGCGTCGGCCGTGGCGCGGGCGGTGGTGTTATCCACCAGGCTCACCAGGGCGCCCACCGTGCCGCCGCTGATGTCCGGCACCGGAATGCTGGTGACCGCATAGATGCGATCGCCCACGGTGAGCATGTCCCGCAGCGGATGGCGCGGGGTGATGACGAGGCCGGCGGCGCGCCAGACTTCCGCGTCGGTGGTGGCGGCCAGGGCGCCGCGCAAGGTCAGCAGGGTGGTGGCCGCATCGATGCTGGCGGCGAAGCGGCGCACGGCGCCCGAGGCATTGCGGCCCAGCACCAGCACCGCCTTCTGGCCGTCGGAGAAGGTGATCATCTGCGCGGCCACCACCAGGATCTGGTTGGCCGAGACCTGGCGCAGGCCCGAGACGGTGCCGCCCGCCAGCACCCGGTCGATGCTGCCGGCATCCAGCAAGGTGCGGCCGGGCTGGGTGCCCTGGGCGAACAGCACTTCGCGATCGGCGCCCACCGCCTCGAATACCGGGGGCTCGTCGAACAGCACTTCCACGCCCTTCAGCGCCGCCATCACCGCCCCGCGGTCCGAGGCCAGGAGCGCGGCGCGCAGGGCGCCGGAGCTGGCGATGGCATCCAGGCTCTTTTCCAGCATGGAGGTCTGCACCGCGACGATCTCGCGCCACAGCGCCGCCTGGCCGCCGATGACGATGTTGGAGACGCGCTCCTCCTCCATCCGGTCGCGCATGACGAACACGGCGATGAAGCAGCCCAGCAGCAGCAGGAAGCCGGCCGCGACCAGGAGAGTAATACGGGTGCGCAATTGCATCAGGAGGCTCGATCACTGGGCTGGCGGCCGCCGCGCGGCAGCGCTTCCCGCCGGATACGCTCCACTTCCGGCCGCAGGCGCCCGTCGAAATCCACCGCCAGTAATTCCTCCGCATAGGCCTGGAAGCCGGCCCACTTCTCCCCCACCCGGCGGGCACCGCGGGCCAAGGCGTCGAACGCCTGGCCCACCGGGCCGTGGCCCAGCATCGCCGCCTGCGGCCCGCCATCCAGTTCGCCGGCCACATTGCGCGCCATGGCCACCACCAGCCGGCGGCGGCGGCGATCCAGCGCCCCGCCGGCCACGGTGCCGGCGATGATCCCGGCGAGCGCGGCGCAGACCAGCACCGCTCCCGCCACCTGGAGGCCCACATCGCCGAAGGCGCCGCTGAAGGCGCTGGGGCTGGTGGTCACGTCCACCTGTCCCACCGCCAGCCCGTCCACGCTGATGGCGGCGGTGGTCATGTCCTGTCCGGCGGCCGGGCCGATGGCGCTGCGCACTTCGCGCCCGTCGGGGCCGCGCAGCACGATGCGGGCGATGCCCGGCGTCTGGTTGAGGGTCTGGCTGAGATAGCTCTCGACGCCGGGAATGAGTTTCAGCGGAATGCCGAAGCGGGCCGCCTTCTCGAACTGCTGCGCCAGCGAGCGGGCGAGCGAAGCGCCGATCACGGTCACGTCGCGCCGGGCGGTTTCTTCCACCCGCGCCTTGAAGCCGGAAATGAGCAGCGCGCCGGCAATGCCGCCCACCAGGAGGGTGAGGGCGAAGGCGAACAGGCCGGTCACGAGGCGCCCATGACCGCGGCCGAGAGGATGGGCCTCAGGCGTCGTCATCGAGGGCCTCCAACTGCCGCGTGCCCGCGTCGATGCGTTCTTCGCTGCGGGTCCAGGCGCGCCGGGTCTGGCTCGCCAGGTGCTCCATGCCCCGGCCCGGGACCACCGCCGCATCCTCGCCGCGCAGGATGCTGGCCACATTGCGGAACGGGCGGGTCATGGCGGCGGCGAAGGTCCAGGCCAGCAGTCCCGCCACGATCACTCCGGCGAGGGCGGCGGCGGCGGTGCGGCCGAGGAGGTCGGCCAGCAGGCGCTCGTTGCGCCCGGAGCGGGCGGAATCCGAGACCGAGACGGAAATGCCGCCGGCCGGGCCGAGGTCATTGTCGAAGCGGGTGCCGAATACGGTCTCGCCGCGGGCGGATTGCGACCAGATCTCGTCCGTGCCGGACGGCTTGCTCCAGGTGTCCGGCACCGCCTCGCCCACCGCGCCACGGTCGGTGCTGTAGATGGAGCGCCCGCTGAGGTTGAAGATGTCGATGGCCAGGATGGAGGAGTCGCCGGCCTTTTCCCGTTCGATCCGGGTCTGCAGCGAGGACACCTGGTCCAGGGCCAGGCCGATGGAGAGATTGGCTTCCGTGGTGCTGCGCAGATTGCCGAGCAGATGCGACACGCGTGCCCGCTCGATCTCGGCCGTGACCCTTTGGCCGGCCAAGTAGGCTCCAGCCGCCACCACGATCAGAATCGCGAGCACGGCGGCGGCAACGATGAGAACGAGTCGACCGACAAATGTCATGAAGCAGACGGTGGTGTGCAGGCCGGCGGGACGTTAGCCGCCCGCGCCGCGGCAAACCAGAGCAAAATCCGACCGGCAACCAAAAAAACGATCAGCACCAAGCCGCTTTTTATCGTATCCCGTGAGCTCTCCCGTTGCGCCGCTCTTGCGAGTCCTGCCCCGATGACCCGCACCACCGCCGTCCTGATCGGTCTGTTCGCCCTGATTGCCGCCGCCTGCGTGGCGTTCGGCGCCTATTTTTCTTACGCCACCCTGCTGAACGCCAACCGCGCCGCGGTGGAGGCGCGCTTTGCCATCACCGCGCAGCGCATCGCCGGCACGGCGGAACTGGCCAGCAGCCTGGGCATCGGTCTGTCGTCGCAGCAGACCCTCACCGAATTATTGCAGCGCGAAGCGCGCATCGATGCGGCGGTGACAACCATTGATGTAGCCGACGAGCACGATCTGGTGCTGTTCAGCAGCGATCCGAAGCGAATCGGGCACGGCGATTCCGCCCGCGCCGCGGCCACCGTCGCCCGCGTCATCGAGAATGATATCGGCAAGCGCATCGGCTGGGTGGTGGTGCACTATAATCCCGGCGTCCTCGCCGAGGGCGCCGAGGCGCTGGCGCGCGATCTGCGGGTGATCGCCCTGCCGACCCTGATTGCGGCGGCCCTGGCCACGGTGGCCGTGGGCCTTCTTCTGGCGGCGGGCCTGAAGCGGGCGGTGCGCCGCGCCGCCGATCCGGCCTCCTGGCCCGCGCCCGCCCGTGCCGCTCTGGCCAGTGCCGATGCCGCTTATGCCGCGGCGACGCCGGTGCCGCCCTCCACGCCCGCCCTGCGCATCGTTGCCGCGCCCGGGGCCGACCGTCCGGGAGCGAAGTCATGATCGGCCTGCGCGGCGGCATATCGGCCGCCATCGTCGTCATCCTTTGCGCCGCGCTGGGCATGATCGCCTGGGGCGCGCAGCAGGCGGCGGTGCGCACCATCGTGCCCACCATCATGGCGAAGGCGGATTCGGTGGGGCGCTCGGCCGCCGCTTTGGTGGAAACCGCCACCCAGGCGGGCATTCCGGTGGATCGGCTGGTGGGCGTGAAGCCCTATTTCGAGGCCCTGATCCGGCAGAATGAAGAATTGGCGCATATGCGCCTGGTGCGCGGCGGCGTGGTGCTGTGGGAGTCCGGCGAGATCGAAGGCCCCGATTGGCCGGAGGTGCACACCGCCGTGGTGGCGCGCAACGGCGCGCCGGTGGCCACCCTGGTGATCGCCATCGATCCCCGGTTGGTGTCCGAGCAGGTGGCGGCGGTGCTGATCGACGTCGCCTTCATCGGCGTGGTGGCGTTGTTGATCGCGCTGGAACTGGTGGCGCTGGTGGTGGGCACCCGCGGGGTGACGGTGCTTGCGGCGGTGGAGGCCCGGGTGCGGGCGCTGGCCCGCGGCCGGCTGGTGCTGCACCAGGCCGGGGACGCGGCCACCGACCATCTCATCGCCCCCATCGATCGCCATATGGCGGCGCTGGCGCAGCGCCACGCGGCGGCGCGGACGCTGGCGCAGGCGCGCGGCGATGAAGCGGCGGTGACGGCGCTGGACGCGGTGGCGGCCAAGACCGGCCTCGGCTCCACCCAGGCGGGGGCGAACCAGGCGGCGGCCATGGTGCGTCCGGCCCTGTTCCTGTTCATGCTGGCGGAGGAGTTCACCCGCCCGTTCCTGCCGCGCTACGTGCAGGCGCTGGCTCCGCCCAACCTGCCGTTCAGCGCCGATGTGGCCATCAGCCTCCCCATCGTCGCCTTCATGGCGGCGGTGGCCCTGTGCCAATTGCCGTTTGCCGCCGCCTCCGAATGGCTGGGCCGGCGCAACGGCTTCGTGCTCGGCGCCGCCCTGGCGGCGTGCGGCTATGCGCTGTCGGGCCTCACCGGCAGCTATTATGTGTTCCTCGCCGCCCGCGTGGTGTCGGCTATCGGCTATGCGCTGGTGTTCGTCTCCGCCCAGGGCCATGTGGTGGATCGCTCGGCGCCGAACGAGCGGGCCGAAGGGCTGGCGGTGTTCGTGCGCGCCATCATGGTGGCGGCGCTGTGCGGCCCGCCCATCGGCGGGGTGGTGGCGGACCGGCTGGGGGGCAACGTGGCCTTCCTGTTCTCGGCGGGCCTGGCCGGCGCGGCGCTGCTGCTGGCGGCGGCCAGCCTGCCGCGCTCCGTCCGCCGCCCCCATGGCCATGGCCTCGGGCTGGGCGATCTGAAGGCGGCGATCCAGGCGCCGCGGCTGGCGCCGCTGCTGTTCGGCTGCGCCTTCCCGGCCAAGTTCATCCTGGCGGCGCTGTGCTTCTTTCTCATTCCGGTGGCCTTGCAGCGGAGCGGCTACAGTTCCGCCGCGGTGGGCCGGCTGCAGATGATCTATCCGGTGATCATGGTGCTGGCGGTGCCGATCTTCGCCGGACTGGCGGATCGCTATTCCGCCCGCTCCTTCTTCGTGGCGGCGGGCGGCACCCTGGCGGGGGCCGGGGCGCTGCTGGTGGCGTTCGGCACCACGCCCCTGGTGCTGGCCGGCGTGCTGGCGGTGCTGGGCATCGGCCAGGCCATGTCCATCGCGCCGCAGTCGGCTTTGGTGGCCGATAGCGCCCGCCATGTGCCCGGCGGCCATTCCGCTGGCGTTCTTGGTCTGTTTCGACTGATCGAGCGCAGCGGCAATGCGCTGGGGCCTGCGGCCGCTGGCCTCATGCTGGGGGCTTTCGGTTTCGTAACTTCCATGATGAGCGTCGGTGCCATAGTGGTAATCGGCGCGGCGGCGTTCGCATTGTCCGGTCGCAACACGGAGACGACCGGGCCGTCGTCTGATGCCGCGTCCGAGGAGGCTTCGGTGCAATGACAAAGACCCTGCTCGACCGACGTTCCCTGCTCTCGCTCGGCCTTGGGGCCGGGACGGCGCTGGCTCTGCCGGGCCTGGCGGCGGCGAACACGGAGCGCACCTTCAAGATCCTGATGCTCACCTTCCGCGGTGAGACCGAGGTGGAGCGCGGGTTCCGCGACCTGTTGGACACCGCCGGCCTGAAGACCGAGATCGTGACCCGGGACGCGAGGCGCGACATCGCCAACCTGCCGTCCATGATCGCCGACCTGGACACGCTGAAGCCGGACCTGATCTACACCTGGGGCACGCCGCTGACGCTCGGGGTGGTGGGGCCGTACGATTCCCAGGATCCCAAATTCATCCGCAACATTCCGGTGGTGTTCGCTTTGGTGGCGGCGCCGGTGCAGGCCCGCATCGCCCCCAGCTTCGCCTCGTCGGGGCGCAACGTCACCGGCGCGGTGCATGTGGTGCCCACCGACGTGCAGATGAAGGCGATGCAGTCCTACATGGAGTTCTCCACGGTGGGGATTCTCTATTCCACCGGCGAGCAGAACTCGGTGGCCATCGTGCGCGAGGTGGAGACCTTCTGTAAGAGCATCGGCGCCAAGGTGATCGCCCGCCCGTTCAATACCGACGCCAACGGCCGTCCGGTGGCCGACGGGGTGGAGGAGATGGTCACCCAGCTGCGGGCGGACAAGGCCGACTGGCTGTATCTGCTGCCGGACACCTTCCTCGGCACCATCTATGACCGGGTGACGCCCACCGCGCTGGCTGCCGGCCTGCCCACCTTCGGCGCGGCGGAACTGGCGATCCGCGAGGGCGGGGCACTGGTGGGGCTTGTGAGCCGCTATTATTCCGTGGGCCAGCTGGCGGGTACCAAGGCGGTGGACATTCTGAGCCACGGCACGCCGCCGAGCCGCATCCCCATCGAGACCCTGAAGCGCTTCTCGCTGATCATCAACATGCGCATCGCCAAGTCGCTGGGCATCTATCCGCCCATCGCCATGCTCAATTATGCCGAACTGGTCACCGGATGAGTGCAGGAACCGAGGGGGCCTTGAGTTGGCGGACGCTGGCGCCTGCCGACCTGGACGCGATCTATGCGCTCCACCGCCTGGCCATTGGCGAGGCGGTGCGGCCGGAGGTGGTCAAGCCGGAGACGAAGGATTTCTTCGCCGGCATCCTGGCCGGGCGCGGCCGCGTGGAGGGCGTGTTCGCCGACGGTGCCCTGGTGGCCTACGGCGTGCTGCAGACCGTGCTGCCGACTTATGACGATCCCCGGCCGTTCATCGGCGCTGCGCCGGACGCGCCCGTGGCCAAGCTGGCGGGCGCCTCGGTGGCGACGGCGTTTCGCGGCCGCGGCCTGCAACGGGCGCTGATTGCGGCGCGGGTGGGATTGGTGTACCAAACGGACATCTTGTTTGCGACGTCTGCACCGGCAAATCAGCCCAGTTGGATGAATTTGCTGTCCGAAGGTTTTTCGATCCGCGCTTTAGTCCCTTACTATGGCGGCCATCTGCGGTATTTGATGGTGCGCGATGGAACCGAGCTCGCGCCGCGGGACGAAAAACGCATCGCCCCAGGGGACACCGAGCAGCAAATCGCCTGCTTGGCCACCGGCTGGCGTGGCGTGGCGGCTCGGCCCACCTCGGACGGGATTCGCATTCTCTATGTTTTCGGCGGCGAAGATGACCGATTTTCCCAAGGACCGGGCAGTCCTGGAAATTGATCTTGGGGCCATTCGGCGCAATTGGCGCACGGTGCGGGCGGCCTTCAGCGGCGCCACCGTCGGCGCCGTGGTCAAGCAGGATGCCTATGGCCTCGGGGTTGCGACCCTGGCGCCGCTGCTGTCCGACCTGGGGTGCCGCGATTTCTGGGTGGCGGACTTCGACGAGGGACTGAGCCTGCGCGCCCTGCTGCCGCAGGCCCGGATCTATGTGATGCACGGCCTCGCCGGGGCGCCCGCGGCGGAGTTCCGCGCCCGCCATCTGGTGCCGGTGCTGATGGACCCGTCCGAACTGCCCCTGGCGCGGGCGGAGGCGGCGCGGGCGGGCCGGTTCGATATCGGCATTCAACTGGATACCGGCCTCGGCCGGCTGGGGTTCACCCTGGCGGACGTCAAGCGCCTCAGCGCCGACGACACCGCCCTGGACGGCCTGCGCCTCGTGACCCTGATCACCCATCTGGCGCGGTTCGCCGATCCGCAGGCCCGGCGCAACACCCACCAATGGCGGCGGTTCCGCGCCTGGGCCCAGGCGCTGCCGGACGCCCCCCTCAGCTTCTGCGCCTCCGCGGGCGTGTTCGGCCCGCCGGAGCGTCATTGCAGCCATGCCCGGGTCGGCAGCGCGCTCTATGGGGTGGAGACCACGCCCGCGCGGCCGCAGCCGATCCAGATGGCCGCGCGCCTGACGGCGCCGATCCTGCGGGTGGCGGATGTGCGGGCCGGAGTGGAAGTGGGCTATGGCGGCGTCTATCGCACCACCCAGCCGCGCCGCCTCGCCCATCTCGCCGCCGGCTATGGGGACGGCGTGCCGTTCTCCTTCCGCCATCCCGCCCAGGTGCGCCTGGGCGGACATGGCGTGCCGGTGGTGGGCGGCGTGGCCATGAGCATGATGACCATCGACGTGACCGACCTGCCGCCGGGGCTCGCGGTGCCCGGCGCGCGGGCGGAATTGTTCGGCCCGGCGCTGCCGGTGGACCAGTTGGCCGCCGCCGCGGGCCTCGCCCCCAACGCGGTCATGGTGGCCGCCGGCCATCGCACCCGGCGGATCTATCGCGACACCGCCGAATTCATCCCCGCCGACGCCCTGCCGCCAGAGATTGCCGCCGGCCGGAGCGACGGCCTGCCGCCCATGGCCGTGCGCGGCGCCGGCGCCGTTACCCAGGACGATGACCGTCGCATGATGCAGGGACAGGGGCGCGCCGCGCTCTGAGGCGGTTCCGCTGGCGGGGCGCGGGCGGCTTTACCACGCCGGGCGGGACGGATTGCCGGTTGTCCCCGGATCGATATAGCCTGGGCCGGCAAAGGCGCGCGGCAAAGCGCGGCTTGCGGAGGGGCATGACTTTGCGCAGGGGCGAGACTTTGCTCAGAGGCGTGACTTTGCACAGAGGCCTGGACGCATCGCCCGACGTTCTGTGGGGCGGGCCGTTCAAGGTTGACTTTGCCTCTTCG
Source organism: Azorhizobium sp. AG788 (assembly GCF_943371865.1). Lineage (GTDB taxonomy): Bacteria > Pseudomonadota > Alphaproteobacteria > Rhizobiales > Xanthobacteraceae > Azorhizobium. The sequence continues at coordinate 35,191 of NZ_CALRWL010000042.1, read as the reverse complement.
AACACCGGTGGAAAGCTGCTAACCGTCCTGAACTGTGAGCAAGCTTGCAAAGGGTTTGCACGGGACGGCGCGGGGCTCGGGAGAGGCGCAAAATGCTGACGATGTCGTGCCGCGCCGCAAAGCGTGTGACAGCGCCCTGGAGCGCAGCCGCATGAGTGCGCTGCTCGAGACCGCGCAGATCATGTCCACCTGCGAGATCGCCGCCGATTTCGACGACCTGCTGAAGGTGGCGGCGTGGCTCGCCGACCTCGCGGAGCAGGACGGCTGGCCGGACCGGATGCGGTTCGGGCTTGACCTCAGCGTGGAGGAGGCGGTGACCAACGTCATCTCCTACGGCTTCGAGGGCGTTGACCGCCCGCCGCAGATCCGGCTGGAGTATTTCCACCTCCCGGCCGGGCATGTGGCCATGCGGATCGTCGACAACGGCCGGCCGTTCGATCCCATCTCGGTCGGCCCGCCGCATGTGCCCACCTCCATCGAAGACGCGCGCGTTGGCGGCCATGGCGTCCAGCTGATGCGTCACTTCCTGGCGGATCTGGCCTATGAGCGGGTGGGGGACGAAAATCGCTTCACCCTGGTGGCCGATCCCAAGAAGGGCGCCGCTTAGCCCGTTTTCGAGCGAAGTGGATACCGGTTCGCGAGAAGAAAACGCGACACACCACCTCAAACGCGGTTTCCATAGGCCGCCTCCCGGACGGGCGGGGACCGCAATCTCGAAAATAATGATCGCGGCGTCGCAAATGACATGACATTTGCGACACAATGTCATGTTCTATCCCCGGCCCTCGAACGGTGTCAGGTCGCTGCGGCCTGACACCAGAATCTGCCTTCCGCACTGAGAAATCGCGCATGGTGTCGCCGGAAAACCGGTTTTCCCATTCGGCATCACGCCTTAAGCGCTGCGGCCTGATGGAGCGTCCGCCGTGTTGATCCTCGCCCAACTTTTCGCCGGTCTCGGGCTGCTGTTTGTCGGCCTGAAGCTGATGGGATCGCACCTCCAGCACGCCATGGGGCGCAGGGTGCGCCGGCTGCTGCGCGCCGCCACCGTGTCGCGGGCCGCCGGTTTCCTGTGCGGCACGGTCGCCGGGGCCATCACCCAGTCCAGCAATGCGGTCACCCTGATCTGCGCCAATCTGGTGCGCGGCGGGGTGTTTTCCCCCCGTGATGCCATTCCGGTGGTGGCCGGGGCCAATGTGGGCACCTCGGCCCTGGTGTTCATCGCCTCCGTCAACATGAAGGTGGCGGTGCTGTATCTGGTGGCGCTGGTGGGGATGGGGTTCCATCTGCGCATGCATGCCCGCCCCGCATGGCGGGAGTGGATGGGGGTGGCGCTGGGGCTGGCGCTGCTGTTCCTGGGGCTGGACTTCATCAAGTCCGCCCCGGCGGGCCTGAACCTGGCCGAAACCGCCCGTGTCATCGGCGATGTGCTGACCCCGACCCGCGGCTTCTTCCTCGGCATGGTGCTGGCGGTCATCACCCAGTCGGCCTCCACGCCCACCATCCTGGCGGTGGCGGTGGTGCAGACCCAGGTGCTGGGGCTGGGCGATGCCATTTTCGTGGTGCTGGGCGCCAATCTCGGCTCGGGCCTCGCCACCTTGCTCTCCGCCGGCGATCTGAAGGGCAGCGCCCGGCAATTGTGCATCTCCGCCATATTGGTGAAGGTGTCTGGCTGCGTCATGGTCGGCGCGGCGGCGCTGGCGGCGATCCTGCTGGGGCACAATCTGGATGAGCTGCTGCGCTATCTGGGCGGCGGCGATCCGGCCTTCGCCATCTCGGTGGTGTTCTTCGCGCTGCAACTCTCCGGCGGCGCCCTGGTGGTGATCATGATCGGGGTCAGCGAGGCGATCTCGGCCCGCTTCAGCCCGCCCACCCGCGAGGACCACCTGTCGCGGCCGCGCTTCATCCACGACCAGGCGGTGAAGGACCCCTCCACCGCCCTCGACCTGGTGGCGCGGGAAACGGCCCGGCTGGTGACCCGCCTGCCGCGCCTGCTGCCCGATCTGGACCAGCGCGCCGCCGACGACCCCAAGGCCCGGGATGCGGCCTGGCGCGGCGCCGATGCCATCGCCGCCGCCACCGACCGCTTCCTGGTGGACCTGATCGACCAGCATCTGACGCGCGCCGACCTGCATATCACCTTGCGGGCGCAGACCCAGGTGGAACTGGTGCGGGCGCTGCAGGAGACCCTGCACGAATTCGGCACCGTGGTGGACGCGTTCAATCCGCCGCCGCCGCTGATCTTCAACCTGTCGGAATCCCTGCGCGCGCTGCTGCTGGTGCTCACCGACGCGGTGCCCGCGGACGCCAGCCCGGCGGATCTCGATGTCCTGGACGCCCTGACCGCCGATCGCAGCGGCCTGCTGGACCGGATCCGGCGGGAACTGGCCGCCTCCTGCGCCACCGGCGGCGACGAGGTGCGCAACCTCATGCGCGCCACCAGCCTGTTCGAACGCGCCATCTGGCTGGTGCGCCGGTTGTCCTTGGCGTTGCGTCCAGGGCCAAATGAGGATAATCCGCCCAGTGCGGAGTCAGATCGGCTGCTGTCGCCAGCTGACATGTAAAGTGCTCTCGGAGTGACGGTTCAGGTCGCCGACCAAGCGTCAACCTGCCGGATCCGGTTCCCAACCATGGGCCGCAATGCTCGAGGAAAGTGCGGATGCAGATCGAGACTGAAGAAAACGGCGCGGATACCGTCCTCAAGGTCAGCGGACGGCTGGACACGCTGAATGCCAAGCCGTTCGAGGGCAAGCTGCTGGAAGCGGTGAAGCAGTCCAATGGCTGCATCATCGTCGACCTGACCGGCGTCGACTATGTGTCCTCGTCCGGCCTGCGGGCGCTGCTGGTGGCCGGCAAGGCCATGACGCCCCACAAGCGCAAGCTGCGCCTGAAGTCGCTTCAGCCGCAGATCCAGGAAGTGTTCGACATCTCCGGCTTCTCGGCGCTGTTCGAGATTGCCTGAGCGGCGGCGACCGTCCCGCGGTCGCTTTCCCCTCCGCGTCGGCCCCGCGCGCCACGGCACCGCTGTTCAGTAGCAGCGGGGCTCAGTGCCCGCCGCTCTTGCTGTCGCTGATCTTGTCCGACCACGCCAGCACCAGGCTGGAGCCCACAAACACCACATGGATGACGACCAGCCACATCAGCGTGGTCTGGTTTGCCTCCGGGGTCAGGTTCATGAACGCCTTCAGCAGCTGGATGGCGGAGATGGCGACGATGGAGGCCAGCAGCTTCTGCTTGAGGCCGGCGAAATCCACCTTGGTCATCCATTCCGGCCAGTCCGGATGGCCTGCCGGGTCGATCTTCGAGACGAAGTTTTCATAGCCCGAGAAGATGACGATCAGCACCAGATTGCCGGTCAGGGTGAGATCCACCAGCGCCAGGATGCCCAGGATGATATCGCTCTCGGTGGCCGACAGGGCGATGGAGACGAAGTGCAGCAGTTCGCGGCCGAACTTGAACAGCAGCACCAGCAGCGCCACCACCAGCCCGAGATAGAACGGCGCCATCAGCCAGCGGCTGCGGAACAGAATGCTTTCGATGGCCCGTTCGAGCATTGGGTCTTCCTGTTGAGCCTGCCCCATGCCGTGCGGCCGGGGAGCGCCTCGGGCTCTCTACCACATTGTACACGACGCTTTCATCGCCAACATGCGGGGCGCGGCCGCGGGAGACGCCGCCGGCAGCTAGCGCTCGTTGAGGTTATGCACCACCGTCACGGTGTCGCCGCCGCAGGTCTGGCAGCAGCCCTTGCAGGCTTTCTTGCCGTTGATGCCCACCCCCCAGTACAAGGAATAATTGCCCTTCACGGCGGCGCCATAGCAGATGGTCTCGCCCCGGACGCAGCTCAGCTTATACTGCGCGACATTGAAGTCGCGGATCACGTAGACCCGGTCCGATGCTGGCCAGACATGCTTGCGGTTCTGCGAGTAGAAGGCGACATCCACCGCATTCTTGTGAAAGCTGCGGATCTGAAAGGTGAGCGAATCCGCCTTGGCGCTGCCGAATGACCCGAGCACGCCCACACACAGCGTGATCGCCACCGCGATCGCCGTCAAACACCGCCTCATGGACGCGCCCCTCCGCTCCGGATCCGGCGCAGCCCTGGTGACGCGCTCCGCGGCCATTCTAACCGGCGGTTGTCATTTGGAAAGAGGTAGCCGAAGGCGGCGGCGGTCATGGTCCGGCCCGCACCCGGGCCGGCTGCGGGGCAGCGGGCCGGGGCGTGAGCGGGGGATGGGCGGCGCTATTCCTTCACCGCCCCGGTCATGGACGAGACGTAATAGTCCACGAAGAAGGAATAGAGGATCACCACCGGCAGCGAGCCGATCAGCGCGCCGGCCATCAGCGATCCCCATTCATAGACGTCCGAGCGCACCAGTTCGGTGAGCACGCCCACGGGAACCGTCTTGTTCTCCGACGACTGGATGAAGGTCAGCGCATAGATGAACTCGTTCCACGACAGGGTGAACGAGAAGATGCCGGCGGAGATCAGCCCCGGCACCGAGAGCGGCAGCAGCACCTTGATGAGGATCTGCCAGCGCGAGGCGCCGTCCACCAAGGCGCATTCCTCAAGCTCATAGGGAATGGAGCGGAAATAGCCCATGAGCAGCCAGGTGGAGAACGGCACCAGGAAGGTGGGATAGGTGAAGATCAGCGCCAGCTTGGTGTCATAGATGCCGAGCTTGAACACCATCAGCGCCAGCGGGATGAACAGGATCGAGGGCGGCACCAGATAGGCCAGGAAGATGCCGAGCCCCACCCAGCGCGCGCCCTTGAAGCGCAGGCGCTCAATGGCATAAGCGGCGAACACCGAGGCCACCAGCGAGATGAAGGTGGCCGCCACCGAGACGTAGATCGTGTTCCACAGCCAGTAGGGATAGGAGGTCTCGAACAGGAGATACTTGATGTGGTCCAGCGTCGGCTCCACCACCCAGAGCGGGGAGTAATTGGCGTAGTCGGTGAGCTGGTAGTTCGGTTTGATGGCGGTGATCGTCATCCAATAGAACGGAAACAGCAGCACGAACACGAACACCAGCAGCGGCAGGAACACCGTGATCATGCGGCGCGGCAGGCTGTCCAGATAGCTCATGCCGGTGGAATTGTCGGCGGCGCCGGGTTTGGCGATGGAATGATCGGTCATGGCGTCAACGTCCCCACAGGGAAAAGGAAAAGGGCGAGGGGGAAGGGCAGGGCAGGCGCGGGCGCATCAGTCCGCCCCGCCCTGTTGCCATTTGCGCCGCTGCAGGCCGAAGTAGGAGAACAGGATCGCCGACAGCAGGAACGGGATCATCGCCACGGCGATGGCCGCGCCCTCGCCCAATTGCCCGCCGGGAATGGCGCGCTGGAACGACAGGGTGGCCATGAGCTGGGTGGCATTGAGCGGGCCGCCGCGGGTCAGCACATAGATCAGCTGGAAATCGGTGAAGGTGAACAGCACCGAGAAGGTCATCACCACCGCGATGATCGGCGAGAGCATGGGCAAGGTGATGAAGCGGAACCGCTGCCAGCCGTTGGCGCCATCCAGGGTGGCGGCCTCGTGCAGGGACTGCGGGATGGTCTGCAGGCCCGCCAGCAGCGAGATGGCGACAAACGGGATGCCGCGCCAGACATTGGCCGCGATCACCGAGGCCCGGGCATTGGTGGTGTCGCCGAGAAAATTGATGTTGTGCTCAATAAGCCCCATCTTGATGAGCGCCCAGGAGATCACCGAGAACTGCGCGTCGAAGATCCACCAGAAGGCGATGGCCGAGAGCACCGTGGGCACCACCCACGGCAGCAGGATCACGGCGCGGAAGAAGGATTTGAACGGCAGATTCTGGTTCAGCAGCATGGCCAGCCACAGGCCGAGGGCGAACTTCAGGATCGAGGCGGCGATGGTGTAGAGCAGGGTGTTGAACACCGAGAGCAGGAACAGGCTGTCATCGAACAGCGACTGGTAGTTCTCCAGCCCGATGAACACGCCGTCGCGGCCGATCCGCGTGTCGGTAAATCCGAGCCAGACCCCGAGCCCCAGCGGATAGGTGAGGAACAGGAGCAGGAACACCGCCGCGGGCAGCATGAACAGCAGCCCCAGGATGTGACGGCCCTGCCCGACCCCGGACAGCCAGGCGCGGAAGGGGGAGGATGACGCTCGGGGCGCCGCGATATCAGCCATGAACGCAAATCTCCGAAAGCGGCCCTCGGCCGGTGCTGCGGCGCAAAGGCCATGTCAGGCTGGGTCAGGCCGGCGCCCCAAGGCGCGCGATGCCGACGAAATCTCACGATGAAGGCAGGCCATGCCGGCCTGCGGGGGCGCCGCCGCGGCGGCCGCCGGTGCCCGGGGGAACAGGGGGAAGCCCAGTCAATGTGACCGGCGAAGCATCGCCTGAGCTTCCACCCATCCTTCCCCACCGGGAATGCCATGCCCGCGGCGCCGTCCGGCGCTGCGGGCATGAGGTTCTCAGCCGCGATAGATGCGGGACGCGCGCTGCTCGGCGCGCTTGGCCGCCTCTTCCGGGGTGCGCTGGCCGGTGGCGGCTTCCGCCACCATGTCCACCACGATCCAGTCGGCCATGGCGGCGGCGGACTGCGGGCCCAGCGGGCCGGCATAGCCGTTCGGCCGCAGGGTTTCCGAGGCCTTGCCGTACGGCACGTTGATCGGGTTGGAGGTCCAGATCGGATTGCTGGCGAACGCCTTCAGCGTCTGGCAGCAATAGGCGCTGGAGCCCTGGATCCAGGCGTTCATCTGCGGCGCGTCGAACATGAAGGCGAGGTAGGCCTGCGCCGCCTTGGGATACTTGGTGTATTTGAAGATGCAGGCCGAGGTGGTCTGATGCAGTTCCACCGACTTGCCGACCGGGCCGATGGGCAGGTTCACCGAACGCATGTCGGCGGCCATGTCCGCCAGCTTGGGATCGTTCTTGGCGGCATAGTAGAGCGACACGCCGTTGGCGGTGACCGAGATTTCACCGGCCAGGAAGGCGCGGTTGTTATTCACGTCCAGCCAGCTCTCGGTGCCCGGAATGAAGGTCTGGTAGAGTTCGCGGGCATATTTCAGGCCGGCGATGGTCTCCGGGCTGTTGATGGTCACCTTGCCCTTGTCGTTGACCATCTCGCCGCCATGGCTCCACAGGATCCAATGGCAGTAATTGTTGCCGTCGCCCACGCCGTGGCCCAGCGTGAAGCCCATGGGATGGCCCTTGGCCTTGAGCGCCTTGCCCAGTTCCAGGAACGCCTTGGTATCCTTCGGGAATTCGCTGAAGCCGGCGTCTTTCACCCAGCTGTCGCGATAGATGATCGCATTGCCGATGGTGGCCAGCGGCAAGGCCACATACTTGCCGGAGTTGAGCGCATAGGCTTCCGGGGCCGGATACCAGCCGCCGTAGGTGGCGCCCAGGCCCTTGGCCAGGGTGGACACGTCCAGCAGCTTGTCGGGATATTGCTGGGCATCGTCGAACCACACCCAGACGATGTCCGGGCCGGAGCCCACATTGGCGGCCACCGCCGCCTTGGGGCGGATGTCCTCCCAGCTTTCCTTATCGATGCGCACCTCGATGCCGGTGGCTTCGGTGAACTTCTTGGTATTGGCGATCCAGGCCTCTTCCTCGGCCTTCACGAACGGCGACCAGCGCAGCATGCGCAGGCTGGCGCCGGGCTCCGGCTCGAATTTCGGCATGGCCTGCGCGAAGCTCGGCGCGCTGCCCATCACGGGCAATGCGGCCGCTCCCGCGAGGCCGGCGCCGCCCAGCAGCACGTTGCGTCTGGAAATCGTCATCTTGGCGTTCCTCCGTTTGAGCGCCCCGCCCGGTCTGTGCCGATGCGGGTCGGTTGGCGTCCACCCTTGCCGCGTCGGCGATGCCGCGCAGTCTTTCGGGTCCTTTATTATGCATAAGTCGCGGCGGTCCGGCACGAGCCGGAATGCCAAAAGCGGCGCGCCGTCCAGCGGCGCGCGGCCTCACAGACGCTGGCCGGTGGCCCCGTCGAAGATGTGGGTCAGGCCCGGCTGGGGCGAGATGTGGAAGATCTCGCCCGGCTTGAGCGTGAGGCGCTCGCGGAACAGGCAGGCGATCTCCTGCGTGCCCAGGCGCGCCATCACCAGGATTTCCGAGCCGGTGGGCTCCACCACGATCACTTCCACCGGCACGCCGTTGGGATCGATGCGGATATGCTCCGGCCGCATGCCATAGACCGCGGGCTTGCCCACGGACCCTTCCGGCACCCGGTCCACCGGCAGGCGTTGGCCGTCCGGCGTCACAAAGGCAGCGCTGCCATTCACCTCGATCTTGCCCTTGATGAAATTCATGGAGGGCGAGCCGATGAAGCCGGCAACGAACTGGTTGGCCGGCTGGTCATAGAGATCCAGCGGTGCGCCGATCTGCTCCACCACGCCGTCGTGCATCACCACGATCTTGTCGGCCATGGTCATGGCTTCGATCTGGTCATGGGTGACGTAGACCGTGGTGGTTTTCAGCCGCTGGTGCAGTTCCTTGATCTCGGTGCGCATCTGCACCCGCAGCTTGGCATCGAGGTTGGAGAGCGGTTCGTCGAACAGGAACACCTGCGGATCGCGCACGATGGCGCGGCCCATGGCGACGCGCTGGCGCTGGCCGCCGGACAACTGGCGGGGAAAGCGATCCAGCAGCTGGGTCAGGCCGAGGATGTCGGCGGCGCGGTTCACCCGCTTGTCGATTTCCGCCTGCGGCCCGCCGCGCAATTTGAGCGAGAAGCCCATGTTGGCGCCCACCGTCATGTGCGGATAGAGCGCGTAATTCTGGAACACCATGGCGATGTCCCGCTCCTTGGGCGGCACATCATTCACCAGGCGGTTGCCGATTCGAATCTCGCCGCCGCTGATGTTCTCGAGCCCGGCGATCATCCGCAGGAGGGTCGACTTGCCGCAGCCCGACGGTCCCACCAGGACAACGAACTCCCCATCCTGGATGTCGATATCGACGCCGTGAATGACGGCCGTCGAGCCGTAGGCTTTCTTAACCGCGCGGATGTCAACCGTCGCCATCGCGTCCTGCTCCTTGTCCAGCCACGAGGGCTGCGTGTTCCACCCGTATGAGGCTCCGTTCAGCGGATCGCCGCCGTCGGTACCTTCGTGCGTCGCCTGTGGCGCCGTCGCCCCTTAGCCCAGGGCGTGGCGCGATCATGGTGCGGCTGCGCCCCGCGATCAAGCAGAGATTAAAACGATTGAACCAAAGCATAATGACGCTTATCCAGGCCCGGCCCCGGGCCGTCCCCGGCCTGGTGGCGCTTGATCCATCGCTTGCCCGCGAGTTCGCCGCCATGACTTCCGCTCCCGCTGCTTCCGCCCGCCCGACCCTGCTCCTCACCGGAGCGATCATGGAAGATGTGGTGGAGCGCCAGTTGGCGGGTCGGTTCGATCTGCTGGGGCCGCAGGACCTGGATGCCCAGATCGCCGCCCACGCCGGCGCGATTCGCGGCCTGGCCACCAAGGGCAAGCTGCGGGTGGATGGGGCGCTGATGGATCGCCTGCCGAAGCTGGAGATCATCTCCAATTTCGGCGTCGGCTATGACACCGTGGACGCCGCCGCCGCCGCCGCGCGCGGCATCGTCGTCACCAATACCCCCGACGTGCTCAATGAAGAGGTGGCGGACCTCGCCCTCGGCCTGCTGCTGGCCACGGTGCGGAACCTGCCGCAGGCGGATCGCTTCGTGCGCGCCGGCTCCTGGGCGACCGGGGCGTTCCCGCTCAGCGCCACCTTGCGCGACCGCACCGTGGGCATCGTCGGCATGGGCCGCATCGGCAAGGCCATCGCCAAGCGCATCGAGGCCTTCGGCCTGCCCATCGTCTATCATACCCGCCGCCCGCAGGCGGACGTGCCCTTCACCCATTATCCCGACCTGCTGGCCATGGCGAAGGCCGTGGATACGCTGGTGCTGATCCTTCCCGGCGGCGCGGCGACCCGCAATCTCATCAATGCCGAGGTGCTGGCGGCGCTCGGCCCGCGCGGCATCCTGATCAATGTGGCCCGCGGCACCGTGGTGGACGAGCCGGCGCTGCTGAAGGCGTTGCAGGACAAGACCATCCTCGCCGCCGGCCTCGACGTGTTCGTGGACGAGCCCCGCGTGCCCGAGGCCTTCTTCGGCCTGGAGAATGTGGTGCTGCTGCCGCACGTGGGCTCCGCCACCCATCATACCCGCAACGCCATGGGCCAATTGGTGGTGGACAATCTGGTGTCCTGGTTCGCCGGCAAGGGGCCGGTGACGCCGGTGGCCGAGACGCCGTTTCCGCGCCCCTGAGGCGCTCGGCCCCGCGCGGATTTCGCCCCTCGGGGGACTGATCGCGCCATGTCCGCCGGTTGACTTTCGCCCCGAACAGCGCGTGCCTACGGGCGGCGCGCCATCGCGGCGACGGGCAATGGGCAAGACATATGCGCTGCACTTTCTTGCGTTCCCTGGCTTTCGGTCTCGCTCCGGGCCGCACCGCACGCGGTGCGCAGCGTGGGATCTGGGCCACGATGGTCGCGCTGCGGTGGGTGATGGTGTCTGCCTTGGTGGCGGTGCCGGCCACGGCATGGGCGCAAAGCCCTCCGCCGGGCCTCATTCCCGGCGGCGGCGCCAAGGGCGCGCCCAAGGCGGCGCCCGCAGCCAAGCCGTCCACCTCCCCGGCCCCCAAGGTGATCGATCCGGCCTTGCGCGCCGATGTGGAGCGCCGGGCGGGCACATTCACCCTGACCAGCGCCGATGGCGAGCGCGCCTGCCCGCTGGTGCTGAAGACCACGGCCGCCGGGCCGGGCTTTGCGCTGGCGTTTGCCGCCGACGGCTGCCCGGTCATCCCCTTCACCGCCCAGGTGGTGGCCTGGCTGCCGGACCCCTCCGGGTCGATCCGCCTCCTGAGCGCCCCGGGCCGCACCGTGGTCGAATTCACCGAAGGGGCGGCCGGGACCTATGAGGCGCTGCGGGAGGGCGACGGGGTCTATTTCATCGCCACGCCGACGGCTTTGCAGGAAGACGTGGTCCATCCCGAGGAGATGCTCGGGGAGTGGGATCTCAGCCGGGCCGCCGGGACCCCCCTGTGCCGCTGGATCTTCACCGACGCGCCGGTGGCAACGGCGGCGTTCGCGGTCCGTGTCGGCCCCGGCTGCGAGCCGGGGCTGGCGGCCTTTAACCCCGTCGCCTGGCGGCTGGAGGGGGGCAATGTGCTGGTCACGTCCGGGTCCGGCGCCAGCACATTGCGATTCGCCCGGCAGGAAGATGGGGGGTGGGCAAAGGTACCTGAGCGCGGCCGTCCACTGCTCATGTCCCGGCCCTGATACGGTTAACGCGTCTCTGCGAGCGCTCCATAGCTAGCGCTGCATTGCGGCCTCATTGGAATCCGTCCGGAATGTGGCGAAAATGCAACGCCAGAATCCAGCATTCATGCGGGTCTGCCTATTGTGTAAGCATTTCTTGCCTCATTTTTCGCGTTGGACAAGATCAAGAAAGCTGATTTCTTCACATCAGATTTTATTGCTAGGGGGTTGGCGTATGAACAAGTGGGCAGCCATTGCAGCGAGTGTTGCTTTTGCCGGTGTGGCTTCGGTGGGCGCGGCTTCTGCCGCGGATCTGGGCGTGATGCCGGTGAAGGCCGTGGTGGTTGCTCCCGAGCCCCCGCCGTTTGACGTTGCGTTCGGCCTGAAGCTGACCAGCGACTATGTGTTCCGCGGCCTCACCCAGACCGACGGCAACCCCGCCGTTCAGGGTTATGCCGAACTGCGCGCCTGGGATTGGGTCTATGCGGGTGTGTGGATGTCGAATGTCGACTTCCCCGCCAGCGCCGGCCTGACCGACCCGACCGCGGAAGTGGACCTGTACGCTGGTATCCGCCACACCTGGGGCGGCTTCACCGGCGACGTCGGCTTCGTGTACTACTACTATCCCGGTCAGGCGGCTGTCGGCAGCTACGGCGGCGGCTTCCCGTCCAACAAGATCAATTACTGGGAAGTCTACTTCAAGCCGACCTATGTCTTCAACGACGTGGTCACCGTCGGCGGCAACCTGTACTACGGCGACAGCTATGCCGGTTCGGGCGCCAACGACATCTACCTGTCGGGCACTTTGAAGATCAACCTGCCCAACTACACCTCCAACAAGGATCTCGGCTGGTACCTGTCCGGCGAGCTCGGCTACCAGTGGCTCGGCACCACCAGCCTGAGCAACCAGTATCTGCTGGCTGGCAACAGCAACTACACCCTGCCGGACTATGCCACCTGGAACGCCGGCATCGCCTTCACCTACAAGGCGATGACCCTCGACCTGCGCTATTACGGCAGCGAGCTGAGCGAAGGCGCCGGCAACACCTGCTTCACGGTCACTGGCCTGAACAATGGGTGCGGCAATCGCTACGTGGCGAGCCTGTCCTTCGACACCACCTTGCTCGGCCTCAAGTGAGATTGACCTGACGTTCGGCGAAGACCCAGAATCCAAGCACGAACGTCGCCAGTACAAGACGCCGCACCCTCCGGGGTGCGGCGTTTTTTTATGCGTGGGCCTTCCCTTCCAATCGGGTATGGGGCGGCCGTCCATGGAACTGCGTGGGTGGTTCTCGCCCTTGGGGCGGGGCGGCCGGCTGAGGCGTGGCGCACATGTCAGCGGTGCCCGTGTGCCAGGCGCGCGCCTCATCGTGCAGGATCCGCGCGGGGGTGGACGGCGCAGGCGTGACAGCGACGCAAGGGCGGCGGGCCCTTCGGCGCGCAGGCCGGGCCTCCCGCCGCGCTCACATCAGCCGCAGCCCCTTCAGGCTGGCATGGCCGTCCTTGCCGACGATGATGTGGTCATGGACCTCGATGCCCAGCGGCTTGGCGATATCGATGATCTTGCGGGTCATGTCGATATCGGCGCGCGAGGGCGTCGGGTCGCCGGAGGGGTGGTTGTGGCACAGGATCAGCGCGCTGGCGGACACCTCCAGCGCCCGCTTCACCACTTCGCGGGGATAGACCGGGGCGTGGTCCACGGTGCCGGTCTGCAGGACTTCGTCGGCGATCAGCTGGTTGCGCTTGTCCAGAAACAGCACGCGCACCTGCTCGCGGTCGGAAAACGCCATGGAGGCGCGGCAATAGTCCAGCACTGCGCTCCAGGAGGAGAGCACCTTGCGGCCCTTCATCTGGCCCTTGGCAAAGCGATGCGCCGCCGCCTCCACCAATTTCAGCTCGGTGATGATGGCGTCCTTCACCCCCGGCATCTCCGCCAGCAGGGTCGCGGGCGCGGCGATCACTTCGGCGAACGAGCCGAAGCGGTCCACCAGCGCCTTGGCCAAAGGCTTCACGTCCCGTCGCGGCACGGCGCGGAACAGGATCAGTTCCAGCAGTTCGTAATCGGCAAGCGCCTGGGCGCCGGCCTGGCGGAACCGCGCCCGCAGCCGGTCGCGATGGCCGTGGAAGTGCGGCGCCTCCTCCAGCCCGTCGTCCGGCTCCCCCGCCATGGCATCAAGCCAGCGTATACGGCGGCTTGTGGTAGCCCTTCGGGCTGATGGTGAAGATCTCGACGCCGGTCTCGGTCACCCCGACGGTGTGCTCGAACTGGGCGGAGAGCGAGCGGTCGCGGGTGACCGCGGTCCAGCCGTCGGACAGCACCTTCACATGGGGCCGGCCGAGATTGATCATCGGCTCCACGGTGAAGATCATGCCGGGCTTGAGCATCGGGCCTTCGCCCTTGCGGCCCACATGCACCACATTGGGCTCGTCGTGGAACACCTGGCCCACGCCATGGCCGCAGAAATCGCGCACCACGCTCATGTGCTGCGGCTCCACGAAGTTCTGGATCGCGGCGCCGATATCGCCCACATGGCCGCCCGGCTTGATGGCCTCGATGCCGAGCATCATGGATTCATAGGTCACATCCAGCAGCCGTTCGGCCCGGCGGGGAATCTCGCCGATGGCATACATGCGGCTCGAGTCGCCATACCAGCCGTCCAGCACCAGCGTGACGTCCACATTGACGATGTCGCCCTCGCGCAGCGGGCGGGGGCTGGGCATGCCGTGGCAGACCACATGATTGATGGAGGTGCAGACCGAATACCGGTAGCCGCGATAATTCAGCGTCGCCGGATAGGCGCCATTGGCCACGGCGAACTCGAAGATCAATTTGTCCACGGCATCGGTGGAGACGCCCGGCCCGATCATCTCGGACACCGCATCCAGCGCCCGCGCCGCCAATTGGCCGGCGCGCCGCATCGCGGCGAAGCCCTCGGGGCCGTAGAGCTTGATATGTCCGGTCTTCCTGAGCGGCGCGCTCGCCGCTTCCACATAAGTCATCTGTCTATCCCGTCCGTCGCGCCGACGGCGTGTGCTTTCAGTCTTGCTGTCAGATTTAGGCCAAGCGGCGCGCAAAGCAAGTCAGACACGGCAATTGGCGCGCTCACATGCCGTTCATGGCGCCAACCCCAGGCGGTCGCGCAGGCGGGCCATGGCGCGGGTGAAGGCGCCGGTGTCATCCAGCGCACGGGCGATCACCAGCGCCCCCTGGATGGCGGCGACCCCATCCTCCGCCATCTCCTGCGCCACCGCCGGCGGGTGCCCGGCCCGCACCAGCGCCTCCGCCAGGGCGGCGCGCCAGGCGGTAAAATAGCCGGCGAGGCGCGCGGCGAAGCGGTCCCGGGTCACGCCCAGCGCCAAGGCCCCCACCAGGCACACGCGGTTGCCGGAGCGAAAATAGCGATCCACCGCTTCCAGCATGTGGGCGATGGCGGCCGGGGCGTCCGCCTCGGTGCGCAGGGGCGCGAACACCTCGGTCTCGAACCAGGCGTCGATATGGTCCAGCACGGCGGTGGCCATCTCTTCCTTCCCACCGGGAAAAAAGTAATAGAGGCTGCCTTTGCCGAGCCCGGTGCGGGCGGTGATATGGGCGAGGCTGGCGCCCTCGAAGCCGTGTTCGCGGAACACTTCTCCCAGGGCCGGCAGCACATCCTCACGGGTATGAACTAGGCGGGGCATGAGCCGCGGCGCGCCAAGACCGCGCCCATGCGATCCGCCCAGGCTGCGCGATGGGCGCCATGGGTCATGGGCGGGTCAGGCTTTCGACCGTGGCCGCGCGGCCCCCAACCACCATGGACGTTCCTGGACCCTGCACCTGCATCTTCTTCTCGAAATAGACCACATCCGCCTCGCCGATCGCGCCATAGTTCGCCGCATCGGTTATCACATGGGAGAGGGTCTTGCGCACATCCGCTCCTGTGACCTCGACCGACCCGTCGGCGAACGTCAGGCGCGCGGTCACGCCGGAGGTGAGATCAAGGGTCAGGGTTTCGCCTGTGCCCGCGAACGTCACCACATAGGTCTGGCCCTGGGTCTGAATGGAGATGTCCTGCTTGCTGTAGCCGCCAATGTCCACCGATAGGTTGCCGGTCGAGCGGATCGTATCGGAACCGTCGCCGCGTCCAAAGACGACGGTGGCATTCTTTCCGGTCAGGCGCAGGATGTCGTCACCGGCACCCCCCTTGAGCCGGGCATCGTCGCCCGCCTGCAGATAATCGTTGCCATCGCCGCCATCGAGCATGCTGCCGTCGGCGGTGTAGCCGTCATAGACACTGAAATCGGTGGAGATCAGGACGTCATTGCCTTGGCCGCCCTGGATCTGGGAGGAGCCGCCATAGGTCACCACGATGTCGTTGCCCGCCCCGGTGCTGATGTGACCATGGTCATAGGCAAAGACGGTATCGTTGCCATTGCCGGCGTCCACCGTCAGATGGTCATAGGCGGTGATCTTGTCGTTGCCGTCGCCACCGAAGACGAGCGAGTTGGAATAGGTGCTGATGCGATCATCGCCATTCCCGCCATCGATGGTCGCATAATCATTGGAATCGATGACATCGTTGCCATTGCCTCCGGACACCAAGCCGAAGCTATAGACATCGATCGTATCGTTGCCGTCTCCGCCATCGATATTGGCAAAGGAATAGGCTTCAATGCTGTCATTGCCTGCGCCGCCGGTGATGGTGGCGTGATGGTAGGCGGTGATGTGGTCGTTGCCAGCGCCGCCGGAAACCAGCGAGAAGCCATACACATTGATGTCGTCGTCGCCCGCGCCTCCAGCGACGGCGGCGAAGTCGTAGGCGTCCACATAGTCGGCGCCATTGCCGCCAAGGACGACGGCGCCATCGAAATGGGCGAAGACATAGGTGGAAAACACTTTGCCGGGCTTCGGTCCGTCGGCATTTGCCGTCGTGGCCTGGGTGCCATTCGCGTTGGTCTGTTCATCCGTGACGGATTGCGTCCGCAGAAGATACAAGGCGTTCTCGAAGCGGCCCGAGCGGGTGGCGGGTATCGACGTCATCGCGGACTCCCATTCAACGCGCACATGAAAATGCCGGCTCCAGCACGACATGGGCGCGCTGACGCACGGGGCTTGCAATGCACAATGAGAAAATACGGGAGATCGCTTCGCCATCATGGCGTTGCGGTCGTTGCCGGCACAAAGCGCCTCATGCGCTCTGTTTTGAAGATGTGTAGAAATATAGTATGCTATAAACTACACATCTTTACTTTTCTCACGCGGCCGCAAAGGTGTCAACGTAGCCTGGGGGCGGGGGCAAGCCTGGTGATCAGAGCCCGAGTGCGGTCAGGCCGGGATAGTCGGCGGGGCGGGGGCCTTTTTCCCAGAGGAATTTGCGCTCGGCGGCGGTGATGGCCACGTCATTGATGCTGGCTTCGCGGCGGCGCATCAGACCGGCCTCGTCAAACTCCCAATTCTCATTGCCATAGGCGCGGATCCAATTGCCGGCGCCGTCATGGCACTCGTACTGGAAGCGCACTGCGATCCGGTTGTCGCTGAAGGCCCAGACCTCCTTGATCAGGCGATAGTCCACTTCCTTGGCCCATTTGCCGGTGAGGAAGGCGACGATGGCCGGGCGGCCCTGGAGGAATTCCGAGCGGTTCCGCCACACGCTGTCAGGCGTATAGGCGAGCGACACCTTCTCCGGATCCTGGGTGTTCCAGGCATCCTCGGCCATGCGGGCCTTCTGGGCGGCGGTCTCGGCGGTGAAGGGGGGAAGCGGCGGGCGGGCCATGGGGGTCTCCTGTCTCGGGGCGAAAAGTGTGTACCGATTAGTACAGACGGGCCGGCGGCCGTCAATCCCGTCGCGCTCCCGCCGCTCGCGCCCCCGTGACGCGGGGCGCAGAGAGCGTGCGATTGCGAAGGTTTTCGTGACCTCGCGCAAGGCGCTCGGGCGGGGATGGTGAAAAGTGGCGTTTCGAGGCGGTTGCCCCCTTCCGTCCGGCGGGGGGCGCACCCACATGCGCAGCAGTGGTTCGCCCATCGGGTGGGCCGCTGCGGTGGCCGGCAGACCGGCATCGCATCCAAGCGAGCCCTGCGTGCTTCTTGCAAGGCGCCGGGCCGCCGAGGAGGGAAGAGATGAATTTCGAAATCTATACCGAGCGCGCGCGTGGCTTCGTCCAGTCCGCCCAGTCGCTGGCGGTGCGCGAAGGCCAGCAGCAGTTCGTTCCCGAGCACCTGTTGAAGGTGCTGCTGGATGATCCCGAGGGCCTGTGCGCGGGTCTGGTGCAGCGCGCCGGCGGCAACCTGCCCCAGGTGCGCGACGAGACCGAAGCGGCCCTGCGCAAATTGCCCAAGGTGGAAGGCGGCTCCGGCCAGGTCTATCTGAGCCCCGCCTTGGCGCGGGTGTTCGAAGCCGCTGAGCAGGCAGCCAAGAAGGCGGGCGATGGTTTCGTCACCGTCGAGCGCCTGCTGCTGGCCCTGACCATCGAGAAGGAATCCGAGGCCGGCAAGATCCTGGCCCGCGCCGGGCTGACGCCGCAGAGCCTCAACAGCGCCATCGAAGCGCTGCGCAAGGGCCGCACCGCCGACAGCGCCACGGCTGAAAACGCCTATGACGCGCTGAAGAAATATGCCCGCGACCTCACCCAGGCGGCGCGCGACGGCAAGCTCGACCCGGTGATCGGCCGCGACGAGGAGATCCGTCGCACCATCCAGGTGCTGGCCCGTCGCACCAAGAATAATCCGGTGCTCATCGGCGAGCCCGGCGTCGGCAAGACCGCCATCGTGGAAGGTCTCGCCCGCCGCATCGTCGATGGCGACGTGCCCGAGAGCCTGAAGAACAAGACCCTGCTGGCCCTCGACATGGGCTCGCTCATCGCCGGCGCGAAGTATCGCGGCGAGTTCGAGGAGCGGCTGAAGTCGGTGTTGCAGGAAGTCACCTCCGCCGAAGGCGGCATCATCCTGTTCATCGACGAGATGCACACGCTGGTGGGCGCCGGCAAGACCGACGGCGCCATGGATGCGTCCAATCTTCTGAAGCCGGCTTTGGCCCGCGGCGAGCTGCATTGCGTCGGCGCCACCACGCTGGATGAATACCGCAAGCACGTGGAGAAGGATGCGGCCCTGGCCCGCCGGTTCCAGCCGGTGTTCGTCAACGAGCCCACGGTGGAAGACACCGTGTCGATCCTGCGTGGGCTGAAGGAGAAGTACGAGCTGCATCACGGCGTTCGGATTACCGACAGCGCCTTGGTGTCGGCCGCCGTGCTCTCCAACCGCTACATCGCCGACCGCTTCCTGCCGGACAAGGCCATCGATTTGATGGACGAAGCCGCGTCGCGGCTGCGCATGCAGGTGGATTCCAAGCCGGAAGAGCTGGACAAGATCGACCGCGACGTCATGCGGCTCAAGATCGAGCAGGAGGCCCTGAAGAAGGAGACCGACCAGGCCTCCAAGGACCGCCTGAAGCGGCTTGAGAAGGAATTGGCGGATCTCGAGGAGACCTCCAACACGCTCACCTCCAAATGGCGGGCGGAGAAGGACAAGCTCGGCGAGGCCACCACCTTGAAGGCCAAGCTCGATCAGGCACGGGCGGATTTGGCCAGTGCGCAGCGGCAGGGCGAGTATCAGAAGGCCGGCGAGCTGACCTATGCGGTCATTCCCGAGCTGGAGAAGCGTCTGGCTGCGGTGGAAGAGGCAGGCCAGACCGGCAATATGGTGGACGAGGCGGTGACGCCCGATCACATCGCCGGCGTGGTGTCGCGCTGGACCGGCGTGCCGGTGGACAAGATGCTCACCGGCGAGCGGGAAAAGCTGATCCGCATGGAGATGGAGCTGGCCAAGCGCGTTGTGGGCCAGTCCGAGGCGGTGTCGGCGGTCTCGACCGCGGTGCGCCGTGCCCGCGCCGGCTTGCAGGATCCCAACCGGCCCATCGGCTCGTTCCTGTTCATCGGCCCCACCGGCGTCGGCAAGACCGAGCTGACCAAGGCTTTGGCCAGCTTCCTGTTTGATGACGAGACCGCGATGGTGCGCATCGACATGTCGGAATACATGGAGAAGCACTCCGTGAGCCGGCTGATCGGGGCGCCTCCCGGTTACGTGGGCTATGAGGAAGGTGGCGCGCTGACTGAAGCGGTGCGGCGCCGGCCTTATCAGGTGGTGCTGTTCGACGAGGTGGAGAAAGCCCATTCCGACGTCTTCAACGTCCTGCTCCAGGTGCTCGATGACGGGCGGCTGACGGACGGGCAGGGGCGCACGGTGGACTTCCGCAACACGCTGATCATCATGACCTCGAACCTCGGGGCGGAATATCTGGCGGATCCGCGCCAGCCGGTGGGCTTCGGCCTGCCCGGCCACGAGGCGGATACGGTGGTGTCCGACGAAGAGGCCTACGAACTGGTGATGGGCGCGGTGCGCCGGCACTTCCGGCCGGAATTCGTCAACCGCATCGACGAAATCGTCATGTTCCACCGCCTGAAGCGGGACCAGATGGGCGCCATTGTCGAAATCCAGCTGGGCCGGTTGGCCAAGCTGCTGGAGGATCGCAAGATCGTCCTCGACCTGACCCCCGCTGCCCGCGCTTTTCTGGCGGACAAGGGCTACGACCCGGCCTACGGGGCGCGGCCGCTGAAGCGGACCATCCAGAAGCTGGTGCAGGATCCCCTGTCCGGCATGCTGCTGGCCGGCGATGTGCCCGATGGCTCCCTGGTGCACATCGATCTGCAGGGCGACCGTCTGGTGTTCCGCCCCGAGCAGCGGGTCGACGAGGCCGCCTGATCGGTCACTGAAGAGATGGCAGTCTGACATGGCGCGGGATCGGTTCGATCCCGCGCCATGTTCTTGTCTGGAACGCCGGTGGCGGCTCAGACCTGAAGCAGATCGCCCTCCTGCTCCGGGCGGCAGACGGCGAAGCGGCGGGGGCCGAGTTCCCGGAACAGCGCGTGCATTTCGGCGATGAAGTCGATCAGGAAGCGGGGCTTCTGGTCGCCATAGGGGTCGACCACGATCAGGGTGGGCGGCGGCAGCGGATCGGCGATGGGGCGGCGGCACAGCAAGGGCGCATCCACCATCACCTGGGAAATCGGCCGCATGTTCAGGATCGCCACCCCGAAGCCGGAGGCCACCGCCGCGCGCACGGTCTCATAGGTGCGGGCGCGGAAGCCGATGCGGCGGCCGAGGCCCGACATGTCGATGATGGAGGAGAGGTAGGCGCCGGTCTGCGGCAGATCCAGCAGGATCAGCGGCCGCTCCGACAGGGCCGCCAGCGGGATGGCCTCCAGCGCCGCCAGCGGATCGTCGGCGCGCATCAGCACATGGGCCGGCATGCGGCAGATGCGGGTGACGTCGCCATTGAACGGTGGCCCCATCTCATAGGTGACGGCGGCATCGATATGGCCGATGTCGAGCCAATGGCGCAATTGGTGCTGGTCGGCCTCCATCAAGGTGATGTCCATGGGGCCGGTGCGGGCCACCAAGCGGCTGAGCACCTCCGGCAGGAACAAGGGGCCGAATGGCACGAAGCAACCGAGCCGGATGCCGCGCGGTGGCCCCTCCGCCAGCGAGCCGATCTCGCGCACGAACTCGGTCTCCGCTGCCAGCAGCCCCCGCGCCGCAGCCGCGAAGCGCTCGCCGGCGGGGGTGGTGCGCATGCCTTGCGACGGTCGGCGGGTGAACATGCGCGCGCCGATATCGGCTTCCGCCAGATCGATGGCCGCCAGGATGGAGGATTGGGAGATGGACAATTCCCGCGCCGCCGCCTGGATCGATCCGAGACGGGCGACCTCCGTCACGTAGCGCACCTGCCGGAGTGAGAGCGCCACGGGAATCCTCCATATAATGTGTGAACTTCACCGGATTAATACATTTTGTGAAACCCGAGGGGAAGGCCATTCTGCCTCCTAAGGCGGCACGAAAGGCGCGTGCTTTGTTTTAGAGCAGGAGTTGTCCCATGAGCGTGGTGTCGCCGGCTGTCGCCCAGGATGAAGGCCCGCAGGTGGCGGCGCTCACCCATGCGTTCCGCACCGGCGCCCGCTCTCCGGTGGAACTGGCGCAGGTGGCGCTGGCGCAGGCGGAGGCGATCAACCCCCTGCTCAATGCCTTCCTGACCATCGATCATGACGGCGCGCTCGCCGCCGCCCGGGCCTCGGAGGCGCGCTGGCGGGCCGGGACGCCGCTGTCGCCCATCGACGGCATCCCCACCACGCTGAAGGATATTGTGTGGGTGAAGGATTGGTCGGTGCGCTACGGCAGCGCCACCACGCCGGCTGCGCCCTATGCGGAAGATGCCCCCGCGGTGCGGCGCCTGCGCGACGCCGGCGCGGTGTTCATCGGCCTCACCACCTCGCCGGAATTCGGCTGGAAGGCGGTCACCGACAGCGCCGCCTTCGGCGTCACCCGCAATCCCTATGATCCGGCGCTCACCTCCGGCGGCTCGTCCGGTGGCGCGGCGGTGGCAGCGGCGTGCGGCGCGGGCGTGCTGCATCTGGGTACCGACGGCGGCGGCTCGATCCGGGTGCCGGCGAGCTTCTGCGGCATTGCCGGCCTGAAGCCCACCTTCGGGCGGGTGCCGGCCTATCCGGCCAGCGCGTTCGGCACCGTCGCCCATATCGGCCCCATGGCCCGCCATGCGCAGGATCTGATCCCCATGCTGGCCGCCATGTCCGGGCGCGATCTGGCGGATTGGGCCCAGGGGGCGGGCGCCCTGGCGCCGCTGGAGGGGCAATTGCCGCCGGGCTTCCCCTTGGGCGCGCGGATCGGCGTGTGGTCCGAGCCGCCCTGCGGCGCGGTCGATCCCGAGGTGGCAACTGCCTTCGCGGCGGCGCTCCGGCGGCTCGAAGTGCTGGGCGCCATCCTCGAGCCCATCACCTTGCCGTTTGCCGACCGGGTGACGGACATCTTCGAAAAGCACTGGTACACCGGCGCCGCCAAGCGCCTGCTGGGGGTGCCGGAGGCCATGCGCGACGGCGTGGATCCCGGTTTCCTGGAGATCGCCGCCGAGGGCACGCGTTTTTCGGCGGTGGACCTCATCAGCGCCCAGGCGGAGCGTGGTGCGTTCGGCATGGCCATGGATCAGCTCAGCGCCCAATTCGATTTCATCGTCTCGCCCGGCGTGGCGGTGCTGCCGTTTGCCGCCGGGGATCTGGTGCCGGCGGGCAGCGGGCTGTCGCGCTGGCATCTGTGGGCGGGGTTCAATTTTCCCATCAACCTCAGCCAGCAGCCGGCGGCGGTCATTCCCCTGGCGCCGACGCCGGCCGGTCTGCCCACCGCGTTCCAGATCATCGGCGCGCGCGGCGCGGATGCCGCCGTTCTGGCCGCCGCCGCCGCGCTGCAGGGCACCCTGGCCGGGGCCGGGCAATGAGGGCGCGGCAGCGCCGCATCCCGCCTATCGCCTCGTCTCCGACGTTGCCATCATGACGCCGCGCGGCACCGATTTGCGCCGCCGCGGCCCAACAGGAAGCCTGGTCCATGGATGCCATCGTAGATTCCATCGCTATTGAGCCGGCGAGCAACGCCCGCACCGACCTCGCGGCGGCCTACCGGCTGCTGGCGCACATGGGGATGGATGACAGCATCTTCACCCATATCTCCGCCAAGGTGGGGGAGGACGAGCGCTTCCTGCTCAACTCCTACGGTACCCGCTTCGACGAGGTGAAGGCCTCGGAACTGGTGACCGTGGACATTGACGGCACCGTGCTGGACGATCCGCTCGGCCATGGCATCAATGCCGCCGGTTTCGTCATCCATTCCGCGGTCCATGCGGCCCGTCCCGACATAGGCTGCGTGCTGCATACCCATACGGTGGCCGGCGTCGCGGTGGCCTGCCTGGAAGAGGGGCTGCTGCCGCTCAACCAGTGGGCGCTGCAATTCCATGATCGCATCGCCTATCACGACTTCGAAGGCATCGCCGTCAATCCGGCCGAGCGCGAACGGCTGGTGGCGGATCTCGGCACCCGGAAGGCCATGGTGCTGCGCAATCACGGGCTGATGACCTGCGGGCGAACCGTGGGCGAAGCCTTCGTGCTGATGCACAATCTGGAGCGGGCCTGCCAGGCCCAGATCGCCGCCATGGGCACCGGGCGCCCGCTGCGCCTGCCGTCGCGCGCCATCGCCGATCTCACCGCGTCGCAGTACGAGAAATGGGACGATCTCCATGCCGCGTCCGGCCTGGCCGACCCCGAATGGGCCGCCTTCCTGCGCCTCGCCGCCGCCGTCGCCCCCGATTTCAACCATTGAGTCTGATGCTGTCAGGCTCCGTCCCATTGATCACGGAATCAGTTTTCGCCGCATCTGAGTAACCCGCACACGCCGTTCCATAATAATCCCTTCCAGAGGACCCGGCTGTCATGAAAGCAAAGCTTCTCGCTACCCTTTCCTCTTCCCTGGTGCTGGCCGCCGTCCTGGCCGGTCCGGCCGCGGCCGATCCCAAGGAGGGGGGGCGGGCCAATGTGGTGATCCAGCCCGAGCCGCCCGGCCTGATGGTGGGCATCCTCCAGAATGCCCCCACCCAGATGGTGGCCGGCAACATCTATGAGGGCCTGCTGCGCTATGACGAGAAGCTCCAGCCCAAGCCGCAGCTCGCCACCTCCTGGACCATCTCGCCGGACGGCAAGACCTATACCTTCAAGCTCGCCAAGGGCGTGAAGTGGCACGACGGCAAGCCCTTCACCGCCGCGGACGTGGTGTTCTCCGCCGACGTGTTCCTGCGCAAGACCAACCCGCGCACACGCGCCTCGCTGGCCTATGTGGAGAGCATCACCGCCCCCGATGACGAGACCGTGGTGTTCCAGTTGAAGGAGACCTTCGGCCCGTTCATCCGCATGTTCGAAGTGGGCACCATGCCCATGGTGCCCAAGCATATCTATGAGGGCACCGATTTCCTCTCCAATCCGGCCAACAACACCCCCATCGGCACCGGGCCGTTCAAGTTCGCCGAATGGGTGAAGGGCTCCCACATCAAGCTGGTGAAGAACCCGGATTATTACGAGAAGGGCAAGCCGCACCTCAACGAGATCTATTGGCATGTCATTCCCGATGCCGCCGCCCGCGCCGTGGCGTTCGAGACCGGCAAGGTGGACATCCTGCCCGGCGGCTCGGTGGAGAATTTCGACGTGCCGCGCCTGGCTAAGACCAAGAATGCCTGCATCACCGACAAGGGCTGGGAGTTCTTCGCCCCGCAGGCCTTCCTGTGGTTCAACCATCGCGGCGGCCTGTCCAGCGACGTGCGCTTCCGCAAGGCGGTGTCCTACGCCATCGACCGCGATTTCGCCCGCGATGCGCTGTGGAACGGCATGGGCTCGGTGTCCACCGGCCCGTTCGCCCAAAGCACCGCCTTCCGCGATGAGAAGGTGCTGGTGAAGTACAATTACGATCCGGCCAAGGCCAAGGCGCTCTTGAAGGAGATGGGCTACAAGGGCGAGCCGGTGCGCTTCATGCCCATTCCCTATGGCGAGACCTGGACCCGCTGGGGCGAGGCCATCAAGCAGAATCTGGAAGACGTGGGCATCAAGGTGGAGATGGTGGCCACCGACGTGCCCGGCTGGAACAAGAAGCTGGGCGACTGGGACTTCGAGCTCTCCACCACCTTCATGTACCAATATGGCGATCCGGCCCTGGGCGTGGCGCGGGCTTATATCTCCAGCAACATCGCCAAGGGCTCGCCGTTCAACAATGTGGGCGGCTATTCCAACCCGGAGGTGGACAAATTGTTCGCCGAGGGCGCGGTGGGCTTCCCCGATGCCGTGCGCCAGACCGCCTATTCGGCGGTGCAGAAGAAGATCAGCGAAGACGCCGTGTACGCCTGGCTGATCGACCTGAAGTTCCCCACAATTACCCATTGTAATGTGAAGAACCTCATCACCACCGGCATCGGCGTGAACGACGGCTTCAAGGACGCCTGGATCGAGTGATGTCTTTTTTTGGGGGGCGGTCAGGCCGCGCGCAACGCGAAGCCCTCTCCCGCTTGCGGGGGAGGGTTGGGAGGGGGCCGCCGCAGGCGGGAAGCCTCGCCGTTCGCTCGGCCCTCACCGTCCTCGCGCTCCGCGCGCCCCCTCCCTACCCCTCCCCCGCAAGCGGGAGAGGGGACCTGTCACGCCAACGGGTGGGGCGCATGCCGCCCGTCCCAAGCTCCAGCAACCAGATCGGGGCGCATGCAGACCCTTCGTTTCCTCCTCTGGCGCGTGGCCAAGGGCATCCTGGTGGTGCTGGCCATCGTCATTCTCGACTTCGCGCTGATCCATCTGGCGCCGGGCGACCCGGCGTCGGTGATGGCGGGGGAGTCCGGGGCCACCGACGAGGCCTTCCTGCAGCAATTGCGGGCCAAATTCGGCCTGGATCAGCCGCTGCTCACCCAATTGGGGCTCTATCTCTGGGGCGTGGTGCGCCTCGATCTGGGCTTCTCCTATCGCCAGCAGATGCCGGTGATCGAGCTGGTGATGAACCGCCTTCCGGCCACCTTGCTGCTGACCGGCGCCGCCTTCGCGTTCTCGCTCACGGTGGGGGTGGCCATGGGGGCGTGGGCGGCGGCAAACAAGGGCCGGCCGCTGGATCGGCTCATCACCACCATCGCCCTGGTGTTCTACGCCACGCCCTTGTTCTGGATGGCGCTGATGGCGGTGCTGATCTTCTCGGTCTGGCTCGACTGGCTGCCGGCCTTTGGCATGCGGGAGGTGGGGGCCAATGTCTCGCTGATGGAAGGCGTGCTGGATGTGGCTCGCCATCTGGTGCTGCCGGCGGTGACTTTGGGCCTGTTCTTCATGGCGGTCTATGTGCGCATGACCCGCTCCTCCATGATCGAGGTGGGGCGGCAGGATTTCATCAAGACCCTGCGCGCCAAGGGCTTGTCCGAGCGGGTGATCCTGCGCCGCCATGTGCTGCGCAACGCCATCCTGCCCGTGGTGAGTCTGGCCGGCATCCAGGCCGGGCAGATGGTGGGCGGGGCGGTGATGACCGAGACCGTGTTCGCCTGGCCCGGCATCGGCCGGCTCATGTATGAGGCGCTGATCCAGCGCGACTACAATCTGCTGCTGGGCGTGTTCGTGGTCTCCGCGGCCATGGTGGTGGTGTTCAACATCCTGACCGATCTCGTCTACCGCATGGTGGACCCGCGCATTGAGGTGTCGTGATGGGCGCGTTCTGGTCCCGTTTTCGCCGCCACAAGGCGGCGGTCGCCGGCCTCGTGGTGGTGGTGCTGGTGATCGTCATCGCCATTGCCGCGCCCTATTTCTACCCGGTCTCGCCGTGGAAGATGGTGCAGCGGCCGTTCCTGCCGCCGTTCGCCAATGGCGCGGTGCCGCTGGGCACCGATACCTTGGGCCGCAACGTCGCCTCGGGCCTGGCCTATGGCGCCCGCATCTCGCTGCTGATCGGCACCATTTCCACCTTGGTGGCGCTGATGGTGGGCGTGCCCATCGGCGCGGCGGCGGGCTATTTCGGCGGTCTGGTGGATGATCTGCTGATGCGCTTCACCGAATTCTTCCAGACCATCCCGAGCTTCGCCCTGGCCATCGTGCTGGTGGCGATCTTCCAGCCGAGTCTGGTGTCCATCACCATCGCCATTGCCATCGTCGGCTGGCCGCCGGTGGCGCGGCTGGTGCGGGGCGAAGTGATGGCCCAGCGCAAGCGCGAATATGTGGAAGCGGCGATCCTCGCCGGCCAATCCCACTGGACCATCATCACAAGGCAGATCCTGCCCAATGTGACCTCGCCCATCGTGGTGCTGGCCTCCCTCATGGTGGCCTCCGCCATCCTGCTGGAGAGTTCGCTCTCCTTCCTCGGCCTGGGCGATCCCTCCATCATGTCCTGGGGCTACATGATCGGCGCGGCCCGCACGGTGGTGCGCCAGGCGTGGTGGCTCTCGGTCTTCCCCGGCGTCGCCATCCTCATTTCGGTGCTGGCACTCAATCTCGTGGGAGAGGGGCTGGCGGAAGCGCTCGACCCGCGCTCCTCCCGCGATCAGCATTGAGGGCCGCCCCATGACGGACGCAACACCATCCGCCCCGGTCCTCTCCGTCTCCGGCCTCGCCATCGCTCTGCCGCCGGGCGCCGACCGGCTCTATGCGGTGGAGCATATGGAGTTCGACATCCGCCGCGGCGAGACCCTGGCCATCGTCGGCGAAAGCGGCTCCGGCAAGTCCATGTCCGCCAATGCGGTGATGGGCCTGCTGCCGCCGGGCACCCGCGTGGCTCAGGGCAGCGCCAAGCTGGACGGCATCGATCTGCTGCAATTGGATGCGGACGCCATGCGCGCGGTACGCGGCAAGCGCATCGGCATGATCTTCCAGGAGCCGATGACGGCGCTGGACCCCTTGATGCGCATCGGCGAGCAGATCGCCGAAGTGTTCGAGGCCCACGGCCTGCTGACCCCGCCGGAGCGGCGCGCCCGCGCCCTGGCACTGCTCACCGAGGTGGGCATTCCCGAGCCGGAACGGGCGATCCATGCCTATCCGTTCCAGCTCTCCGGCGGCCAGCGCCAGCGGGTGGTGATCGCCATGGCGCTGGCGCTGGACCCGGTGCTGCTGATCGCCGACGAACCCACCACCGCTTTGGATGTCACCACCCAGGCGCAGATCCTCAAGCTGATCCGCGAACTGCAGGAGAAGCACGGCACGGCGGTGATGTTCATCACCCATGATTTCGGCGTGGTGGCGGATATTGCCGACCGGGTGGTGGTGATGCGCCAGGGCCGTATCGTGGAAAGCGGCAGTGCGAGCGCCGTGCTCGGCGCGCCGCAGGACGCCTATACGCAGGCACTGATCGCCGCCATTCCTTCCGGCCGCAGGGCCCTCGCCACCGGCCCGGAGAAGGCGACTGGCGAAACGGTGCTGGCGGTGCGGGGACTGACCAAGACCTATCGCTCCGCGGGCGGCTTCTTCCGCCCCGCCCGCGTGGTGCATGCGGTGCGCGATGTCAGCTTTGATCTGGCGCGGGGCGAGACCTTGGGCGTGGTGGGCGAGAGCGGCTCGGGCAAGTCCTCGCTCGGGCGCTGCCTGGTGCGGCTGGTGGAGCCGGATGCCGGTTCCATCCGCCTCAATGGCCAG
Source organism: Azorhizobium sp. AG788 (assembly GCF_943371865.1). Classification (GTDB taxonomy): domain Bacteria; phylum Pseudomonadota; class Alphaproteobacteria; order Rhizobiales; family Xanthobacteraceae; genus Azorhizobium. Next base: position 6,968 of record NZ_CALRWL010000042.1, on the reverse strand, counting down.
GAGACCATGGGCCAGTCGGTGGCGGAAATGCGCATCTGGCGGCGGCGCATGCAGATGGTGTTCCAGGATCCCTACGGCTCGCTCAATCCGCGCACGCGGGTGGGCCGCATCATCGCCGAAGGGCCCATAGCGGCCGGGGTGCCCATCGCCACCGCGCTCGCCAAAGCGGCGGACCTCTTGGCCCTGGTGGGGCTGGACCCCTCCGCGGTGGAACGCTTCCCGCACGAGTTTTCCGGCGGCCAGCGCCAACGCATCGGCATCGCCCGCGCCTTGGCGCTGGACCCGGAAATCATCATCGCCGACGAGGCGGTCTCGGCGCTGGACGTGTCGATCCAGGCCCAGGTGCTGGCGCTGCTGGCGGACCTCAAGGCGCGGCTGGATTTGTCGCTGATCTTCATCACCCATGATCTGCGGGTGGCGGCCACCATTTGCGACAAGGTGGCGGTGATGCGGAAGGGCGAGGTGGTGGAAATGGGGCCGGCGGCGGAGATCTTCGGCAATCCGCAGCACGACTATACCCGGCGCCTGATCGCCGCGATCCCCGGCCGGGCCGAGGGCGATGTCTTCGGCGGCGAGGCCGTGCCGGCCTGAGGGCCTATCCTTGTTCAGCGGTTTGAGACGGATGCCATGAAGATCATTTTTGACGAACGCCAGCTGGCGCACGATCCGGAACTCTATTTCCGCCGCGGCGCCTTCATTCCCCATCCCGAGCAGCCGCAGCGCGCCATCCTGCTGCGCGATGCGCTGCTGGCCGCCGGCCACACCCGCGAGATGCCCGGCGACCATGGCCTCGATCCCATCAAGGCGGTGCATGACCCGGCCTATGTGGACTTCCTCATGTCCGCCTGGCCGGCCTGGGTGGAGGCCACCGGCACCACGGTTCCGGCGGTGCCGAACTATCACACCGACCGCCGCAACTGGCGGGTGCCCACCGGGGTGATCGGCCGGCTGGGCTTCTATTCCACTGACACCTCATGCCCCATCGTGCCGGGCACGGCGGAAGCGATCTACTGGTCGGCGCAGACCGCCATCGAGGCGGCGGATCGGGTGCGCTCGGGCGCGGAGGGGCACATCTATGCGCTGTGCCGCCCGCCCGGCCATCATGCGATGATCGACGCCACCATGGGCTTCTGCTTCTTCAACAATGCCGCCGTCGCCGCCCAGCATCTGCGCGGGCGGTTCGACAAGGTGGCGGTGCTGGACGTGGACACCCACGGCGGCAATGGCACCCAGGACATCTTCCACACCCGCGGCGACGTGCTCTACGTCTCGATCCACACCGATCCCAGCGACTATACCCCGTTCTTCACCGGCTATGCGGATGAGATCGGCGTGGGAGAAGGGGAGGGGGCGACGCGCAATCTGGTGCTGCCAGTAGGCGCCGGGGTAGAGGAGATCCTTGCCCGCTATGACGAGGCGCTGGAGATCATCCGCGCCTTCGGGGCGCAGGCGCTGGTGATCTCGCTCGGGCTGGACATGTCGCAGGATGATCCGTTGTCGCTGGTGAAGATGACCGGCGAGGGCTTCCAGCGCGGCGCCCGCAAGGTGGCGGGCCTCGGCCTGCCCACGGTGCTGGTGCAGGAAGGCGGATATCTCGGGCCGTCCTTGTCCGACAATGCGGTGGCCTTCCTCGGCGCCTTCGACGCCGCCCGCCAGGGCTGAGGCTTGCCCACGGCACAGCCGGGTGCGGCGGAAAGTCGGGGTCAGCGAGGCCCCGATTGTGCTAAACACGCGTCCATGCGCATGCAGGACATCCTGACCCGGTTGTTGGGCGCCGCGATCATGCTGATCGCGGCTTATGTCCTGCCGTCGCCAGCCCAGGCGCATGAGGGGCACGGCCTGTCCGCCGCCGCTGGTGCTGCGGTCGCATCGCCAGTGACGCATGCATCCACCGCCGCCCACGCCCATTCCGCGTCCCCGACACTGGTGGCAACCGCTGAGCGGTCCGCGCCCGCGATGCCGGGTCCGCCCTGCGGCCGGGACTGCTGCAACCCCGGAATGGTCTGCTGCCTTTCAGCCCTGGTGGTCGATCCGGTGCTGGCGCTGCCACTGGCCACATCCCGCCGGCAAGAGCCCCTGCGCGCCATGGTCATGCCGCCCGGCCGCGTACCGGAAGCGCTGCCGAAGCCGCCCCGAACCCCGGCCTGAGATCGGATCGCCCCGGAGATCGCCCCGCTTGGGGCATCCACAAGGGGAGCACGTTGCGTCGGACGCCCATCCGGTCCTGAGCCGGGCATGGCGCGGTCGCCGATCGCCCCGCGTTTGCGCCGGACCGCGGCAGCCTCGCCGTCAGGCCCGTGCCACGCCTTTCAGCCTCCCGCGCGTTGCGGCGGGGGGCATTCATCACCGATCCCAGACACCGTGCCGGCTGTGCCGCACGCTTCCCAATGGAGAACCATCTCATGGCCAAGCCCATGCTGAAAACGCTGATCATCTGCCTGTCCGTCACCGCTGGCTTCAGCCTAGCGCAGGCGCAAACCACGATGCCCATGCACAGCGGCACCACCCCGCACATGATGACGCCGGCCGCCGATACGCCGTCCACCACGGAGTTCAAGGCCGCCGACGCCAAGATGATGCAGGGCATGAGCGCGCCCTACACCGGCGATGCTGATGTGGACTTCCGCACCCACATGATCCCGCACCACCAGGGCGCCATCGACATGGCCAAGGTGGCGCTGAAATACGCCAAGGATCCGGAAACCAAGAAGATGGCGCAGACCATCATCGACGCGCAGGAGAAGGAGATCGCCGATATGCAGGCCTGGCTGAAGGCCCACGCCAAGTAGGCATACGCACCGGCGGGCCGCGGCGGCGAGAGCATCGCGCTGTGGCCCGCATGGCCTCGACGGGGGCGGACGCGCATGGCGTCGTCACGCCCCCACGGGACGAAGGTCAGTTTCCGCGCATCTTCTGCAGCAGGGCTTCGGTCTTCTTGACGATGGTGGCGAACACCGGCTGCTTGACCACTTCGCCGGCATAGCAGGTCCGGTAGGCGGCGGAGCCGACCGGGCCATGCAGGTCGAACACCTGCGCCATCATTTCATCCTTGCGCGCGCCCTTTTGCTTCTGCGCGGCGGCTTCGAGCGCCTTGGCCTTGGCCATGGTGGCCTCCCAGGCCTTGGTGCAGGCGGGGAAGGTCTTGCGGGCCTCGGGCATGGGCGTGGTGCCGACCACCACCCGCCCGTTGGCCATCCAGCCGATCACCACGGAGGCGGGGGGGTAGTTGGCCGTATCGTCCTGGGCAAACAGGCCGATGAAGGCGAACACCACCTCGCCCTCGCCCGCCGTCAGGGGCACGGGCACATAGGGCTCGAAGGCGGCATCGCTCCCCGTCGCCTGGGTATAGAACGGGCCGGACGCCAGCACGGTCGCAAGCCCATCGCCGGCCTTGAAGTCCGCATCCTGGCGCGCCCAATGGGTCAGCACCGGCACGGGCGAGATAAAGATGCGGGTTTCATCTTTCTTGTCGCGGAACAGCAGCCCGTCCGGCTGACCGGTCTCCAACTCGCCGCTGAGCAGCGTGCCGGGCGAGAATTCGCCGGCCTTTTCCAGGCCCTTGAAGGCGAGCGGGCCGAGCAAAGCCATCATCTGCGCCTTGAGATCGGCGCGGGCGCGATCATCCTGCTTGTAGACGGCATCGGGATTGGTTCCGGCTTTTTCCGCTGCGGCCAGGGCGGCGACATATTTATCGCGGGCGGCGATATAGGCGTCGTCCGCCGCACCGGCGAGGGCGGCGGTCGGCAGCAAGGCCGCACCCAGCAGGGCGCCGATGATCCGCCGTGCGGCGGGGAACACGGAGGATTTCATGGCAGCGCTCACGGTTCAGATGGGGATCTTGACTACAGGTCCCAAGTCTAGCTGTCCATGACGCTCCGAGCCAAGTGCGGTCACCCAGCCTCGCTGCTGTCCATGCTATTTCGTGCGGCTGTTGGTGTTGGCGGCGGAGGCCACCTTCGGCGGCACCGGCGCGTGGGCCAGCAACGCTTCGATGCGCTCGCGCTCCTTGTTGAACTCCGCCATGAAGCGCCCTTCCAGCGCCCGGCCACGCGGCAGTTTCACGCGCATGGGGTCGACGAAACTGCCGTTGATCTTCACCTCATAGTGCAGATGCGGCCCGGTGGAGAGGCCGGACGAGCCCAGATAGCCGATGAGCTGGCCCTGGCGCACCTGCATGCCCTCCCGCAGGCCCTTGGCGAAGCCGGACTGGTGCGAATAGGTGGTGACATAGCCGTTGGCATGCTGGATTTCCGTATGCCGGCCATAGCCCGACTTCCAGGTGGCATAGATCACCGTGCCGTTGCCGGCAGCATAGATCGGCGTGCCGACGCTGTCGGACCAGTCCACGCCCGTATGCAGCTTGGAAATACCGAGGATGGGATGGCGGCGATAGCCGAACGGCGAGCGCATGATGCCGCCGGCGATGGGCTTGCGCACCAGGAACTTCTTCGCGCTCTTGCCCTCGACGTCGTAATAATCCACCAACCCGTCATCCTGGGTCTGGAACCGGTAGTAGCGGCGGGTTTCGCCATTGGTGCTGAGCGTGGTGTAGAGCACTTCCGCATCGCCGGGGGCATCTTCGGAATACAGCACTTCGAAATTGTCGCCCGGCCGCACCCGGCGCTGGAAATCCACGTCGAACGAATAGATGCGGATCAAATCGGCGATGACGCTGCGCGGCATGTCGTTGCGCAGGGCGGTCTCATAGATGCTCTCATAAAGCCGGATGCCGGGGCCGCTGTCGTCATCATCGTCATCGGACGCCGCCTCGGAGACGCCGGCCATGTCATTCTCGGTGGGTTCCGCCACCTGTACGAACGCGCCGGTATCGGAACTGGCCACCGTGCCCTCATGGCCCACATCGCTGAAGATCGACACCCGCAGCGGATGGATCTTCTTCGCCGCATCGCTCTGCAGTAGCAGGCGGATGCGCAAGCCATCCTTCACCACGCCGTCGCGGCCGCGTTTGAAGGCGGCGGCGACGCCCTGGGCCTCTTCCACGGAGGCGCCGGCATCGGTGAGGATCGAGACGATGGTGTCGCCCTTCTTCACCACAACGGTGGTGTCGGTCCAGTCATTGCCGCCGGAGGTCTCGCTGGAGGTCTTGTCCAGATAGCTGACATTCTCCATCACGTCGGGGCGCGGCCCGGGCACCACGGGCGCTCCCATGGCGCCTGTCCCGGTGGGCAGGCCGTATCGGCCCTCGGTGGCATAGGCCAAAGACGGGCTGCCGCCGACAGGACCGGGCCGTCCGGCAATGGCCGGGGGCAAGCCGGCCAGGGCCGGCTGCGACCGGGCCAGTTCCGCGACCTCGCGTACTTTGGTCAGCACGCTTTCCATGGGCACCGCGGCGCCGAAATGCAGATTGGGGGCGGTGGCGAGATCCCGCATCACCAGCGTGATCTCGCCGGTGGGCTCCGCCTGAGGCGCTGCCTCCTGCGGATCCGCCGACTGCGCCACCAATTGCGCCGGATTGAACCGGGGAATGTTCACCGACACCGAGGTGGTGGACATGGCCAAATTCGCCGCCACCCGGGTGAACGGGCGCACGCGGATGATCTCCTTGTCGCCCACCTTGGTGGCGGTGGAGACCCGGAAGGTCTGCCGCGCGCTGCTGGCTTCGGCCAACAGCGACATGCGATCGCCCTTGCGCGCCGCATTGGACGGCTTCTCCCCTACGGCGAGCGTGCCGCGCAGGGCATTGCGGACGGTCTCGGGCATGGCGGCAAAGCGGTGGTCGCCGTCGAGCGCCGCATAGACCGCGCCGCCCATCAGGAAACTGCCGCACAGGCCGGTCAGAAGCGTCGCTGCGAGCCAGCGCACGGAAATGCGCCGCCGATCGATCTCTTCTTCATCGCCATCGACGCCGAGGGGCGGATCCTCGCCGAGGCCCGCCGCACTCGTCGCGTCGCGCCAATCCCCGGCGGAACGTCTTTGATGCAAATCCCGTCCCTTTGCTGGGGTCTCGCCGGATGGCGGGAACCCGTGTCCAATCGCCTGACCCTCTGCCTGCGCAGAGAGACACAGCCTACGACCGAGCGCGCAGGATCGCGCGGGCATTCGGTATGAAAATGCCCCCGCCGCTGCCACGCGTCAACGAAGCTGAGCTGTCTGCGCATCTCCGCCCCATTGGGCCGGCGATGTGAGGGGGGCGACAAGGCGAAAACATGGCGGCGCGCGCTGCAAGCTTCCCGGTTCGCACCGAAGTCTGCCGGCGCACACGCACGTGAGCGAGAGATGGGCGAGGGGCGTCCGGATGCCTGAGGGCGCGCGGGCCGCTGTCGCAAGGCAGGACACAAGGGGTGACGCGCGTCCATCGCGGTGGATCAGGAGAGCGCCCACCACGCCCTTCCCCGTGCCGCTCGGAGAGCAACCTCTGGCTGTTTGCACCTTCCAGGCGCAATCCTGATGACGCGCGAGCAGGCATTGGCCTAAAAAATTCGCAGAAAAATCTCCCGCCGGACTCGGCCCGCAGGGCTCGTCGGTGGCTGCGCCCGATGCATCGCAGCAAATCATGCTGCCCTGCAAATGTCCTGAGAAGCGTTGCCAGCTCACAATCTTCACCGCCTCGAGCGGGGCAGTTGTGCACAGCGTCATCACCCCTTCATGTTTCCCTTTCAAGCCACTGTTGACAGTCCCGAAAGCCGGTCCTATAAACCGCCCAACGACGACGGGCCGCGGCGAAACGCGGTGCCGGCGCCGCCGACGCTCCTCACGACTTTGGTGTTGTGACAGACGGTCGAGAGACCGGCGGATGGGTTGTCGGTTCTGCTTTCGGGCGGAGGAGGTTTGAGCGGATCGGGCTTCGGTCGGGTCGGTTTGTGGATCTTCGGGTGTTGACGTTTTGGAGCTTCGGCTCCGCGGGACTTCGGTCCTTGAGGTCTTCGGATCTCGTGCTGTTTGACAGGTTGAAGAGAAGAAAGAGAAACGTGGACGGCGGAGTCCTTGCGGGTCTCTTGGGTCTTCGG
>NZ_CALRWL010000041.1:0-56247 GCF_943371865.1 Azorhizobium sp. AG788 | reverse complement strand
CCTCCCCCGCAAGGGGGGAGGGAGAGCGAGCGGCGCGGGTGCGCACGCGCCGGAAACCACGGGAGAGCGTGGCCCGCACCAGGCGAACGCGGGAGAGAGAGAGGGACGCCCCATGCCTATCGCCCCAGATAGACTTCGATGACGCGCTCATCGGCGCTCACCTGGTCCAGCGGCCCTTCGGCTAGAACCGAGCCTTCGTGCAGCACGGTGACCTTCACATCCAGATCGCGCACGAATTGCATGTCATGCTCCACCACCACCACCGCGCGGGTCTTGGCGATCTCGCGCAAAAGTTCGGCGGTGTCGGCGGTCTCCTGGTCGGTCATGCCGGCGGCGGGCTCGTCCACCAGCAGAAGGCGCGGCTCCTGCGCCAAGAGCATGCCGATCTCCAGCCATTGCTTCTGGCCGTGGCTGAGTTCGGAAGCCTTGCGCTTGCGCTGGTCCTTGAGGCGGATGCGCTCCAGCAGGGCATCGATGCGCTCGCGCTCATGAGCGGTGCGGCGCCAATAGATGTTGGAGAAGGCGCGCCGGTCGGCCTTCACCGCGAGGAGCAGATTGTCCTCCACCGTGTGCATGTCGAACACGGTGGGGGTCTGGAACTTGCGGCCGATGCCCAGTTGGGCGATGGCCGCCTCGTCCAGGGTGGTGAGGTCATAGATGCCGGCGAACATGGCCTCGCCGTCGGTGGGGCGGGTCTTGCCGGTGATGACGTCCATCATGGTGGTCTTGCCGGCGCCGTTGGGGCCGATGATGGCCCGCATCTCCGCTTCCTCGATGGTCAAGGACAGCTTGTTGAGCGCCCGAAAACCATCGAACACCACCGAGATGTTGTCGAGATAGAGCAGGGATTGGGTGATGGGTTCCATGGGCCTCACTCCGCCGGCTTGCCGGCGGGCACGCCGCCGCGGGCGGGCTTGCGCAGCCGCGCCGTGAAGTCACCCCACAGGCCGATCACCCCACGTGGCATGAACAAGGTCACCACCACGAACAGCGCGCCGAGCGCGAACAGCCAGGCTTCCGGCAAGGCGCCGGTGAACCAGGTCTTGCCCGCATTGACGATCAAGGCGCCGAGCGCCGCGCCCACCAAAGTGCCGCGGCCGCCCACCGCCACCCAGATCACCATTTCGATGGAATTGGCCGGGGCGAATTCGCCGGGATTGATGATGCCCACCTGCGGCACATAGAGCGCGCCCGCCACCCCCGCCAGCATGGCCGAGACCACCCAGGCGAGCAGCTTGTAGTTCGCCACCCGATAGCCCAGGAACCGGGTGCGGCTTTCCGCATCGCGCACCGCCACCAGCACCTTGCCATATTTGGAGGTGACCAGCGCCCGGCACAGCAGATAGCCGCCCACCAGCGCCAAAGCCGAGAGGAAGAACAGCACGCCGCGGGTGCTGCCGGAGGCGATGGGGAAGCCGACGATGTCCTTGAAGTCGGTCAGGCCGTTATTGCCGCCGAAGCCCATGTCATTGCGGAAGAATGCCAGCATCAAGGCAAAGGTCATGGCCTGGGTGATGATGGACAGATAGACCCCCGTCACCCGCGAGCGGAAGGCGAACCAGCCGAAGGCGAAGGCGAGGATGGCCGGCGCCACCAGCACCATCAGCGCGGCGAACGGGAACCAGTCGAAGCCCAGCCAGAACCAGGGCAGTTCCTTATAGTTCAGGAACACCATGAAATCCGGCAGCACCGGATTGCCATAGACCCCGCGCGGGCCGATCTGGCGCATGAGATACATGCCCATGGCATAGCCGCCCAGCGCGAAGAAGGCGCCGTGGCCCAGCGAGAGCACGCCGCAATAGCCCCACACCAGATCCAGCGCCACGGCGAGGAGCGCGTAGCACAGATATTTGCCCAGCAACGGCACCAGATAATCGGAGATGTGGAACGGGCTGCCGGCGGGCACCAGCAGATTGCCCACCGGTACCAGCACGCCCGCCGCCAGCACCAGGACGATGAAGATCGCGCCGCGGCGATCGAGAATGCCAAGGCTGCTCGGATTGCCGCTCATGATTCCACCGCCCGCCCCTTGAGCGCGAACAGGCCGCGCGGTCGTTTCTGGATGAACAGGATGATGAAGACCAAGAGCGCGATCTTGCCCAGCACCGCGCCGGCGAACGGCTCCAGCAGCTTGTTGGCGACGCCGAGCGTGAGCGCGCCCACCAGGGTGCCCCAGAGGTTCCCCACCCCGCCGAACACCACCACCATGAAGCTGTCGATGATGTAGCCCTGGCCGAGGTTCGGGCTCACATTGTCGATCTGCGACAGCGCCACCCCGGCGATGCCGGCAATGCCGGAGCCGAGGCCGAAGGTCAGCGCATCGATGCGGCCGGTGCGGATGCCCATGGCCGCCGCCATGCGCCGGTTCTGCGTCACTGCCCGGACGTACAGTCCCAGCGAGGTGCGCTTGAGCACCACCAGCAGCGCGAAGAACACCAGCAGTGAGAACACGATGATCCACAGGCGGTTATAGGTGATGGACAATTGTCCCACCTGGAACGCCCCGGACATCCAGGACGGCGCCCCCACCTCCTTGTTGGTGGGGCCGAACACCGTGCGCACCGCCTGCTGCAGCATCAGCGAAATCCCCCAGGTGGCCAGCAGCGTTTCCAGCGGCCGGCCATAGAGGAAGCGGATCACCGTGCGCTCGATGATGATGCCCACCACGCCGGTGAACAGGAAGGCCAGCGGCAGGGTGATGGCCAGCGACCAGCCGAACAGGCCGGGATAAGAGGTGCGGATGAACTCCTGCACCACATAAGTGGTGTAGGCGCCCAGCATCACCATCTCACCATGGGCCATGTTGATGACCCCCATCACGCCGAAGGTGATGGCCAGGCCAATGGCCGCCAGCAGCAGCACCGAGCCGAGCGAGAGGCCGTACCAGACATTCTGCGCCACGTTCCAGATCGCCAGCGAGCGATTGATCTTGGCGACGCCGGCGGCCGCTGCGGCCTTCAGCGAAGCGGGCGCGTCGGCGGGCAGATTGGCCAGCAGCGCCAGCGCCTCCTGGTCGCCGCGGGCGACGATGAGATTGACCGCCGCGAGGCGCTCCGGCTCGCCGACGCCGGGGGTGGTCATCAGGATCGCCGCCTGGGCCTGCATCAGGGCGTCGCGCACCTGGGGCACGGTCTCGCGATTGATGGCGGTGTTCAGCGTCTGCAACACGGTAACGTCACGGGATTTGAAGACGGCGCCGGCCGCCTCCAGCCGGCGGGCGGGATCGGGCGACAGCAGCGACAGGGCCCCGGCGGCGGCCTCGGCGGCGCGGCGCACCCGGTTGTTGCGGCGCACCGGCTTGAGGCCGGCGGGCTCGGACGCCACGGCGGTACCGGTGGCGGCGTCGGTCAGCGCGCCGCCCGCCTTGGGGCGCACATAGACCGCCTTGGTGGCGGGATCGAACAGCAGGCGCCCCTCGGACAGCGCCGCCACGATCACGCCCGCCTGCGGATTGGGGCTCGCCGACAGGGCGACCAGCGCGGCTTCGGTATCGGAAAAGCTGTCGGCGGCGATCTTGGCCAAGGCCGGGGCCAGATCGGACGCGGCGGCCGCTTGGCCGGCCGGGGCCTGCGCATGGGCCGCGGGCATGAACAGGGAGGTTGCGGCCACCGCCAACACGGCGATCGCAAACAGCAGGCGGCGGGGGAAGGTCATGATCGGTCCTGCTCGACGCGCGGCGGCACGGGATGCCGAAGCTGACAAAGGGCAATAGGGTCAATGGACGTCATGGTGGGGCGCACGGTGCCGGCCGCCCCGGTCTCGCCCGTGCCCGCTCTACCCGGGCAAGCCCCCGACCCCGGCGCGCCCCGCGCCGGCCGAAGGCTCAGGCGCGCTGTGGACGGCGGCAGGACGGATGGGTGGGCACGGCGCCGGCACGGGAGGGGGGGCAGGACGCGTCTGCGCGCCCGACCGAGACCAACGGCACCTCAAGCCCCCGCGGTATCGCCGCGGGGGCTCAAGATCAGGCGGGTCAAAGCGTCACTTGGTGGCGGTGGCCCCCAGGCAGACGTTCTTGACGGTGTCGTAATTGCCGCAATTGTACTTCACCCAGTCGGCCACCAGGGTCTTGGAGCCTTCCAGATACTTGGACCAGGCTTCGCCCGGCACCAGGCCATCGGTCTTCCACACCACGTTGAACTGGCCGTCGCCCTGGATTTCGCCAATGAACACCGGCTTGGTGATGTGGTGGTTCGGCAGCATCTCCGACACGCCGCCGGTGAGGTTCGGCTGCTTGGTGCCCGGCAAGGTGGCGATCACCTTGTCGGTGTCGGTGGTGCCGGCCTTGGTCACCGCCTGCACCCACATGTTGAAGCCGATATAGGTGGCTTCCATGGGATCGTTGGTCACGCGCTTGGGATTCTTGGTGAAGGCCTTCCACTGGGCGATGAAGGCATCGTTCTCAGGGGTCTTGATGCTCTCGAAATAGTTCCAGGCGGCCAGATGGCCGACCAGCGGCTTGGTGTCGATGCCGGCCAGTTCTTCCTCGCCCACCGAGAACGCCACCACCGGAATGTCGGTGGCCTTGATGCCCTGATTGGCCAGTTCCTTGTAGAACGGCACGTTGGCATCGCCATTGATGGTGGAGACCACGGCGGTCTTCTTGCCGGCCGAGCCGAACTTTTTGATGTCGGCGACGATGGTCTGCCAATCGGACTGGCCGAACGGGGTGTAGTTGATCATGATGTCCTCGGACTTGACGCCGCGGGACTTCAGGTACGCTTCCAGGATCTTGTTGGTGGTGCGGGGATAGACATAATCCGTGCCCGCCAGCACCCAGCGCTCGATCTTCTCTTCCTTGGCGAGATAGTCCACCGCCGGGATCGCCTGCTGGTTCGGGGCGGCGCCGGTGTAGAACACGTTGCGCTCGCTCTCCTCGCCCTCATATTGGACCGGGTAGAACAGGATCGAATTCAGCTCCTTGAACACCGGCAGCACCGACTTGCGGCTCACCGAGGTCCAGCAGCCGAACACCACCGACACCTTGTCCTTGTTCACCAGCTCGCGCGCCTTCTCGGCAAACAGCGGCCAGTTGGACGCGGGATCCACCACCACCGCTTCCAGCTTCTTGCCGAGCACGCCGCCCTTTTTGTTCTGCTCGTCGATCATCATCAGCACGGCGTCCTTCAGCGTGGTCTCGCTGATCGCCATGGTGCCGGACAGTGAATGCAGCACGCCAACCTTGATCGTCTCCTGCGCGGCGGCCGTTCCCACCGAACCGGCCACGGCGGCCACTGCCGCCAGGGCCCCAAGCCCGGCCCCAAAGCCCTTGGCCGCTCTTCCCAGCAAACCGAGCATCCGCTCTCTCCCCAATTGCTTCTGCCTGGCGCATGCCAGCGCAGTCCCAACAGCAAGCAGCGTGCCACCCTTACAATCCTGAGGCGCATCAGGTGCATGCCTGGCCGAGAGGCAGCCCAAAACGCAGGCAAACATCATTGTGATGCCTATTATTACGCCAGTCGCCTAAGATATAACCTCCACTTACGCAAGCCTCGCGATATCCTCGGCGGATAGGTGGAACGAGACCGTTCGCGAGACGCCGAGAGAGACGCCGAGAGAAACGCAAGGCTGGCCACAACCGGGACCCTTCGATGCCGGAATTCCAATCGTCCTTCCGCGTGGTGGCACCGGCCCGCCGGGTTCTTGCTGCCCCGAAGGCCATTGTCGCTATTCCGGTGCGAAATGCCGAAGCCCATCTGCTCGGCTGCCTGACGGCCTTGGCCGGCCAGCGCGGCACATCGGAATTCGCCACCATCCTGCTGCTGCACAATTGCGTCGACCGCACCGAGCAGGCGGCGATCGCCGCCGCCGACGCCCTGCCACTGGCGCTGCGCATCCTCTCCATCGACCTGCCGCCGGATCGCAACGGCGCCGGCTGGGCGCGGCGCCATCTGATGGATGCGGCCGCGTCCCTGATCGTGACCTCCGGCGTCAATGATGGGGCGATCCTGACCACCGAGGCCGACGGGCGCGTGGCCCCCAACTGGGTGGCCGCCAATCTCGCCTCCCTGGCGGTGGGCGCCGACGCCGTGGCCGGAAAGGTCGATCTGGACCTGACCGATACCAATCTGCCGCCCCAGTTGCGGCGCCGCTACGCCGCCGCCGAGCGCTACGCCCGCCTGATCACCGAGATCGACAGCCTGCTGGACCCCGATCCCTTGAACCCCTGGCCCACCCATCGCCAGGCCTCGGTGGCCAGCCTTGCGGTCAGTGTGGAGGGCTATCTGCGCGCCGGCGGCATCCCCACCACGGCGCGGGGCGCCGACCGGGCGCTGCTCGCCGCCCTCGCCCGCGCCGGCCTGTGGGTGCGCCATGACCCCGAGGTGCGGGTGTCCGCCCCCTGGAACCTCGACCCCGGCGCCGATGGCGTCGCGGCCCAGTTCCGCGCCTGGAGCGACGGACAGGTGGCGTTCGATTCGCTGGCGCTGGAGCCGGTGGCGCAGATCGTGCGCCGCGCCCGGCTGCGCCGCACCATGCGCAAGGTGCATGCGGGCGGTCAGTTGTGGAATGTCACCAATTGGGCCGGCCCGCTGCGGGTGGCCACCATCGACGCCTTCAAGGTGGCGGCGCTGCCGAACTTTCAGGAGATCTGGGCGGTGCTGGAAGGCATCAGCCCGCTGCTGGCGCCCCATCCGCTCTCGCCCACGCAGCTGTTCATGGAAACCGCGCGGGCCATGGCCCTTCTGACCGAAATGCGCATCCGGGCCGGGCTGAGCCGCTGGACCAAGGGCCCGGCTTAAGCGGAAGCCCCGCTTTCAGAGCCACCAGGGCAAACGCGCCTGGCCGTGCACAGACCAGACTCAGAGAACGTTGAACACATACAGCAGGACGATCACCGTAAACGGCACGCCCAGCATCCAAAGAAACACGCCACGCATGATCCATCCTCCATTTGCGGTTCCGGCAAAGTAACGCCGCGGACCGTGCGGTGTTCCCCTTTGGCGGGCCAAAGCCGCTCCGGCGGCGGCGCGGCTGAACGCCACCGGGGAACCGACCCCGCGCGAAGGACATCGGGCGAAGCACGCGAAGCAGACCACACGAAGCGAACGGCACGCGGCACGCCGTCCCCGCGCTTGGCGCCTCCGAGGCCGCGCCCGAGACAACCGGGATTGTAATGCGTCGCAAGTTCAGGTTTATCCCGCCCGGCAGGCCCGGTTGCGCGCAGATGCGCCCGCAGGTCCTGCCTCAACAGACACCGGACGAGGGGGGCCCCTCATGCAGCTCGAGACCGCCACCCCTCAGGCGCCGGTGCCGCCACCGCGGATCGGCCGCGCCCATGTGGCCGACATTGTCGAATTCCTGAACGCCAAGACGCCGGCGGATGCCGCCGACTTCGTGGCGCATCTGCCCCATGAATGGGCGGTAGAGGTGCTCGACCAGCCCACATTCGAATGGGCGTCCGAGGTGCTCGAAAGCCTGGCGGTGGAAAAGGCCGTGGCGGTGCTGGAAGGCATGTCCACCGACCGCGCCGCCGATGTGCTGCGCTGGGTGGAGGATGACGTCCGCGACCGCCTCCAGGCCCTGCTGAGCCCGGAAGCCAAGGCGGCCATCGCCCATCTGCTGACCTATCCGGAAGACACCGCCGGCGCCCTGATGACCACGGAGTTCGTCACGGTGCCGGCCAGCTGGACGGTGCAGCAGACGCTCGACCATATCCGCGCCGTCGAACGCACCCGCGAGACCATCTACGCCATCTATGTGCTCGATCCCACCAGCCGGAAGCTGCTGCACATCGTGACCCTGCGCCGACTGATCTCCGGCGAGCCCGACGCGCCCATCGCCTCGGTGGCGCAGCCTTATGCCCCCATCACCACCACGCCCTTCGCCAGCCGCGAGGACGTGGCCCGGCTGATCGCCAAATATGATCTGCTGGCCATACCGGTGATCGACAGCACCTCGCATCTGATCGGCATCTGCACCTTCGACGACGTCATCGACGCCATGATCGAGGAGCAGACCGAAGACGTGCAGCGCATGGGCGGCATGGAGGCCATCGACGAGCCCTACATGCAGATCAGCTTTTCGGAGATGATCAAGAAGCGCGCCGGCTGGCTGTGCGTGCTGTTCCTGTCGGAAATGCTCACCGCCAGCGCCATGCAGGTCTATGCGGACGAACTGGAGAAGGCCATCGTACTGGCCCTGTTCGTGCCCCTGGTGATGAGTTCCGGCGGCAATTCCGGCTCGCAGGCCACCTCCCTGATCATCCGCGCTTTGGCCCTGCGGCAGGTGCGGCTCAGGGATTGGTATCGGGTCGCGTTCCGCGAATTGCCCACCGGCATGCTGCTGGGCACCATCCTGGGGGTGATCGGCATGATCCGCATCACCGTCTGGCAGGAGCTGGGCTTCTTCGACTATGGCCCGCACTGGCAATTGCTGGCGGTGACCATCGCCGCATCACTGGTGGGCATCGTCACCTTCGGCTCGCTGGCGGGCTCCATGCTGCCGTTCATCCTGAAACGGCTGGGCTTCGACCCGGCCAGTTCCTCGGCGCCGTTCGTGGCCACCCTGGTGGATGTCACCGGGCTGATGATCTACTTCAGCGTCGCCTACATCTTCCTGAAGGGCACCATTCTCTGACGCCCGGATCTTTAGCGCCCGGATCGACCGTTCAGGCCAACCACCCTGAACGGCTCACGCCCCTTCAGCGGCCCTGCGTCTCGGGCCGGGCGATGTCGTCCAGGCGCAGGATCTGTTCGATCCCGGTGGGTGTGTCCGCGGCGCACGGCTCATAGGCCAAGGTCGCGAAGATACGATGGCCATGAAACCAGAAGCGGGAGATCCACCGATGCTTGAACGCGGCATCGGCTTCCAGATCGAGATGTCGCGTGCTGACGCCGACGATCATGGCGATGTCGCCCGCGATGACGCCGCGCCGCGTTTCGGCATCGTCGAGGATGATGCGGGTTTCGCCAACCATCCGCGCTTCGAACGAGCGCCCGATCAGCCGTGAAAAGCGCGGCCAGATGCGCCGGCACCCGGATGAGGCCGCCTGAAAGCGAATGCCGTCGATCTCGAAGATCGCCTGGATCGCCGACAATCGCTCCAAAAAGCGGCTCTCGATCGCCAGTTCGTCACGGACCTTGGTCGCCACCAGATCGGTGATCCGGCGCGAGATCTCGATGGAGGGAATGTCGCGCCCGCTCTCCCAGCGCGACACCGTGGCTTGCGACACGCCGAGTGCGGCGGCCATCGCGTCCTGCTTGATGCCGTTCGCGCGACGCCAGATTCTGAGCTTTTGGCCGATGCTGAACTCGCTCATGGGGCCGCCGCTTTCTCGCTGCGTATATAGACGTATATTTTCGTTATCATGAACGGTGCTTTTGTCATAGCGCTGCCATTGCGCCCCGGCATAAGATTTGATCTTAATATAGAGAAGCGACTTCCCCGTCGCACGCGGGAGATATATCCATATTGGCAGCTTTTCATGCCAAATATAGTGGATTTATGCGTCCCGATACGGCCCGTTGCTATCCGCAACATCACATCTTTTAACCTTGCCACATGGGCACCCCGGCTTTGAGGCGGGATCCAGGTCAACATCCGAGGCAGCTAGATCATGGCCAAGACCACGACCATCAATTGGGCCTGGGGCGTCAATGCGGCCATCGCCTTCGATCCGGCGGTGGATGTGCTGGATTTCGGCTGGTTCCAGGCGGATCAGTTCACCATCACCGAGGTCGGTGGCTCTGTGGTCATCTCCATTCCATCCAACAGCCAGAGCTATACGCTCACCGGCGTCACCCTGTCGGAGCTGACCCTGGCCAATATCGCCGCCAAGGACACTTCGGCGGTGAGCGAATGGACCACCGCGCTGGGTAGCACCAGCAGCGGGTCCACGGGCGGGTCGAGCGGGGGCGAGACCGGCGGAACCTCAGGCGGGAGCACGGGCGGGAGCACGGGCGGCTCCAGCGGCGAAGCGACGGGCGGCACCGGCGGCGACGGCTTGGCCACCGTCACCACCATCACCTGGTCCTGGGGCAGCCATACGGTGCTGCATTTCGACACCGCCTTGGACAAGCTGGATTTCGGCTGGTTCTCGGCGGACAACTTCGCCATCAGCGAGGTGGATGGCTCGGTGGTGATCTCCATCCCCACCAATGGCCAGACTTATACGCTGGACGGCGTGACCCTGTCGGAGCTGACCCTCGCCAACATCTCCGCCAAGGATTCCGGCGCGCTGGCCGAATGGAGCGCGGCGCTCTCCGGGAGCACCGGCGGCGGCACCACGGGCGGTTCAACCGGCGGCTCTACCGGCGGCAGCACCGGGGGCGACACCGGCGGATCCACGGGTGGCTCCACCGGCAGTGAAACCGGAGGCAGCGGAACCGGCGGCAGTACCGGCGGGACGACCACCTATGCCGACGCCTGGTCCGCCAGCACGGTCTATGTGGCCGGCGATCATGCCGCCGTCGGCGGGCTGGTGTATGAGGCCAATTGGTGGACCCAGGGCACTGCCCCCGCCACCCACAATGGCGCCGTGGGCACCGGCAATGTCTGGAGCTTCGTGGGCTATCTCGACACCACGCCGGTGGTACCGCACGCACCGGAAGACCTGTTCGCCACCGCCATCTCCGACACCTCGGCGGTGCTGGTGTGGGATGCGGCGGAGGTGTCCGGCGTCGGCACCGTCTCGGCCTATGAGATCTATGAAAACGGCGTGCTGATCGCCACCACGGACGATACCTATTTCAAGGTCACCGGGCTGGAAGCGGCCTCGACCTACGCCTTCACGGTGGTCGCGGTGGATGAAGCCGGCGCCTCGCCGCAGGCCACCGCCATCACCGTGCAGACGGACGCCGCCGGCAGCCACGGGACGGACCAGACCTATTCGCCTTATATCGACATGTCGCTGAGCACGAGCCAGGACCTGATGGCCATCTCCGCCGCCTCGGGCGTGACCGACTTCACCTTGGCCTTCGTGTTGAGTTCCGGGAACGACACCATCGGCTGGGGCGGCACCGGCACCCTCGCCAACGACAGCCTCGCCAACGGCTCCACCATTCACGATCAGGTGGCGGCCATCCAGGCCATCGGCGGCGACATCACCATCTCGTTCGGTGGCGCCAACGGCCAGGAAGCGGCGCAGACCTTCTCCAGCGTGACGGAATTGACCCACGCCTATCAGTCGGTGATCGACACCTATCACGTCAACAAGCTGGACTTCGACATCGAAGGCGGCGCGCTGCTGGACACGGCCGCCAATCATCTGCGCGACCAGGCACTGGTGGCGCTGGAGAGCGCCAATCCCGACCTGGAGGTCTCCTTCACCTTGCCGGTGCTGACGGACGGGCTGACCGGCGACGGTCTCAGCGTGCTGAAACAGGCCATGGCCGACGGCGTCCACATCGACACGGTCAACATCATGGCCATGGACTATGGCGCCTATTCCGACACTGGCGACATGGGCAATGATGCCATTTCCGCCGCCCAGGCGACCCTGACGCAACTGGCCGCCCTGGGACTGGATGCCAAGCTGGGCATTACGGTGATGATCGGCATCAATGACGTGCAGAGCGAGGTCTTCACCCTGGACGACGCCCAGCAGTTACTGGACTACGCCCAGGGCAATGAGGACATCGCCAGCCTGTCCATCTGGTCCGTGGGCCGGGATAACGCCAGCAGCATTGGTTACGTCTCCCCCACCAGCAGCGGCATCGCCCAGACCGCCTATGAGTTCAGCCAGATCTTCGGCCACATCTGACCGCGCACCGGCGATCCCCGGACCATCGATCACCGCCCGCGACCGCGTACCCGAGGGGGGCGGCCGCGGGCGGTGCCGCGACTGTTTGAGGGCGGACGAGAGCGTTTTCGAGCGAAGGGGATTCCGGTTCGCGTGAAGAAAACGCTCAAAAACAAATAGATAGAGAATTTCACCGAGTTCACGGAAACGGGGAAATGCTCTAGTGCTTATGGGCGAAGCGCAGCAGCGCGCCATAGGCGCCCTCGTGCTTGCCCACCCCGTGGCCGTCCTCGGCCTCCTGCTGCGCGGCGGCGGTCAGTTCAGCCGCGGAAATCTCGAACCCACGGGTGGCGAGGAAGCGCACCGCGTCATCGGCGCTGGTGAATCCGGGGATGGCCTCCTCGATCACTTCCGCCAGCCCGGTATTGCCTGAGGCATCGGCCTTCAGGCGTTCCAAATCCGCATCCGACATCGCGCGCTCCTCAGAGTGATTCCGTTCGTATGGCAACGCCCGGGCGCCCGCGATGTTCCGGAATGGGTCGGCTGGACCTGGGCACGGGCCGGTCGGGGCCTCCCTGCCGGGATCGCGTGCCTGGGGAGTGGCCGCGGATCGAATCGGAAAGGAAGGCGAATCGTGGCGGGCGAATCGCTACCCACCGGATCGGAGCGAACACGGGGCGATTCGCGGCCGCAGCGGGATGGCATCCGGCCGGTCGGCCTGCGCCGGATTCCTGCGTTCCGGATCGACCGCGTGTGTCACACACGGACCATCGCGTGAAAACGCGGAAATTGAGCGGAACAAATGGGAAATAACGGGGAAGTGCCCGTCTCAGACAAAGCGCGCGGGATCTTGCGCTAAGTGGCCGCCCCGGCGGGCTTTATTACCTGGTCGGAGTGGCAGGATTTGAACCTGCGACCCCCACGTCCCGAACGTGGTGCGCTACCGGGCTGCGCTACACTCCGAACCAGGGCGCAGCGTCTAACATGCGTTCGGCGCCGGACGCAAGCGCCTTCTCTCATTCCCCTCGCTTGAACCCCCAGAGCGCGCGTGTCATAGGAAGCCCCGCTCTGTCACGGGGCCGAAATATCGAGCAATGGAGTGGTTGGACATGGCGACGAACGGCGGCGCGAGCGGTCTTCTTACTGGCAAGCGCGGGCTGATTTTCGGCGTCGCCAACAATCGCTCCATCGCCTACGGCATCGCCAAGGCGGCACGGGCGCAGGGCGCGGAGATCGCCCTCACCTACCAGGGCGAAGCGCTGAAGAAGCGTGTGGAGCCCCTCGCCGCCGAACTCGGCGGGCATGTGGTGGGACATTGCGACGTCACCGACCCGGCCAGCATGGACGCGGTGTTCGCCGAGACGGAAAAACTGTTCGGCAGCATCGACTTCCTGGTCCACTGCATCGCCTTCTCCAATAAGGACGAGCTGGACGGGCGCTACGTGGATACCAGCGCCGACAATTTCACCAAGACCATGTTCATCTCCTGCTACTCGTTCACCGCTCTGGCGCAGCGGGCGGAGAAGATCATGAACAACGGCGGCTCGCTGCTGACGCTGACCTATTACGGCGCCGAGAAATGGATGCCGCACTACAATGTGATGGGCGTCGCCAAGGCGGCCCTGGAAGCCAGCGTGCGCTATCTCGCCGCGGATCTCGGCCCCAAGAACATCCGGGTGAACGCCATTTCCGCCGGTCCGATCAAGACCCTGGCGGCTTCGGGAATCGGCGATTTCCGCTATATTCTCAAGTGGAACGAGCTGAATTCCCCGCTGCGCCGCACCGTGACCACCGACGAAGTGGGCGATGCCGGCGTCTATCTGCTGTCCGATCTCTCCCGCGGCGTGACGGGCGAGATCCAGCATGTGGATGCGGGTTATCATATCGTCGGCATGAAGCACCCCGATGCGCCGGACCTGGCGCTGGTGCGCGACTGACGCGGGCCGAAACGATTCCGCCGCACGCCCACCGCGGCGCGGCGGATCGATGGGCCCCTGAGGAGAAGAAGACGATGCGGACGCTGCGCAATGCCCTCTCGGCCCTGGCTCTCGTCGCCTCCGTTCTGCCCGCTCTCGCGGGCGCGGACGGCCTGCCGACGCTCGAATCTTATCCGCTGCGAGAGCGCATCCTGGGGCCGGGCGGCGCATTCTTTCCCAATTATTCCATGCCGTCGGAATATGGCATCGCCTATATGACCGCCTCCGGCGCCGCGCTGGCCTCCGGTGGACCGGCCAAGGCCGGCCGGCCGATCTTCGCCGCCGCCACGGTGGATTTCATCTGCCAGGCCGAGCAGCGGCCGCAGATCACCATCCTCTCCGCCCCGGCGGGTGGCAAAGTGGTGGTGGCACCGGCCCAGTTCGTGGCCACCGGCACCGACGCCGGCTCCACCTTCTGCCTCGGCCGTCCGGTGAGCGGCGCGGTAGTGCGCTACATCGGCCGCCCGCCCCGGGGCGGGGCGACCGTGGCGCTGCGGGTGACCTATCCGCACCTCGGCGCGTGGTATGACCATGTGGTACAGGTACCCGGCCTCTAGACACCACCGCCGGTCGGCGTCCGCACCAAGGGGGATGAGCATGATCCAACCGGAAACCGGGAGACCCTGCCGCGGCGCGGCAGCACTTCTCGCATTGGCCGCGGTGGTTCTCGCCGCAGGCCCCGCCTCCGCCGGCCATGAGAATGATCCCGACGCCTTTGTGGTGAACTATTTCACCGGCGGCGGCACGGACGGCGTGCTGTTCGCCGCCGGCACCGCCAACCAGCAGTGCACCGACCAGGGCCTGCCGCAGATCACCGTCCTGAGCGCCTCACCCGGGGTACGGATCTCCGTCACGCCGGGCACCTATACGGTCACCGGAACGGATTACGGCTATCTGGTGTGCCTCGGCCGTAAGCTGCCGGGCATGATCGTGCGCGGCAGCGGCAGCGGGCAGGCGGAAATCCGCGTGACCTACCCGCCCATCGGCCAGTGGTACACCCACACCCTGACGCTTCCGGCCCGATGAGCACGCCCGGCCGCCTGTTCCTTGTCCGGCACGGCGAAACCGATTGGAACGTCGCCGGTCGCCTGCAAGGCCGGCGCGATGTGCCGCTCAACAGCCTCGGCCGCGCCCAGGCCGCCCGCGTCGGGCGGGTGCTGGGGCAGCTCGCCGGCGATGTGACCCAGTTGCATTACGTCTCCAGCCCCCTCAGCCGCGCGCTGGAGACCATGCGCATCCTGCGCACGGCCCTGGACCTGCCGGGCGCGGATTTCACCCACGACCCCCAATTGGCCGAATTGTCGTTCGGCCAATGGGAGGGCCTCACCTGGCCCGAGATTCGCCGGCGCGATGCCGCAGCGGTGAAGACCCGGGAGCTGGACCCCTGGTCGTTCACCCCGCCGGACGGGGAAAGCTACGTCAGCCTCAGCCACCGGGCGGGCAGCGCCATCGACCGGGTCAAGGGCGATGCGGTGGTGGTGACCCACGGCGGGGTGATCCGCGCCCTGCTGCACGCCAAGGCCGGCATGCCCAGCGCCCAGGCGGCGCTGGTTCCCGTGCGCCAGGGGGCGGTCTATGTGTTGCGCGGCGGCCAGTTCGAAGTGGCGGACTGAGGGATCGCTCAGGGGCCCGCCGGACCTTCGCGGCGCGCCTATTCGCCGCCGACGGTCTTCTGGCGATGCAGGACCGGGGGACGCGACACCAGCAATTTGTCGATGCGCCGCCCGTCCATATCGACGATTTCGAACCGCCAGCCCAGGGCATCGAACACCGCGCCGGTCTCCGGCAGTTCCTTGATCTGCGACAGGGCAAAGCCCGCCACCGTATGGAAGCGCCCGTCCACGGGGATTTCCACGTCGAGCACGTCGTGCAACTCGTCCACCGGCGCCTCGCCGGAAATGAGATACGAGCCGTCCTGACGCCGCACGATGTGCGGGTCGTCGCCCACCCCCTGGTGATCCTGTTCCAGGATCGAGCCGGTGATGGCCGCCAGCAGATCATAGCCGGTGACGACGCCGACCATGTCGCCATACTCATCCACCACGATGCCCATGGGCACGGCGGCGCTGCGCAGCATGCGCATGGCTTCCAGCGCCCCCACGGTCTCCACCACGAACGGCACGGTCTGCACAAAGCCGCGCGGGTCCGGGGTTTCGCCGCGCAGATAGGCGTCCAGCAATTGCTTGGCCTGGATCACCCCCATGGTTTCCTCCGGCGAGCCCTCGCAGGCCGGCAGGCGGCTGTGCGGGCTTTCCAGCAGGATCTGGCGGACCTCCTCGGCACTGGCGGTGATGTCCACCCATTCCACGTCCGGCCGGGGCGTCATGATCGCGGTGACGGGCCGGTCCGCCAGGCGCATGACGCCGGAGATCATCCGCCGCTCGGCGGGATCGATCACGCCGGAATTCTCCGCCTCGGTGATGATGGCGCGGATTTCTTCATCCGTAACGCCTTCCTTCTGGCTGCCCTTCTCGCCCAGCAGCCGCAGCACCCCGCGCGCCGAGGCGTCGAGCACCCACACCGCAGGGGCCGAGAATTTGGACAGGCTCAGCATCAGCGGGGCGAGCGCGCAGGCGATCCGCTCGGGATTTTGCAGCGCCAGGCGCTTGGGAATGAGCTCGCCGATGATCAAGGACACATAGGTGATGCCGGCCACCGCAATGGTGTAGCCCAGGGGATCGGCAACGCTGTGCGGCATGCCGGCCTCCAGCAGCACGTCCGCCAGATAAGCGCCCAGGCTGGCACCGGAAAAGGCGCCCGCGAGAATGCCGATCAGCGTGATGCCGATCTGCACGATGGACAGGAACCGGCCAGGCTCGGCACCCAGCAGCAATGCGGCCTTGGCGCCTTTGTCGCCGGCATCCGCGCGGCCCTGAAGGCGCGCTGGACGAACCGAGACGATGGACAGCTCGGCGGCAGCAAGAACGGCGTTCAACAGAACAAGAAACAGAACGATGAGAATTTCGAGAATGGGCATGGGAGAGATGTGGAGCCTTCCGTTATCTCCTGAATAACACAGGTCATGCGCGCTGTGCGTGACGGGCGCTAAAAAGGCCTGCGACCTGCGCCCGCCCCTGCGATTGCAACGCTCAAGGCGGTATCCGCGCTGCGCCTTCCTCTGGGTCCATCGCTGATGGCGACCTCTGGTGCGCCCCGTCCGGCTTCCCTCCAACCCGTTCCCGCTCTAGACAGCTAGCGCATTGAGAAGAAGCGAGCCCTCATGTCCTTCAATACGTTCGGGCACCTGTTCCGCGTCACCACCTTCGGCGAAAGCCATGGGCCGGCCATCGGCTGCGTGGTGGACGGCTGCCCGCCCGGACTGCGCTTCACCCTGGCGGACATCCAGGAGGCGCTGGATCGGCGCCGGCCCGGACAATCGCGCTTCACCACCCAGCGGCGCGAGCCGGATCAGGTCCGCATTCTCTCGGGCACGCTTGAGCATGCGGACGGCGGCCTCGTCTCCACCGGCACGCCCATCGCCCTGCTGATCGAGAATGTGGACCAGCGCTCCAAGGATTATTCCGACATCGCCGGCAGCTATCGGCCCGGCCATGCGGATTTCACCTACGACATCAAATACGGCATCCGCGACCATCGCGGCGGCGGACGCTCCTCGGCGCGCGAGACCGCGACGCGGGTGGCTGCTGGCGCCATTGCCGCCAAGGTGCTGCCGGGCGTGACCGTGCGCGGCGCTTTGGTGCGCATCGGTGACATCGAGATCGACCGTGCCCGCTGGGACTGGAATGAGGTGGCCAACAACCCGTTTTTCTGCCCCGACCCCGGCACCGTGCCGCTATGGACGGACTATCTGGACGCGGTGCGCAAGAATGGCTCGTCGGTGGGCGCAGTGGTGGAAGTGATCGCCGAAGGCGTGCCGCCGGGCCTCGGCGCCCCGCTCTATGGCAAGCTGGATGCGGATCTGGCCGGCGCCTTCATGGGCATCAATGCGGTGAAGGGCGTGGAGATCGGCGAGGGCTTCAACGCCGCCCGCCTGACCGGCGAGGAGAATGCCGACGAGATGCGCACCGGCAATGAGGGGCATCCGCAATTCCTCAGCAACCACGCCGGCGGAGTGCTGGGCGGCATTTCCACCGGCGCGCCGGTGGTGGTGCGCTTTGCGGTGAAGCCCACCTCGTCGATCCTCACCCCCCGACGCACAGTGGACAAGTTCGGCGCCGAGGCCGACATCATGACCAAGGGCCGGCACGACCCCTGCGTCGGCATCCGCGCGGTGCCGGTGGGCGAGGCGATGATGCTGTGCGTGCTGGCCGACCATCTGCTGCGCCATCGCGGACAGGTGGGTCAGACGCCGCCCTGGCCGTTCCCGCGCTGAGCGCGCGCAGAGATCAGACGCGGGCGCAGGCGCCCGCGACAATCAGGTCGAGTGCGTCAGATGATCGTCCGTGACAAGCCCAGCATCCTCTCCATCTTTTTCATCGTCCGCCGAGCGAGCGGGTCGATGCTGGTGCAGATTTATCCGCAACTGCTCCTGGTCATGGGCCTCTCGGCCCTGGTCGTGCTTGGGCACCGCCATGCGCCGCAATTCGTACCGGTGGTCAGCAGCGCACCGTTCGCGCTGATCGGCATTGCCCTGTCCATCTTCCTCGGGTTTCGCAACAACGCCTGCTACGACCGCTGGTGGGAAGCGCGCAAGCAATGGGGCGAGTTGGTCAAGGCCTGCCGCGACCTGGCGCGCCAGACCCTGCTGCTGGAGGGCCGAGCCGGAACCCGTGGCGTTGACGTGCGCGCCGCGTTGGTCGATCACGCCATCGCCTTCACCTATGCGCTATTGCAGCATCTGCGCCCGGGCGAAGATGAACAGCGGATTCTGGAGCGCCTGCCGAAAGCGATCCACGGCCGCTTTCGCCCCAATCGCAACCGGCCGGACTTCATCCTGCGCGAGATGGGCGCCATTCTTGCCACCGCGTACCGGGACAAATTGATCAGCGACATCGAGTTTTCCCTGTTCGACCGGACGGTCTCCCAGATGGCCTCGGTGCATGCGGCCTGCGAGCGCATTCGCACCACGCCGGTGCCCTTTGCCTACACGCTGCTGCTGCACCGCACCGCCTACATGTTCTGTTTCCTGCTGCCGTTCGGCTTCGCCGACCTGACCGGCTGGCTCACACTGTTCGCCGCGGGCATGGTGGCCTATACCTTCTTCGGGCTCGATACCTTGGGCGACGAATTGGAAGAGCCCTTTGGCGAGTTGCCCAACGATCTACCCATCGCCGCCATGGCCGACACCATCGCCATCGGACTGCGCGAGGCGCTGGGAGAAACCGACCTGCCGCCCCTGCCGATTCCGGTTGATTTCGTCCTGATGTGACCGCCCTCTCCGAGGATCGGTGCATAATTCAGTGATACTGAAATATTCACGAATTTCATTGCCGCCGAATTTCAGCCCTGCTAGCGTCCCGTCATGAAACTCGCCGACTGGCTCCAAAGCGCCGGCGTCACGCGCAGCGCCTTTGCCAAGCAGGTGGGGATGTCCCCCGCCAGCGTGACCGCGCTGTGCAATGACGCCAGTGCCTGGATCTCACGCGAAACCGCCTGCCGCATCGCCGAGGCGACGGGGCATGCGGTGACGCCCAATGACTTCCTGGGGCTCCCGCCCCCGCGTATCCGAGGTTTGCCCGTGATCGACACCTCCCAGTCCCGCGTCCAGCTCGCCATCGAAGCCATCGCCCGTGGCGAGATCATCGTCGTCACCGACGACGATGATCGCGAGAACGAAGGCGACCTCATCCTCGCCGCCTCGCTGGCCACGCCGCCGAAGCTGGCGTTCGTGATCCGCCACACCTCGGGCATCGTGTGCACGCCCCTGCCCCCCTCCGAGGCCAAGCGCCTGCGCCTGGATCCCATGGTGGCCAATAACGACGCTCCCATGGGCACGGCCTTCACCGTCTCCATCGACGTGCGTCATGGCACCACCACCGGCATCTCCGCCGAGGAACGCACCAACACGGTGCGCGCGCTGGCCAATCCGAACATGGGCGCCGCCGATTTCGTCCGCCCCGGCCACGTCTTCCCGCTGATCGCCAAGGAAGGCGGCGTGCTCATGCGCTCCGGCCACACCGAAGCGGCCGTGGACCTGTGCCGCCTCGCCGGCGTGCCGCCGATCGGGGTGATCGCCGAACTGGTGAATGACGATGGCACCGTGAAGCGCGGGCCGCAGGTCACCGCCTTCGCCGATGAGCACAAGCTGCTGCGCATCTCGGTGGCAGACCTCATCGCCTATCGCCAGGCGCGGGAAAAGCTGGTCAACCGCGCGGCGGAATTTCCGGTGCCCACACTGGTGGGCGAGATGCAGGGCTTTTCTTACCTGACGCCGTTCGACGAGGTGAACCATCTCGCTCTGGTCTATGGCCGCATCGGCGATGGCGAGAACGTACTGGTGCGCCTGCACCGCGCCGATCCTGTGGCCGATGCCTTCACCGGCGCCAAGGTGCTGCAGAAGGCGCTGGAGCGCATCAAGCAGGAGGGCCGCGGCGTGCTGGTCTATCTGCGCGACGGTACCGCCGGCGTTCCGGCCACCTCCATCGGCCACGGCGAGAAAAGCGCCAGCGAGCTGGAGCGTGACCAGCATTGGCGCGAAGTGGGCCTCGGCGCCCAGATCCTGCGCGATCTCGGCGTCACCTCCATCCGCCTGCTGGCCTCCAAGGCCCGGACCTATGTCGGCCTCAGCGGCTTCGGTATCGAGATCGTCGCGACCGAGACACTCGAGTCCTGATGACGACATCTCGCCTGCCCCAAGGGCAGGCGAGAAAACATGACGCCGGACGAGCCAAAGCCGATCGCAGGCCTTTTGCCGGGCCAGGATCGGTGTCAGCATGTGGGTCCACGTCGGTTCTGACGCCTCAAGGAGAGCGCGATGGGACGGCCCGCCTGGTTCTCCTGCCCCGCCGCCGCTTGGCTGCTCCGAGCGTTGACGCCAATTTTTGTCCTGGCAGCCCTCGTCCCCTGGAGTGCCGCGGCGCTGGCGGCATCGCCGGCGGGGGGGCTTCCCACCGTGGACCTCGCCCTCGTCCTGGCGGTGGACGTGTCCTACTCCATGGATGTGGAGGAACAGGCGCTGCAACGGGAAGGCTACGCCCAGGCCCTGGTCTCGCCGGAGTTCCTCAACGCCCTGCGCCTCGGCCCCAACGGCCGAATCGTCGTGTCCTATGTGGAATGGGCCGGCGAGCATGAGCAGAGGCTGGTGCTGCCCTGGCGCATGATCGATGGCCCAGCCAGTGCCAAGGCTGTGGCCGACGAAATTTCGGCCGCGCCCCTGCGGCGGGTCTACCGCACCTCCATTTCCGGTGGTCTCCTGTTCTCCCTGACCTTGCTTGAAGACAGCGGCTATCGCGCCCTGCGGCGGGTGATCGATGTCTCCGGGGACGGGGTCAACAACCAGGGCCGGCGGGTGGACACGGCGCGCGACGAGGTGGTGGCCCGCGGCATCACCATCAACGGCCTGCCCTTGATGCTGAAGCGGCCGAACGCCTCCACCCTCGATATCGACGACCTCGACCTCTATTATGAGGACTGCGTCATCGGCGGCCCCGGCGCCTTTGTCATTCCCGTGCGCGAGCGAGCGGAATTCATCACCGCCATCAAGACGAAGATGGTGCTGGAGGTGGCGGGCGTCGTTCCGAAACGCGCACCGACCGTCATTCCGGTGGTGCAGCCGCCCCGCATATCCTGCACCATCGGCGAAAAGATCTGGATGGAACGCTGGAACAATTAGTCTACTGGGCCTTAGACCCTGAACAGACGGCTGTATTGGCGATTTTGTTACATTTATGTGACGTGATCTAGCGCAACGACGACCTTAGGACCTTACGTCATTCTTTCATGAGATGATGCACGGGGTTCCAAGACCATGACACTGCGCATGCCAATCCCAGCCAGCAGCCCTTCCAGTCCGCCATCGGGAGTGGTCGCAGGACGCCCGATGGGCGGGCTTGATGTGCTCCGGCCAGCGACGGCGCCGACCGTGAAGCTCCAGGCGAGCCACATTACCTATCGCTACGGCAAGACCGTCGCCCTGAATGACGTCTCGGTTCCGCTCTATCTGCACGAGGTCACCGCCTTCGTCGGTCCGTCAGGATGTGGAAAGTCCACCCTGCTGCGCGTGTTCAACCGGATGTATGACCTCTATTTCGACCAGACGGTGGAAGGCGAGGTGTTCATGGACGGGGTGAACATCCTGGCGCGTTCGGTGGACGTGCTGGCATTGCGCTCCCGCATCGGCATGGTGTTCCAGAAGCCGACCCCTTTCCCCATGTCGATCTATGACAACGTGGCCATGGGTCTGCGGCTCTCCGACACACTCTCGCCGTCGGAACTCGACGGCCGGGTGGAGGAAGCCCTACGCCGGGCGGCGCTATGGGGCGAGGTGAAAGACATCTTGAAGACCAGCGGCCTCAGCCTGTCCGGCGGCCAGCAGCAGCGACTCTGCATCGCGCGCACCATCGCGGTGCGGCCGGAAATCATCCTGCTGGATGAGCCTTGCTCCGCGTTGGATCCAATCTCCACAGCTAAGATCGAGGAGACCATCGACGACCTCAAGGCCGATTACACCGTCGCCATTGTCACCCACAACATGCAGCAGGCCGCGCGCATCTCTGACCGGACCGCCTTTATGTATCTGGGAGAGCTCATAGAATTCGGCCCAAGCGGTGAGATTTTTACCGCTCCTCGGGACGAGCGAACCCAGCGCTACATCACCGGCCGGTTCGGATAGCGGTTTCCTGGCGCCACCGGCCGATGAGGCTCCCCGCTCACTTTCGACACTTTCTTCCATCACCCTTGGGCAATGTGGCAATGTGAGTTTATTGCTACCCATGAAACCCATCGACGATCCGCCCGGGCACCGTGCGATCCAGGTGCGCACGGGACGGAAAAAGAAGAATGTCGGCGAAAGCCGCGCGCGATGCGCGCACCCCTGACGCTCGCAGTTGGATGGCCAAACTTTCGGCCTACAAGAACGCCAGCACCAAGCGCGGCGTCCTTGAACTGGTGATCACCGCCGTTCCCTTTGCCTTGGCCTGGGCGGCCATGGTGGTGGCGCTGGATTTTGGTCAGGTCTGGCTCTACGGCATCCTGATCGTCCCGGCCGCGGGGCTGCTCATGCGGCTGTTCATGATCCAGCACGATTGCGGACACGGCAGTTTCTTTCCCAGCCGCGCGGTCAATGACTGGACCGGCCGAATTCTCGGCGTCCTGACGCTCACCCCCTATGATTACTGGCGCCGCAGCCACGCCGTGCATCATGCCAGCACCGGAAATCTCGACCAGCGCGGCATTGGTGACATCGACACCCTTACCGTCAGCGAATATCTCCGCCGCTCGCCCTGGCAGCGCTTCTGCTACCGTCTGTACCGCAACCCGTTGGTGATGTTCGGCCTCGGCCCGGTCTATATGCTCGGTCTCCAGACCCGCGTTCCGGTGGGCTTCATGCGCAAGGGCTGGGGCCCCTGGGCCAGCACGCAGATCACCAATGTGGCGGTCTTGATCGCCGCCGGACTATTGGCCTGGGCGGTAGGGCTTGGCCCCTTCCTCATGATCCACCTGCCGGTGGTGGTGCTCGCGGCGGCGGCGGGCGTGTGGCTGTTCTACGTCCAGCACCAGTTTGAAGACACCCATTGGTCCGAGCAGCAGGACTGGTCGTTCCATGAGGCCGCGCTACATGGCAGCTCTCATTATGATCTGCCCGCCGTGCTGCGCTGGTTCACGGCCAATATCGGCATGCACCACATCCACCATCTGTCCAGCCGCATCCCCTATTATCGGCTGCCGGACGTGCTGCGCGATCACCCCGAACTGCGCGACGTGGGCCGCCTCACCCTGTTGCAGAGCTTTGCTTGCGTGCGCCTGACCCTGTGGGACGAACAGAGCCGCAAGCTGATCTCCTTCCGCGACGCCCGCCGCCTCTACGCCTGAGCGTGGCGATGGCTTCAGCCGGGCTCGACCCGGCTGAGATCATCACGCGCCGTAGGACCCGCCAATGCGCTTCTTCCTGCTTACCGACTGAACGTCGCCACCAGTTCCACATGGGGCGAGTAGCGGAACTGGTCGAAGGGCGTCACGCTCTCCAGCCGGAAGCCGCCGGCGATCAGCAAAGCGGCGTCGCGGGCGAAGGTGGACACCGCGCACGACACATAGACCAGCCGCCCCACCTTGCTCTTGGCCAATTCCCGCGCCTGGGCCTCGGCGCCCTGGCGCGGCGGATCGATCACCACCGCATCGAACTTCGCCAGCTCCTCGGCCATGAGCGGGCGACGGAACAGGTCGCGCACCTCCCCCTCCACGCCCTTCAGCCCCTGCACCCCGCGGGTGGCCTTGAGCATGGCGGTGACGGCAACCTCATTGCTCTCATAGCCCCAGACCCGCGCCGTGGACGCCAGCCGCAAGGCGAAGGTGCCGACGCCGCTGAACAGATCGGCCACCTTTTTCGCGCCGGCCACTGCCTCGCCGACGCGCGCGGCCAGCATGGCTTCGCCGGCAGCGGTGGCCTGCAGGAAGGCGGCCGGCGGCAATTCCACCCGCGCCGCCCCCATGGGCAGGAACGGCACCCGGCGCTGCACCACCATCTCTCCATGGCGGGTGAGGCGGGCAAGATCGAACCGCTCGGCAATCGCCGCCAGATCCATGAGTAGCATCGGCGGCAACGGCCCCGAGCCGCGCACGTCGAGATCAAGGCCGTTCTCGGTGGCGGTCACATGCAGATCGAGCGGCTTCTTCTGCCGGGCGATGGCCTCGGCCACCGCTTTGGCCGCATCGAGCGCATGGTCCAGGCCCGGCGCCAGCACCGGGCAGATGGTGATAGGCACCATGGAATGGGACTTGCGCTCGGCAAACCCGACAATGGTGCGCGGGCCGATCTGCCGGGCATGGAAGATGGCGCGCCGCCGCCCCTCGCCATGGGCATCCACCAAAGGCGAAACCTCGGCCACCACGCCTTCGCGGGCGAGCGCATCCACCACCAGGGCGCGCTTCCAGGCGCGATAGGCATCCGTGCGCCAGTGCTGTAGCAGGCAGCCGCCGCAGACACCGAAGTGCGGGCAGACCGGCGCAATCCGATCCGGACTTTCAACCAGAATGCGCACCGGCAGCAGGCGATCCTTGTCGCGAATACCCGCCACCCGCTCTCCCGGCAGGCCATAGGGCACGAACAACCCGTCCGCCGCGAGACCGTCGCCCTGGGCGCCGACCCGCAGCACATCCACTTCCAAAATGTCGTTCACGAACGCACCGCGCCTAAGAGAAATTCGAGATTGCCGTCGCCCCCTGCGATGGGCGAGGGAATAAGACCCTGGACCTGCCAGCCCAGCGCGCTGACCTGAGCCTCCACCTTGGCACAGACCGCCGCATGAACCGAAGGATCCCGCACCAGCCCCTTGCGCACCAGGGCCGGCCCGGCTTCGAACTGCGGCTTCACCAGCGCCACCAAGGCCGCGCCATCGGCGGCGAAGGCCAGTGCGGGCAGAAGCACCAGGGCGAGCGAAATGAAACTGACGTCGATGACGATCAGATCCACCGGCGCTCCCACCTGCGCCCACGTCAGGCGCCGGATGTCGGTGCCTTCCCACAGATCCACGTCAGCACGCCCCCGCAGCCGAGCGTGGAACTGATCATGGCCTACGTCCACGGCCACCACATGGCCGATCCCGCGGGACAGCAGCACATCGGTAAAGCCCCCGGTGGAGGCGCCCACATCCAGGGCGCGCTTACCCGCCGGGTCAAACCCGAAGGCATCAAGGCCCGCCGACAGCTTCAGCCCGCCGCGAGAGACGAACGGATGCACGTCCCGCGCCACCAGCTCGGCCGTTAGCTCGACTTCCTGCGAGGGTTTGCGCACCCGTTCGCCATCGGCGGTCACCTGCCCCGCCAGGACGGCGGCCTGCGCCCGCGCCCGGCTGTCGAACAGTCCGCGCTCCACCAGCAATTTGTCGATCCGTGCCCGCGCGGCCATGGCTGGCCCTTCCCATAAGAAACTAAAATTGGCCGTGCCGAGGGCCGCGGACCAAACCCATCGCGCGATCGGGCCGGACCGTGATATGCGATTGCCCACGGGCGAGGCAAACAGAACCGATAGGGGCGTGGGGCCGCGATCCTGCTTGTCCTCACCCGGTGGGAGTGCGTATGCAGAAGAAGATCGCCGCCCTGGCCCTTGTGGCTGTGATGTCCGCGGGGCTCGCCGGTGGTGCCCTGGCCGCGACCAAGTCCAGCAAGGCGACCAAGGCCGAGCCCCCCCCCGATCCCCGCGTATGGACCATTGCCAAGTCTGACGACACCTATGCCTTGCGCTTCGCGCTGCCGCGCGCGACCGATCCAGCCTTTGCCGCCACATGCCAGCCCAGCGCGCAGTTGCTTCAGATCGCCGTCGAAGTGCCCGCCGATAAGAAGGTGCGGTCCGGTGACGGCGTGCCACTCTCCCTCTCCAACGGCAAGCGACGGCTGGAACTGGCCGCCACCGCGTTCCAGGGCGCCGGTGACGGCCTGCTGGTGGTGGAAGCGGCAGTGACCCTCGACGCGCGCGTGCTGGAACTGTTCCGCGATGGCGACACGCTGACGGCGAAGATGCCGGGCTCCACCTTGTCCTTTCCCTTGGCCGGAGCGCGCACCCGTCTGGTCGACTTCGAACGGGTCTGCTTGGTCAAGCGCTAAGAAAGTGCGGTATTAAATTCCGGCGATTCAGTCCGCAGCGGCGTTCTTAACCTAAAATTAAGGACACTCTTTTCGTTTGCGGGGCGATGCGTATGATCCCGGCCAACTGTTCGGGGAAGATCGCATGTTCCGCACCATGATCGCTGCCGGCTTGCTTGCCGCCACTTGCCTGCCTGCTGCCGCCCAGGAGAAGCTCATCTGGTCGACGACGGTGAGCGGGGATGGGGCGACGCTTGTGTTCGGCGCGCCTGAAACCGACAACGCCATGATCTCCTTCACTTGTGAGAAGGGCAATCCCATGGTGCTGGTCAGTTCTATGATCGGCTCCAAGGGGCTGAAGGTGGACGACGCCGCCAAGGTGATCCTGGTCGCCGGCAAGGTGAAGAAAGATCTTCCCGGCAAGGCGGTCGCCAATGAAGAGAGCGGGGCCGTCGATGTGAATGCCGGCGCCAAGTTCGACGACATCAAGGCCGTGACCCGCGGCGCCCCCTTGCTCACCATCGAGACCAAGGGCGCCAAGCAGCAGATTTCCCTGGCCGGCGCAGCCGACGCTTACGCCGCGTTCGAAAAGGCTTGCAAGGGCTGAGGCGGATCGACACGCGCGACGTCGGGCATCACCCGCTCACATGGTGGTGAAGAGAAATCTCGGCTGACGACGCCTTGATGTGACGACGCCTTGAAGCAAAAGCCTATCGCGGCATGTGCCGCGATCCGAAAACCTCAGGCCCGCAGCGGGACAGCGCCGAGCCGTTCGACGTTTTGCCCCAGCAGCGCCAGGCTGCGCGCCACGATGCCATTGGCATCCAGCCCGGCCTGCGCCATCTGCTCCGCCGGCGTATCCTGATCGATATAGGTATCCGGCAACACCAGCGATCGCACCTTCAGGCCGCGGTCCAGCATGCCCTCGTCGGAGAGCAGTTGCAGCACCTGACTGCCGAAGCCGCCCACAGAGCCCTCTTCCACGATCACCAGCGCCCGGTGCTCGCGCGCCAGCCGCAAGATCAGATCCCGGTCGATGGGTTTGGCAAATCGGGCATCCGCCACGGTCGCCGAATGGCCCAGGCTCGCAAGCCGCTCCGCCGCCTCCTGGCAGGCCGCAAGCCGCGTGCCCAGCGACAAGAGTGCGATATCGGTGCCCTCGCGCACCACCCGGCCCTTGCCGATGGGCAGCACCTCGCCCCGCACCGGCCGCTCCACCCCGACGCCTTCGCCGCGCGGAAAGCGGAAGGCGATGGGGCCTGCATCATGGGCCACGGCGGTGGCGATCATATGCGTCAGTTCCGCCTCGTCGGCGGGGGCCATCACCGTGAAGCCGGGCAGGCACGCCAGCATGGCAATGTCGAACGCCCCCGCATGGGTGGCACCGTCCGCGCCCACCAGGCCCGCGCGGTCCACCGCGAAGCGCACCGGCAGATTCTGGATGGCCACGTCGTGGACCACCTGATCATACCCGCGCTGGAGGAAGGTGGAATACAGCGCGCAGAACGGCTTGTACCCCTCCGCTGCCAAGCCGGCCGCAAACGTCACCGCATGCTGCTCGGCGATGCCCACGTCGAAGGTGCGGGTGGGAAACGCCTGGCCGAACAGATCCAGCCCCGTGCCCGAAGGCATGGCGGCAGTGATCGCCACCACCTTGTCGTCCCGGCCCGCCTCCTCGATCAGCGCCTCGGCGAACACCCGCGTATAGCTGGGGGCGTTGGACTTCGCCTTCATCTGCGCGCCGGTGGAGACGTCGAACTTGACCACGCCGTGATACTTGTCGGCGGACGCCTCGGCGGGCGGATAGCCCTTGCCCTTTTGGGTCACCACATGGACCAGGATCGGCCCGGTCTTGGCATCGCGCACATTCTTCAGCACCGGCAACAGGTGCTCCAGATTGTGGCCGTCGATGGGGCCCACATAATAGAAGCCCATCTCCTCGAACAGCGTCCCGCCGGTCCAGAAGCCGCGTGCGAACTCCTCCGCCCGCGCGGCGCCGCGCTCGACGAATTTGGGCATGCGATGGGCGAGCTGCTTGCCGATTTCCCGCAGCGACAGGTAGGTGCGCCCGGAGATCAGCCGCGCCAGATAGGCCGACATGGCCCCGGTGGGCGGGGCGATGGACATGTCATTATCGTTGAGGATGACGATCAGCCGGCTGTCCATGGCGCCGGCATTGTTCATGGCCTCATAGGCCATGCCTGCGGACATGGCGCCATCGCCGATGACGCAAACCACATTGCGGTCGCCGCCGGACAGATCCCGCGCCACCGCCATCCCGAGGCCGGCGGAGATCGAGGTGGAGGAATGCGCCGCGCCGAACGGATCGTAAGCGCTCTCCGACCGGCGAGTGAAACCCGACAGCCCCCCGCCCTGTCGCAGGGTGCGGATGCGATCGCGGCGGCCGGTGAGGATCTTGTGGGGATAGCACTGATGGCCCACGTCCCAGATCAGCCGATCGTCGGGCGTGTTGAAAACGTGATGCAGCGCCACGGTCAGTTCGACCACGCCGAGGCCCGCGCCCAGATGCCCACCGGTGACCGAGACGGCGCTGATGGTTTCCGCGCGCAACTCAGCAGCCAGTTGGGGGAGCTTCTCTTCCGGCAGGCGCCTGACGTCTGAGGCGTCGCGCACCGTATCGAGAAGCGGTGTCTTCGTTACCGTCACCGAACACTCCGCACACCGGCAGCGCGCCGGAAATCGAGGCTTACACAGTCAGATGGAGCAGCGCAACGCGCAACGCGGACACTGCGCGGATGGGTCCCCATGACACGTGGCGGGTGTCATCCGCCCCGTTCACGGCTGCAACAAGGCTGCCGATGGTATTTTATTGCTGCCAAGATGCATCTCTATCTCTTCCATACGGAATCCGGCGGCGGTCAGATCGGTCCGCCAACGGCCGATATCTACCTGCATCGGATTCTCCCGCAGAAGCTGCACCTTCACGAACGGCATGCCGTTACGCAACAGCTCCTGCCAAGCGGCGAGCGTCGGGTTGGCCGAGCGGGGATCGTCTTCGCCGAGCGGATAGAGCACCTCGACCTGAAGCCGGGCGGTGGCCAGCAGACTGGGCAACGGCACCTCGCAACTCTCGATGACCTTCTGCTTGTCGCCGAGAGCGCGGACCTCGGAAAAGAAGTCGCGCACCGCCGGATTGCCCAGAGCCGCCTGACGCAACACAAAGAAGTAGCTCTGGAAATGACGGCGGAAGGCGGTGCTCTCCGTCAGCGCCACCACATCCGCCGGGCTGCGCTTCATGCGCTCAAGCATGGCCGGCAGGGCCGAGGGGGAGTGGTAGACGCTATCGTTGGCGAACCACAGCGCCGGCGCCGACCAGAGGTCCGGCCACAGGCGCAGCGTGCGCGCCCAGGCGGAAAAATCGTAGCCGAAATTCTCTACCACCAGCAGCGCATCGGCGCTTGCGGGGCCGGGATCGTAACAGCGCAGATCGGGGCGGTCGGTGGCGACGATCATCACCAGCCGGCATCCGGCGGCCCTCAGATCGCGGCAGTAATTGGCCACGTGCGGCCAGATGCGCCCATCGGGCGAATAGGTGGCGAACAGACACACCGGGCGCCCGTCCATGGCGCCCAACGGGCGGATCACCCGGCGGCGCAGGGTGGCCAGATCCTTCTCGTCCGGCAATTCCTCCCCGGTCTCCGGGGCGGCCATCAGGCCCAGAGCCTTGCGGATGTTGGCAGCGGGATCGAAGCCGGCAAACACCTTCACGGCTGCGGTGAGCAGGTGGCGCGCGATCCGCGGCGTATTTTGCGTGCTCATCGGTGAAGGCTCATCTGGCGGAGATCAAAGGCAGAAGCAGGCGGTCAGGGGGCCCGTGACGACGAGGCAGGCGGCGTCGGGGGAATCACGTCAAATAACCCGGCAATCTTGCCTGAGCGGATCATCAGGCGATGGATATCGAGCATCAGGAGCGAGAGGACGCAGCCGCCCGCAAGATACAGCACTTCCGCCCCGGTCCCCTTCGCCGCGCCATACTTCGCCCGGACATAGCGTTCCGACTGCTTCTTGAAGCGGTTGACGCGGAAGGTCTGGCGCCAACTGGGGGTGGAGGAATTGCCGCCCGCGTGGGTCACTTTGGCATCAGCGACAACGATGATGGGGATACCCTGCCCCCGCGCGCGCAACGCCAAGTCATCGTCCTCATGATAGAGGAAAATGGCTTCGTCAAAGCCGCCGAGCGCCAGAAATGCCCGTCGCTCCATCAAAAATGCCGCGCCGTGGACGAAGCGGGTGCAATAGTCGCCAACGATCTCGTCCGCCTTGAGCCGCCGTTTGCGCGGTACCGGCTCCAGGATGGAGCCTTCCTTGCGCATGGGGCGCCCATTCTCGCCAATGATGGCCGGCATGAAGATCGCCGGGTCGCCATAGCGCTTCACCGCGCGCAGCAAGGCGGAAATGGCATCTGCCTCCAGAACGGCATCGGGATTGAGAAACAGCACATAGTCTCCCCGCGCCGCGCGCGCGCCCGCATTGCAGGCGGCGCCGAACCCCATGTTCCGCGCCATGGGCACCAGATCGAACGGACGTCCCGCACCATCGGCCCAGCCGGTGCCTTCGGGGCTGGCGTTGTCCACCACCACCACCTGCGTCTTGTCCGGCACCGAAGCAATGGCCCGCGGCAACACCGCCCCGCTATTGTACGAGACGAAGACGACGCTGACAGATGGTGGTTTCTTGACCTGCACGAACAGCAGCCTCTGCGGCGTCGTCACACCATACTCCCGCCGCCACGACTGAAAAGACAAGGTCGCACACGCCGCCCTTGAGGCTCGCGCCGCGGCGCTGGCGGCCAATGGGCAGCATAGGTACCACCCCGTCGCGAGAGATCAAGGGCGCAACCCGAGGGGCTGCTTTGCGCCGCCCGCTCGGCTCCGATAGACTGATTCCATCATGTCTGTACCTCCCCCTCCGCCCCCGTTCCGCCGCCACATCTTCTTCGTGGCCGGCTATGACGCCATGACCGTGGAGGCCCACCACCGGGTGTTCCTGCGCGAATTGGCGCGCTTTGCCGGGGTCTGGAATGTCAAGGCAAAGGCGTCCGATGATTCCCGCATAAACCGCACCGGCGGCTATTGGACCACCCGCGCCGAGGGGCCGGAATGGGCCACGGAGACCCGTTTCGAAGTGCTCGCCTGGGACGACCTCGTGCGGGCGGACATGAACCGCAGCCGCTGGTCCCATTTGAAGGGCACGGTGCGGGCGCTCGGAGACATGATCATCACCGGCACGATCATCCGCTATTTTAAGACCAGCCACCGCTACGGCATCTTCTTCTGTCTCCCCTATCTCACGCTGGCCCTCATCTGGGCCTTTGCCGGGGGCCTCGGCTGGTTCGCCGCCCGCGCGCTCCAGCCGCTGGTGAGCAACGCGCTGATCGGCACGGCTCTCGCAGCCCACGGGCAGACCGGTCGGTGGACAGCGGTGGTTGCCGGCATTCTCGTGGCGCTCGCTGTGGGCCTGAGCCTGATCCGCCTGCTCAATCAAAGGCTGCGGCTGCGGCAGTCCTTGGACCTTGCGGAATTCTCGGTGGATTTCGCCCACGACCGCTATCCAAAGCTGAAGGAGCGCATCACCGCGTTCGCGGATCGCCTGCGGGCGACCGTCGCCATGGGCGGCTTGGACGAGATCGTTCTGGCCGGACATAGCCTCGGGGCCATGCACGTGGTCAGCCTCGTGGCCCGCGCGCTGAGAGATGACCCGCAATTGGGAACCACCGTTCCGATCCGGGTGCTGACGCTGGGCTCCACCATCGCGAAATTCGCCCTGCATCCCGCCGCCGACCGCCTGCGCGGCTCGACCCGCACCCTCTCCAAGGCCTCAGCCATCGGCTGGACCGAGTATCAGGCCCGCGACGACATCGTCTCCTTCTACAAGGTTGACCCCGTCACCTTGGAACGCGCCGGTGACGGTGACACCACCCGGCGCCCCCTGATCCGCCGGGTTGCCATCAGGACCATGCTCTCGCCGGCCACGTTCGCGCGGTTCCGCTTTGACGTGATGCGTCTGCATTGCCAGTTCTTCCTGGCCAATGACCAGCGGGCGCCATTTGATTTCTATGCCTTTATCTGTGCCCCGGTACCGTTCGACGTGCTGGTGGGAACGCCGGAGGGGCCGCTTTCGGTGTTCACGGCGGAGGGCGGGCTGCTTGCACCGGAGGCGGCAAAACAGCAAAAGAGCGCATGATCTCCCTGCCCCTCTTTCCCCACCCCGTGTCCACCCTTTCGGTCGCCACCTTGATCTGGGCCGCTGGCGTCATCGGCTGGTACGTCCTGCGTCTGCCGTTTGAACTGAAAGCCAAGCGCACCCAAGTGGCGGATGCGCGCCATCGGACGCTGCGGGATTATACGCTGCTGACGATCTCGACCCTCGGTTTGGGCATCATCCCCGCCGTATTCGCCGTCACCAATTGGCCCCGCGCGCTGACCTATCCGCTCTCCGTGGCCCAACTGGTAACGGGAACCCTGGTTTTCGCAGCGGCGCTCTGGCTGTTTTGGCGCACCCACCGCGACCTCGGCCGCAACTGGTCGGTGACGCTGGAGATCAAGGATGCGCATCAACTGGTCACTTCCGGGGTCTACCGGCAGGTGCGGCACCCGATGTATTCGGCCTTTTTCCTGTGGGCGTTGGCCCAGGCCCTGCTGCTGCCGAACCTGCTGGCCGGCTTTTCGGGCCTGGTCGGGTTCGGCATCCTGTTCGCGTTCCGCGTGGGCCGCGAGGAGGCCATGATGCGGGAAACATTCGGCGCCGACTACGACGCCTATGTGGCCCGCACCAAGCGCATCATCCCCGGCCTCTACTGAAAAGAACGAAACCGGCACCGGCGCGGATCAGCGATTCGCTCCGGCTCTGTTCCGGTCGTGTTCCAACGCGGAACACACGCCGTCCCATTCCGGCACAGCCTCAGCCGGCGGGATCCAGGGGCGCGGTGCCGGTGGGACGTCCGTCAGCGTCGCGGGTGATGGTGGCCACCCGTGCCTCGGCCTCGCCCAGCAGGGCTTCGCAGCGCTTCTTCAGGGCTTCGCCACGCTCATAGATGGCGATGCTCTCCTCCAGCGGCACATTGCCCGCCTCCAGGCGCTGGACGATGCCTTCCAGTTCCGCCAGGGCGGCCTCGAACGACAGAGCGGACACCGCAGGCGCTTTCGCCTCGCGTTTGGTGGGCGTGCCTTCGGGCTTGCTGATCTCGGCCATGGGCCACCTTTCGAATCTCGAGCGTTGCGCCCTTATAGCCGAGGCTCGCGGCAGGCTTAAGGGCGACGCGGCGGCGCCGGGGTGGTCGTGGGCCTCCAGCTTTGCTAGAAGCCGCGTCGAAACCGGCGGGTGTTCCGCCCCAAGGGCGTCCCCGCCCACCGCTTGAGATTCAGAGCCGAAATGCCGACCGAGGCGCAAAGCCCACCCCCGTTCCGCGACACCAGCGCCCTGGATGAGGCGCTGATGGTGCGCTTTGCCTCCGCGGGCTTCACCCGCCTGGATCCCCCGATCCTGCAACCGGCGGACGCGTTCCTGGACCTGTCGGGCGAATCCATCCGCCGCCGCATGTTCCTGACCACGGATGAGAGCGGCCAGGAGCTCTGCCTGCGGCCGGACCTGACCATTCCCGTGGCGCGGGAAGTGGGCCGGCTGCGCCTGCCCATGCCGGCGGCGGTGAGCTATCTCGGCCCGGTGTTCCGCTTCCGCGGGGTTGGCTCCGGGGAATTCCGCCAGGCTGGCGTTGAATCCTTCGGCCGCGCAGACCGGGAAGCGGCGGATGCCGACATCCTCGCCCTGGGTCTGGAAACCTGCGCCATCTATGGCGTGCCGGACCCGGAAATCCTGCTGGGCGACGTGGGCCTGTTCGCCGCCGTGCTGGAGGCGTTGCCTTTGGCCCCGGTGTGGCGGCGGCGCCTGATGAAGGACTTCGGCCAGGGCCGGCTGGATGAGGACCTCATGCGCCTCAGCCAGGCGCCCGTGGGGGGCAGCACCACCCATGCGGGCGTGCTCTCCGCCATGGCCGGCTCCGATCCGGTGGCCGCCCGCGCCCTGATCACCGACCTTTTGTCCATCGCCGGCATCACCACGGTGGGTGGGCGCACGGTGTCGGAAATCGCCGCCCGCTTCCTGGAGCAGTCGGCGCTGGAGGGCAACGGCCTGTCTTCCGAGACCGCAGCCATCCTCTCGCGCTATCTCTCCATTGCCGGCGAGCCGGACGAGGCCGCGCAGCAGATGCGCGATCTGGCCCGGGAGGCGCAGATGGACATCGGCGCCGCCGTGACCGCGTTCGAGGCCCGCGCGGGCTTCCTTTCCGCCCACGGGGTGAACCTGCCGGACGTGCAGTTCTCCGCCGCCTTCGGCCGGCCGCTGGACTATTACAGCGGCATGGTGTTCGAGCTGGGCGATCCGCAAGGGCGTATC
Source organism: Azorhizobium sp. AG788 (assembly GCF_943371865.1). GTDB lineage: Bacteria > Pseudomonadota > Alphaproteobacteria > Rhizobiales > Xanthobacteraceae > Azorhizobium. Next base: position 21,546 of record NZ_CALRWL010000041.1, on the reverse strand, counting down.
GAGGGGCCATTGGTGGCTGGTGGGCGCTATGACCGCCTGCTGAGCCGCCTGGGCGCGCCGGGCGTAGTGCCGGCGGTGGGATTTGCCGCATGGGTGGAGCGTCTGGCGCTTCTGGAGGGCCAGTCATGAGCGATACCCTGATCCTCGCCGTGCCCTCCAAGGGCCGGCTGCAAGAAAACGTCCACGCCTTCTTCTCCCGCGCCGGCATGCCGCTGGTACAGGCCCGCGGCGCCCGCGACTATCGCGGCGCGCTGGGCGGCGTGGAGAATGTGGAAGTCGCCTATCTGTCCGCCTCCGAAATTGCTGCGGCGCTGGCCGCCGGCGCGGTGCATGTGGGCGTCACCGGCGAAGACCTGGTGCGCGAGAACATCCCCCATGCGGATAGCCGGGTGATGCTGTTGGAGCCGCTCGGCTTCGGCCATGCCAATGTGGTGGTGGCGGTGCCGCAGGCCTGGATCGACGTGCGCTCCATGGAAGACCTGGACGATGTGGCCGGGCACTTCCACAGCCGCACCGGGCGGCGCATCCGCGTCGCCACCAAATATGTGAACCTGACCCGCAGCTTCTTTGCCCGCCACGGTATCGTGGATTACCGCATCGTCGAGAGCGCAGGCGCTACCGAGGGCACGCCCGCTTCGGGATCGGCCGAATTGATCGTGGACATCACCACCACCGGCGCGACCCTGTCCGCCAATGGCCTCAAGGTGGTGGACGACGGGGTCATTCTGCGGTCGGAGGCCAATCTGGTGGCCTCGCTCACCGCCGACTGGTCGCGCGGCCCGCGCACGGCGGCCCACGCCATGTTCGACCGCATGGCGGCCGAAAAGCGCGCCCGCACCATGCGTGAGGTACGCACCCGCTTTACCCAGTGCAACGCCAATCTGGTGCAGGATGCGGTGACGCGGTTCCGCTGCGTGGCGCCGTTCGGCGGTCCTACCTCCTCGGGCATGCTCACCCTGCACTGCCCGCCCGATACCCTGCACAGCCTCTCCATCTTCCTGCGGGCGGAGGGGGCGAGCATGGTGACGGTGGGGCCGATCGAATATGTCTTCGCCACCGAAAACCCACTTTACGAAGCCCTGGATGCGCGGCTCGCGACCGGCTGAATGCGGAAGCCCCACGCGCCCGCGTCCATACGCTTGGCCAAGCCATTGAACCTTTGGCGGGCAGGCTCTTCGACGCGGGCGTAAGTGAGGGCCGCCAAGGCGACCACGGCCACGAGGATCGCCACCAATAGCGCAAAGCTGCCGGCAACCCCGCCCACCGCATAAAGCGTCTTGGCGTGGCCCTCCACCAGAACCTGGGTTTCCAGATTGAGCCCCTGCCAGCGCGCGAACGCCCACACGCCATAGGCTGCGGCCATCAGCACCAACTGGTGGCCCAGGTAGATGGAATAGGACCACCGCCCCAGCGCCTTCAGCGGCCGCGCCCGCAGCAGCCGCGAGACATGGCCGCCCTCCCGTGCGAACACCAGCACGGCCAGGGCAAAGACCAAGGGGGCCGCGAGGCTCACCATCGCCACCGCATCGGGGCCACGGCCCGCGAAGAGGACAAAGGTCACCACAAGGGCCACGACGCCAGCCTCGATTGCTGTGGCGCCCCACCGCGAGATCCCCGCAAAGCGCGCCTGGCCCGCCTGGAAGAGGCGATAGGCCACCACCCCGGTGAAGAAGCCCGCCACACAACGGAACAGGCCGAAATCTGCGGTGGAGTTCATATAGGTGGGCGAGACCACTGCCAGCAGTGAAACAGACGCAAGCGCGAGCACCGCGGCGGCGAGTGTGAGCCCGCGCCCGGCCAGGATGCAGGCCGCGCCGAACAGCAGATAGGTGTAAAATTCCGCGCCAATGCTCCAGCTGGGTGCGTTCCAGGCCATGCCATGCAAATTGACCGCATTGAGCAGCAGGGCGTGCAGCGGGATGGCCACAGCGGAATATTCGCTCGGTCCCCAGGTGAGGGCGAAGCGGTCCGGATGCGGCAGCAGGTTCACGACGCCGACGAAGAGGACAAACGCCGCCAGCAGGGTGGCATGCAGCGGCCACAGCCGGCCAAAGCGCCGCACGACGAAACTCAGCCAGCTTCCGGCGTCCGAGAGCCGGTCGCGATAGGCGTGACACACCACAAACCCACTCAGCACAAAGAAAAAATCAACGCACAGATAGGCATTCGACACCAACCGATAGCCCATCAGCGGCGATACGAAAATGAAACAGAAATGAAACAAAACAACCAGAACAGCGCAGATTCCGCGCCATGCGTCCAATGCTTCAAATCTCACCATAGATCGATCCTCCGGACGGATTAACCAGAGGATTGACCTATAGTTCCCATGCGGGGATGACGCGGCGAGAAAGCGGATACTTTGTGATCATGCCCGAGCACTGTAATTTGTTACCGACGTCGGGCTTATTTCGAACCTTCTGTGTTTTGCCACGCCCGCGCGGCTCTTGGCCCTTTCGCCTGCGCGCCCTAACTTCTAGTCTCCTCGTCGCGCCGTAAGCGGCGCTGTACGTTGGGAGAGTTTTTCATGCGTGACGCCGAGACCCATCCCGTGCGCCTTGCGGACTACCGGCCGCCGGCGTGGCTCGTGGATACGGTGAATCTCGATGTCTCCCTGCATCCCAGCGCGACCCGCGTAGTCTCCAGCCTGGCGTTGCGGCGCAATCCGCGCGGCGACGCGACGGCACCGGTGGTGCTGGATGGCGATGGCCTGACCCTGGTGCGGGTGGCCATCAACGGCGTGCCGCTGGCGGGCGGCGCTTATGAGGCGACGCCGCAGGGCATGGTGATCAGCCATCCCCCCGCCGACGCGTTCCTGCTGGAAATCGAGACCCTGGTCGACCCCACGGCCAACACCCAGCTGATGGGCCTCTACCGGACGCGGGGCAATTACTGCACCCAGTGCGAGCCGGAAGGCTTCCGCCGCATCACCTATTTCCCGGATCGCTCCGACGTGTTGGCTGTCTACACGGTGCGCGTGGAAGCCAATCGCGAGGAAGCCCCGGTGCTTCTGAGCAATGGCAATCTGGAGCGCAGCGGCCCCATCGCCGGCACTGATCGCCACTATGCCATCTGGCACGATCCCTGGCCGAAGCCGTCCTATCTGTTCGCGCTGGTGGGCGGAAACCTGTCCAAGGTGCCGGACCATTTCGTCACCGCTTCCGGCAAGCCAGTCGAACTGGGCATCTATGTGGAGCCCGGCAAGGAGACCCGCGCGTCATACGCCATGGATGCCCTCAAGCGCTCCATGCGCTGGGACGAGCAGGCGTTCGGCCGCGAATATGATCTCGACGTGTTCAACATCGTCGCCGTGTCAGACTTCAATATGGGCGCCATGGAGAACAAGGGCCTAAACGTCTTCAACGACAAGTACGTGCTCGCCAGTCCGCAGACCGCCACCGATGCGGATTATGCCGGCATCGAGGGGGTGATCGCCCACGAATATTTCCACAATTGGAGCGGCAATCGCGTCACCTGCCGCGATTGGTTCCAGCTGTGCCTGAAGGAAGGCCTCACGGTTTTCCGCGACCAGGAATTTTCCGCCGACCAGCGCTCGCGCCCGGTCAAGCGCATCTCCGACGTGCGCCTGCTCAAGGCCGCCCAGTTCACCGAGGATGCCGGCCCCCTGGCCCATCCCGTGCGGCCGGAAACCTATCGCGAGATCAATAATTTCTACACGGCGACCGTCTATGAGAAGGGCGCCGAGGTGGTGCGGATGCTGAAAACCCTATTGGGGGAAGAGGGCTTCCGCACTGGCATGGACCTCTACTTCCAGCGCCACGACGGCGATGCCGCCACCATCGAGGACTTCCTCGCCGCGTTTGCCGAGGCCACCGGACGGGACCTGAGCCAGTTCGCACTGTGGTATGCGCAATCGGGCACACCGCGCGTCACCGCCAGCGGTAGCTATGACCCGGCCGTCGGCACCTACCGGCTGGATGTGACCCAGTCCACGCCGCCCACCCCCGGCCAGACCGATAAAAAGCCGGTGGTGCTTCCCCTGGCGGTGGGCCTGCTGGGGCCGGATGGCACCGACCTGCCTCTGACGCTGGATGATGGACGCAACGTGCCGCACCACGTGATCGAGGTCACGCAGGCGGAACAGTCCTTTGTCTTCACCGGCCTTTCTGCCCGCCCGGTGCTGTCGCTGAATCGCGGCTTCTCCGCCCCGATCAACCTCTCCACCAACCTCACTGAAGCGGATCTGGTATTCCTGGCCGCCCACGATCGCGACCCGTTCAACCGCTTCGACGCCATGCAGGGCCTGGCCTTTGCCCTGCTGAAGGCCGGCGCCGCCAACGGCAGCCTGCCGGACACCACGCCCTTGGTAGAAGCCGCGCGCCGGCTGCTAGCGGACGCCAATCTGGATCCCGCCTTCAAGGCCCAGTCCTTGGCGCTGCCGGGCGAGAATGAGATCGCCCGCGAGATCGGCAGCAATGTGGACCCAGACGCCGTGTTCGCGGCCCGACGGGCGCTGCGCCAGATCCTGGCGGACGCCCTCCATGCCCCCTTGGAAGCAGCCTATGACGCCATGACCAATGGCTCGGCCTATTCCCCGGATGCTGACGCGGCGGGACGGCGGGCGCTGCGCAATCTGGCGCTGGACTATCTGACCGCCGACGGCACCGAAGGAGCCATCGTCCGCGCCCAGGCGCAATATGCCGATGCCGACAACATGACCGACCGTTTCGCAGCCCTGGCGGTGCTGGTGCAGCACGATACGCCCGCCCGCATCGAGGTGCTGGAGGACTTCTACCGCCGCTTCGTCACGGACCCGCTGGTGATCGACAAATGGCTCGGCCTCCAGGCCCAGATCCCCGAAGCGGGCACCCTGGAGCGGGTACAGGGGCTGACATTGCTGCCGGTGTTCTCCATGGCCAATCCGAACCGGGTGCGTGCGCTCATCGGCGCGTTTGCCACCGGCAATCCGACCCAGTTCAATCGCACCGACGGCAAAGGGCACGACTTCCTGGTGGATGTGGTGCTGGCGCTCGACGGCAAGAACCCGCAGGTGGCGGCGCGTCTGCTTTCCGCCTTCAAGACCTTCCGCCAGTTGGAGCCGGTGCGCCGCGCCAGTGCCGAGCGGGCGTTGCGCCGGGTCGCGGCGGCGCCGGGCTTGTCTGCGGACGTCTCCGATATCGCCAACCGTTCTTTGGGCTGAGGGAAACAGCAACGCCTCAAGCTGCCATCGGGATTAGTGCTCAATCCGGGATAATGAACTGCGAAAATGCAGCATTATCTCGGAGGGCATCGGGGACTATCTCTCGCTCATCGGATCGGGCCGCTCCAACGGCCCCAACGAATGAACAAAAGGAATAGTCCCATGCGCAAGATCACCTATGCCGCCATCGCCCTCGCCGCTGCCGTGTCCTTCTCGGGCATCGCGCGTGCGGATGAATATGTGTCCAACGAGAACAAGGAAGCCTATGCGGTGGCCGCTCAGTCGGCCGCCATGGCGACCCAGACCGTTCTGCCCCTCGGCTACGCCCAGGCGGAATCGCCCCGCGCAGCGCAGGTGAATGCCATCTTCACCGCCCCCCGGAGCAATGACAGCCTGCAGCTTCAGCTCGGCGACCGTGGCATCGGCACCAACTGATCCCCATGTGATGCGTTCAGCATCGGATATGACCTCCATCTGATGCGATCGCCTCTGGCGCGGCGGGGTTTCCCGTCGCGCCAGAGGCATTTCACGATACGTGTTTGCAGTTCGAGCGATTGGCGGAGTTGGCGCATGGCACGCTGGGATGATGTGGAAGTGTTCCTGCGGGTCGTGGACCGCGGCAGCTTCAACGGCGCCGCCGAACAGCTCGGCCTTCCGCCCACCTCCGTCAGCCGCAAGGTGAAGGCGCTGGAGGACCGCCTCGGTGTCCAGTTGCTCCATCGCACCACGCGCCGCGTGTGGCCCAGCGAGGCGGGGCAGGCCTATTATCAGCGCTGCGTGGATGCCATCGCCGCCCTTGACCGGGCCGACGCCTCCATGCGGCAGTTGACCCAGGAACCGGAGGGGCACCTCAAGGTCTTGCTGACCTACGCCACCGCGATCTTGGTGCTGGAGCCCGAACTGGCGACGTTCCGCGCGCGCTACCCGAAGGTGCAATTGCACCTGACGCTCGACAACCACCCCATGGACCTGATCGAGCACGGCTTCGACGTGGCGGTGCGGCCAGGGCCGGTCCGTGATTCCAGCTATCACGTGCGCAGCCTCGGCACGAACAACCTTCAGTTTCTGGCCAGTCCGGCGTATCTCGCCCGCAAAGGCCGCCCCACCCACCCCCGCGAACTGGTGGACCACGATCTGGTGGCTGTGCGCTTCTCGCCCGGCCCGCTGCAATGGAACCTGATCGGCCCGACGGGCGCCTTCGACCTTAAAATCTCGCCCATTCTCGATACCAACGATCCGATCATGGCCATGCGCCAGGCCATCGGCGGCGCCGGCATCATGATGATGTCCCGCTGCCTGGCGCGGCGGCGGGTGGAGAATGGCGAACTTGAGGTCGTGCTCCCGGAGTGGCAGCGGCGCGAACCGCTGGAGACCGTCGCCCTGTTTCCGGCCCGGGCGACCCTCGACCTCAAGGTGCGGGTCTTCGTCGACTTCCTGGTGGAAGCGTTCGATCGCTGGCACAGCTCAAGCTTGATCGCGCCCGTCACCCCCACCGCGGCCGCCGCCCGCGCACCGAAGCGAAAAACAAGCGTGGTTTCAAAGCCTTGAACGGATCAGCTTAGGCGGAGCGTGAGGGCATGGGCGGTGCCCGCGAAACAAGCCGCCTTGACAGCGGCGAACTATCCCCGCTTTCCACACCCCCGGCTAACAATGAGGCTGCGCCGGGCACCGGGATAGGGCCGGCCCCTTCCGATACCGCCTGAACGCGAAGAAACGCCCGCAAACACCTCCTTTTTAAGGGTCTTGACTCTTCGGACTCTAGACAAGGACCCCTCGATTCGATTCCAATCGGCCTCGATTCGGAGAGATGCGGCACGTCCCTCCAGTCACGTGAGGACGATAGGCTTTTGGGGGCGTGGCCGCCCCTGCAGCCCGGGACATCCGAAGGGGGGTCGGCGATGGCACGCGCCAACGCTGCGAGCGTAGTCGCGCGCGGTGACGCCATAGGTGGATTGGCAAGATCCGTAGCGCGACCTGCCTATCAACGGCTGTTGGAAGCCGAGCCTTTTCTGCGTCGTATCGTTCCTGCCCTGATCGTCACCTTCCTGCTCGTGCTGGGGGTGGGCGCGGTTGTGCAGGTGCATAGCCATCGCCAGTCGGTCCTCGACAATGCCAAGGACGACATGAGCCTCATGTCGCTGGCCACCGCCGAAGGTCTCAACCATCGCCTGGGCGGTAGCCTGGCGAAAGCCGGATCCGCGCTTCAGGACGCTTTGCCCCCGCGCGCCACCACCGGCGGGCGGCGGGTCTATGTCACCGACCCGTCGGGCCGCATCATCGCCTCCGCGCCGGACAGCGCCCCGCGCGTCGCCAGCATTTCCGATCTCATGGACCCCTCCCAGCCGCTCACCGTGTTCGCGGAACGGGCAGGCGTGCTGGAAATCCCGGTCGGCGATGTCAATTCCCTCGCCACGGTGCGCAACCTGAACCCGCCGCTGGGACAGCTGGTGTTCATCCAGCCCATGAACCGGGCGCTCGCCGCCTGGTCCGACAGCACGACACTGACCATCACCTTGTTCACCACCACCGGGGCGGTGCTGCTGATCCTCGGCTTCTCGTTCCATTGGCAGGCCAGTCGAGCCCGCGAGGCGGACCACATCTACGACACCGTCCGCATGCGCATCGACACCGCGCTGAACCGCGGCCGTTGCGGCATGTGGGACTGGGACATGGCTCGCGGCCGCATGTACTGGTCCGACACCATGTTCGAGATCCTCGGACTGGAGCGCCGCGACGAGCTGATGTCCTTCGGCGAGATCGCCAAGCTGGTGCATCCGGACGACGGCGATCTCTACGAACTGGCCCAGGAACTGGCCGAGCGCCCCGGCGCCTCGGTAGACCGGGTGTTCCGCATGCGCACCGCCCGCGGCGACTTCGTATGGCTGCGCATGCGCGCCGAAGTGGTGCAGCAGGCGGGCGAGGACGGCCCCCACCTGATCGGCATCGCCATGGATGTCACCGAGGCCCAACGCCTCGCCGAGCGCACCGTCACCGCCGACATGCGCCTGCGCGACGCCATCGAGAGCATCTCGGAAGCCTTCGTGTTGTGGGACAGCCGCAATCGGCTGGTGCTGTGCAACTCCAAGTTCCAGACCCTGCACGAGCTTCCGGACGACGCCATCGTCTCCGGCACCTCGTTCGATACCATCGCCACCGTTGGCCGCCACCCGGTCACCCGCACGCCCCTGAAGCCGGAAGACAAGCCGGAGGAAGGCTCCCGCGCGTTCGAGGCGCAGCTGTCCAACGGCCGCTGGCTGAAGATCGCCGAGCGCCGCACCAAGGATGGCGGCTATGTGTCAGTGGGCACCGACATCACCCCGCTCAAGCGCCATGAGGAACGCCTCATGGACAATGAGAAGCGGCTGATGGCGCTGGTGGCGGATCTGCGTAAATCGCAGCAAACCCTGGAGCATCAGGCCCAGCAATTGGCCGAGCTGGCGGAGAAATACTCCGAAGAGAAGACCCGGGCCGAGGACGCCAATCGCGCCAAGAGCGAATTCCTGGCCAATATGAGCCACGAACTGCGCACGCCGCTGAACGCCATCATCGGCTTCTCCGAGATCATGGAGAGCGGCATGTTCGGCCCGCTCGGCTCGGAGAAGTACCGGGAATATTGTGCCGACATCAAAGGCTCCGGCACCTATCTCCTGGACGTCATCAACGACATTCTCGACATGTCCAAGATCGAAGCCGGCCGCATGCAGCTGGAGCTGGAAGACGTGCGCATCGACGAGATCGTCGCCGATGCGTTGCGCGTCATGGCGGTGAAGGGCGACGAGAAGCACCTTTTGATGACATCGGAAGTCGGCCAGGGACTGGTGCTGCGCGGCGACAAGCGTGCGCTGAAGCAGATCCTGCTCAATCTCTTGTCCAATGCGGTCAAGTTCACGCCCGAGGGCGGGAAAGTCTCGGTGCGGGCCCGCATCAATGGCGGCGCCGCCATCATTGCCATTGAGGACACGGGCATCGGCATTCCCCGCAACGCGTTGGCCAAGATCGGCCGGCCATTCGAGCAGGTGGAAAGCCAGTTCACCAAGACCCACAAGGGTTCCGGCCTGGGCCTGGCCATCGCCATGTCGCTGGCGGAACTGCACGGCGGGGCGATGCGCATCCGCTCGCTGGAGGGGATCGGCACCGCCGTTGTGATCCGCCTGCCGCTGAATGCCGGGGCCGCCAACTCCAACGACACCCCGCGCCTGACCGCGGTGCGTTGAGCCCCGCGGCACGGTCCGCAGCCTGTCGGCGGCGCTAAAAAGCTGATATTTTCACCTTCCGGCTCGTTTGAGGGCCCGACATGCACATGCCAGCTATTCGCGCGCGGTCATGGCGTCGCCATGATCTTCCCGCTAAGAGACGTGTGTTATTCCAGCGCAGGTTTGCGAGCAGCGGCTTTTCCGGCCGGGCGCCCCTTCGCCGCTCCCCGTCCTTGGCGCCTGCGCCCGGACCAACAAGGTTTCCCGAACGTGGCCTTTCCCACGACTTCCCCGGCCCTGGCCCGCGCCCTTGCCGGCCATGATTATGACGAACCCACACCGGTCCAGAGCGCGGTCATCGCGCCGGATGCCAAGGATCGCGATCTGTTGGTCTCGGCCCAGACCGGCTCCGGCAAGACCGTGGCCTATGGCTTGGCCATCGGCGAGACCCTGCTGGGCGACCGGGAACGGCTTCCGCCGGCCGGCGCGCCCTTGGCGCTGATCATCGCCCCCACCCGCGAACTGGCGCTTCAGGTCCATCGCGAACTGACCTGGCTCTATGCGGAAGCCGGCGCCAAGGTGATCTCCTGTGTCGGCGGCATGGACCCGCAGCGCGAGAAGCGCCAGCTCAGCGACGGCGCCCATGTGGTGGTCGGTACGCCCGGTCGCCTGCGCGACCATCTGGAGCGCAACCGCCTCGACATGTCGGGCCTCCAGGCCGTGGTGCTGGACGAAGCGGACGAGATGCTCGATCTCGGCTTCCGCGAGGATCTCGAATTCATTCTCGAGGCCACCCCCGAGGAACGCCGCACCCTTCTGTTCTCCGCGACCTTGCCCCGCGACATCGTCGGCCTCGCCAAGCGCTATCAGCGCGATGCGCTGCGTATCCAGGTGCAGACCCCGGCCGGCGGCCATGCGGACATCGAATACCGCGCGGTGCGCGTCGGGCCGCGTGAGTTCGAACATGTGGTGGTCAATCTGCTGCGCTTCTTCGAAGCGCCGGGCGCCATCGTGTTCTGCAACACCCGCGAGAGCGTGCGCCACCTGACCGCCACCTTGCAGGAACGCGGCTTCGCTGCCGTCGCCCTCTCCGGCGAACTGGGCCAGAACGAGCGCAACCTCGCCCTTCAGGCCCTGCGCGATGGTCGTGCCCGCGTCTGCGTCGCCACCGACGTGGCCGCCCGCGGCATCGATCTGCCCGGCCTCGGCCTCGTCATCCATGCGGAACTGCCGCACGATGCGGAAAGCCTCCAGCATCGTTCCGGCCGCACCGGCCGCGCCGGGCGCAAGGGCGTCAGCGTCCTGCTGGTGCCCCCGGCCCGCCGCCGCAAGGCGGAGAATCTGATTTCCGAGGCCCGCGTCGTCGCCGGCTGGAGCGGTCCGCCCACCGCCGAGGAAATCCGCGTGCTGGACCAGGAGCGCATGCTCTCGGATCCGCTGCTGGCGGAAGCGCCGGTGCCGGAAGATTCCACCATGGCAGAAGCCCTGCTGGCGCAGTATTCACCGCAGGAATTGGCAGCAGCTCTGGTGCGGCTCTATCGCGCGCGCCTTCCTGCGCCGGAAGAGGTCAGCGACCCCGGCGAAGGCCGTGTGCGGCGCGAGCCGGGCCGTGACGAGGCCCCGCGCGGGCGCAGCGAGACCCAATACGGCGGCCCCATGGGCGGCTCGGGCTCCTGGTTCCGCATCGCGGTGGGCCGGCGGAAGAATGCTGATCCCAAGTGGCTGCTGCCGCTGATCTGCCGTCGCGGCGGCCTGACCAAGGCCGACATCGGCGCCATCCGCATTTTCGACAACGAGACCTTGTTCGAAGTTTCCGCCGGCACGGCGGAAGCCTTCATCCTCTCGGCCCGCGCCACCGAGGGCGGCGACTATGTGATCGAGCCGCACGACGGCTCCGGTGCCGGCGCGGCGGAAACCCGCCGTCCGCCGGTGAAGGGTGCGTTCGGCAAGGGCCCCGGCGGTCCGCGCGGCAAGGCCGCCGGCAGCAAGACCGGCACCACCAACGCCGCCGGGCGCGGCTGGAGCCCCACCGGGCCCGGCGGCAAGCCCGCCGCCCGCGAGACCCGCGATGCCGGTCCCTCCGGGGACTTCGCCCCGCGCGGCCCCCGCAAGGTGACCAAGGGCAAGATGCGCCCGCGCGGCTGAGACCTGCTTGACTCTGACCTTATGAAGGCCGGCCCACCTTGCGGGCCGGCTTTTTTTTGGGCCCGATACAAGGCTTGTGACCGAGAGAACGATCCACCAAGCCAGCACTGATGCATTAGTGCTTGACACCCTTGGGAGGCGACTGCCATCCGTTACCAACGCGGCACTCGCCAATGAAGCGCCGCACCAGGGATGAAACGCATGATCTCCCGTCGCAAGCTCCTGTCCGCAGGTGCGTCTCTCGCGGCCGCGGCACTGCCCGCCGCCGCCTTTGGGCAAACCTTTTCCTTCAGTCCCAACCAGCGTTATCCGGACCCATCGGTCCTGATCCTTGATCCGGCGTTCGCCAAATACAGGCTCTATTCGTCGACGCTGGAACAGGTGGCCTCTGGCTTCCGCTGGGCGGAAGGTCCGGCCTATTTCCCGCAGGGCGGCTACCTCCTGTTCAGCGACATTCCCAACAATCGGATCATGAAGTTCGACGAGAAGACTGGGGCCACCAGCGTCTTTCGCGCCAATGCCAATTTCGCCAACGGCAATGCCTGCGACCGGCAGGGCCGCCTTATCACCTGCGAGCATTCCGGCACGCGCCGCGTCACCCGCACGGAGAAGAACGGCAAAATCACGGTTTTGGCCGATAGCTACAACAGCAAGCGGCTCAACGCCCCGAATGACGTGGTGGTGAAATCCGACGACAGCGTCTGGTTTACCGATCCGCTTTTCGGCATCAACGGCGAATGGGAAGGCTTTCGAGCCACCTCAGAGCAGGAGACCACCAACGTCTATCGGATCGACCGATCGGGCAAGATCACGGCGGTCATTTCCGATCTCGTGAACCCCAACGGCCTCGCCTTCTCCCCTGATGAGAAGAAGCTCTACGTGGTGGAATGGAAGGGAACGCCCAACCGCAGCATCTGGGCCTATGACGTCGCCGCCGATGGCACCGTGAGCAACAAGACCAAATTCTACGATGGCGCCGACCAAGGCGCTCTGGACGGGTTCCGAGTCGACCACGACGGCAATCTCTGGGTCGGCTACGGCAGCAACGGTGCCCTCGCCTCAGAGCCGGTGGAAACCGGCATACGAAAGGCGTTCCCCCTCAAGGGCAAGCCGGAGGACCTTGACGGTGTTTTGGTCCTGAACCCGCAGGGCAAGCCCATAGGCTTTATCAAGCTCCCGGAACGCTGCGCAAATCTCGCCTTCGGTGGCCCGAAGCGCAACCGCCTCTATATGGCAAGCTCTCACTCCCTTTATGCCCTCTATGTGGAGAGCCGCGCAGCGGTCTAAGACCAAGGTGCAAAGCGGCTAACGCACCTGCACTGCGAATGCTCACGCGCCGCATAGACTGACTACGGCTCGATGGCTCCACTCGTCGAGCCGTGGTTTAAGCCCCTTGGTCCCCCCATCGGCCGCAGCCGCGCCCGGGCGGATGGCACAGCTGGCGCGTCAATGCCGCTCAATCGCGGTCAGGGCGACACGCCCCGATGTTCGCACTGCCGCTCCGGATCGGCCGCCACACCACTGACAGCCGACGCCAGCTCGGTTCGGTTACGGCCCCCATGCTTGGCGCGATAGAGGGCCTGGTCGGCAGCCTCGATCAGACTGCGCATGCTGTCCGGGGCAGGCCGGTCCTTGTTCGAGGCGATGCCGGCGCTAAGGGTGGTAGAAGGAGGGCCATGCTCGCGCGCAGCGCTTTCCTCCATGGCTCGACGGATGCGCTCGACGATCTCGAAGGCTGCGGAGGCCGAGGTATCGGGCAAGATGATGCCGAACTCCTCGCCGCCAAGCCGCGCCGCAAGGTCGGTGACCCGGCGGACATTCTGGGTGATGGCCTCAGCGATCATCTTCAAGGTTTCATCGCCTGCGGAATGACCATAACGGTCATTCAGGGCCTTGAAGCTGTCGGCATCGATGATCGCCACCGACAGCCAGCTTCCGGTCCGCTGCGCCCGGCGATACTCCCGCTGCAAAACCTCATCGAAGCGCCGTCGATTGGCCAGGCCGGTGAGAAAATCGGTCATGGACAGATGCTCCAGCGCCGCCTCCGCCTCGACGCGCCGGATCCGCTCGCGGCGCAGCCGGAAACCGAGGAACAGGAAGCCGGCGCATACAAGCGCCGCCCCCGTGCTCACCAGGGTCATGCGCTGGCGCCACTCGCCATAGACCACCGTGACCGGCACGCCGAACACGAGAACCAGGGGCCAGTCCGGCACACGCTGAAACACGAACAAGCGCTCGCGGCCATCCACCGGCGCCTCCGCCACGAATGTCCCCTCGCTGGCGGCAGAGAAGCGCGCCCGGTCTTCCGACGACAGTTCGACGCCGAAGTCGCCGAGCCCATCCTTGGACGGCTTGCGGGTCAGCGTCTGGCCGCTCTCATGGACGAGGGCGATCATGTTGCCCGCATCGATATTGATGTTGGTGAACTGGTCGCGGAAGTCACTCAGCCGGATGAACACGGCGCCCACGCCCTTGAACTGACCATCATAGGTCATGCGGCGGCTGATGGCGATCTGGTAGTCCGGCCGGTCAAACCAGGTGCGCATGGTAAAGGCGAGATAGGGGCCGACCAGGGCGCCGCTGACCTGCTCGCGAAAAAAGTCTGCACGGCCATAGGCCTGCTCCGCCGTGGGATCTCCGCCGGATGAAATTCGGACCGCGCCGCCCACGTCGAGGAACACAATCGAGGTCACATACGGAAACTGCTCGACCATGCGGGACGCCAGTCGGTTCTTGGTCGGGTCCGGCAATGTCGCGATCGCCTCATCGCCGAGCAGCGCGACGGAGGACTTCAAGATGCTGTCATAGGAATAGAAGACCTGCGACACGTCCATCACGACGCGCCGAATGGTCTCTTGCGCCCGAGCGATCGCCTGATCTTTCGCAAGATCATAATAATAAAACGAATAATTATAAAGAAAAACGGAAGCTGCGATCAGGACGACGAAACAGAATAAAATTGGGAAGTTGATCCATAAGAAGCGGTCGAACCGACGACGTTGGATATCCGTATCCGCTGTGAGCAAGCCTCACTCCCGAAATCCCGCACGGCGAGACTTTCACTACGTTTGCGGAGTGATGGGTAGAGCGCTAACATGAAGAAGTCACGACACATTTCGGCCTGACGCAGCGGACATCGCTCCGCCGTCGCCGCACCTGCCGCATCCTTGAAGACAGGCAATCAAAGCCGTTTGGCGCGCGGCATTCATTCAACGGGCGCAAGTGGGACTAAGAGCCTATTCGTGGCTCGTTAGGACTTGCGACGCCCGCCCTTGCGATAACCCTTGGTGCCGGGATCCGGGCGCGGTCCCGGCTGGAAATCCGCCGCAGCCAGCGGCTCCGCCCGGTCGGTCCCCGGCCCCATCTCATCCAGGGACGGCTTGGCCACCCGGGATTTTGGCGCCGGCGCATACAGCGGCATTTCCGCCGGCCCTCGCCGGCTCCCAGCGTCGGAGGCATAAGGCGCCTGCGCCTCGCCGCCGCGCGGAACAGCGGCGCGCCGGCCCTTGGCCGCATCTCCCGTGGGACGGCCGGTGGATGTGGGTCGACCGCCGGAGCCTTTGCCCTTGCCCACCTCTTCCGTGGGCATGTTGGCGGCGCGGCCATATTTCTTCGGACCGCGGAAGCCGCCGGTCTTGTCGTCCACCGCCTCCTGGCGGGCCATGGGATCGTCGGATACCGCCAGTTCCGTGGCCTGCAGGCGCTTGATCTCGTCGCGCAGGCGTGCGGCGGTCTCGAAATCCAGGTCTGCGGCGGCTGCGCGCATGCGCTTTTCCAGATCCGCCATCACCGCCTTGAGATTATGGCCGAAGGCAGCGCCGTCTTCCGCCAGGCCGGCATCCACCGTCACATGGTCGCGCTCATAGACCGAGCCGAGAATATCGCCGATGGCCTTCTTGACGCTCTCGGGCGTGATGCCGTGGGCGGTGTTGTAGGCCACCTGCTTCTCGCGACGGCGGGCGGTCTCGGCCATGGCCCGCTGCATGGAGCCAGTCTCGCGATCCGCATAGAGGATCACCCGCCCGTCCACATTTCGGGCGGCCCGGCCGATGGTCTGCACCAGCGAGGTTTCCGAACGCAGAAACCCCTCCTTGTCCGCATCCAGAATGGCCACCAGCCCGCACTCGGGAATATCCAGGCCCTCGCGCAGCAGATTGATGCCGATCAGCACGTCGAAGGCCCCGAGCCGCAGGTCGCGGATGATCTCGATGCGCTCGATGGTGTCGATGTCCGAATGCATGTAGCGCACGCGGATGCCGTTCTCGTGCAGATACTCTGTGAGGTCCTCGGCCATGCGCTTGGTCAGCACGGTGACCAGGCTGCGATAGCCCTTGGCCGCCACCGCGCGCACTTCGCCCAGCAGATCATCCACCTGGGTGCGGGCGGGGCGGATGTCCACCGGCGGGTCGATCAGGCCGGTGGGGCGGATCACCTGCTCCACGAACACGCCGCCGGTGCGGTCCATCTCCCACGGGCCGGGGGTGGCGGAGACCGAGATGGTCTGCGGCCGCATGGCGTCCCATTCCTCGAACCGCAGCGGCCGATTGTCCATGCAGGACGGCAGCCGGAAGCCATATTCCGCCAGCGTCGCCTTACGGCGAAAGTCGCCGCGATACATGGCGCCGATCTGGGGGATGGTCACATGGCTCTCGTCGATGAACACGAGGGCATTGTCCGGCACATATTCGAACAGGGTCGGCGGCGGTTCGCCCGGCTTGCGGCCGGTGAGCCAGCGCGAGTAGTTCTCGATGCCGGCGCAGGCGCCGGTGGCCTCCATCATCTCCAGATCGTAGCGGGTGCGCTGCTCCAGCCGCTGGGCCTCCAGCAGCCGGCCCATCTTGTACAATTCCTCCAGGCGCATCTTCAGCTCGGCCTTGATGCCGGTGATGGCCTGGATCAGCGTCGGGCGCGGCGTCACATAATGGGAGGAGGCGTAGACCTTCACGCTCTTCATGTCGCCGGTCTTGTGGCCGGTGAGCGGGTCGAACTCGGCGATGCTCTCCACTTCATCGCCGAACAGGGAGATGCGCCAGGCGCGATCCTCATAATGGGCGGGGAAGATCTCCACCACATCGCCGCGCACCCGGAAGGTGCCGCGGGCGAAGTCGGACTGGATGCGCTTGTATTGCAGGGCCACCAGATCAGCCAGCAACTGGCGCTGGTTGATGCGCTCCCCCACCTCCAGCTTGAAGGTCATGGAGGCATAGGTCTCCACCGAGCCGATACCGTAGATGCAGGAGACCGAGGCGACGATGATGACGTCGTCCCGCTCCAGCAGCGAGCGGGTGGCCGCATGGCGCATGCGGTCGATCTGCTCGTTGATGGAGGATTCTTTCTCGATATAGGTATCGGTGCGCGGGACGTAGGCTTCCGGCTGGTAGTAATCGTAGTAGGAAACGAAATATTCCACCGCATTATCGGGAAAGAAGCTCTTGAACTCGCCATAGAGCTGCGCCGCCAGGGTCTTGTTGGGCGCCAGAATGATGGCGGGGCGCTGCAAGGTCTCGATCACCTTGGCCATGGTGAAGGTCTTGCCCGAGCCGGTGACGCCCAGCAGCACCTGATCGCGCTCATGCTCGCGCGCGGCGGCGGTAAGGTCGCGGATCGCCGCCGGCTGGTCGCCCGCGGGCTCGAACTCGCTCTCGATGCGGAAGGCGATGCCACCTTCGCTCTTTTCCGGCCGCGGCGGACGGTGCGGCGTCCAGGTCTGGCCGTCCACTTCCGGCCGTCCGCCCTCGATGAGTCGCGACAGGGCCGCCACGGTGGCGGACTCGCCGCCCGCGGCGAAATCCAGCCCGAGATCGCCCGGCTCCAGGCCAAGGGACTTGGCGAGTGCGGGATCTAGGGGCTGGGACGGCGCAGGCTCGAATGCGCGCTGCGAGCGCTCACCGAGCTTGCCGGGACGGGATGCTTTGGCCATGCCGCCAATATGGGGGCGCGGCCCGCCGCTGGGAAGGGCTGAGCGTCATGCGCTCAGCGCCGCGATGACGACGCGCTCCTGCGCTCGCCGAGGAACCAGAAGCGCAGCAGGCACTCAGGGTTGCAGCGCCTGCTCCAGCTCACGGGCGCGCTGTTGGGTCAGGACCCGCTGGCACTCCGCGGCCTCGATACGGGCGATGGTGCCCTCGCCATTGGCGTAATAGGTGCAATTGGCATCGCGATAGCCGATCCAGGCTTTCTGGGCCGCCTTCAGCCGGTCTTGCTGCGCCGGGCGCTGGCTGGCGAGCATGGCCTTGAGTGCCGTATCAAGGCGCGCCTGCCAGGCCTTGGCCTTGGCGGACACGCAGGCGACGATTTCCGGGGTCGTGTCCTGATCGCAGCTCTTGTATTCGGCATCATACCAGGGCGCATCAAAGCTCGGCCCAGATGCCGCAACGGCAGGAACCGCAAGCAAAACCAGGCCGGCAACCAGCAGGACTTTCATGGGAACGTCTCCGGGGAACTTGAGCGATGCAGCAGCGTTGCTCGCATCAATCGACGATGAACAAGGTCGCCCCGCTGGCCGTCTGTGAGCGGTGTGGCTCCGCCTGATCGGCGACTTGATAGCTCATTCCAGGGGTCAGGGTGAAGGTGCGGCCATCCGCCAGGGTGGTGTGCAGTTCGCCGGAAAGGCACAGCAGGATATGGCCCTTCACGCACCAGTGATCCGACACATAGCCGGGCGAATACTCCACCATGCGCACGCGGATGTCGGCGAACTGGCGGGTCCGCCACAGGGCGCGACCGGTTTCCCCGGGGTGTTCGGTGGCGGGAACCTCGGCCCAATCGGTGGTGCCAAAGGGGATGCCGGACATCTGCATCTGCCGAACCTTCTCAACCGCCGTTTTCGCCTCCAAAATGGAAGCGACTCTTTTCCGGCGGGCGAGTTGAAGCCGGTTTCCGGTTCTGAATCCAGCCCTCCCCAGGGGCATCACCCCCCATCCGCCCCGGCCGGACGCCGCCGTGGCGGCTTCAATCCCACACCCGCCCGTTGATATGAAAGACCCGCGATGCCGAACTTTGTGCCTGCCGTTCTGCCGATCCTGATGCTGATTGCATCGAATGTCTTCATGACATTCGCCTGGTACGGCCATCTCAAATACAAAGCCTCCCCGATCCTGCTCGCCATCGTCGCGAGCTGGGGGATTGCATTTTTTGAGTATTGTCTGGCAGTTCCGGCGAACCGGCTGGGATCTGAAGCCTATACGACAGCGCAATTGAAGACGATGCAAGAAGTGATCACGTTGATCGTCTTTGCGGGCTTCTCGGTCTTCTATCTCAAAGAGCCATTAGGATGGAATCACGCCGTCGGATTTGCCTTTATCACCGGCGGCGCATTCTTCATCTTTCATAAATTCTGAAAGGATCAGTTCGGCCTGGGTGTGCGGTTCGCCCGCACCCGGACCGGAACCGGCACCGGTCGCGTCCGGCGCGCCTGCGCGAGCAGTGCCGCGCCGGCCAGGGCGACCAGGGCAATGATGGCAGCGAGAGACGAGGACAACACGGTTCCCTCCGAATCCTGTAGGACGGCCGCAGCGGCGCGGTCCATGCTCAATACGAAGGTGACAGCGCAAATGGCCAACATCAAGACGATGGTGATGGCCATTTGTGCCATTGCGTCGCCGGTCTTGTGTTTCTTCACCGCGCGGTCGAGCACACGGGGGTCGGCCACGGACGGGCCGAGCTGCTGCAATTCGAAATCACGAAACTCAGACATCATCGTCTCGCCTGTGAAACACGGGCAAAGCAGCGCCCGTCTGAACTCTCCATCGTCGTCAACTCAGACGCAGGCGAATCGTTTCCTGCGACTCATCACAAGTTGCGCCCGGGCCGCGATGAGATTGTGGCAAGCATGCGTCGCAGCCGGGATAAACCGTGGCGCTTTAGTGACTTGCATCACGCCAGCGCGAGCCGGATGCCACAAAGGCGCTGGTATCAGACGCAAATACCCCAGTTTGAACCTCCACCGGCTCCCACCCCATGTCCACATGGCCGGGATGGGACGCAACCCGTTGCAGCCATTGGCGAACCGCCGGCAGACCGGCGAGGTCGAAATCGCCTTCATGGGCAATGTCGGTGTGTGCGTACAACGCGATATCCGCAATGGTTAGAACATCGGCCACAAAGAAGGCCCGATTGGCCAGATGGCGCTCCATCACCCGCAGCGCGCCGTAGCCCTCTTCCATCCAGCGGTCCACGTCATGGGTGCGCAGATCGCGCCCGCCCCGCACCTGCCGCAGCCAGAACCGCGCCTGGGCGATGCCGGGCTCGTGGTTGTTCTGCTCGAAGAACATCCAGCGCAGGGTTTCCGCCCGCTGCACCGGATCGGCCGGCAGGAAGGGCGTGCCGTCGGCGAGATAGAACAGGATGGCGTTCGACTCGGCCAGCACCTGCCCCGTGGTCAGCTCCAGCAGCGGCACCCGCCCCTCGGGATTGCGCAGCAGGAATTCCGGGGTGCGGTTCTCGCCGGCGAAGATGTCCACTTCCACCAGGCGGAAGCGCAGCCCCAGCTTGGCCAGCAGCAGGCGGACCTTGTAGGAATTGCCCGAAGACCGGGTGGAATAAAGCGTCAGCACGGCGGTGTCCTCGGAGCCCGCCGGTAGATGGGCGCCCCGTCGCAGGGGCGCAAGGCGGCGGTGCCAAAAAGGCCGTTCCATCACCGAAAAGCACGCATTCATTCCCGATCGTTGCTTGTTCCCGGCGAACGGCTCCATTAGTGTCGCGCCCGCTCGCTGGACCCTTCGAGTCCATGCGGGATTTCGTGTCACTATCCGCGTCCGCGACCCGCGCCGCCGTCCCTGCGGCCCCGTCCCGACGTGCCCGGAGCGTTACGGCCATGAGCCTTCTTTCGTCCGCCCTCAAGCGTATCAAGCCTTCTCCCACCATCGCGATTTCCAACAAAGCGCGGGAACTGAAGGCCAGCGGGCGCGACATCATCGCGCTCAGCGCCGGTGAGCCGGACTTCGACACCCCGGACAACATCAAGGAAGCGGCCATCGCGGCCATCCGCCGCGGCGAGACCAAGTATACCGCCGTGGACGGCATTCCCGAGCTGAAGGCCGCCATCTGCCGCAAGCTGAAGCGCGACAACGGCCTGGACTACAAGCCCTCCCAGGTCACGGTCGGCACCGGCGGCAAGCAGGTGCTGTTCAACGCTTTGGTGGCCACCGTCGATGCGGGCGATGAAGTCCTGATCCCGGCCCCGTTCTGGGTCAGCTATCCGGACATCGTCGAGTTCTGCGGCGGCAAGCCGGTGAGCGTGCCCACCACCCTGGAAGACAATTTCAAGCTGCGCCCCGAGGTGCTGGAAGCGGCGATCACCCCCAAGACCAAGTGGCTGATCTTCAACTCGCCCTCGAACCCCTCCGGCGCGGCCTATAGCTGGGACGAATTGAAGGCCCTGACCGACGTGCTGTTGCGGCATCCGCAGGTGTGGATCCTCACCGACGACATGTACGAGCACCTGGTCTATGACGACTTCAAGTTCGCCACCCCGGCGCAGGTGGAGCCCAAGCTCTATGACCGCACGCTGACCATGAACGGCGTGTCCAAGGCCTATTGCATGACCGGCTGGCGCATCGGCTACGCCGCCGGCCCGGAAGAGCTGATCAAGGCCATCGGCACGCTGCAGTCGCAGTCCACCTCGAACCCCTCCTCCATCGCCCAGTGGGCGGCGGTCGAGGCGCTGGACGGGCCGCAGGACTTCATCGCCGAGCATAATGCGGTGTTCAAGGAGCGCCGCGACCTGGTGGTCTCCATGCTCAACCAGTCCAAGGGCCTCCAGTGCCCGAAGCCGGAAGGCGCCTTCTACGTGTTCCCGTCCTGCGCCGGGACCATGGGCAAGACCGCCCCGTCCGGCAAGGTGCTGGCCACCGACGAGGACTTCGCCACCGAGCTTCTGGCGTCGGAAGGCGTCGCGGTGGTGCATGGCTCGGCCTTCGGCCTCGGCCCGGCCTTCCGCATCTCCTACGCCACCGCCACCACGGACCTGGAAGAGGCCTGCCGCCGCATCCAGCGTTTCTGCGGCGCCCTGGTCTGAGAGCCGCGGCCCCGGTCTTCGGCCGGGGC
>NZ_CALRWL010000040.1:0-58544 GCF_943371865.1 Azorhizobium sp. AG788 | reverse complement strand
GCCCGGCCCGCTCTTTTTCATCTCCCGACGCGGGCACCGCCAAAGGGCGACGCCCGCGCTGTTGCCTTCAGGTGGCGACCGCTTCTTCCGCCGCGACCGCAGGCGCATGGGGCACCCGCCGGGTGGCGATGAGCACGTAGGCGGCCGGCACCACATACAAGGTGAACAAGGTGCCGATGGCGAGGCCGGTGGCGATCACCAGGCCCAGATTGTAGCGCGAGGCGGCGCCCGCGCCCGAGGCGAAGATCAGCGGGATCACGCCCAGCACCATGGCGGCGGTGGTCATCAGGATCGGCCGCAGCCGGATGGTGGCCGCCTCCTGGATCGCCTCCCGCTTGGACTTGCCTTCATCCTGGAGCTCGTTGGCCACTTCCAGCATCAGGATGCCGTGCTTGCTGATCAGGCCCATCAAGGTGGTCAGCCCCACCTGGGTGTAGATGTTGATGCTCGCGCCGCCGATGCCGAGGCTGATGAAGATCAGCGCGCCGGCCAGCGACATGGGCACCGACAGCAGGATCACCACCGGATCGCGGAAGCTGTTGAACAGCGCCGCCAGCGACAGATAGATCACGATCAGCGCAAAGGCGAAGGTGGTGAGAAAGCCACCGCTCTCCTGCACGAACTGGCGCGAGGCACCGCCGAAGTCGATGGTATAGCCCGGCGGCAGGGTGCGCGCCGCCAGTTCCTGCAAGGCGGCGACCGCCTCGCCGGTGGAGACGCCCGGCGCCACCACGCCGGCCAGGGTCGCCGCATTGACCTGCTGGAAGTGGTTGAGCGATTCCGGCACCGCCTTGGTCTCGATGCGGGCCACGGTGGAAAGCGGCACCATCGTCCCGTCGCTGGTGCGGATGTAATAATCCAGCACCTGCGCGGTGTTCAGGCGCGCATCCTGCTTCACCTGCGGGATCACCTTGTAGGAGCGCCCGTCGAGGCTGAAGTAGTTCACATAGCCGCCGCCCAGCAGCGCCGAGAGCGCGCCGCCCACATTGCTCATGGTCAGCCCCAGGCGGGAGGTCTTGTCGCGGTCGATGACCACCGAGGCCTGAGGCTGGTCGATCTTCAGATCATTGTTCAGGAAGATGAACTGGCCGGTGGCCAGCGCATCCTGCATGAATTTGGCCGCCACCTCGTTCAGCTTCTCGAAGCCATCGCTGGTGCCGATCACGATCTGCATGGGCAGGCCGTTGGAGCCGGGCAGCGGCGAGGGCTGGAACGCGACGATGTTCTGCCCCGCCACCTGCCCCAGTTCCTGCTGGATCATCGGCTGCAACTTGGCCGTGGTGGCCTTGCGCTGGTCCCAGGGCTTCAGCACCCAGCCGGAGATGGTGGAGGAGGTGGTGTCGATCTGGAAGATGGTCTCGGTCTCGGGATGCTTGGCGAAGGTCTCGAACGTCTGGCGGCCGTAGAGCTTCTTCTGGTCCAAGGTGGCATTGGGCGCGGAGATGCTCTGGGACAGGATGATGCCCTGGTCCTCTTCCGGCGCCAGCTCGCTGCTGGCGGAGGTATAGAGCCAACCGATTGAGCACAGGACCAGCAGCGCGAACACCGTCACCACCGGCAGGGTATCGAGCGCCCCCGAAAGCGAGCGGGCATAGGCCTTGGTGATGCGGTTCATCACCCCGTCCACCGCCAGCACCATGCGCGATTCCAGATTGCCGCCCGCATGGTCCAATGGCTTGAGCATATGGGCGCTCATCATCGGGGTGAGGGTCAGCGCGATCACCGCCGAGATGGTCACCGCGCCCACCAGGGTGAAGGCGAACTCGGTGAACAGCGCGCCGGTGAGCCCGCCCTGGAAGCCGATGGGCACATAGACCGCGATCAGCACGATGGTCATGGCGATGATCGGCCCGGCCAGTTGCCGGGCGGAGAGATAGGCCGCCTCCAGCGGGGTCTTGCCCTCCTCCATGTGGCGATTGACGCTCTCCACCACGATGATGGCGTCGTCCACCACCAGGCCGATGGCCAGCACCAGCGCCAGCAGGGTCAGAAGATTGATGGAGAAGCCGAACGCCAGCATCATCAGGAAGGTGCCGATGAGCGACAAAGGAATGGCGATCACCGGGATCAGCACCGAGCGCCACGAGCCCAGGAAGGCGAACACCACCACGGTGACGATCAGCAGGGCTTCCACCAGGGTGTGTTCCACCTCCTCGATGGAGCTGTTCACGAAGTCGGAGCTGTCGTAGATGATGCCCATGGTCAGGCCATTGGGCAATTGCTTCTCGATGCCCGGCAGCGCCGCCCGCACGCCCTTGATCACGTCCAGCAGATTGGCGGACGGGGCGATCTGGATGCCGATATAGACCGACTGCTTGCCGTTGAAGCTGGTGGCGCTGTCGTAGTCGTCCGAGCCGAGCGTGACATTGGCCACGTCTTTGAGCCGCACGATGGCATCGCCCGACTGCTTGACCACCAGGTCCTCGAACTCCTTCACATTGTGCAGGCTGGTGGAGGCGGTCAGATTGACCTGCACCATCTGCCCCTTGGTGTTGCCGAGGCTGGCGATATAATCGTTATTGGCCAGCGCGGTGGAGACCTCCGAGGCGGTCACCCCATAGGCGGCGAGGCGGATGGGATCGAGCCAGGCGCGCATGGCGAACGTCTTGCTGCCCAGCAGCTCAGCCGTCTGCACCCCTTCCACCGCCTGCAGCTTGGGCTGCACCACGCGGATCAGATAATCGGTGATCTGGTTGCCATCCAGCACCTCGCTGAGAAAGCCGATGTACATGGCATCGATGGTCTGGCCGATCTTCACCGTCAGCACCGGCTGCTGCGCGCCGGAGGGCAGCTGGTTGAGCACCGAATTGACCTTGGTGTTGATCTCGGTGAGCGCCTTGCCGGAATCATAGTTCAGGCGAAGGTTGATGGTGATGGTGCTGGAGCTGGTGGCGCTGGTGGAGGTCATGTAGTCGATGCCGTTCGCCTGGGCGATGGCATTTTCCAGCGGCGTGGTGATGAAGCCCGCCACCACGTCCGGATCGGCGCCGGGATAGGTGGTGGTCACGGTGACGATGGCGTTCTGGGTGCGCGGATATTGCAGGATCGGCAGGGAGCTCATTGCCCGCAGGCCCAGCACCAGGATCATCAGGCTGACGACGATGGCCAGGACCGGCCGGCGGATGAAGATATCGGTGAACGACATGAGAGCCTCCGCTCAGCGATCGACAATGACGGGAGCGGCATCGTTGGTCGGCAGCGTCTTGTTGTTCACGGTGACGGCGGAGCCGTTGTGCAGCTTCATCTGGCCGGCCACCACCACGGTGTCGCCGGCCTTGATGCCGGAGGTCACGGCGATCTGGTCGCCGCGGGTCTCGCCGGTCTTCACGAACACCTGCTTGACCGCGAGCCCGGTGGCGCCGCCCTCTTTCTTCTCCACCAGGAAGACGATGTCGCCATAGGGATTGGCGGTGATGGCGGTCTGCGGCAGCGTCACCAGATCGGCGGGCGCGCCCACCGCCACGTTCACGGTGGCGAACATGCCCGGCGTCAGCCGGCGCTTGGAATTATCGAAGGCGGCCCGCACCTGCACATTGCGGGAGGCGGTGTCCACCTTGGGGTTGATGGCGGAGATGGTGCCTTCCAGCGCCTCGCCGGGGAAGGTATCGACGCCGGCGGTGACCTTCTGGCCCACCTTGATGTCGGCCAGAGCCTGCTGCGGCAGGAAGAAGTCGATGAAGATCGGGTCGAGCGACTGCAGCGTCACGATGGTGGTGCCGGCGCTGAGATACTGGCCCAGATCCACCGAGCGGATGCCCAGGCGCCCGGCGAAGGGGGCCTTCAGGGTCTTCTTGTCCACCACCGCCTGCTGCTCAGCCACCTGGGCCAGCGCCTTCTTGAGGTTGGCGGTGTCGCTGTCCACGGTGGCCTGGCTGACCGCGTGGATCTTCAATTGCTCCTGGTCGCGCTTCAGGGTGATGGCACTGATGTCCGCCGTCGCCTTCAGCGCCTCCAGATTGGCGATGTCGGAATCCGCGCGCAGCTGCAGCAGCACCTGGCCTTCCTTGGCCTCGTCGCCGGACTTGAAATTGAGGTCCGAGACGATGCCGGAAGCCTCCAGCGCCAGATCGGCGCCGCGCTCGGCGCGCACCGTGCCCACCGCCTTGATGGCGGTCTGCCAGGGCAGGGTCACCGCATCCATGGTGGCCACCGTCTGCGGCGGATCCTTCAGCGAGGCGAGCGCCTGCTTGATCATGGTGCCCTTGAACACCTGGAAGCCGTAAAGGGCCCCGAACACGACGCCGACCGCGATCAGCATCAATACCATGCGCTTTTTCATGCACGTCTCTCCTGGCGCCCCGCGGGGAGCCGGTCATGTCTGCGGATAGGGACCACGAAACCGGCCGGCGCGCGGCGCGCCGGCCATCCGGTCAGCGGTCGGAGAAATAGCCGGCGTCGGTGCGCGGGAAGGCCTGGGCGGTCTGGTCCACCCGGTTCCACCAGCCCCCGCCCAGCGCCTGGAACAGCGAGGCGGTGGAGGTGTAGCGGGAGGCCTGCGCCTTCACGCGGGCGATCACCGCCTGCTGATAATTCTGCTCGGAGGTCAGCACCGAGGGATAGGTCACCGCGCCCGCCAGATATTGGGTGCGCGAGATCTTCACGCTGTTCTGGGCGGCCTGCTCATAGGCCAGCTGCGCCTTGAGGGTCTGGGCATCCGCCTGGATCGCCCGCAGCGCATCGGCCACGTCCTTGAAGGCGGTGAGCACGGTGCTCTTGTAGTTGGACCAGGCCTGCTCCTGGCTGGCGATGGCGGCTTCCTTGGTGTGGAACAGCGTGCCGCCGTCCAGCACCGTCTGGCTCACGCTGGCGGCCGCGCTCCAGGCGGCATTGCCGGGCGAGAACAGGCTGCCCGCCGTCAGGCTGTTGCGGGCGTAGCTGCCGCTCAGCGACACCTGCGGCAGCATGTTGGCGACGTTGACGCCGACATTGGCGGTGGCCTTGTGCAGGCTGGCCTCGGAGGCGCCGATGTCCGGGCGCTGGCGCACCAGGGCCGAGGGCACGCTCACCGGCAGGTCCTTCGGCAAGGTCAGGCTGGCGAGCGTCACATGCTCGCCGCGATCCTCGCTAGGCAGGCGGCCGAGATAGGCCATGAGCTGATTGCGCTGCTGGGCGAGCTGCTTCTGCAACGGGGGCAAGGTGGCCTGGGTCTGGGCCAGGTTCGATTGCTGCGACAGCACGTCCGACTGGGCCACGGCGCCCAGCTCGAACTGCTTCTGGATCAGGGTGAGCTGTTCCTGCTCGGACTTGATGATGTCGTTGGTGGCGTCGATCTGGGCGCGCAGCGAGGCATCGGTGATGGCCGCGGTCACCACATTGGCGGTGAGGCTGAGATAGGTCGCCTCCAGCTGATACTGCTGGTAGTCGGCCTGCGCCTGCAACGACTCCACCTGCCGGCGGGTGCCGCCCCACACGTCCAAAGCGTAGGACACGCTGACCTGGGAATTATACAGCGTGTAGGGGTTATAGCCGGAGGTGCTGCTGGGCAGGCCCGAGGTGGCCGGCGCCGACTGTTGGCGGGTGGAGGAGCCACCGGCGGAGACCTGGGGAAACAGCGCCCCCTCCTCCGCCAGCACATTCTCCCGCGCCGCGCGCAGCGCGGCCTGGGCGGAGGCGATGTCGGGATGGTTGCGGATCGCTTCCTGCACGAAGGCATCGATCTGCTTGTTGCGGAACACCCGCCACCATTCGCCCGGCAGATCGCGGCCGGGGGAGAATTTCTGCGCCGTTCCGGCATGGACATCGGAGGCGGTGGTGGCCGCCGGCGCGCCTTCGGGCAGATAACCGGTCACGGCCGGAGAGGGCGGCGCGGCAAAATCCGGCCCGACCATGCAGCCGTGCAGCACCAGCATGGAGGCTGTCACCGACAGCAACCGCAGGCGCGCCATGACGTTGCGGGAACGGGGCTGCGCAAAACGATGTCCGGACAAGGGACGCTCCAGAATTTAGACCGAACCGTATAGTTCGATTGCAGACTGATAAAAACCGCCCCACATTGAGTCAAGACAAAACTGAACGGTTCGGTATAATTCGGACGGATGGTGGGGACCACACATGACTGAACACGCGCAACAGGTGCTGCCCGGCAGCGCCGTGGGGGATGGGACCGCGCCGGCCCGCCCCTCCACGCTGCGGAAGGTGCAGCAGATCTTCGACGCCGCGCGGACGGTGTTCCTGGAATTCGGCTATGACGCCTCCAGCATGGAGGTCATCGCCAAGCGGGCCGGTGTCTCCAAAGCCACCGTCTATGCCCACTTCACCAACAAGGAAGACCTGTTCGAAGCCATGATCCGGCAGGAATGCCAGGGCATTGCCGACGGCATCTACCAGCCAGACGCCAATAGCGAGGATCTGGCCGGGGAGTTGCGCAAGATGGCCCGCAACGTCACCGCCTTGTTCGCGGGCGGCGATGGGCTGGCGGTCTACCGCATCCTGGTGCCGGTGGCGCCGCGCTTCCCGCGCCTGGGCGAGGTGTTCTATGCGGAAGGTCCGCTCTCCGGCCGGGAGAATTTCGCTGAATTCCTGCGACTGGCCCACCAGCGCGGTCGGCTGAAAATCCCCAACCCGACCCTGGCGGCGGAGCAGTTCATGTCCCTGATCCGCGGCGATCTGGCCCTCGATGCCATGCTGCTGGTGGCGCCGCGCCCGCAAGAGGAGGTGGAGGCGCTGATCGAAGGCGGCATCGCCGTGTTCCTCAATGCCTACCGGGCCGACCCGGCGCCGCAATCCACAGGCGGGCCGCAACCGCCGCACTGATCCCCACCGCCGCAACCGCACCGCCGCCCGCTCCGATGAGCAGTTGGCGTTGCGCCGCCGCAGGGCTTAACATCGGCACCCCATCCGCAGCCCCGGTGCAGCGCCGTCATGTCCGCACGCAGCCAGAAGGACCTTGCACCGCCGCCCCATGCGGCAGCGCTGCTGCTGGACGGCGCCGGCCCGGCCGGCGCGGAAGCCGAACAGGCCTGGATCGCCGTCATCCGCAAGATGGACGAGACCTATGCGGAACTGGTGGCCCAGCAGGTGGAGCTGGAAACCAAGAATGACGCGCTGGAGGAGGCCCAGGCCTTCATCGCCGGCGTCATGGCCTCCATGACCGACGTGCTGATCGCCTGCGACCTCACCGGGCAGATCGAGCAGGTGAACATGGCCGCCGAGCGCCTGTTTGGCCGCGCCGCCAGCGCCCTGCTGGACCTGAAGCTGGCGGACCTTTTGGCCCCGGACAGCCCCACCGGCTTTGCCGACATCCTGGCCACCGTCGCCAAGCGCCAGCGCATCGTCGATCGCGACTTTGCCTTCCTCACCCCCGAGGGCGCCTTGCCGGTCTCGGTCAATGGCGCCATCCGGTTCGATTCCCGCGGGCGCGCCGTGGGGCTGGTGCTCACCGGCCGGCCCATGGGCGAATTGCGCAAGGCCTATAGCGATCTGGCCGCCGCCCATGAGCGCCTGAAGCAGACCCAGCAGCAATTGATCCAGGCGGAGAAGATGGCCTCGCTCGGCCGGCTGGTGGCCGGGGTCGCCCATGAGCTGAACAATCCCATCTCCTTCGTCTATGGCAATGCCCATGCCATGCAGCGCTATGGCGAGCGGCTGATCACTTATCTCGACGCTTTGCACGATGCCCCCGCGCCCGGTGCTGTGGCCGCGCTGCGCACCGAGCTGAAGATCGACCGCACCGTGGCGGATCTCGCCCCCACCATCGCCGGCATGCTGGAAGGCGCCGAGCGGGTGCGCGACATCGTCGCCGATCTGCGCCGCTTCTCCTCCGACCGCAAGGAAGCCTGCGAGCCGGTGGACCTGGGCGCCCTGGTGCGCTCCGCCCTGGATTGGGTGGCCAAGGCCCGTGCGCCGGAGGTGGAGACCAGCCTCACCCTCGCCGATGAGCTGGACGTGATCGGCCATCCCGGCCATCTGCACCAGGTGATGATGAACCTCATTCAGAACGCGGTGGACGCCATGGACGGGCGCCCCGTGCGCCGGCTGGAGATCACCGGCCACATCCGCGCCGGGCGGGTAGTGGTGGCGGTGCGCGACACCGGCCCCGGCATTCCGCCCGAGATCGCCTCGCGCATCTTCGACCCCTTCTTCACCACCAAGCCGGTGGGCAAGGGCACCGGGCTTGGGCTCTCCATCAGCTACCGCATCGTCCAGGAGCATGACGGCACGCTGGAGGCGAGCAACCATCCCGATGGCGGCGCCATCCTCACCTTGAGCCTGCCCGCCGCCTGGGGAGAACGGCCATGAGCGCCCACCGCCTTCCGGATGCACAGGCGTGCCGCCGTTCCGCGCGGCCGGCCTTACTGAGCATAAGATCATGAGTCGCCCGTTCAACATCCTCTGGCTGCAATCGGGCGGCTGCGGCGGCTGCACCATGTCGCTCCTGTGCGCTGAAGCCCCCGACCTCATCACCACCTTCGCCAGCGCTGGCATTCAGATGCTCTGGCACCCCAGCCTCTCGGAAGAGAGCGGCGCCGAGGCGCTGGCGATCTTCGCGCAGGTGCGCTCCGGCGCGGTGCGGCTCGATGCCTTGTGCGTGGAGGGCTCCCTGCTGCGCGGGCCGAACGGCACCGGGCGGTTCCATGTGCTGGCCGGCACCGGCCGCCCCACCATCGAGTGGGTGCGCGAACTGGCGGAACTGGCCGAGCATGTGGTGGCAGTGGGCACCTGCGCCGCATTCGGCGGCATCACCGCCGCCGGCAGCAACCCCGCCGATGCCTGCGGGCTGCAATATGACGGCCGCCGCCCCGGCGGGGCCTTGGGCGCGGGCTTCCGCAGCCGGGCCGGTATGCCAGTGATCAATATCGCCGGCTGCCCTACCCATCCGGACTGGATCACCGAGACCCTGATGCTGCTCAGCGCCGGCCTGCTGGGCGAGAAGGATCTGGATGTCTATCGCCGGCCGCGCTTCTATGCCGACCATCTGGTCCACCACGGCTGCTCGCGCAACGAATATTATGAGTACAAGGCCAGCGCCGAGAAGCTCTCGGATCTCGGCTGCATGATGGAGCATCTGGGCTGCCTCGGCACCCAGGCGCACGCCGACTGCAATACCCGCGCCTGGAATGGCGAGGGCTCCTGCACCCGCGGCGGCTATGCCTGCATCAATTGCACCGCCCCCGAATTCGAGGAGCCGGGCCATCCGTTCATGGAAACCCCGAAGGTGGCCGGCATTCCCGTGGGCCTGCCCACCGACATGCCCAAGGCCTGGTTCATCGCTCTGTCGTCGCTGGCCAAGGCCGCCACCCCGGAGCGGCTGCGGCGCAATGCGGTGAGCGACCATGTGGTGCTGCCGCCCACGGTGCGGGACATCAAGCGCCGATGACCCGCCCTGAAAGCCCGGGCGCGGAGACCACCACCCGCCTCATCGTCGGCCCGTTCAACCGCGTGGAAGGCGACCTGGAAGTGCGCCTGGAAGTGGCCAATGGCGCGGTGGCGGCGGCCTATGTCTCCTCGCCCTTGTTCCGCGGCTTCGAGCGCATCCTGGAGGGGCGCGACCCGTTCGATGCGCTGGTGATCGCCCCGCGCATCTGCGGCATCTGCTCGGTGTCGCAATCCCAGGCGGCGGCGCTGGCGCTGGCGGGCGTGCAAGGGCTGGTGCCGACGCCCAATGGCCAATGGGCCACCAACCTCATGGTCGCCACCGAGAATGTGGCCGACCACCTCACCCATTTCCATCTGTTCTTCATGCCCGACTTTGCTCGCGCCGCCTATGCGGACCGGCCCTGGTTCCCCCAGGCGGAGGCCCGCTTCAAGGCCGGCCAAGGCACCAGCGCCCGCCGCATGATGGAGGCGCGCGCCACCTTGATGCACATCCTCGGCCTCTTAGCCGGGCGCTGGCCGCACACGCTGGCCCTCCAGCCCGGCGGCGTGACCCGGCGGGCGGAGGCGCGCGACACCATGCGCCTGCTGGCGACGCTGGGCGCCGTGCGCGCGGCGCTGGAGGAGCGCCTGTTCGGCGCGCCTTTGGAGCGGGTGGCCGCCTTGGCCGAGCGCAGCGAGCTGGAAGCCTGGCGCGCCCACGGCCCGGACGGCGATTTCCGCCTGTTCCTGGAGATCGCCGCCGATCTCGGCCTCGAGCGCATGGGCCGGGCCTATGACGCTTTTCTCAGCTATGGCGCCTACCCCTCCCCCGACGGCCCGCTCTATGCCGCCGGGCGGTTCGAGGCGGGCAGCCTGCGCCCCGTTGATCCCATGCTCATCACCGAAGACCACACCTTCGCCCGCATGGAAGACCGGGCGCGCCCGCACCATCCGTTCGCCGGCACCACCATTCCCGACGGCCTGGACGAGACCGGCTACACTTGGTGCAAGGCGCCGCGCCTGGAGGGCCGGCCGTTCGAGACCGGCGCCCTGGCGCGGCAGGTGATCTCCGGCCAGCCTTTGCTGTGCGATCTGGTGGCGCGTGGCGGCGGCAACGTCTTCTCCCGCGTCATCGCCCGGCTGGTGGAGACCGCTTGCACCCTGATCGCCATGGAAGGCTGGGTGCGGGCGCTGCAGCCGGACGGCCCCTGGTGCGCGCAAGGGCAGATGCCGGCGCAGGGCCAAGCCGCCGGCCTCACCGAGGCGGCGCGCGGGGCACTGGGCCATTGGCTGCAGGTGGAAGGCGGCAAGATCGCCCGCTACCAGATCATCGCCCCCACCACCTGGAATTTTTCCCCGCGCGATGCGGCGGGCCTGCCCGGCCCGCTGGAAGCTGCGCTGGTGGGCGCGGTGGTCCGGCCCGGCGAAACGACGCCGCTCAGCGTGCAGCATATCGTGCGCTCGTTCGATCCCTGCATGGTCTGCACGGTGCATTGAGCGCGCCATGAGAACGCCCATGGACGGGGTCGAGATCATGGTGCGCGGCATCGTCCAGGGGGTGGGCTTCCGCCCCTTCGTCTGGCGCCTCGCCCAGCGCTTCGCCTTGCGCGGCAGCGTCGGCAATGTGGGCGACGCCGTGCGCATCCATGCGGGCGGCCCGCCCGATGCGCTCGACGCCTTCATTACAGCCTTGCGCGCGGAGGCGCCGGTGCTGGCGCGGGTGGAGGACATCGTTCGCCAGCCGGCGCCCCTGCCCGCGGCGGGGCCGTTCGTCATCGCAGCCAGCGCGGCGGGGGCGGTGTCGGTGGGCATCGTGCCGGACATGGCCACCTGCCCCGCCTGCCGGGCCGAGATCGCCGATCCCGCCGCGCGGCGGTTCGGCTATGCCTTCACCAATTGCACCGATTGCGGCCCACGCTTTTCCATTGTCACCGGCCTGCCCTATGACCGGCCCCGCACCACCATGGCCGCCTTCCCGCTCTGCCCGGCCTGCCAGCGCGACTATGACGACCCCACCGACCGCCGCTTCCACGCCCAGCCCATCGCCTGCCCGGCGTGCGGCCCGCATCTGACCTGGACATCGCTGATCGCTGACTCAGTAACACCCGCCGATGATGCGGCCTGCATCGCCTTGGCCGCAGAGTGGCTGACGGGGGGCCGGATCGTGGCGATCAAGGGCATCGGCGGCTTTCACATCGCCTGCGACGCCACCAGCGAGCCGACGGTATCCGAACTGCGTCGTCGCAAGCACCGCCCCACCAAGCCTTTGGCGCTGATGGTGGCGGACCTTTCCGCCGCGCAGGCTTTGTGCCAGGTCTCGCCCGATGAGGCGGAGGCGCTCACCGACCCGTCCGCCCCCATCGTGCTGTTGCGCCGCCGCGCCGATGGCCCGCTGGCCCCCGCCGTGGCGCCGGGCCAGAGCCGCATCGGCATCATGCTGGCCTATGCGCCGCTGCATCATCTGCTGCTGGCGCAGATCCCCGGCCCGCTGGTGATGACCTCCGCCAACCGCGCGAGCGCCCCGCAGATCTTTCGCGATGCCGACGCCCGCCCCGGCCTGGAGGGCATCGTCGATGCGCTCCTCGGCCACAATCGGCCCATCGCCCGCCGGCTGGAGGATGCGGTGGTGCAAGTGAGCGACGGCCGTCCCCGCGTGCTGCGGCGCGGACGCGGGCAGGCGCCGCGCCCGCTGGATTGGCCGGTGGATTTCGCCGCCGCCCCGCCGGTGCTGGCGCTGGGCGGTGATCTGAAGAGCGCCTTCTGCCTCAGCCATGGAAGCAAGGCGCTGCTCACCCACCATCTGGGCGATCTCGACACCCCGGCGGTGGAGGAGGAGTTTTCCGCCACGCTGGCCGATTATGCCGCTTTGTTCGCCCACACCCCCGCCGCCGTGGCCGTGGATCTGCACCCCGGCTATCGCGCCACCGCCTTTGGCACCGCGTTTGCGGAGGCGCACGGCCTGACGCTGATCGAGGTGCAGCACCACCATGCCCATATCGCCGCCACGCTGGCGGAAGCGGGCTGGCGACGCGAGGCCGGGCCGGTGGTGGGCATCGCCCTGGACGGCCTGGGCCTGGGCGATGACGGCACGCTGTGGGGCGCCGAAATCCTCATCTGCGACTATGTCGCCAGCCGCCGCATGGCGCGGCTGAAGCCCATCCCCCTGGCCGGCGGCGATGCGGCCAGCCGGGAGCCCTGGCGGGTGCTGCTGGCGCATCTGGACGCGGCACTGGGGCCGCAGGGCTGGTCACCCGCGGACCTGCCCCCGGGCGTGTTCGCGGACAAGCCGCTGGCCACGGTGCGGGCGATGATCGCCAAGGGGCTGAACGCGCCTCTGGCCAGTTCCGCCGGGCGGCTGTTCGATGCCATGGCGGCGCTACTGAGCCTGGCGCCGGACGTGCTCAGCTTCGAGGGCGAAGCGGCCCTGGCGCTGGAAGCCTGCGCCGATGCAGGCGCGAAGGACGGCCGCGCGCAGGCCTATCCCTTCGCTTTGTCCCAGGCCGGCGACCTGCTGGACTTGGACCCCGCCCCGCTCTGGCGCGCGGCGCTGGCGGATCGGGCGGCGGGGGTTGCCGCCCCGCTCTGCGCCGCCCGCTTCCATGCGGGGGTAGCGCAGGCGTTCACGGACGCGGCGGCGCAGATAGCGCAGGCGGCGGGGCTTTCCACCGTCGCCCTGTCCGGCGGCGTGTTCCAGAACGCCCGCTTGCTGGACGGGGTAAGCCAGCGCCTGCGGGCCGCCGGCCTCGCGGTGCTGACACCCGCGCAGGTCCCCGCCAATGACGGCGGCCTCGCCTTCGGTCAGGCGGCGGTGGCGGCGGCACGGCTGCTGCACGCCGCTGAAATGGGATGTGAGCCACTTCCACCGCCGCAAGGATGATCGGCATCGCGCCAGCGCCCGCACCGGGGCGTTGCTCCCGGCTTCTGGCCGTTTCACCCCCCTCCCCTCCCTCCCCCGCAAGGGGGGAGGGGGTTATCGGGCGCGGGCGGCACCGACAGCGCCCACCTCACACGCGGCGGCAATGCGCTTGATATTGACGCCTGTCATCACGCGAACCAGTGCCACCCCGCGGTCGGCGCCCCTCCCCCCGTGCGGGGGAGGGTTGGTGAGGGGGGTGAAACGGCCGGAGCCAAGGGCGCCGCATGGCTCACCTTATGAACCCAAACGACTCGCGCTATCGCCCATCACATATCCGCCAAATATTCCGTTTTAACAGAAGATATAAAGCTAACCAATTCGGCAAGCTGACCAGCATTATTGTAAACTTTCGCGATTCCGCTTCCATCATGATCCCAATACACCTTCCCCTCCTTATTTGAAATCGTAAACTGACCAAGCTGATAAGTTCCATCATTCTGCTTAGATAGTATATTTCCAGAAATATTAAACCCATCTTCTTCCATTCTAGACTGCAACGTACCGAGATCTCGGCCAACCATCGCCTGATATGCCCCTTGCCTGTCCAGATAATCCTGTGTCTGCTTCACAATTTTAGACAGCCGCGCCTTCTCGACAGGATCTTTCGTCGTTTCAATCAGAGCGCGTCGTTCATTCATTTGCTCGACGACTCCGTCCTTTGTCGTAATAAAATGGTTGTATACGGAAAGACTCAAGGGCATTCCGGCTATACTGGAAACGGTCATGATCGAGCCAGATGCTCCACTGCTGGCGGACGCACCTTCCGCGACCTTTGCAATATCACCGGACGTCTTAGACGATTCGGCCACGTCAACCTCAGAGGCCTCCGAACTCTCGATCCACGCCTGCGTCGCCGCACTGGCCCCTTGGAGGCGCGCGGAACTGGCGTCGGCTTTCATCTGATGGATCTGGTCGATGATGGCATCGACGGCGGTGGTGTCCGCCGTGGCGGCGCTGCCGCTTGGCTTCTGGAACAGCGACAGCACAGTGTAGGACGGCCCAACGCTCGCGACCATAAGTCCCTCCTGAGAGGAGGAGCCGCGCCGCACCTCATGTGCGCATAGGCCCAAACGGGAGGCCAACCTCATGTCGGCCCGAGGGACTGCAAAAACTAGATGGCTTGAAATGCAATTAACCTAAGGGAAAGACTAGCAAAATCCCCTTCGAGCCACAAGCAGGGTCATCCCACATGTCCCTCTGCGCGCCCTGTCCGCCGCGATTCCCCATGGTCAAAGGCGATCCGTGGATGTGATGGCGCTCAAGCCTGCGGCGCTGCACGCCCCTTGTCAGCCCGGCGACGATGAACCCAGGGGTGAGCCATCGCTTCCCCCGCCTCCCGGTCACACGCTTTCCGCCCCCGCTGGAAACCGGCCTCCCACTTTCCGCTCCCAGCATCACCCCTCCCCGCGCAAACCCTGACCCTGGAACGGTTCCAGTCTCTGGCACGCCCGTTGCTGAGGAAGCTTGAGCGCATCGCCTCGACGCGGGCGCGAGGGCACACCACCGGGAGGATGCCGCATGGCCGGCCTGGAAACATTTTATGACGTCATGCGCCGGCAGGGCATCACCCGCCGCTCGTTCCTGAAATACTGCTCACTCACCGCCGCGGCGCTCGGCCTCGGCCCGGAGATGGCGCCGCAGATCGCTTATGCCATGGAGACCAAGCCCCGCCTGCCGGTGCTGTGGCTGCACGGGCTGGAATGCACCTGCTGCTCGGAAAGCTTCATCCGCTCCGCCCATCCCTTGGTGAAGGATGTGGTGCTGTCCATGATCTCGCTGGATTATGACGACACCCTCATGGCTTCGGCCGGGCATCAGGCGGAAGCCATCCTCGATGAGGTGATGACCAAATATAAGGGCAATTACATTCTCGCCGTGGAAGGCAATCCGCCGCTCAATGAAGACGGCATGTATTGCATCATCGGCGGCAAGCCGTTCGTGGACCAGTTGAAGAAGGTGGCCAAGGACGCCAAGGCCATCATCTCCTGGGGCTCCTGCGCCTCCTATGGCTGCGTGCAGGCGGCGCGGCCGAACCCCACCCGCGCCACGCCGGTGCATGAGGTGATCTTCGACAAGCCGATCATCAAGGTGCCGGGCTGCCCGCCCATCGCCGAGGTGATGACCGGCGTCATCACCTACATGCTCACCTTCGACCGCATTCCCGAGCTGGACCGCCAGGGCCGGCCGAAGATGTTCTATTCCCAGCGCATCCACGACAAATGCTATCGCCGCCCGCATTTCGATGCCGGCCAATATGTGGAAGCGTTCGACGACGAGGGCGCCCGCAAGGGCTATTGCCTCTACAAGATGGGCTGCAAAGGCCCCACCACTTACAACGCCTGTTCCACCGTGCGCTGGAACGACGGCGTCTCGTTCCCGATCCAGGCCGGCCACGGCTGCATCGGCTGCTCGGAGGACGGCTTCTGGGACAAGGGCTCCTGGTATGCCCGCCTCTCGGACATCAAGGGCCAGGGCTTCGGCATCGAGGCCAATGCGGACCAGATCGGCCTCGCCGCTGCCGCCGCCGTGGGCGGCGCCGTGGCGGTGCATGCGGCGGTGAGCGCGCTCAAGCGCGCCCAGCACAAGGGTGACAATGGTGCCTCCAATGGCACCGGCACGGGAGGCGACCAGTGACCATTCTGACCCCCAACGGCTTTTCGCTGGACACCGCCGGGCGCCGCATCGTCGTCGATCCGGTCACCCGCATCGAAGGCCACATGCGCTGCGAAGTGAATGTGGACGCCAACAATGTGATCCGCAACGCCGTCTCCACCGGCACCATGTGGCGCGGGCTGGAGGTGATCCTCAAGGGCCGCGACCCGCGCGACGCCTGGGCGTTCGTGGAGCGCATCTGCGGCGTGTGCACCGGCTGCCACGCGCTCACCTCGGTGCGGGCCGTTGAGGATGCACTCAATATCAAGATCCCCAACAATGCCTTCCTGATCCGCGAGATCATGGCCAAGGTGCTGCAGTGGCACGACCATGTGGTCCATTTCTACCATCTGCACGCGCTGGACTGGGTCAACCCGGTCAATGCGCTGAAAGCCGATCCCAAGGCAACCTCGGCCTTGCAGCAGGCCATTTCCGACCATTCCAAGTCGTCGC
The DNA here is from genome assembly GCF_943371865.1 of Azorhizobium sp. AG788. Classification (GTDB taxonomy): domain Bacteria; phylum Pseudomonadota; class Alphaproteobacteria; order Rhizobiales; family Xanthobacteraceae; genus Azorhizobium. The sequence continues at coordinate 42,229 of NZ_CALRWL010000040.1, read as the reverse complement.
CCGGCTACTTTCGCGATGTGCAGAACCGGCTGAAGAAGTTCGTGGAAAGCGGCCAGCTGGGCATCTTCAAGAACGGATACTGGGACAATCCCGCCTATAAATTGCCGCCTGAGGCGGATCTGCTGGCGGTGACCCATTATCTGGAAGCGCTGGATTTCCAGCGCGAGATCGTCAAGGTCCACACCATCTTCGGCGGCAAGAACCCGCATCCCAATTATATGGTGGGCGGGGTGCCGTGCGCCATCAATATGGAAGGCGACATGTCGGCGGGCGCGCCGCTGAACATGGAGCGGCTCAACTTCGTCAAGCTGAAGCTGCAAGAGGCCTATGAATTCTCCAAGAATGTCTATGTGCCGGACGTGATCGCCATCGCCAGCTATTACAAGGGCTGGCTCTATGGCGGCGGGCTGTCCGCCACCAATGTGATGGACTATGGCGATTACGAAGCCATCCAGGGCCAGAAATCCACCGACCGGCTGCCGGGCGGGGTGATCCTCAATGGCAATTGGGACGAGGTTCTGCCCATCGATCCGCGCGATCCCGAGCAGGTGCAGGAGTTCGTCACCCACTCCTGGTACAGCTACGGCGCCGGCAACAATGACAAGGGCCTGCATCCCTGGGACGGCATCACCGAGCCGAACTATCAGCTCGGACCGGCCGCCAAGGGCACCAAGACCAATATCGAGGCGGTGGACGAGGCCGCCAAATACAGCTGGATCAAGGCCCCGCGCTGGCGCGGCAATGCGGTGGAGGTGGGCCCGCTCGCCCGCTATGTGCTGGCCTATGCCAAGGGCGTGCCTTATGTGAAGGGGCAGGTGGACGAGGCGCTGGGGCGGTTCAACACCCTGGCCGGCACCAATTTCACCCCCAAGCAGGCGCTGCCCACCACCATCGGACGGACGCTGGCCCGGGCGCTGGAGGCGCATTATTGCGCCGAGATGATGCTGACCGATTTCGACAATCTGATCGCCAACATCAAGGCCGGCGACAGCACCACCGCCAATGTGGCCAAATGGGACCCTTCCACCTGGCCGAAGGAAGCCAAGGGCGTGGGCACGGTGGCCGCGCCCCGCGGCGGTCTTGGTCACTGGATCAAGATCAAGGACGGGCGGATCGAGAATTACCAGTGCGTGGTGCCCACCACCTGGAACGGCGGGCCGCGCGATCCCAAGGGCAATATCGGCGCGTTCGAGGCGTCCCTCATGAACACGCCCATGGAGCGCCCGGACGAGCCGGTGGAGATCCTGCGCACCCTGCACTCGTTCGACCCGTGCCTGGCCTGTTCCACCCATGTGATGGCGCCGGGCGGCGAGGAACTCGCCCGCGTCACCGTGCGATAGGGGGGCGCCATGGCTAACACCTCTTCGGATGCCTCCCTCGGCCCCACCGCGGCGCCCCGCGTCCCTCCGGCGGGCGATCCCCCGCCGGTGCGCGGCTGGCAGAAGCTGACCACGGTCTATGTCTATGAAGCCCCGGTGCGGCTGTGGCACTGGGTCAATGCGCTGTCCATCGTGGTGCTGTGCATCACCGGCTATCTCATCGCCTCGCCGCTCCCGACCCTGTCGGGGGAGGCCAGCGCCCATTACCAGATGGGGATCATCCGGTTCTTGCACTTCTCGGCCGCCTATATCTTCGCCGTGGGCTTCCTGGGGCGGATCGCGTGGGCGTTCATGGGGAATAAATACTCCCGCGAACTGTTCACCTTCCCGTTCTGGCGCGCCAGCTTCTGGCGCGGGCTGATCATCGAGGTGAAGTGGTACGCGTTCCTGAAACCCCGGCCGCTGAAATTCATCGGCCACAATCCGCTCGCCCAGTTGTTCATGTTCTGGGTGATGGTGGTGGGCGGGGTGTTCATGATCGCCACCGGCTTTGCGCTCTATTCCGAGGGCGAGGGGCTGGGCAGCTGGCAGGACAGACTGTTCGGCTGGATCATCCCGCTGTTGGGCGGGAGCATGCAGGTGCATACGCTGCATCACATCGGCATGTGGGTGTTCATCCTGTTCGTGATCATCCATGTCTATTCGGTGATCCGCGAGGACATCATGTCCCGCCAGTCCATGATCTCCGCCATGACCAACGGATCGCGCTCGTTCCGGGACGACGATCCGGAGTGAACGGCCCTCGCGGTCCGACGATCCAGGCGCGGCTTCGGCCGCGCCTTTTCTTTTGGAAGGAACCCTTCCAAAATTGCCACAAGATGTAAGCTTGCCTTCCGCTCTGTCTGGCGCGTCCTGGACAGCGCCGGCACAAATCCATTGCCAGCGCACAATCGGCGCCGCACGGCCAAGCTGGCACGGCTTTTGAATTGGAGAGGTTCGAAAAAGCGCGGCACCAGACCGCCTCGGGAGCCCTCCAAGGAGACAGGCGTCGCATGACCGACGATCGCATCCTCGTGCTCGGCATCGGCAACATCCTGTGGGCGGATGAAGGGTTCGGCGTGCGCGTGGTCGAGGCCCTCGACCGCGCCTATCTCATGCCCGACCATGTGACGCTGCGCGACGGCGGCACCCAGGGGCTCTATCTGCTGCCGCTGCTGGAAGATGCCGACGTGGTGGTGCTGCTGGATGCGGTGGATTACGGCCTGCCCCCCGGCACCCTGCATCTGGTCAATGATGCCGACGTGCCGGCCATCCTCGCCACCCGCAAGCTCTCTTTGCACCAGACCGGCTTCCAGGAAGTGCTCGGCCTGATGCAATTGCGCGGCTACATGCCCCGCGCCCTGCGCCTGGTGGGGGTGCAGCCGCATACGCTGGATGATTACGGCGGCGGCCTCACCCCTCTGGTGGCCGCCCAGGTGGAGCCGGCGGTCGCCCATGTGGTGCGGCTGCTGCGGGAGGAATTTGCCACCACCCTTGCCCCCCGCACCGGCAGCGAGCCGCAGGCGCTCGCCCCCGCCGTCACCCGCGCGGCCTATGAGGCCGGGCGCCCCAGCGCGGCGGAGGCGTGCCGCATCGGTGATGCGCGGGTGCTGGCGCGCGGCACCGAGGGGATCTGAGCCATGTGCGTCGGCATCCCCATGCGCATCGAGAGCCGCTCCGGCGACTGGGCTGAGTGCCTGGGCGCGGATGGCGTGGTGCGCGTGGATCTGGCCCTGGTGCCGCAGGCCCAGGCCGGCGACCATGTGCTGGTCTTCCTCGGTGCCGCGCGCAGCCTGCTGGAGGCGGAAGAAGCCGCGCTCATTACCAAGGCCCTGGCCGCCGTGTCCGCGGTCATGTCCGGCACGGCGGACGCCGGGGCTTTGGACGCCGCCTTCGCCGATCTCGATCGCCCGCCCCAGCTCCCCCCTCATCTGGCAGCGGCCCTGGCGGCCGGCCGCACGGAGGCCTGATGACCCAGACTTTGCCCCCAGACACACTTGCCCCCGAAATCACCGCGTCCGCGCCCGCCGCACCCGCCTTGCATCCTCTTGTGCAACGGCTCATCGACGCCAATGGCTATGCCTATGTGGAAGCGCTGAACGCAGCTCCGGCCACGCCCCGCGACCTGCTGCTGTTCCTCCCGGCTTATGGCAAGGCGCATCTGGAAACCCCCGACATCGCGGTGGTGCTGCCGGAACTGGTGAAGGCGCTCGATGCCGGGCGCGGCACCCTGTCCGGCGCCGTCGCTGCCCCCGCCACCGAAGCGGCCCTGCGTCAATCGCTGCAACTGGCTTTGCCCGCCATCGTGGTGCTGCGCGACGGCGTGGCCGTGGGCTCCATCGCCCGCATGCGCGATTGGGATGAATATCTCGCCCGGCTCGGCGCGCTGCTCGCCGCTCCTGCCGCCAGCCACTGAGGATCGTGCCATGCCGCCGCTCTCCATCGCCTTTCCCCCGGTCGGCTTCGGCCCCGGCAGCCAGCCCGCCGACAGTGAGGATGGCTTGAGCTATCTGCCCATGCCGTCCGGCATGCGCACCTATGAGCCGCATCTGCCGGAGGTGGAGGACAAGGAGCGCCTCGCCCCCGCCTTCACCGCTCTGGAGCGGGTGCTGGATGCCCTGAACCGCTGGGTGCCCGGCAGCCACGACAGCGTGTCCATCAGCGGTTTCGACGCCGCCAATCGGGCCCTGGTGGATGAGGCCCTGGGCGAAGGCGAAGTGGCGGTGCGGGTCACCGGCGGCGGCAGTCCGCTGGAGATTCAAGAGGCCACCTTCGCCGGCGTGTGGCGGGTGCGCGGCGCCGATGGGGTGGATCGTATCGAAGTGGGGGCCTTCCCGCGCGGGGCGCTGCTGCGGGCGTTTCCGTCCCATTGGGATATTGATCGCACGAACATTTCCCTGCCCCGCCCCGGCGTGGTCAATGCCCCGCCGATCCTGGCCGAGATCGCCCACCGCACCACGGCGCGGCTGCCGGGCACCCCGGCCCATGTGATCAATTTTTCCTTGCTGCCGCACACGCCCGAGGATCTGGCGCTGATCGACGAGACCCTCGGGCAGGGCGGGCTCACCATCCTGTCGCGCGGCTATGGCAATTGCCGCATCGAGGCGGCGGCGCGGCGCGATGTCTGGCGGGTGCGGTTTTATAATTCCACCGATGCGCTGATCCTCGACACGCTGGAAATCACCGACCTGCCGGAAGTGGCCTGCGCCGCCCCCGAGGATATCGCCGACAGCGCCGAGCGCCTCACCGAAGTGCTGGAGGCGATGCGGTGACCGCCGCTTTGCGCTTTGAAGGCTCGTTCCGCGGCAGCGCGGGCACGCTTCCTCCCGCCACCCGGCTGGAATGCAAGGTGTGCTGGCACGTCTATGATCCGGCGGAGGGCTGCGACGTGTGGCAGGTGCCCGCCGGCACCCCGTTCACCCACCTGCCGGACCATTGGCGCTGCCCGGTGTGCGACGGCGCCCGCGATCAGTTCATGGTGCTGGACGGCGGCACGGCGCCGAGCCCGGAGCCGGAAGCCCCCGCGCTCGACCCCCGCCTGCTGGAAATCGTCAAGACCGCCCCCGGCCGGCTGGAGGCCGCGTTCCGCGAGATCCATGTGGGCCAGATGCGCGGCGTGCCCATTCTCAACGAAGTCTTGGCGGTGAAGGCGCTGGGGTTTCGGGTGCATGAGGGCCGGGTGCTGGGCATGCTTATCACCCCCTGGTTCATGAATCTGGTGCTGCTGCCGGGGCCGGATGAGGATTGGTCGCGCCTCGTCACCGGCGCCAAGGAGCTGATCGCCTTCCCCTCCGGTGTGTACGAATTCCTCGGCGCCAACCGGGCGGATGTGGGGCCGTACAAAGCCTGCTCGCTATTCTCGCCCATGTTCGATTTCCCCAACATGCTGCAAGCCACCGACACCGCCCAGGCGGCCCTGGTGGCGTTGTTCGATCCCGCGAACCGCGAGCCCGGCGCCCCCACCGGCGAGATCCGCCGCCGCCGCGAGGCGGAACTGGCGGCGATCGAGGCGGCTGAGGCAGCGGCTGAGGGCGCGGAAGCCGTGCCCGGTGCGCCCGTCCCCGCCGAGGCCCCGGTCGCAGCGGACACCGCGCCCGTCCTGCCGCCGCTGTCGCCGGTGCCCTCGCGCCGGGAACTGATCTTCCGCACCAGTGCCGCGCCCGCCCGCTCCGAGCCGGCCGCGTCATGACCCTCGCCCCGGCGCCCGCGCTCCCCTCGCCCGCCGTGGCCGGCCCCCTGGGCTTTGCCGCCGCGCCGGGCGAGGATGCGGGCCGCTGGATGGTGGGGCGCACGCCCACGGAGGGGGCGCAGGTGCTGCCCCGCGTGTTCAATCTGTGCGCCGCCGCCCATCACGCCGCCTGCCTCGGCGCCCTCGGCCTTCCCGCTGCGCCGGACGAGGCGGCCATGCAGCTGGAGACCGTGCGCGACCAGGGCGTGGCGCTGTTCCACACCTGGCCGACCCTGCTGGGCCTGGAGCCGGACCGCGGCGCCCTCAAGCTGCTGGCGGCGCCCGATGCCGCCGCCTTGGCCGCCCGCCTGGATACGGACGACCTCCCGGCCTTTTCATTGGCCGATCTCGACCTATGGCTGGAGGCGGGCACCACCGGCTCCGCCCGGGTGCTGCGGCAGATCCGCGATCGGATCGACCCCGCCTGGGGCCGGGCCGCTCTGCCGCCGTTGCAACTGACGGATCTGGATGCGGCCTTGGCGGCGCCCGGCGCCCCCGCCCAGCGGGAGACCACCGCGCTGGAGCGGGTGCGCACCGCCCCGCTGATGACCGCTTTGCTGGCCCATGAGGGGCCGAGCCTGTTCACCCGGCTGATGGCGCGGGTGGTGGATCTGCTGTGGGCGGCCTCAGATCACTCTGCCCTGCCGCTCAGCGGCCTCACCCGTCAGGGCGCCGGTTTTGCCCAGGCGGCGCGCGGCCTGCTGGTGCATGGGGCGCAGGTGGAGGGAGAGCGCATCCGCTTTTATCGCGTCCTCTCCCCCAGCGCCTGGAATCTGGCGCCGGACGGATTGCTCGCCCGCATGCTGGCGGCCTTGCCGTCGCGGCGCGAGACGCCGATGCTGGCGCAGCTTGCCGCGTGCGCCGTCAATCCCTGCGTCCCGGTAACCTTCAGCTTTGGTGCGGGGGCCTGACATGCACGAGATGGCGATCTGCGAAAGCCTGCGCGATGCCATGGAAGACGCCGCCAAGGCGCAGAATTTTTCCCGCGTCACCCGCGTGCGCCTGGCCATCGGCGCCTTCGCCGGCGTCGAGGTGGAGGCGCTGCGGTTCGGCTTCGACGTGGTGATGCGCGGCTCCCTGGCCGAGGGCGCCGATCTGGTGGTGCTGGAAGAGAGCGGCACCGCCTGGTGCTTCGACTGCAACGACACGGTGCCTTTGGCCCGGCGGCTCGATCCCTGCCCGGTGTGCGGCGGCGAACGGCTGCTGCCCAACAGCGGCACGGACATGAAGATCAAAGACCTGGAGGTCATGTGATGTGTGTCACCTGCGGCTGCGGCAGCGATGCCGTGACAGTCTCCGGCCCCGGCGCGGGCGACGCGCGCACGACCCTCGGCGGTCCTGAGCACGGGCACGCGCATGGTCACGATCATGGCCACACCCATGAGCATGGGCACGCCCATCCCCACGACCACGATCATCCGCACGGCCATGACCATGGGCACGACCACGATCACGCCCATGGGGCGGGGCACGGGCATGACCACGCCCACAGCCACGATCACGACCATGGTCATCAGCACGCCGCCGCGCCTGTGCCCGAGCGCTCCCATGCCCCCGGCCTCGATGCCAAGCGCATGGTGGAGCTGGAGCAGAACATCCTGGCCAAGAATGACGGCCTCGCCACGGAAAACCGCGCCCATCTGGCGCGCGGCGGCCTGTTCGCTCTGAACCTCCTGGCCGGCCCCGGCGCCGGCAAGACCACCTTGCTGGTGGAGACCTTGAAGGCGCTGAATGGGCGTATCCCCGCCGCCGTCATCGAGGGCGACCAGCAGACCTCGAATGATGCCGACCGCATCCGCGCTGTCGGCGTGCCGGCGGTGCAGATCAACACCGGCAAGGGCTGTCATCTGGACGCCCATATGGTCGGCCACGCTTTGGACCGGCTGCCGCTGCCGCCGGGGGGCATTCTGTTTATCGAGAATGTGGGCAATCTGGTCTGCCCCGCCGCCTTCGATCTGGGCGAGGACCAGCGCGTCACCTTGCTCTCGGTCACCGAGGGCGAGGACAAGCCGCTGAAATATCCCGATATCTTCCAGGGCGCCCATGTGGTGCTGCTGACCAAGGCCGACCTCTTGCCGCATCTGGACGTGGATGTGGACGCCATCATCGCCAATGTGCGGCGGATCAATCCCACCGCCACCATCCTCACCGTCTCCTCCCGCTCCGGCGCCGGCATGGCGGCCTGGCTCGGCTGGCTGGAGGCCGCCCGCCGCACCCGGCTGGAGACGCTGGCGGCGGCGGCGGATGCCCGTGCCCAGGCCCTGCGCGGCGCCCTCACTCTGGCGGCGGAATAGCCATGAGCACCCGCCCGGCCCTGCTGCTGGTGGACGACGAGCCCCGCTCGGTGGAGGTGATGGCGCGCGTGCTCGGGGAGGAGTTCGAGGTCTTCACCGCCTTGGGGGCCGCCCAGGCGCGGACGATCCTGGAAAACGAGTGGGTGCAGGCCATCTTCTGCGACCAGCGCATGCCCGATGTCTCCGGCGTCGCCTTCCTCACCGAAGTGCGCGAGCGCTGGCCGGAGATCGTCCGGGTCATCGTCACCGGCTATACCGAGCCGGAGGACATGATCGGCGCCATCAACGCCGCCGGCATCTATCAGTACATCACCAAACCCTGGCATCCGGACCAGCTGCTGCTGGTGGCGCGCAACGCCGCCCAATTGTTCGCCCTCCAGCGCGACCACCACCGGCTCTCCCTGGAGCTGAAGCTGGCCGCGCCCGCCGCGCAGGCGCATGTGGTGATGCAACGCGAACGGGTGGCGCGGAACTTCCATTTCGATACACTCATCCGCGCCCCCGACAGCCCGCTGAACGAGACCTGCCGCCGCGCCGCGCAAGTGGCGGTGTTCGATATTCCCGTGCTGATTCAAGGGGAAACCGGCACGGGGAAGGAATTGCTGGCCCGCGCCATCCATTATTCCAGCCTGCGATCGGACAGGGCGTTTCATGCAGTGAATTGTGGGGCGATACCGGACGAACTCTTGGAATCCGAACTGTTCGGGCACAAGAAGGGCGCCTTCACCGGCGCCCACACCACCCGCATCGGCCTGCTGGACCAGGCGGACGGCGGGACCATCTTGCTGGACGAAATCGGCGACGTTTCCCCCGCCTTCCAGGTCAAGCTGTTGCGATTCCTGCAGGAAGGCGAGATCCGCCCGGTCGGCTCCAACGAATCCAAGCGGGTGAACGTGCGGGTACTGGCCGCCACCCATCGCGACCTCTCCCGCCAGATCACCGCCGGCACCTTCCGCGAAGACCTCTACTACCGCCTTACCGCCATGACCCTCACCTTGCCCCCGCTGCGCACCCGCCGCGGCGACCTGAAAGCCTTAGCCTGCGCCATTCTGGACAGCCTGAGCCATCAGCACGGCAAGGCGGTGAAGGGCTTCACCGACGAGGCCCTGGCCTGCATCGCCGCCTATGACTGGCCGGGCAATGTGCGGGAAATGCAGAACGAAATCCTGCGCATGCTGGTGCTGGCCACCGACGGGAACCTGGGCGCCGATCTGCTCTCCCCCCACGTGGTCCGCGCCGCCGCCTCGCCCGATCCCGATGCCAACCTGTCCTGCGAAATCTCCATACCGGACAATGGGTTGCTGAAGGATCGGATCGAGCGCCTGGAGGCGTCCATCCTGATGGAAACCCTGGTGCGCTGCCGCTGGAACAAGAGCCGCGCGGCCGAGGAACTGGGCCTCTCCCGCGTCGGCCTGCGGGCCAAACTCGACCGCTACGGCATCGCCCGCGGCCGAACCTTCGCCAGCCACTGAGGAGAACACCCATGTGTCTCGGCATTCCCGGCCGGATCGTCGCCATCACTGATGCCGACAAAATGCTGGCAATGGTGGACGTCTCCGGCGTCCGCCGCTCGGTGGACGTGGTGTGCGTGGCCGAGCCCGGCGAACCCTTGGAGGCGCTGATCGGCGTCTGGGTGCTGGTGCATGTGGGCTTCGCCATGAGCCGCATCGACGAGGCCGAAGCCGCCGCCACATTGAAAGTATTGGCGGAAATCGGCGAACTGGATGGGGAAATGGATGCCATCCGCACCGGCAGCGTGGAAGCGCTGCCTTCGCTTCCTGTGTCCCAGGCCAATTGAGGGAGGCATCCATGCGTTTCGTCGATGAATTCCGCGACCCCGCCCTCGCCGCCGGCCTGGTGCGGGAGATCGGCGTTCTCGCCGCCCGGCTGGAGCGCGGGCGCGAGCATCCGGTGGCGGTGATGGAAGTGTGCGGCGGGCATACCCACGCCATCTTCCGCTATGGGCTGGAAGGCCTGCTGCCGGATATCATCGAGTTCGTCCACGGCCCCGGCTGCCCGGTGTGCGTGCTGCCCATGGGGCGGGTGGATGATTGCGTCGCCATCGCCGAGCGCCCCGAAGTGATCTTCGCCACCTTCGGCGATGCCATGCGGGTGCCCGGCTCGCGCAAGAGCCTGCTCCAGGCCAAGGCGGATGGCGCCGACGTGCGCATGGTCTATTCGCCTCTGGATGCGCTGGAACTGGCGCGGCGAAACCCAGACCGGCACGTGGTGTTCTTCGGCCTCGGGTTCGAGACCACCATGCCCTCCACCGCGCTGACCGTGCTGCGCGCGGCGCGGGAGGCGGTGACCAACTTTTCTCTATTCTGCAACCACATCACCATCATCCCCACCTTGCGGGCGCTGCTGGAGCAGCCGGACTTCGGCATCGACGGCTTCATCGGGCCGGGCCACGTCTCCATGGTGATCGGCACCGCGCCCTATCGCTTCATCGCCGAGGAGTTCGGCCGCCCGCTGGTGGTGGCCGGGTTCGAGCCCATCGACCTGTTGCAATCGCTGCTGATGGTGCTGCGCCAGATGGCTTTGGGCGAAGCCAGGATCGAGAATCAATATGCCCGCGTGGTGCCGGAGGCCGGCAATCCGGCGGCGCTAGCAGCGGTGGCCCAGGTCTATGAGCCGCGGGCGACGTTCGAATGGCGTGGCCTCGGCTCCATCGCCGGCTCCGGCGTGCGGCTGCGCGAGGCCTATGCGGCGTTCGACGCCGAGAAGCGGTTTTCGGTGCCGGACGTGAAGGTGGCCGACCCGGACGCCTGCCGCTGCGGCGAGGTGCTGACCGGCGCGGTGAAACCGTGGGCCTGCCCGGTGTTCGGCACCGGATGCACGCCGGAGATGCCGCTGGGGGCGCTGATGGTGTCTTCGGAAGGGGCCTGCGCGGCCTATTATCAATATGGCGGCATGCGGGGGGCGGCATGACCCTTCCTTTTGATCGGCCTGTGCGCCAAGCGCGCAAGGTGACTCAACCCACCATCACCCTCGCCCATGGCGGCGGCGGCACCGCCATGCGCGACCTGATCGAGGACGTGTTCCTGGAGACTTTCGCCGGGGCCGGACACGCCCCGCCGGAGGATCAGGCCCGCTTCGATCTCCAGGCGCTGCTGGCGCAGGGCGACCGGCTGGCCTTCACCACGGATTCGTTCGTGGTAGACCCTTTGTTCTTCCCCGGCGGCGACATCGGTACGCTGGCGGTGTGCGGCACCGTCAACGACCTGGCGGTGGGCGGCGCGCGGCCGGTGGCGCTGTCCTGCGCGGTGATCATCGAGGAGGGCCTGCCAGTGGAGACGCTCCGCCGGGTGGCCGCGTCCATGGCCCGCGCGGCGGCGCTGGCGGGCGTGTCCATCGTCACCGGCGACACCAAGGTGGTGGCGCGCGGGGCCTGCGACAAGCTGTTCGTGACCACCAGCGGCATCGGCGTGGTGCGCGCCGGGCTCCAGGTGGGCATCGATCGCGCCCGGCCCGGCGACGTGGTGCTGGTGAACGGCCTGCTGGGCGACCATGGCGCCGCCATCCTCAACGCCCGCGGCGACCTGGCGCTGGAGACCACAATCGAGAGCGACTGCGCGCCGCTGCACGATCTGGTGGCGGCGCTGATCGCAGCCGCGCCCGGCGTGCGGATGATGCGCGATGCCACCCGCGGCGGCGTCGCCGCGGTGCTGAACGAACTGGCGGAAGCCAGCGCGGTGGGCGTTCGCATCCGCGAACTGGATGTGCCGATCCGCCCCGAGGTCAACGGCTTCTGCGAAATATTGGGGCTCGATCCGCTCTATCTGGCCAATGAGGGCAAGCTCGTCGTGGTGGTGCCACCCGCGGAAGCAGACGCCGCGCTGGCCGCTTGGCGCGCCCATCCCCTCGGCCGGCAGGCGGTGGCCATCGGCACGGTGGTGGCCGGCCGGCCAGGGCGCGTCATCATGGAAACCCGCTTTGGCGGCGAGCGCATCGTCGACATGATGGTGGGGGATCAACTGCCCCGTATCTGTTGACCGCACCTGCCTGTTGAAGACCCGTCTGCGCTGACGTCTGTCTCAGTTTTCTGTCGGAATTTGCGTTAGCTTTGTTCCATGTCCATCGATCCGATGCCTTGAGGAGAGTATTTCCCATGACCCGCCCCCTGCTTCGTACCCTCGGTATCGCCGGCGCCCTGGCGCTGGCCCCCTCGCTCGCCTTTGCCCATGTGGGCGTGGGCGATGCCCATGGCTTCGTGCACGGCTTCATGCACCCTGTAACCGGCCTCGATCATGTCTTGGCCATGGTTACGGTCGGCATCTTCGCATGGCAGTTGGGCGGGCGCGCGGTGTGGTTGGTGCCGACGACCTTCGTGCTGCTGATGGCGGCGGGTGGCGCCCTGGGAATGGGCGGCTTTACCCTGCCATACGTGGAAATCGGGGTTGCCCTGTCGGTTGTGGTGCTGGGAGCGGCGGTCGCCTTTGGCGTGCAACTGCCGCTGGCGGCAGCCATGGGGCTGGTGGGCGTGTTCGCCATCTTCCACGGCCATGCCCACGGCGCCGAAATGCCGGAGACCGCGAGCGGCCTTGCCTATGGCGCGGGCTTCATGCTGGCGACCGCCACGCTGCACCTCTCGGGCCTCGCCCTGGGCGCGGCCATCGGGCGCCTGGGCGATGTCTATGGTCAGGCTTGGGTGCGTCGGGCGGGTGCCGCAGTGAGCGTCGCCGGCCTTGGGTTGGTGCTGGGCGCGCTCTGATCCGGCCCTCACGCTGCGCGAGCCTTGGTCCTGCCTGAACGCAGGCCGGGCCGAGGCAAGGGGCAGAGACCAAGGCCGTTGACGGCAGATCTCATGAAGTCGGCGGCAGCGCCGGCTTCATCTTTTCCGGCCCCTTTTGCGGGCCGCCCAGTGTGTCGGCCCGCATTGGTCGACGGCCGCAGCCGGATGAATGCGGCAACCGCTGTCTTACGTCCCGGCCATGCCCTCTAGGCCGGCGGATCGCCCTGACGCAAAGTGTTAAATCCGGCGCTGATGAAGCGGATGAAATCCGCGCACAGCGCGGGATCCGCCGAGATTGCCCGGCCGTGGGTCAGGCGCTCGATACGCTTGTCGCCCACATACATGAGCAGCGCGCCCACCGCATATTCATAGGCCCAGACGATGCGGTCTCCGGCCACGTCCGGCAGCGCCCGCCCCATGGCGGCGACGAACGCGCGGGCCAGGGGATCATAAAAGCGCTCGATGATGGCGGTGGCCTCCGGCCCCGGATCCCAGGCGGTGCGCGCCACCAGCAGCGAAAACACATCACCCGCCTCGCTGCCCCGCAGGGTGATCACCGGCTCCGCCCAGGCGCGCACCAGATCCGCTACGGCGTTGGGGTTCGAAGGCCCGCAGTCCACCTCCTCGATGCGCGCGATGCGCTCGGTGATATAGACCTGCCGATGGGCGAAAATAGTGCCGAACAGTTCTTGCTTGCGGCCGAAATAGTAGCCCACCAGCGCGATGGGGACACCGGCGCGGGTGGCGATGTCCCGCACCGACACGGCCGCATAGCCGCGCTCGGCGAACAGCGCCTCGGCACTGAGGAGAATGGCGCTGCGGCGGTCCGGACGCTGCGGCTCCTGGGGATCCACCGCCGAGCGCCGGGCGGCCTTGGGCCGGGCCAGGGTACGGCTGCCGCCGGATGGGTCTTCACTTTGATCCATATGGTTTCATACACTGCGCTGGGCCGCCGCGCCACGCACGCCGGGACCCGCACGAACGCCATTGAACGATCATACAATATTATGTACGACTGTATAAATTGCGATCTCCCGGAAAGGGAGGCGCCTCCTGGGAGGGAGTGCCATGCCCCGCTTCATCGACATCTCCATCCCCCTGGAGAATGACGTCCCCGCCGATCCACCGTTTCAGAAGGTGCGGATCGACTACAAGGCCCATGGGGAAACGGCGGGCGATCTCGCCGCCAGCTTTCCCGGCCTGTCGCCGGAGCAATTGCCCGATGGCCAGGGCTGGGCGGTGGAGAACGTGGCCATCTCCACCCATAACGGCACCCATGTGGACGCCCCCTGGCACTATCACCCCACCATGGATGGCGGCGCCCGCGCCATCACCATCGATGAAGTGCCGCTCGACTGGTGCTTTCGCCCCGGCGTGAAGCTGGACTTCCGCCATCTGCCCGACGGCCATGTGGTGACCCCGGCGGAAATCGATGCGGAACTGGCCCGCATCGGCCATCGCCTCGCCCCGCTCGATATTGTGGTGGCCAACACCCGCGCCGGTCTGCGCTACGGCCAATCGGACTATGTGGACAGCGGCTGCGGCTTCGGACGCGACGCCACGCTGCATCTGGTCAAACTGGGCATCCGCGTGGTGGGAACCGACGGCTGGAGCTGGGACGCGCCTTTCAGCTACACCGCTAGGCGGTTCGCGGAAACCGGCGATGCCTCGATCATCTGGGAGGGCCACAAGGCGGGCCGCGAGGCCGGCTATTGCCAGATCGAGAAGCTGCACAATCTGGAAGTTCTTCCCGCCACCGGCTTCACCATTTCCTGCTTCCCGGTGAAGATCCGCGCCGCCTCCGCCGGCTGGACCCGCGCCGTCGCCATCCTGCCGGACTGATCTCCGCCGCCCAACTGCTGAACCATAAAAATTCAAGGGAGTGCAAGACGTTGAGCAAGGTCATCATCACCTGCGCGGTCACCGGCGGCATCCATACGCCCACCATGTCCGACGCCCTGCCCATCACCCCGACCGAGATTGCCGACCAGGCGATCGCGGCGGCGCAAGCCGGCGCGGCAATCCTGCACCTGCACGCCCGCGACCCCAAGGACGGACGTCCCACGCCGGATCCGGCGGTGTTCATGGAATTCCTGCCGCGCATCAAGCAGAGCTGCGATGCGGTGATCAACATCACCACCGGCGGCGGCCTCAACATGAGCGTGGAGGAGCGCCTCGCCGCCCCCCTGCAAGCGGCGCCGGAAATGTGCTCGCTCAACATGGGCTCCATGAATTTCGCGCTGCATCCTTTGGCCAAGCGCTACAGCAATTGGAAGCACCCGTGGGAGGAGCCCTACCTCACCGGCACCAAGGACTTCATCTTCCGCAACACCTTCGGTGACATCGAGCGCATCTACAAACTGCTGGGCGAGGGCCATGGCACCAAGTTCGAGCACGAATGCTACGACGTGGGCCATCTCTATAACCTCGCCCATTGCCTGGATCAGGGCTGGTTCCGCCCCCCGGTCTTCCTCCAGCTCATCTTCGGCATTCTGGGCGGCATCGGTCCCGACCTGGAAAACCTGATGTTCATGAAGCGCACCGCCGACAAATTGTTCGGCGCCGACTATCAATGGTCGGTGCTCGCCGCCGGCCGCCACCAGATGCCGTTCGCCACCCAGGCGGCCATGATGGGCGGCAACGTGCGCGTCGGACTGGAGGACAGCCTGTTCATCGGCAAGGGCAAGCTGGCGCTGAGCAATGCCGAGCAGGTGACCAAGATCCGCCGCATCATCGAGGAATTGGGCCATGAGATCGCGACGCCGGCGGAGGCGCGGGCAACCCTCGGCCTCAAGGGCGCCGATCGCGTGAACTTCTAGGCGGAGGCCTTCATGCCCGCGGCCAACCCCATCGACGGCTTCGAAGTCGATCCGGCCACCCTCACCTTCATCGGCGAGGGGCTGCAGCGGCCCGAGTGCATTCTGGCGGAGCCGGACGGCTCGCTCTGGACCGCCGATGCGCGCGGCGGTGTGGTGCACATCACCCCGGACGGGGCGCAGCGCCTCATCACCCAGCAGGTGGCCCGCACCTTCGCCGAGGCCGGCGACGAAGAAAGCCGCTTCGTCACCGGCACGCTCCCCAACGGCCTCGCCTTCGCCCGCAATGGCGATATCCTGATTTCCAATTTCGGAACCGACCGGCTGGAGATCATGACCCGCGACGGCGCCCTGCGGGCGCTGGTGGACAGCATCGACGGCGCGCCCATCGGCAAGGTCAATTTCGTGCTGCGCGACAGCCGCGACCGCATCTGGCTGACCATTTCCACCCGCATCACCAATTGGATGACGGCCATGAGCCCGCACGTCCGCGACGGCTATGTGGCGCTTTATGATCAGGGGCGCCTGCGGGTGGTGGCGGACGGCTTCGCCTTCACCAACGAGGTCCGCCTTGATGCGGCGGAAGACTGGCTCTATGTGGTGGAAACCTGCGGTCGCCGCATCACCCGGCTGCGGGTGGCCGACGACGGCAGCTTGAGCCACCGCGAAACCTTCGGCCCGGCCGACCATGGCGCGTTCATCGACGGCATCGCCTTCGATGCGTACGGCAATCTGTGGGGCACCCATGTGATGACCGACCGCATCTTCGCGATCACGCCCGAGGGCGACCTGCGCATCCTGCTGGACGACGACCGCGACAGCGCCGCCGGCCGCGCCCTCATGGCCGCCTTCGACCGCGGAGAGGCCACACCGGAGTTGATGCTGGCCTGCGGCGGCACCATCGCCCCCTGGTTCGCCAGCCTGACCTTCGGCGGGCCGGATCTGCGCACGGCCCATATCGGCAGCCTGCGCGGCACCCGCATTCCCGCCTTCCGCGCCCCGGTGGCGGGGTTGCCCATGGCCCATTGGACATAATCACCCGGATTGCGTCGTCCAAGAACGCAGACGGACCTTGAAACGGGAGGATCCTATGAAGAAGACCTTGATGGCGGCCGTCGCAACCCTTGCGATCGTCGCCGGACTGACACCGGCACTGGCGGACATGTCCGACGGCAAGGTGAAGATCGGCGTGCTCACCGACATGTCGGGCGTCTATTCCGACATCACCGGCAAGGGCTCGCTGCTGGCCGCAAAGATGGCCATTGATGACTGCCTGAAGGCGGAATGCGCCGGCATGCAGATCGAGACGGTGTCCGCCGACCACCAGAACAAGGCGGACCTGGCTTCGTCCATCGCCCGTAAATGGATCGACCAGGACGGCGTGGATGTCCTGGCCGACATGTCCAACGCCTCGATCCAGCTGGCCATTGCCCCGCTGGTGAAGGAAAAGAACCGCGTCGCCTTGTTCCCCGGCGGCACCGCCCGCCTCACCGGCGATGCCTGCCAGCCGGACCATGTGGTGCAATGGATGTGGGACACCTATGTGCAGGTGGCCGGCATCGCCAATCGCCTCACCAAGCCCGGCACCTCCTGGTATCTGGTCACGGCGGACTATGCCCTTGGCCATCAACTGGAATTGGACGCCAAGACCATCGTCACCGCCAAGGGCGGCAAGTTCCTCGGCTCCACCCGCCATCCCTTCCCCGCCGTGGATCTGTCGTCGCCCCTCCTGGCCGCGCAGGGCTCCGGCGCCGATATCATCGCGCTGGCCAATGCCGGCGGCGACACCATCGCCGGCATCAAGACCGCCAAGGAATTCGGCATTTCCGGCAGCAAGCAGAAGCTGGTGGCCTTCTTCCTCACCGCCATGGACGTGAAGAGCGTGGGCCTGCCCACCGCCCAGGGGACCATGCTCACCGAGGGCTTCTACTGGAACCTGGATGACGGTACCCGCGCCTTCTCCGAGCGTTTCAAGAAGGAAAACGGCACCATGCCGTCCGCCATCCATGCGGGCGTCTACTCCTCGGTCCTGCATTATCTCAAAGCAGTGGCAGCGTCGAAATCCGACGATGCCAAGACCGTGGTGGCCAAGATGCGGGAACTGCCCATCAAGGATGATGTGGTCCGCAATGCAAAGCTGCGGGAAGACGGACGCATGGTGCATGATTTCTATGTGTTCGAGGTCAAGAAGCCTGCGGACTCCAAGGGCGAGTGGGACCTGTACGACCTGGTCGCCACCTTGCCCGGCGATGAAGCCTTTCGTCCTCTGAGCCAGAGCACCTGCCCCTACATCAAGAAGTGAGACCTCGGACGCATCCCGGCCCCCGGGATGCGTCCGACTTATGCGCACGGGGCCTCCGTTGGGATAGACTGAGGTACGCACGCGGCCATGGCCGTCCAGTCGTCTCCTGCCCTTGAAGGATCCCATGCCCCGCCTGTCCTGCGACATCTCCCAGTCCCTGTGGGACGCCCTCCATGCCGCCGCCCGCGAGAGCGGGGAGAGCGTGGCGCACTTGGTCTCCCGCGCGCTGGCCGACACGCTTCAGGTGGACCATGGAACCCTGTTCCAGGTCTCCACCTCCGGGGCGCTGGTGGAAGGGGTGTTCGACGGCGTGGTGTCCATCAACACCTTGCGCGAGCATGGGAATTTTGGCCTCGGCACCTTCGTGGATCTGGATGGGGAGATGATCGCCTTCGACGGCGCCTTCCACCATATGCGCAGCGACGGCAGCATCCGGGCGGCGCGGGAGGACGAGCAGGTGCCGTTTGCCATCGTCACCCATTTCGCCCCGCAGGAGACCGCGACCCTGGCGCCGTTCGCAGATATCGGTGAACTCTGTAACCAATTGGATTCGCGACGGGAAACCGACAATCTGTTCTTCGCGGTGCGGCTGCGGGGGCGGTTCGCGCGGGTGCACAATCGCATCGCCTGCAAGGCCCATCCCCACGAGACACTGCTGCAAGCGACTGCGAAACAAGCGGAATTCGAAACGCCGGACGTGGCCGGCACCATGATCGGCTTCTGGACGCCCGCTTATGTGAAGGGCATCGGCGTGCCGGGCTGGCACCTGCACTTTTTGAGCGACGACCAGCGCTTCGGTGGGCATGTGCTTGATTGCGCTGGGGAAAATATCGAACTGGCGCTGGAGCGGATCGATGACTTCCGCATGGCCATCCCCGAGACCGCCGCCTTCATCGCCGCCGACCTCAGCCACGATCCCAGCGCCGCGCTCGAGACCGCCGAGCGGGCGCAGGCGCGGCCGCCGCGCTGAGGTACGACAGATCTTCTTCAGACTTTCCAACGTGTTATCGCACCACGGAACCGAATGATCCGGCCAAGGTTGTCCTCGCATTCCCACAGGGGATGGCAGTGGCTGGAGAGATCAATGGGCATTTTGTGGATGATCATCATCGGGTTCGTCGCGGGGCTGATCGCCAAGTGGATCCACCCCGGACCCAATGAGCCACAAGGCTTTATTCTGACAACGGTTTTAGGCATCGTCGGCGCCTGCGTGGCCAGCTATCTGGGCCAGGCCGTCGGCTGGTATCAGGCCGGCGAAGGGGCGGGTCTGATCGGGGCGGTGGTGGGCGCCATCATCGTGCTGATGGTGTGGGCGGCGGTGAGCCGGCGCACCGCATAACGGCGTTTCGCTCCGCAATTCCCCACGCATTCCGTGTCAGTTTCCATGGAATGCCCCACAATTCCCCGAATGCGACGCCGCGTACGGTGGCGTCGCGGCGTCGTGCCCCTATAACAGCACCACCCGCCCATGGGGGCGGGGGAACAAGGGGACCGACGTGAGCGACGAAATCATCGTGAAGGACAGCAACGGGGCCAAGCTGGCGGATGGCGATTCCGTCACCCTCATCAAGGACCTCAAGGTCAAGGGCACCTCGGAGACCCTGAAGCGCGGCACCTTGGTCAAGAACATCCGCCTCACCGGCGATCCGGCCGAAGTGGAGTGCAACACCAAGCAGGTCAAGGGCCTGGTTCTGCGCACCGAATTTCTCAAGAAGGCCTGAGCGCCGGCGCCGCGGGGCTCGCGCGCGCGCAGCCCCGGCAGCCGCGCGCCGCGCGACCGAGGTGATGGCCGCGGGCAAGCGCCCTCATACCCGCTTGCACTTCGCACCCACCTGCGCCTGACGTCTCCACACCTGGTGGATCGGAGCCCCGCGCTTATGCCTGTCAGCACGCCCCTCTCGCTCCTGCGGCGCGCCGGGGCCAGGTGCGGGACGTCCGTGTCGATGATCTGGATGAGGGGGCGACGGACGCCTGAGCATCGTGTTGGGCGCGGGCACGCCGCTCGGAGCGGTGCGCACGGCCCCGGCCGTTTCACCCCCCTCCCCTCCCTCCCCCGCAAGGGGGGAGGGGGTTCCGGTGCGCCGGTGGAACGCGCGTACCAATACAATAAGCGGCGACAATGACCGGCTCCCATGACCAGCCCCCATGACCGGCGCTGCCGCGGCGCGAAACGTCCTCACCCCTCGATCCGCGCCCCCTCCCCCCGTGCGGGGGAGGGTTGGGGAGGGGGGTGAAACGGCGGGGCAAAGGGAGAACAGCCCCGGCTGACCGCCCATGCCGCAGCACGCCCATCACAGGGTCGCGCAGCCCCCCCGGCCCGCGCCAGCCCGGCCCTACCCGCGCGCCTTCTTCTTCTCCGCTTCGTCTTCCATCAGTTCGAACCACATGGCGTTAAGGATGGCGAAGGCCGCCGCCAGCGGCAGGCCGAGCATCCAGGCGAAGTACCACATGAGATGTTCCTTGTCCGTGAGAGCCGGAGCCGGCCGGGCAAAGGCGCCGGCCGGCCATTGATGCGGGATAGTGAGCCAGGCCTCAGTAGGCATGGCCCTCGCCGTCGCGGATGGCCTTTTCGTCCACCTTGCCCCACAGCACCTTGTAGACCCAGGAGGTGTAGGCCAGGATCAGCGGCAGGAAGATCACCACGCACACCAGCATGATGAACAAGGTCAGATGGCTGGACGAGGTGTCCCACACCGTCAGGCTGGAACGCGGATCCAGCGACGAGGGCAGGATGAAGGGGAACATGCTCACCCCCACGGTGGCGATGATGGCGGCGATGCCCAGCGCACTGAACAGCAAAGCCGCCACTTCCCATCGCGCCCGCAGCGCCAGGCCCGCCAAAGCCGTGCCGAGCAGCCCCACCGCCGGCACCGCCAGCAGCCAGTTGTAGGTGGCATAGTTGCTGAACCAGGCCCCCCGCGCCGTGATCGCGGTCTTCAGCAGCGGATTGGACGGGCCGTCGGTGACGATCGGGCTGGTGATCTGATAGCCGGCCACGAACAGATACAGCGCGATCCCCCCGAGGGCGAACAGAGCGATGGTCAGCAGCGCGGCGATGCTGCCGATCGCCCGCGCCCGCTCCGCCACCGGCCCCTCGGCCTTCAGCACCAGCCAGGTTGAGCCGTGCATCACCAGCATGGCCACCGACACCAGCCCGCACAGCAGCGCGAACGGATTGAGCAGGCCGAAGAAGGTGCCCTCATAGAAGATGCGCAGGTCCATATCGAGGCGGAACGGCACCCCCTGAAGGGTATTGCCCACCGCCACGCCGAAGATCAGCGCCGGCACGAAGCCGCCCACGAACAGCGCCCAGTCCCAGCCGGCGCGCCAGGCCGGGCTCTCGCGCTTGGAGCGATACTTGAAGCCCACCGGCCGCAGGATCAATGCCGCCAGAATGGCGAACATGGCCAGATAGAAGCCGGAGAAGGACACCGCATAGAGTGCCGGCCAGGCGGCGAAGATGGCGCCGCCGCCGAGGATCAACCACACCTGGTTGCCCTCCCACACCGGGCCGATGGTGTTGATCACCACCCGGCGTTCCAGATCGGTGCGGGCCACGAAGGGCAGCAAGGTGCCCACCCCCAGGTCGAAGCCGTCGGTGACGGCGAAGCCGATGAGGAGGACGCCCAGGAGCAGCCACCAGATCAGGCGCAAGGTCTGATAGTCGATCAAATCATGCAGGATCATCGGGATTACTCCGCGGGAACGATGCTGGCGGGGATCAGGATGGCTTCCGGGTCATTATCCGGGGCCGGCCCCTTGCGGATGGAATGGAGCATCAGCCCCATCTCGATCACGAACAAAGTGGAGTAGATGACCGCGAAGCCGATGATGGTCAGCAGCACGGACATGGCCCCATTGCTGGAAACACCGGCGGCGGTGGGCAGGATGCCTTCGATGATCCAGGGCTGACGGCCGAACTCGGCCACGAACCAGCCGCTCTCCGCCGCGATCCACGGCAGCGGAATGGACAGCACCGCGATGCGCAGCAGGATCGGATAGCGGTCCAGCGCCCGGCGGGCCGACAGCACGAAGAAGGTGCCGGTCAAAAGGATCATGAAGAAGCCGATGCCGACCATGATGCGGAAGGTCCAGAACAGCGGCGCCACTTCCGGCACCGTGTCCCAGGCCGCCTTCTCGATCTGCGCGGGGGTCGCGGTGCGCGGATCATCCACATAGCGCTTCAGCAGCAGGCCGTAGCCGAGCAGATTGCCGTTATCCTCGAACGCCTTCTGTACCTCCGGGGCCACCGGCTTGCCGGCGGCGGCGCGAATGGTCTGCAGGGCGTCGAAGGCGATCACGCCGCGGGCGATGTTGCCCTTGGCCCGCTCCACCAATTCCTCGATGCCTTCCACCGGCGTGGTCAGCGAGCGGGTGTCGATGAGGCCGCCGACCCAGGGGATCTCCACCGCATAATGGGTTTCCCGCGCCTTCTGGTCGGGCAAGCCCACCACGGTGAACGGTGCCGGCGTGGTCTCGGTGTGCCACACCGCCTCCATGGCGGCGAGCTTCATCTTCTGATGCTCGGTGGTGAGGTAGCCGCTCTCATCGCCCAGCACCACCACCGAGAGGGAAGCCGCCAGCCCGAAGGACGCGGCCACCGTCAATGAGCGCTTGGCCAGTTCCACATGCCGGCCCTTCAGCAAATACCAGGCGGACACGCCCAGCACGAACACCGAGGCGGTGACATAGCCGGCGGAGACGGTGTGCACGAACTTGGCCTGCGCCACCGGATTGAACAGCACCGCATAGAAGTCCGTGACCTCCATGCGCATGGTCTGGGGATTGAAGGCCGAACCCACCGGATTCTGCATCCAGCCGTTGGCGATCAGGATCCACAGCGCGGAAAAATTGGAGCCGATGGCCACCATCCAGGCGGTGACCAGATGGCCCACCTTGGACAGCTTGTCCCAGCCGAAGAAGAACAGGCCGACGAAGGTGGCTTCCAGGAAGAAGGCCATCATGCCTTCGATGGCCAAAGGCGCACCGAAGATGTCGCCCACATAATGGCTGTAATAGCTCCAGTTCATGCCGAACTGGAATTCCATCACCAGTCCGGTGGCCACCCCCAGCACGAAATTGATGCCGAACAGCAGGCCCCAGAACTTGGTCATCTGTCGCCAGATCGGCCGGCCGGTCATCACATAGACCGTCTCCATGATGGCGACGATGATGGACAGGCCCAGCGTCAGCGGCACGAACAGGAAGTGGTAGAGCGCCGTCATCGCGAACTGGAAGCGCGACAGCGAGACGATATCGAATTCCATCTGATCTTCTCCTCGGGCTGCCCCGGTGATGTCTGCCCGGCGGCCCCGCCGTCGGGTGATGGTCAGGTTCTCGGCCCCGAGTCGGCCTGCCGGCGGTCAATGCGGGCACCGGCGCGCCCGTGGGGTTCAATCGGGGCGTAATGCCGCCAGGGCGGCGTCAAAGCCCGGTTCGCCGCGGCGGGGTCGCGCGATGATCCGGCCGCGCGCCATCACCAGCAGATGGTCCGCCAGTTCCGCCTCACGGCGGATGTGTGTGGCGATCAGCAAGGTGCGGCCTTGCGCCAAGTCAACGATGTGGCCCAGCACCCCTGCGGCCGTTTGCCCATCGAGCCCTTCGGTGGGCTCGTCCAGCAGCCATAAGGGGGTGTCGCGCAGCAGCAGGCGGGCCAGCGCCAGCCGGCGGGCCTGCCCGCCGGACAGGCCGAGGCCGCCCTCCCCCAGCCGCGCGGACAGGGCCTCCGGCAGCGCCCGGATGTCGTCCTCCAGCCCCACCGCCGCCAGCACCGCCCACAAAGCCGCATCGTCCGCATCGGGCGCCGCGAGCCGCAGATTGTCGCGCACGCTGTCCTGGAACAGCTCGGTGCGCTGGGTCAGCAGGGTGCCGGCCACCGCCGCCACCCGGCCGCCATCGGCCCAAGCCTCGCCGGCCACCAGCGCCAGCAGGCTGGACTTGCCCGCCCCGCTCGCCCCCACCAGCGCCACCCGATCGCCCTGCGCCAGGCTGAAGGAGATGTCGTGCAGAATGTCGCGATTGGCGCCCGCATGGCGCAGATTCACCCCCGCCAGACACACCGCCAGAGGCGCAGGCGGGGCCGGCGGCACCGCGGGCTCCGGCTGCGGGGCGAGGCGCGGCGCCAGCCGGCGGGCGGCCAGGCGCGTACGGCCCAGTTCCAGCGCGCCCCGGCGCAGCGCCGCGAACGGCTCCATGGCCGCCAGCGCCACCAGCACCAGAGCGGCGGCCGTCGGCGCGCTGATCAGGCCCGCCTGGCTCAGCCCCCCCGCCAATAGCAGCGCCCCGGCCAGCAGCAGTGCACCGCTGATGTTGAGGCCCATGCCCAAGGTGGTGTCGATGCGGTTCAGCACGTCGTCCGCCGCCACCATCTTGTGGTCGGCGGCCAGGATCGAGCTGCGCTGGGCCTCCAGGCGCCCGGCCATAGCCAATTCGGTCTGCCCGGCCACCAGGTCGATGGTGCGCGCCCGCAGCGCCTCCATGGCATGGGCGCGGCGGCGCACGGCGGGATAGGCCCGGCGCGCCGCCAGCAGCGGCAGGCCCAGCCCCAGCCCCAGCAGGCCGGCGGTCAGCGCGAGCCCCGCCAGCGGCGACACCAGGATGCCGAGGCCGATGCCGGCGGCGAGGGTGGCGGCCAGGGCCGCGCCCACCGGCACCAGCACCCGCAGATAGAGCTGGCCCAGGGCATCGATGTCCTCGGTCAGCCGGAACAGGAGGCGGGCGGGGCGCGCCAGCAGGGCACGGGCCGCCCCCGGCGTCGCCCAGCCGCGGAACAGCCGCTCGCGCAGGCCCGCCAGCACGCCCAAGGTCGCCTCATGGGTGGCGAGGCGCTCGCCATAGCGCCCGCCGGTGCGGGCCAGGGCCAGGAAGCGGATCACAGCAGACGGGGTGAACACATCGAACGACACCGCCGCCGCGGCGGACAGGCCCACCAGCGCGGTGGCGGCGATGAACCAGCCGGAGACGCCCAGCAGGGCGATCCCCGCCAGCACGGTCAAGGCGGACAGCAGGGCGCCGCCGATCAGCATGGCGCCCCGTTCGGCGAAGAACACGGCCAGGACGGTCCTGAGATCACGCATGGGGCAGTCCCTCCAGGCGGATGACCCGGTCCATCCGGCTCGCCAGGACCGGATCGTGGGTGGCGACAATGAGCGTGCGACCAATGGCCAGGGTCAGCAGCGCCTCGGTGATCTCGGCGGCAGTGGTGGCATCGAGATGGGCGGTGGGCTCGTCCGCCAGGATCAGGGTGGCGCGCGGATCCACCGCCGCCCGCGCCACCGCCAGCCGCAGCGCCTCGCCCCCCGACAGGCCGGCGCCGCCCTCGCCGATGGCCGCACCGCGCAGGGCGCCGGAGACATGCTCCAGCACCGCGAAATTCAGCGCCTCGTCGGCCGCCTCCATGGCGATCCAGGGCCGGCCCAAAGCGATGTTGGCGCGCAGCGAGGCGGCAAAGAAATGCGGCCGCTGCCCGATCCACGCCATGCCGGCGCGCAGGTCCGCGGTGGTGGCTTCGCTCATCACCGTGCCGTCGATGCGCACCCGCCCGGCGCTCGCCGGGGCGAGGCCCGCCAGCAGGGCCAGCAGCGTCGACTTGCCCACGCCGCTCGGCCCCAGCAAGGCCACCCGCTCGCCGGCATGCACGGTCAGGTCGAGATCCGCCAGCACCGCGCCGCCGCCGGGATGGCGGAAGCTGACGCCCTCCAGCCGCACCTCCGGGGCCGGCCCGGCGGAGGCGGGCTCGCACACGGTGCCGCGGGCGCCGGGCAGCGGCAGGCCGGCGACGCACAGCCGCTCCAGGGTGGCCAGCGCCGCGGTGCCGGCGGCCTTGTCATGCCACACCGCGGAGAGATCGCGCATGGGCTCGAAGAAGGCCGGCGCCAGCATCAGGATGAACAGCCCCTCCCCGAGGGTGAGGCGGCCGCCCCAGGTGCCGAAATCCAGCGTGCCCAGCAGGTGGAAGCCCACATAGACCGCCACCAGGGCGACGCCGAGCGCGGAGAACAGTTCCAGCACCGCGGAGGACAGGAAAGCGATGCGCAGCACCGCCATGGTGCGCGCCCGCAGCGCTTCGGCGCTGGCCCGCAGCCGGGTGGCGGTCGCGTCCACCGCGCCCAGCGCGCGGATGGTGGCGAGGCCCCGCAGCCGGTCCAGCAGGAAGCCGTTCATGCCGCCCACTTCCACCAATTGCGCTTCGCTGGCCGCCTGGGCGCGCCAGCCGATGAGGGCCATGAACACCGGGATCAGGGGCAGCGCCACCATCAGCACCAGGGCCGCCGCCCAGGAAAAGGTCAGCACCGCGGCGAAGATCACCAGCGGCACCACGGTGGCCCGCAGCCGGGCGGGGCGGAAGCGCCACAGATAGGGCACCACCGCCTCGGCCTGCTCGGCCATGGCGCTGGCGGCCAGTCCCGCCGACAGCCGGCCCGCATCCAGCGGCGAGCGTCCGGCCAGCGCCCGGCTCACGGTCTGGCGCAGATGGGACAAAGCGAGGCGGGCGCTGGCATAGCACATGCGCGAACCCAGCGCGTCCATGGCGGCGCGCACCACTCCCAGGCTCAGCACCAGCAGCGCCGGCCCCAGCATGGGCGCGAGGCCGCCGCCGGTGCCGATGGCATCGATGGCGCGGGCGATCACCGCCGCCTGGGCGATATAGATCAGGGCTGCGGCCACCTGCAGCAGCGCGCCGGGATCGGTCCACATGCCGGTATCGCGGCGGGGCGCCAGCTCCGGCGCCGCTGCCGGAAGACGCGCCGCCTTGGCGGCACCGATGCGCGGGCCGGACGCAGGCAGGGAGAGCGGGCCGCGCAACACAGGCGAAGCGGGGCGCGGGGACGCCCGCTCCGGCACCGTGTCGGCCGGCACCGCCATGTCGCCCAAGACGCGGGCGTTCATCCCGGACCGCCGCGGGGCGCTGGGCATTGGGATACGGGTCATGACTGGCTCTCCCCCACCACATCCGCGGGCCGGGCCCGGCGCCGGGGCAGAATTTTCTCCGCCGCATCCAGCAGCCGTGTGACTTTGGCCCCCAGCGCCAGCAGGCCGGTGAGGCGGGCGTTATCCAGCCCTTTCACATCGTCATACCAGCCGGAGAGCTGGCCGATCAGGCCATGCATCTGCGTCATGCGGGCCTGGGCAAAGCGCTCGTCCGCATCGCCGGGCGGGCGGGAGAGGATGTCGGTCAGCACCGCCAAAGTGGGGTCCACCTCGCGCTTCTTGCGCTCCTCCGCCAGGGTGCGCAGGATCTGCCAGACGTCGTCGGGGGTGGTGAAGAAATCACGCCGGTCATCCGGCAGATGCTTCAGCAGCACCAGGTTCCAGGCCTGCAGTTCGCGCAGGCTCATGGAAACGTTGGAGCGCGAGATGCCGAGCGCAGCCGCCATCTCCTCGGCGCAGAGCGGCCGGGCAGAGACGAACAGCAGGGCATAGATCTGGCCCACGGTGCGGCTGATGCCCCAGCGGCTGCCCATCTCGCCGAAGTGCAGCACGAAGGATTGGATTTGGGGAGAGAGTTTCATCATGGCTTTCGGCCACAACAGCTATTTCAGAAAAGACTGAAATGAATTGATCTGCCGCAACCTTAGCAGGGCCACGAACGGGATGCCCTGACGGACGCACGCAGGATGGCGTATTCGCACGGTTGTGCGGGCGTGGGGGAGCGCTTGTTCGCAGAGCCTGAACGCCCTTGGCGACTTGGTGGATCGTCCCGGCGCGGCGCATCCGCGACCGGGCGCTCTTCCCTTGCGCGCGACCATGACCGGGGCCGATCATTGCCGGCGGTGGCAACCTGAATATCGGAGAGCCGGCCGGGCGCCGACGGCGAATCTCGAGCCCATCATCGCCGTTCCACGAGACTTTGGATCCCTCCGAAAGCAGTCATTCACTTTCAATCGGTTTTCTGTTGCAATAAGTCGAAAGTTGACGGTCAGTTACGCCCCCCGAATTGGAAGGCAGCCGTTCGTTCATGACGACTTGGGGCATCAGATGATTGACGCGGCAAGGGACCTTTGGGGTCAAATTTTCAGTCGAGCCGTGGAGTTACCAGACGCCGCGATTTATAGACCGGAGAATGAGGGTTATCAGGCGCGATGCTTCCGCAAAGCATTACGCGCTGCCGGATGGAGTGAAGAGGAAATAAACGCTGGGCATGAAGCATATGCGCAGCTTGAGCAGCCCTTGCAGCCTTCAAGTCCAGGGGTGGCGCCGAATCTAGAAGCCCATGCGCAGATCATCGCTGATCGTGTCTCGGCAGCAATTACAGCTAAGGGCTTGGCACACACACCTGTTCTAATTGGTATTGATCCGCGGACCGGGGTAGAGGCCGGACTAACGAACGTTATCATGACTGACGAAGCGATCCTCACGGTCACATCGTTCTTTTTTCGCTGGTGCGGTTTGATCGCGAGAGCCTACACACGAACGCTTATGCTCAATCCGAGTTACTGGAGTTCATCTAAACTTTCAGCGGATGAAGATCGATTTCTCTTACTGCGGAATGTTGAACTTACCATTTATTGGAATCGCATCTTCGTCTCGTTCGCCTCGACGGGTACGCATGCCCTAGTCCCCTACCAGCCCGCAACCCAGATGGAGCTCATGTTATTCGAGCAGGTTGCCTGGTCCATGGAATACTTTGCCTTCGCGCATGAATACGGACATCATGCACTCGTCCACCGGAACATTGGCGACGACCCGATCAAACAAGAGCACGATGCCGACCGCTTCGCGATGAGCTTGGCTGAGCACCTACGTTCCGAACCCCTTCAGATCGACAATCCTTACATCGCGACAGGCGCCGGAGCTGTGCTCGTACTTATAGCGAACGACATTCTTAGGTCCATCGACGCAGAGGATGCGCTCGCGCCAACCAAGGAGGCAGTGCGCACCCATCCTCCGACCTCTGAGAGGATTTCTAGAATTACGAATAGACATCTGATGCAACCCGCCCGGTTCGGGTTTGATCGGGAATTTTGTAACACTGTTGCTCGGATCATGACCGCCGTAGCTGGGATAGTCCGCGAGTTTCACGATTTAGGAGGGAGGGAGCTCATCAACAAAATTAGATCATCTACGTGACCGAATTGGCCTCAGTTCCCTGGGCCGCTCGAGATTAACCAGTTCGAGCCGCTAAAGGTTGCCATGAGCTTCGCATGGAAGCCACGTAACTCACCCAGGTCGGACATTCACTGAGTTCGCTTTCGCAGGATCTTGACCGATAGCGAACCGTCTGGAAACCACCCCAAAGCAGACGTTGGTCGCCACCGCGGCGAACTTCCGCTCCTGGCGCAAGGCGGCGCACGGCGTTCGGCCCTGAGTCCGCTCGAAGACGCCCAGGGATTGGCCTACCCGCTGGCGGTGCCCGCCCACTCCCCCGCACTCCGATCAGAAACGCAAACGTGTTCGCGCTCACCACCGCGTTTCCATCGCTGCGCATTGGCAATTCCGGCGCGTTCCCGTATCGGCTGACCCTTGGGGCGTCAGGTGATCCGCACCGGGGACACGCCCGAACGGTCAAGGAGATCCCATGCGCGTGCTGACTTTGAACCGGGCGCTGGCGGCCTGCGCCGTCGTCATGTCCCTCGGCGCCATCGCGCCCGCCGCCCATGCGGCGGACAAGACGCCCAAGCAGATCGTCACCGAATTCTACCGGATGGTGTTCGAGCAGCATAAGGTGCAGGAGGGCTTCGATACCTATGTCGCTTTGCCCTACACCCAGCACAATCCCAACGTGCCGGACGGCCCGGAGGCCACCATCAAATTCCTCAGCGGGCGGTTCGAGAACAACCCGCAGGCCACCAACAAGATGGTGCGGGTGATCGCCGACGGCGATCTGGTGGCGGTGCATGTGCACTCCACCCTCAATCCGCAGGATCGCGGCAATGCCATCGTCGACATCTTCCGGGTGTCGAACGGCAAGATCGTCGAGCATTGGGACGTGATCCAGCCGGTGCCGGAAAAGGCCGCCAATCCCAACACCATGTTCTGAGCCGCGCCGGCTTCCGGCCCGACGATGCGGGTGGCGCGCCCTCAGGCGCGCGCCACCTCCACCAGGCAGCTCATGGCGTTCGGCCCCTGGGAGAGGCCGGAGGTGCCCACGTCGCGTGTGAGCACATTGGCGGTGCCGGCCCGCTCCGGGGCGCCGGCCAGCGGATCGGGATCGAACCAGGCGCCGGTGGCCATCACCACCACCCCTGGGCGCACCCCGGCGTCCAGTTGCAGGCCGGCCAGCAAAGCGCCGCGGCCGTTGAACACCCGCACCGTATCCCCCGCCGCGCAGCCGCGGGCGGCGGCATCATCGGGATGCAAGGTGATGGCCTCGCGGCCCGCCACCTTGCCGCTCTGCGCCAGGGGGGCGAAATCCATCTGGCTGTGCAGGCGGTCGGCGGGCTGGACGGTGAGCAGATGCAGCGGGAAATGGGTCGCCAAAGGCGCGCCGCCCCATTCCTGCGGCGTCATCCAGGTGGGATGGGGCGGGCAGTCCTTCAGGCCGAAGCCGGCGATGGCGGCGCTGTAGAGTTCGATCCGCCCGCTGGGGGTCTTCAGCGGATGGGCCTTGGGATCGGCGCGGAAATCGGCGAACAGCACGAAGTCCTCGTCCGGCTCCGGCAATTCCACCGCGCCCTGCGCCCAGAAGGTCTCGAAATCCGGGAAGGGGATGCCCGCCGCGCCATTGGCGGCGGCGCATTGGGCATAGATGGCGCGGATCCAGCCCATCTCGTCGCGCCCTTCGGTGAAGGCGGCCTCATGGCCCAGGCGCGCCGCCAGATCGGCGAAGATGGCGAAGTCCGAACGCGCCTCATGCAGCGGGGCGATGGCCTGGTGCATGGCCAATACGAAACGGTCGCGGGACGAGCCGCCGATGTCGTTGCGCTCCAGGGTGGTGGTCACCGGCAGCACGATGTCGGCGCGCTTGGCGGTGGGGGTCCACCAGATCTCGTTGACGATGATGGTGTCCGGCTTCTCCCAGGCGCGGGCGAAGCGGTTGAGCTGCTGATGGTGGTGGAACGGATTGCCGCCCGCCCAGTGGATCAGCCGCACATCGGGATAGGTCTCGGTGCGGCCGTTGAAGTCATAGGTGCTGCCGGGCGCTTCCAGCATCTCGGTGATGCGGGCGGCGGGAATGGCGCGGCGAATGGGGTTGGCCCCCACCGCCATCTCCGGCCCCGCCGTCGGGCGGCGGGGATTGCCCACCCCGTTCATGGAGCCGTGGCCGAAGCCGAAGCCGCCACCCGGCAGGCCCACCTGCCCCAGCAGCGCCGCCAAGGCGATGGCCATCCAATAAGGCTGCTCGCCATGCTCGGCCCGCTGCACCGCATAGGAGCAGGTGAGGAAGCTGCGCACCCCCACGAGGCGCGCCGCCAGCGCGGCGATCTGTTCCGCCGGCAGGCCGCAGATGGCGGCCGCCCAGTCCGGGGTCTTGGGGATGCCGTCGCTCTCGCCGCGCACATAGGCCAGCAGCGCATCGGCCCCCACCGTATGGGTGGCGAGAAAGGCATGGTCCGCGCCATCCAGGCGCAGGATCTCGAACGCCAGCGCCAGCATGAAGGCGGTGTCGGTATTGGGCCGGATCGGCAGCCATTCGGCATTGAGGAAATCCGGGCAATCCCCCCGCGTGGGCGAGACATTGACCACCGGAATGCCGGACGCCGCCAGCCGGCGCAGCCATTTTTCCTGGGTGTGCTGGGCCGCGCCCCCGGACGCCACCTGGCCGTTCTTCAGCGCCAGCCCGCCGAAGGCAATGAAGATCTGCGCATGGGCGAGGATGCTCGGCCAGGCGGTGACCCGGCCGGTGAGCGGCTGATAGGTGCCGATCACATGCGGCAGCAGGAATTGCGCCGTGCCCCAGCTGTAATTGCCCACCTGATCCACGGCGCCGCCGCCGCTGAAATAGAACCGCCGCACCAGCGAGCGGGCATGGTGGAAGCGCCCGGCGGACGACCAGCCATAGGAGCCGCCGAACAAGGCGCTGCGGCCGTGCTCGGCCTCGACGCGGGTGATCTCGCCGGCCACCAGCTCCAGCGCCAGATCCCAGCTCACCTCGATCATGCGCTCGCTGCCGCGCCCGGCCCCGCCCGCCCGATAGCCATGGGCCAGGAAGCTCTCGCGCACCGCGGGGCGCTCAATGCGGTGGGGAGAATAGACCGACGGCACGATGCTCTCCAGCATCGGCGAAGGCGCCGGATCGCCGGGGAACGGCTCGCAGCCGATCAGCCGGCCATCCTCCACCACTGCGGTGAAGGCGCCCCAATGGGCCAGATGGGGCATGCGCTGGATCGCCATGGTCTGTCTCTCGGTCCGCCGCGGCGGCACTGGCTGGAAGGCTTGCGCAGGTGCGTTGCCGGCAACCCGCTATTGACAGGGTGACGGGTGCGCGTCAGATTTCAAACAATTATTTGAAACGGAGCCTCCCGCGCAGTGCGCCGCATCTCCGGGAGCGCCGCGGCAGCCTTGATTTCCGGCCGGTTTTCCGGCGCCCTTATCCTTTAGCAGCAGCCACCCGCGGGCGGGTATCGCTCCGCATCAGGCAGAGGCCATCCATGGAAAAGATCACCGGTTCCTTCGTCGCCATCGTGACGCCGTTCAACAAGGACGGCTCGGTGGATTTCGCCGCCTTCCGCGACCTGCTGAAGTTCCAGGCGGACAACGGCACCAGTGCCATCCTGATCATGGGCTCCACGGGCGAGACCTCCATGCTCTCCGCCGAGGAGAAGAAGCAGGTCATCGTCGAGACCGCCAAGATGAAGACCGCGGCCATGCCGATCTTCTACGGCTGCACCGGCAACAACACCGAAAGCACCATCGAGAACGTCCGCTTCGCCAAGGCCAATGGCGCCGACGGCGCGATTCTCGCCGCCCCGGCCTATATCTGCGCCCCGGAAGCGGACATCGAGGGCTTCTTCCTGGAAGTGGCGGACGCCACCGATCTGCCGCTGGGCATCTATAACAACCCGCCGCGGGTGAAGAGCGACCTGCACTGGGACCATCTGCTGCGCATCTTCAAGCACCCGAACTATGTGATCCACAAGGAGTCCACCACCCGCGTCGGCCAGGTGGCGCAGGTGCTGGCGGCGCGTCCCGACGTCTCGGTGATGTGCTGCGACAGCCCCAATCTCGGCCTGGTGGTGCCCACCATGAGCCTGGGCGGCCACGGCACCGCCAACATGACCGGCAACCTCGCCCCGGCGGAACTGGCCACCATCTCCCGTCCATGGAGCGCCAATGCCGGTGCTGAGGCGTTCAAGGATGCCTATCTCGGCCTGCTGCCCATGCTCCACTACACCTATTCGGCCATCAATCCGGTGGCGGTGAAGTCGCTGATGAAGGCGGTCGGCCTGCCGGTGGGCGAGCTGCGCAAGCCGCTGCGTGGCCTGGAAGGCGAGGCGCTGGCCAAGGGCCTGCGCATCGTGAAGGAGCTGGAGCTGGACAAGAAGTACGGCTGGACCCTGGCTCCGCTCTCCGCCGTGGCGGCCTGAGCCCCATGGATCTCGGCATTGCCGGCCGCCGCGCCCTCGTGACCGGCGGCAGCCGGGGCATGGGGCGCGCCTGCGCCGAAGCGCTCGCCCGCGAGGGCGTGCATGTGACCATCGCGGCCCGCACCAAGGCCACGCTTGAGCAGGCGGCGGCGGAGATTTCCGCCGCTGCGGGCATCAAGGTGGGCTTCATCGCCGCCGACATGACCACCGATGCCGGGCGCCTGGCGGCGCTCGCCGCCTGCCCCGATCCGGGCATCCTGATCAATAACGGCGACGGCGAGCCTCCCGGCGACTATCGCACCCATACCCGCGCCGACTGGATCCGGGCGCTGGACCGCATGATGCTGGCGCCCATCGAGATGATGCGCCTGACCGTGGACGGCATGATGGACCGCGGCTTCGGCCGGGTGGTCAACATCGTCTCGCGCAGCGTGAAGACGCCGCAGATCGAGCTGGCCCTGTCCAATGGCGCCCGCTCGGGCCTGGTGGGCTTCGTGGCCGGGCTGGCCCGCACCACCGTGTCTCGCAACGTGACCATCAACAACATCCTGCCCGGCATCATCGCCTCCGACGCCCAACGCGACCATGTGCAGGGCCTGGTGGCCATGACCGGCCGGTCGTTCGAAGAGATCTGGGCGGAACGCGCGGCGCAGAACCCGGCGGGACGCTATGGCGAGCCGGCGGAAATCGGCGCCTATGCCGCCTTCCTGTGCTCGGCCAAGGCCGGGTTCGTCACCGGCCAGAACCTGCTGGTGGACGGCGGGCAGTATCCCGGCACGTTCTGAGTGCCCCTGACTGAGTGCCTCTGACGTCGCGCATCGCCGCACCCTCGGGGCGATGCGCGGCCACCGGTTTCCTGCGATACTGCCGCCGCAGCGCAGGGATGGGACAGCATGGGCAGGCGGCGCGACGAACCGGACGGAGCGCCTGAGCCGCCGGTCGCCGCCAGGGCGGACGGTCCGGCGAAGGACCGGGCACCGGCATCCGCGCGACTGCATCCCGGCCAGCTCGATGTCTTCAGCGCCGTGGTCGCCACCGGCAGCGTGACCGCCGCCAGCCGGCACCTCAATCTCTCGCAGCCGGCGGTGAGCCGGCGGTTGGCGGAGCTGGAGCGGTCGGTGGGCTTCGCCCTGTTCCTGCGGGACGGCAAGCGC
This sequence comes from Azorhizobium sp. AG788, assembly GCF_943371865.1. Lineage (GTDB taxonomy): Bacteria > Pseudomonadota > Alphaproteobacteria > Rhizobiales > Xanthobacteraceae > Azorhizobium. The sequence goes on along the minus strand of NZ_CALRWL010000040.1, from coordinate 7,875 downwards.
CTCATCATCACCCCCGAGGGCGCCGCGTTCCATGACGAGCTGATGGTCAGCTATGCGGGCCTGGAGCGCATGACCAAGGTGGCGGGGGAGATCCGCGAGGTGCGGCGCGGCCATGTGCGGTTCGCGGCCATTCCCGCGCTTTGCTTCGGGCCGGTGCCGCGGGCGCTGGCCGAATTCATGCGCCTCTACCCGGATATCAACGTCACCTTCGAGGTCCATGCCTCCGCCCGCATCCGCGATGCCGTGGCCAATGGCCTGTTTGACGTGGGGGTGACGCAGGCACCGGAGCGCTTCGCGGGCCTGACCATCGCCCACAGCTTCCAGGCGCCCTGCCGCGCGGTGCTGCCCCCGGGCCACAGGCTGGCGAGCCGCCCCGCATTGGGGCTGGAGGATCTGCCGGGGCAGGGCTTCATCGCCGTGCCGCCGGACAGCGAAGTCGGCCGCGATCTGCGACACCGGCTGGAGGCCGCCGGCCTCGCCCTCAACGTCAGGGCCGAGGCCCTGACCTCGCTTGCCGCCTGCGCCCTGGTGGCGGCGGGGGCCGGCATCTCGGTGGTGGACCCGTTCACCGCCGAGGAGTTCGGTGGCGGGCAATTGGCGGCCCGGCCGTTCCTGCCCCGGCTCGATTTCCGCTTTGCCATCGCCCTTCCCGAGCGGCGCATCGCCTCCCAACCTGTCACCCTGCTGGTGGCGCTGTTGGCCCGGCATCTGGCCCAGGATCCCCGCATCGAACGCTAATCCATCCTTTCCCTTATGCATGCACGGCATAAGCAGGCCAAAAATCAGCATTGGAGGTTATGTCAGCGGGTGTGCTGCATTCCTTCTGCTGGCGAAGGCCAAGCTGAAGGGGTCGGAATGACAATCACGCTTGAAACCCATGCTGGCATCGCCACGGTCACCATCCGGCGGCCGGAGGTGATGAATGCGCTGGACGTGCCCGCCAAGGAGCGGCTGGGCGAGATCTGGCGCGAGGTCGCCGCCGATGACGCGGTGCGGGTGGTGGTGCTCACCGGCGCCGGGGAGCGCGCCTTCTGTGCCGGCTCCGACATCAAGGAAATCAACCGCACCGGTCAGATGGTCACCACCGAGGTGCTGCTGGACGCCATTCCCGGTGTCGGCGTGCGCCTGGACAAGCCGGTGATCGGCGCCCTGCACGGCTATTGCATCGGCATGGGCATGACGCTGGCGCTGCATTGCGACCTGCGGTTGGCGGCGCACAACACGGTGATCGGCTATCCCGAGGTGCGCCACGGCATGATCTCGGCCATGAGCGCCATGCGGCTCGGCGAAGTCATCCCCCAGGCCTATGCGATGGAATTGTTGCTGATGGCCCGCAATGTGGACGCAATGGAAGCCTACCGGTTCGGCCTCCTCAATGCCGTGGTGGATGACGTGCACGCGACCGCCGCCCAATGGGCGGAGCGGATTGCAAGCTATCCAGCCATCGGCGTGCAGACCACCAAGCGCCTCGCCACCTTCAGTCGCCGCGCCGCTTATGCGGCCGCGCGGGTGGAAGCGGCCGCGGCGCGGGACGCGGTGGAAGCCAAGGACGACTTCCGCCAGGGCGCTGCCGCCCACCAGACCCGCCGCTGACCCGCGCCGCCGCATTCCCCTGTCGCGTTGAACCACCGGACTGTCCCATGACTCTGATGAACGCCGTCGTCTTTCCCGCCTTCGGACCTCCCGACGTGTTCCGCGCGGTGCGCGTGGACCGGCCGGATCCGGGGCCGGACGAGGCGCTGGTGCGCATCCATGCGGCGGGCATCTGCTATCACGACGTCCTCTCCCGGGCCGGTCGCATCCCGCGCGACCAGCCGGGCCAGATCCTCGGCCATGAGATTTCCGGCGTGGTGGACGAGGTGGGCGCCAACGTTCCCGCCAGCCGCGTGGGCGAGCGGGTGGTGATCTACCAGCGGCTCTATTGCGGCATCTGCCCCCATTGCCTGGGCGGGCGGCAGGACCTGTGCCGCAACAGCCGGGTGCTGGGCGAACAGGGCGGCGGCGGCTATGCGGAATATTGCTGCGTGCCGGTGCGCAACCTGATCCCGGTGCCCGATGCGGTCAGCCTCGATGCCGCCGCTTTGGCGGTGTGCCCCATCGGCACCAGCATCCGCGCGCTCGTCGGGGTCGCCGAGGCCAAGGTCGGCGACACGGTGCTGATCACCGGCGCCGGCGGCGGCCTGGGGCTGCATCAGATCCAGATCGCCAAGACCCTGCATACGCGGGTGATCGCGGTGACCAGTTCGCCGGACAAGGAAGCCGCCATCCGCGCCGCCGGTGCCGACGAGGTGATCGTGGCGCCGGACGGCGCCTTCAGCAAGGAAGCCTGGCGGCTGACCGGCAAGATCGGCGCGGACATCGTCCTGGAGAATGTGGTCTCCAGCACCATCGGCGAGAGCCTGCGCGCCTGCGCCGCCCATGCGGTGGTGGTGGTGCTGGGCAATGTGGAGGCCCGTCCGATCCAACTGGACCCCGGCCTGATCATCGGCCGACGCCTGCGCATCTGCGGTTCGGGCAATGCAACCTATGCGGATGTTCGCATGGGTTTACATCTTTTGGCCACTGGATCGATCCAACCGGTGGTCCACAGCGTTTTGCCCTTTCCAGACGTCGCAGAAGGGCACAGGCTGATGGAGAGCCGGCACACCACCGGCCGTATTCTTCTGAAGGGGTGGTGATATGCACCTCGGCCTTCTTTTTCGCCGGGCTCGCGCCTGGCACGGTGATCGTGTTGCCCTGGTTGATGAAGCAGGGCCGTGGACCTTCGAGGCCTTTTCGGCACGGGTCGCACAGTTTGGGCAGGCGATGGCGGGCCTCGGGCTCGTCCGCGGCGACCGCATCGCGCTGCTCATGCCGGACATCCGCGAATATCTGGAGGCGGACTATGGCGCCATGGTCGCCGGCTTCGTCCGGGTGCCCATGGACCCGAAGGCGAGCCGCGCCGATCTCCTGGCGCAGTTGCGCCATGCGGGCGCGCGGGCGGTGGTGGCCGATGCCGGTCTGGCCGCGGTGGCAGAGGATCTGCGGGCGGACGTGGCGGCCCTCGACCATGTGGTCGCGGTCCGCGGCCCCCTGCCCGGCGCCCATGACTACGAAACCCTGCTGAGCCAAGCCTCCGACCGCTTTGTGCCGGCGGGCGCCGACACCGAACTGGCGTCGCTGAACTTCAGCGGCGGCACCACCGGGCGGCCCAAGGCCATCATGCTGCGGCACAGCAATCTGTTCGCCGTGGTCCAGCACCTCATCGCCGGCTTCGACATCCGGCCGGAGAGCGTGTTCCTGAACGTGCGCCCGCTCTGGCCGGTGGCGCAGGTGGTGTCGCTGGCCTATCTGCTGGGCGGGGCGCGCATCGTGCTGGGCGGCGGGTTCGATCCCGAGCGCTTCCCGTTTCAGATGGCCCGCAGCGGTGCCACCCGGACCTCCCTGGTCCCGACCCAGTTGCGCCGCGCCCTGGAGCATCTGGCCCCCGATGACGTGGCCCTCAATGCCCTGGAAGCGGTGCATGTGGGCGGCTCGCGCATCCCCACGCCGGTGTTTGAACAGGCGCTGGAGGTGATGGGGCCCCGCATCGGTGTCCTGTACGGACTGACCGAGGCCCCGGTCACCTGCTATTTGAAACCCGAACGGCTCGATTGCCGTCGCGCCATGCGGGCCGTGATCCGCGACTGCGTGGGCAAGCCGCTGTTCGGCTATGAGGTGGCCCTGGCCGGCACCGACGTCGACGCGCCGGGGGATGCCACCGGCGAGGTGCTGATCCGCGGGCCGAACGTCATGGCCGGCTATTGGAACGACCGCGCCGCCACCGCCGCCGCCCTCAAGGACGGCTGGCTGCATACGGGCGACATCGGCCAGTTCACCGACAAGGGCGATCTGGCCATTGTCGGTCGGATCAAGGACGTGATCCGCACCGGCAGCGTCTCGGTGGTGACCAAGGAGGTGGAGGATGCCATCGCCCGCCATCCGGCCATCCGCGACGTGGCGGTGATCGGCGTGCCGGACCTGGAGTGGGGCGAGGCGGTGACGGCCTTCGTGGTGCTGAAAGACGGTGGCGAGGCGAGCGCCGAGGACATCCTGGCGTTCTGCCGCGCCAATCTGTCCGGCGCCAAGCGCCCCAAGAGCGTGCATCTGCGCGGGGAATTGCCCCGCTCTCATTATGGCAAGATCCTGCGCCAGGACCTGCTGGCCGGGCTCGACCTCACCGTCGACGCCTGACACCGCGGGGGGCGGCACCGCCCCCTGAAAGCGGCGGACGTCAGCCGCCGTGTCACACGGACGAAAAATTCAAACACTTGTTTGCAAAACCTGCTTGCAATCGCTGGGTAAGTGTTGTCCTTTTATACGTCCGCGCTGAAAGCGTGGGCATGCACGCGCCTTAGTCATGTTCTTGGGCGCGGCCAATATACGCCGCGTAGTCGTGCATAGACGCGGACGTGAAAAAGTGCCGTTTCAGGGAATTCGTCTGGATTGCGTCTCTTGCTGAAGCGGACGGATCATCATGGCTAAAACGAAGACCGGGCGTTCCGGCGGCTCCTTGGCCGCCTTCTTTGCCCGGCGACTGGTCCAAGCAATTCCGGTGCTGATCGGCATCGTGCTGTTCAGCTTCGTCATCCTGCACATGGCTCCCGGCGATGCCATCGACGTGATGGCCGGGGAAGCGGGCACGGGCGACGCCGCTTATATGGCGCAGCTGCGCGAGAAATACGGGCTCGACCAGCCGCTCTATATCCAATTGGCGCGCTATGGCGTGCAGATCGCCCAGCTGGATCTGGGCTATTCCATCCGCAACAACATGCCGGTGCGCGATCTGATCCTCCAGCGCGTGGGCCCCACCATGATGCTGATGAGTGTGAGCATCGTGGTCTCGGTGGCGCTGGGGGTGCTGTTCGGCGCCTTGGCGGCGATCCGGCGCAACAGCTGGCTGGATGATTTGATCTCGCTGGTGGCGCTCTTGGCCTATGCCATGCCGATCTTCTGGATCGGGCTGATGCTCATCATCCTGTTCTCGGTCACTCTGGGCATCCTCCCCTCCGGCGGCTTCATCGACGTGGCGCGGCAGAATGTCAGCCCGCTGGGACGGGTGATGGACGTGCTCTGGCATCTGGTGCTGCCGGCGATGACCCTCTCGCTGTTCTATTTCGCCATCTACACCCGGCTGATGCGCGCCTCCATGCTGGAGGTGATGGGCCTGGACTATATCCGCACCGCCCGCGCCAAGGGCCTGGGCGCCGCCAAGGTCACGCTGCGCCATGTGGTGCGCAACGCCTTGCTGCCCATCGTGACCATGCTGGGCATGCAGACCGCATCGCTGCTGGGCGGGGCCGTGGTGGTGGAGACGGTGTTCAACTGGCCGGGCCTCGGGCGCCTCACCTATGACGCCGTGTTCCAGCGCGACTATTCCCTGCTCATCGGCATCCTGCTCATGAGCTCGGTCATGGTGATCATCATCAACATGCTGGTAGACCTCGCCTATTCCTGGCTCGACCCGCGGATTGTGGCCCGATGAGCGGCGCGCTCAATCTCTGGCGGCTGTTCCGCCGCAAGCGCACGGCGGTGATCGGCCTGGTGGTGTTCGCCCTGATCGTGGCGGCGGCACTCTTGGCGCCGGTGCTCTATCCCGAGGATCCCGGCGACATGGTGGCCGCGCCCCTGCTGTGGCCCGGCGAGGACATGGCCTATCCGCTCGGCACCGATCCGCTCGGCCGCGACATCGCCGCCGGCATCTTCCACGGCGCCCGCAGCGCGCTGATGATCGGCGGCATCTCCACCTTGGTGGCGCTGGCCATCGGCATCACGGTGGGCGCCCTGTCCGGCTATTACGGCGGCTGGGTCAATGACCTGCTGATGCGCATCACCGAGATGTTCCAGACCATGCCGCAATTCATCCTGGCGGTGGTGCTGGTGGCGATCTTCGGGCCGGCGCTGTCCTCCATCATCACCGCTCTGGCGCTGGTATCGTGGCCGCCGGTGGCACGCCTGGTGCGGGCCGAGGTGATGAGCCTGCGGGAGCGGGAGTTCGTGCAGTCCTGCTATGTGATCGGCATGAGCGAGCGCTCCATCATCTTCGGCCAGATCCTGCCCAATTGCCTCACCCCCATCATCGTCACCGCCTCCATCATGGTGGCCACCGCCATCCTCACCGAGGCGGGGCTCTCCTTCCTGGGCCTGGGCGATCCCAATGTGGTCACCTGGGGCGCCATGATCGGCGCCGGCCGCGAGAGCCTGCGCTCCGCCTGGTTCCTGGTAGCCGAGCCGGGTCTCGCCATCATCCTGGTGGTGCTGTCGCTGAACCTGGTGGGCGAGGGGCTCAATGATGCCCTCAACCCCAAGCTGAAGATGCGCTGATGGCCAAGCACGCGCAGATCCTCCCTTCCGATGCCCCGGTGCTGGCGGTCAGCGGCCTCACCACCCGCCTGCGCACCCGCGCCGGCGAGGTGACGGTGGTGGACAGCCTCGACTTCACCGTCACTGCCGGGGAGACCCTGGCGGTGGTGGGCGAGAGCGGCTCAGGCAAGTCCATGACCGCCCTCTCGCTCATGCGCCTCCTGCCCGAGGCGGTGGCCTTCAATGCCGGCGGCACCGTGCGCTTCAACGGCCGCGACGTGCTGGCCTTGTCGGAGCGCGACATGCGCACCCTGCGGGGCGCCGACATGTCCATGATCTTCCAGGAGCCCATGACCTCGCTCAATCCGGTCATGCGCATCGGCCGCCAGCTGGAGGAAGTGTTCGAGGAACACCGCCCCCTGCTGTCCCGCGCCGAGCGCCGGGACAAGGCCCGCGACCTGCTCAAGCTGGTGCGCATTCCCGATCCCGACCGGGTGCTGGACGAACTGCCCCATCGCCTGTCCGGCGGCATGCGCCAAAGGGTGATGATCGCCATGGCGCTGGCCTGCGATCCCAAGCTTTTGATCGCCGACGAGCCCACCACGGCGCTGGATGCCACGGTGCAGGCGCAGATCCTCGATCTGCTGCGGGCCTTGCAGGCGGAACTTGGCCTCGCCATCCTGCTGATCACCCACAATCTGGGCGTGGTGGCGGAAAATGCCGACCGGGTGCTGGTGATGTATGCGGGCCGCAAAGTGGAGGAAGCCCCGGTGGCGGAGCTGTTCCGGGCGCCCCGGCATCCCTATACGCGCGGCCTGCTGCGCGCCCTGCCCAATCCGGAGGCGGAGGATGACGGCCCGCGCCTGCCCTTGATGGAAATCCCCGGCATCGTTCCGGCGCTGTCCGCTCTGCCCAAGGGCTGCGCCTTCGCGCCGCGCTGCGCGGCGGTGGTGCCCGCCTGCACCGAGAGCCGGCCCGCATTGCGGGCGCTGGGGAACGGCACGGTGGCCTGCTTCCTCGCCACGGCCGACCAGGAGGCGCTGGCATGATCCGGTCCGAAAGCCCAGCAGCCGCGGCCCCCCTCAGTGCCAGCAGCAGTGCCGGCGGCACGCCCTTGTTGGAAGTGCGCGGCCTGGTGAAGCACCACGGCGACGTGCGCGCCGTGGATGGCGTCAGCTTCCAGATCCGCGCCGGCGAGACCGTGGGCCTGGTGGGCGAATCCGGCTGCGGCAAGTCCACTTTGGGCCGCGCCGTCATGGGCCTTGCCCCGCTCACCGACGGCGAAGTGTGCCTGGATGGCCAGGTGATTTCCGGCCTGCCCTATGCGAAGGTGCGGCCGCTGCGCAAGCGCATGCAGATGGTGTTCCAGGATCCCTATTCCTCGCTCAATCCCCGCCGCACGGTGGGCCAGATCATCGACGAGCCGCTAAAGGTCCACGGCATCGGCACGGCCAAGACCCGCCGCGCCCAGGTGCTGGAACTGATGGCCAAGGTGGGCCTGTCGCCGGAAGCCGCCTCGCGGTTTCCGCATGAGTTTTCCGGCGGCCAGCGCCA
>NZ_CALRWL010000039.1:0-59269 GCF_943371865.1 Azorhizobium sp. AG788 | reverse complement strand
CGTGCCGCGCTCCCTCCCCCCGTGCGGGGGAGGGGTGGGGAGGGGGGTGAAACGCTCTCCAAAGAGAGAGCGTCCTCCCCCATCACATATGAGCAGACCCCAACTGATCGCCCGCTCAGGTGCGCGCCCACTGCTCGCGCAGAAGGGCGGGTGCCTGCTTCGGGTCGATGCCGCGAAAAGTGAGGAACTCCTCATAGATCTTCTGGATCTGGCCGGTCTCATAGAGCGAGTTGATGGCCACCCCGACCCAGTCGCGCCAGGACTTGTCCACATCGCGGCGCACGCCGGCGCTGGTGGAGGCGGCCTTGATGGGCTCCGGCAAGAGCACGGTGCCGCGCTTCACCCGGCTGCGCAGCATCACCAGCGCCGGATGGAACAGCGACACCGCATCCACCCGGCCGGACATATAGGCCGCGCCCACTTCGTCGATATTGGGGAAGCGCTCGATCTTCGCGTTGGCCAGCCGCACGCTCAGATCCCGGTCCGGCGAGGTGCCCAGCACCACGCCGATGCGCACGTCCGGCTTGTCCAGATCCGTCCAGGTCTTGGCGGCAAGGCCGTCGCGGGCCAGGATGCCGAGGGCGTAGTAGAACATGGGCTGCACCGGGAAATCGATGGCCAGCGCCCGCTGCGGGGTGGCATCCATGGCGAACAGCACGTCGAACTGCCCGGCCTGAAGCCCGGCCACCGCAGTGCCCCAGGTGGTTTCCACCGCCACCGGCTTCACGCCCAGTTCCTTGGCCAGCGCGACGCCGGCGCCCCAGCCGATGCCCTTCCATTCGTCGGAGCGCTGATCCTTGTAGAACCACGGCTCGCCGGGCGGGGTGCCGATGCGCAGCTCGCCGCGATTGCGCACCTGCTGCAGCGTGTCCGCGCTTTGCTGCGCCTGCGCCGCCGTGGCGAGGAGCGAGGCGCCGGCCCCGGTCAGCATGATCGCACCCAGCGCCTTGCGCCGTTCCATCTTCGTGTCGGTCATGGGAAGGTCTCCAGCAGCTCAAAAAAGCGTAACATGGATTTCATGCGATGCAATAAAACGCGCGCACGATCCGTGAAATGTAGGCGCCCCGTTGCGCGCCCGTGCCGCTGACGTTTGGTCAGGGGGCAGGGCAGCCGCCTCAGGGCGCGGGGCTGCCGCGCAACTGGTAGACCGCATTCACCCGCGCTTCGATCTCCGGGGTGATGACCACGTCGAGCGTGGCGAGGTTTTCCTCCAGCTGCGCCAGGCTGGTGGCGCCGATGATGTTGGCGGTGACGAACGGGCGGCTGGTCACCCAGGCCTGCGCCAATTGCACCAGGGTCAGGCCGAAATCCGCGGCGATGGCGGCATAATCCTCGATGGCCTCGGCGGTGCCGGGCTTCTCATAGCGGGCGCCGCGATTGAACAGGGCCATGCGCGAGCCGGCGGGGCGGGCGCCGTGGCGATACTTGCCGGCCAGAAAACCCTGGGCCAAGGGCGAATAGGCCAGCAGCCCCACGTCGTCGCGGGCGGCAAATTCCGCCAGGCCGTTCTCATAGGTGCGGTTGACGAGATTGTAGGCATTCTGGATCGAGACGATGCGCGGCCCGCGGCCCAGTTCGGCGTCCAGCAGGAAGCGATGGGCGCCCCAGGCGCTCTCGTTGGACAGGCCGATGTGGCGGATCTTGCCGGCGGCGACCATGTCGGCCAGCACGCCCAGAGTCTCGGCGATCGGCACCTCGGAGCCATCGCCGCCGCCCCGGGCGCGGGCGGTGTCGCCATGGCCGAACAGCGGCACGGAGCGATCGGGCCAATGCAGCTGGTAGAGGTCGATATAGTCGGTCTGGAGCCGCTTCAGCGAGCCCTCCAGGGCCTCGACGATATTGGCGCGGTCCAGCTTGGTGCCGGTGCCGGCGGCGCGGATGTAGTTGGTGTCGCTGCGGCCCAGCACCTTGGAGGCCAGCACCACTTTGTCGCGATTACCGCGGCTCGTGAGCCACTGGCCGATGATGCGCTCGGTGGCACCCTGGGTCTCCGCCTTGGGCGGGATGGGATACATCTCGGCGGCGTCGATGAGATTGATGCCGCGATCCAGCGCGCGATCCAACTGGGCGTGGCCTTCGGCCTCGGTGTTCTGCTGCCCGAAGGTCATGGTGCCAAGGGCGATGGACGACACCTGAATGTCGGTCCGCCCGAGCCTGCGATACTCCAGCATGGACACGAATCTCCGTGAGGACGGCCGGGGCGGCCGCGTTCAGCCGCCGGCAAAAGGTGGGGGCGTTCATAGCAGCCCAGATCGAATTGTGGAATGTAATATTGCTCAGAATGTTTATGTGTAAAGTGGCAACGCCGGCCCCTGCCAAGCGGCCCCGTATGGCCCCCCCCCCCGCGACCTTCAGGCGCCGCCGGTCCCGATCCGCGCTCACGGCAGGGGCGGGACCAGTGCAGCCAGCACCAGCTTCACCTTGGTGCGCAGGGGCAAGGCGTCCGCCGTGGCGCGCTCGAACGCGGCAAAGGATTGGTCGAGCTTGGCGCGCTGCACCTGGCGGTCCGCCTCGGACAGAAAGGCATGGGCGATGGCGTTGTGGGCGAACCGCTTCAGCGACCGATAGCCGAACCCGTAATCGCGGGCGGCGCGATAATATTCATTGCTCAGATCGATGCGTGAGACGCCGGCATCGTCGGTGGCCAGCACCACCGGCACCCCGGCGGAGAGATAGGTGGTGATGGGGTGTTCCTTGCCGCGCACGCCGAGGATCACGTCGCTGGAGGTGAGGGCGATTTCCACGGCGACGCCGCGCGCGCGCATTTCCGACAGCAGGCTGTCCATGCCGCGCTCGAAGCCGATGGCGGTGCCATGGCCGATGCGGCGGGCGCCGGCCACTTCCACCGCCTCGCGGATGTGGAAGTCCATCTCAGCCGGCGGGGTGAGGCCGAGCCACAGTTCGCCCGCATGCAGCGCCACCGGCACGTCGGCGCGAGCGAGGAAGGCGATCCACTTCATGTGGGTGCGATAGTCGCGCAGCGAGACCCGATAATCCTCCGGCCCCACATAATTCAGCCCGGCGACGATGCCGGGCACCGCCCGCACCAGAGCGGCCGCATGGGCGGTCTGGGTGAACACGTCCGCCGGGCTGCCGTTGCGGTTCACCTGCGCCAGGAAGCGGAAGGCGACATTGCAACCGGGCTTGGCCGCATCGCCCTTGCAGTCACGCAAGGCATCGATGCGCGCCACCAGCGCCTTCATCTGCTCCGCCTTGGTGGCCACCGCCTGGCTCAGGCCCGCGCGCTCCAGCGCCGCCAGCATGGCGGCGGGGTCGGTTTCGCTGCCGATGGCCTGGGCCAGCCGGCGGCGATCCTCGCCCTCCAGCAGGGTGACCATGAATTCCGCATATTGGGCGGACTCCGCCTGATATTGCTGGATCTGGTCGAATGTCATGGCGGCGATGGCGGCGGCGGTGCTGTCCCACTCGGAGCCGCCGGTGGCGGCGTTGAACTTGCCGAAGGTGGCGAAGAACTGGTCATGGCCGGAGGGCACCGCCAGCGTCGGCACGAACCAGCGGGTGGAAAGGGCGTTGATCAGTAGGTCATAGGTGGTCTGGCCCTGCCGCCCGGCCACCGCCTCGGCGATGGGCGCCACCGCCGGATCGGTGCCGCAGGGCTGCTCCGCCGTGGCGCCTTCGGGCCGCGGCAGGATGGCCCAGTCCGCGCGGCGCAGGCACAGCCCATCGCGCACCGCCCAGGCCACGAAGCGCTCGGCATAGACCGCGCCGGACAGATGGGTGTGCAGATCGCCGCCCTTGGGCATGCCATGCAGGAAGGCGCGCATGCGCGGGTGGTCGGCCCGCAGGGTGTCGAACTGTCCCGCGGTAAGGGTCTCGGGCAGATCGCGGGTGACCAGCAGCAGGCGGGCCCCCAGGGCCACGACCGCGAGAAGGATGACGGCGATCCAGATGCGACGGCGCACGCGCAGGCCTCCGAGGGGGGAATCAGAGGCCACCCTAGCTTAGGCGTGGGCTGGCGGGAAACCACCTCGCCCCCTCCCGCCGTGCCACAGCGGCGCGGCGGGGGAGGCGCGGCGCGTTCAGGGATATTCGATGCGGATCTGATCGCCCACCATGGCGAACGCGGCTTCCGCGCCGGCAATGGCCAATGCCTCGTCCGCGTCGGACAGCGGCACCGCATCCAGCGCGGCGGTGAAGGTGCGCCAATGCAGGCCGCGCCCGGTGGGATGGCCAGCCAGATGCCGGGCGCCGAAGCTTTCCGACAGATCCAGCTTCGCCGCCGCCTTCAGCAGGAAGGCCGCCCCCAGGTTCGAGCCTTCCACCACATAGAGCCAGCCCAGCGCCGGAGCGATCTGGAGCGGGGCCTCGGCGTGCCCGTCGAGGGTCGGCAGGGGTGTTTCCAGATCGGCGGCATCCTGCTCCACCAGATCGAGTCGTCGGCGCCCGGCCAGATCCGGCAGCAGGGCGGCCAGCGCAGGATTGCGGAACAGCGGGTCCACCGCATGGTGAATCCGGTACTGCAAGCGGACAAACCGGCCGTAATTCGCGCGCGAGGCGAACGGGTTTGCCGCCATGATGCGGGTATCGATGGCCTCATGGGCGGCCTGGGTTGCCGCCTTCATGCGTTTTGCCCGGCTCTCCTCCCGTGGGGAGGGGGCAATCGGAGCATCTGATTGCGCGTGTTCCAAGACGTCCATGGGAAAAATGCTCCTTCAAATTACAATAATTCTACGAATGCAGCGCTCGTATCCTGATGGAGCACGCCATTCGACGGAATAGTCTCTTTGTCAGATATGCCACATCTTGCCGTGATTTGAATACCATGCGCGGTGCAAAAAGAAGCGGCTGCCCGTCTGTGAGGCAGCGCTGAGACGCCATGGGCGCCCGTGCGCCCGCGGTCCGCCGGGCGCCCCGCGCGACGGTAAACTTGCGTCCGCGGCCGGTCATGGCCACTGTCTGGCGATGGACCTGAACGAACGCCAACAGGAGATTCTGGCTGTCGCCCGCGCCTCAGGCCGGGTGATGGTGGAGGATCTTGCCGCCCGCCTCCAGGTCACGCCCCAGACCATCCGCAAGGATCTGAACGATCTGTGCGACCGGCAATTGCTGGCGCGCATCCATGGCGGGGCGGTGGTCACCTCCAGCGTGGAGAATGTGGCCTACGAAGCCCGCCGCCGAATCGCCGATGCGGAAAAGCGCGCCATCGGGCGCGCGGCAGCGGCGCTGGTGCCGGACAATTCCTCGCTGTTCCTCAATATCGGCACCACCACCGAGGAGGTGGCCAAGGCGCTGGCCGACCGGCGCGATCTCCTGGTCATCACCAACAATCTGCACGTGGCCATGCAGCTTTATCCCAATCCCGCCATCCGGGTGATCGTGGCCGGCGGCCAGGTGCGTCATAGCGACGGGGCGGTGATCGGGGCCTCGGCTATCGATCTGATTCAGCAGTTCAAGGTGGATCTGGCCATCATCGGCGCCTCGGCCATCGACGAGGATGGCACGCTGTTGGATTTCGATTATCAGGAAGTGCGGGTCAGCCAGGCCATCATCGCCCATGCGCGGCGGGTGGTGCTGGTGTCGGACCATCTGAAAGTGGGTCGCTCGGCGCCGGTGCGCATCGCCCATATCAAGCAGGTGAACGTGTTCGTTACCGACACCATGGTCTCGCCCAAGCTGGCCGAGGTTTGCCGCACCGAGGGGGTCGAGGTGATCGAGACCGGGGCGGAGCCCGGCGCCTGAAGGCAAAGGGCCCCACCGCCGCGGGAGTCGACGGTGGGGCCGCGAGCGCGCCGGCCGAAGGCGGCGCGCTGGTCGGTGCTGCGGCAGGTCGCCGTCAGATGAAGGCCCGGATCATCGCCGCGGCGATCAGCGCGCCCACCAATGGCCCCACCACCGGGATCCAGGCATAGCCCCAATCGGCCCCGCCCTTGCCGGCGATGGGCAGCACCGCATGGGCGATGCGGGGGCCGAGGTCGCGGGCTGGGTTGATGGCATAGCCGGTGGTGCCGCCCAGCGACAGGCCGATGCTCCACACCAGCATGCCCACCATGTACGGGCCGAGGGTGGGGGGAATGCCACCCGCCATCACCGCCTTGGAGAAGATGGCCGCGACGATGAAGATCAGCGCCACCGTGCCGATGATCTCGCTGATCAGATTGGCCGGTGCGCTGCGAATGGCAGGTCCGGTGCAGAACACCGCCAGCTTCAGGCCCTTGTCCTCGGTCTTGGCCCAGTGCGGCAGATATTGCAGCCACACCAGCACCGCCCCGAGGAAGGCACCGATGAACTGGGCCGGCACATATGTGGGGATCTTGGAATAATCGCCGGAGACCACCGCAAAGCCCAGCGTCACCGCCGGATTGAGGTGGGCATCAGCGCTGCCGGTGGCGATGGAGGTGAAGACCCCGGCCATCACCGCAAAGCCCCAGCCGGCGGTAATCACGATCCAGCCCGAATTCTGCGCCTTCGAACTGTGCAAAAGGACACCGGCCACCACGCCGTTGCCCAGAAGAATAAGCACCATGGTGCCGAGAAGCTCACCCATAAATGGCGTGTGCATGGGACGTCTCCAAAGGTCGTTTCTTATTGGCGTGCTGTGCAATGCCCGCCCCGGCGCCGCTGTGCGGTCACCGGAGCGAGGGGGAATGGCGCGGGGCTCAGTTCGCCCAATCCAGCGAACGCTCCACGGCCTTGTTCCAGGAGCCGTAGAGATGGGCGCGCTGGGCCTCGTCCATGTGCGGATGCCAGCGGCGGTCGACGCCCCAGTTCTGGGTGATGTCGTCGGTGGAGGTCCAATAGCCCACCGCCAGGCCGGCGGCATAGGCCGCGCCCAGAGCGGTGGTCTCGATCACCTTGGGGCGCACCACCGGCACATTGATCATGTCGGCCTGGAACTGCATCAGCAGTTCATTGACCACCATGCCGCCGTCGGTGCGCAGTTCGCGGATGGCGACCTTGGAATCCTTCACCATGGCTTCCAGCACCTCGCGGGTCTGGTAGGCGGTGGCCTCCAGAGCGGCGCGGGCGATATGGCCCTTGTTGGCAAAGCGGGTGAGGCCGCAGATGACGCCGCGGGCATTCTCCTGCCAGCGCGGGGCATAAAGGCCGGAGAAGGCGGGGACGAAATACACATCGCCATTGTCGCTCACCGAGCGGGCGAGCGGCTCGATGTCGGCGGAGGTCTGGATGATGCCCAGATTGTCCCGCAGCCACTGCACCAGGGCGCCGGTAATGGCGATGGAGCCTTCCAAAGCATAGATGGCCTTGGCATTGCCCAGCTTGTAGCCCACGGTGGTGATGAGGCCGCAGGTGGAGGGGAACGGCTTCTCGCCGGTGTTCATCAGCATGAAATTGCCGGTGCCATAGGTGTTCTTGGCTTCCCCCGGATGCAGGCAGGCCTGGCCGAACAGCGCCGCCTGCTGGTCGCCCAGGATGCCCGACAGGACGACGCCCTCCAACGGCCCCTTGCCGGTGCCGTAGGTCTCGGACGAGGAGACGATGCGCGGCAGGCAGGCGCGGGGGATGCTGAACAGTTTCAGGATGTCCTCGTCCCATTCCAGGGTTTCGAGATCCATCAGCTGGGTGCGCGAGGCATTGGTGACATCGGTGATGTGGATGCCGCCATCGGGGCCGCCGGTGAGGTTCCACAGCATCCAGGTATCGATATTGCCGAACAGCGCATCGCCGGAGGCCGCCTTCTCGCGGGCGCCGGGCACATTGTCGAGAATCCAGTGCAGCTTGAGGCCGGAGAAATAGGTGGCCAGCGGCAGGCCGGTCTTGGCGCGCAGGCGATCCTGCCCGCCCTCGGCGGCATAGCGGGCCACCAGCTGGTCGGTGCGGGTGTCCTGCCAGACCAGGGCATTATAGAGCGGCTCGCCGGTCTTGCGGTCCCACAGCAGCGCGGTCTCGCGCTGGTTGGTGACGCCCACGGCTGCGAGATCGGCGGTGGAGAGGCCCTTCTTCTCCAGCGCCTCGAAGATCACGGTGCGGGTGTTGAGCCAGATTTCAACAGCATTGTGCTCGACCCAGCCGGGGCGGGGATAGATCTGCTCATGCTCGCGCTGGGCCACGCTGACGATCTGGCCCTTGCGGTCGAAGACGATGAAGCGCGTGCTCGTCGTGCCCTGGTCGATGGCGCCCACATATTTGCTCATGGTGTCCTCCCAGTTGGTCTTTGCTCATTCCCGGCATTGGGGCCGGTTGTGTCTTACCGGAGCGCGGGCGGTTGCCTGACAGGGGCGATTTCGCCGCGCGTGTGCGTGCGCCGAACGGTGGCGCGCGTTCAGTGGCCTTGCAGGAAGGCGTCGATCTCGGCGGCGGCCTCGGGCGGCAGCTTCAGGCCCAGCTTGGTGCGGCGCCACAGCACGTCGCGGGCGGTGCGGGCCCATTCGACGGTCTTGAGATAGGTCAGCTCCAGCGCGGTCAGGCCGGCGCCGAAGTCGCGGCCCATGTCCTCCACCGAGGCGGCGGTGCCCAGCAGCGTATGCACCCGCGTGCCATAGGTATGCACGAGGCGCGCGGTGCGCGCCCGGCCCAGGAACGGCTTGGCCTTGGCCAAAGCGTCGATATAGCGCTCCACATCCCCGTCCGGAATGTCGCCGCCGGGCAGGGTGCCCTGGTCGGTCCAGCCGGGCTTGAGGCCGGGGATGTAAGGCGCCAGATCGCGCATCACATGCTCGGCGAGCTTGCGATAGGTGGTGAGCTTGCCGCCGAACACCGACAACAGCGGCGCGCCGCCCTCCGGCGCGTCGATGTCGAACACATAGTCGCGGGTCACCGCGGAGGCGTTGATGGAGCCGTCGTCGAACAAGGGCCGCACGCCGGAATAGTCCCACACGATGTCGTCGCGGGAAATCTCGCGCTGGAACCAGCCGTTGATGGAGGTGATCAGATAATCCACCTCGTCATCGGAGATGGAAACATCCTGCGGCGCGCCCTCGTAAGGCACGTCGGTGGTGCCGATGAGCGTCAGATCATCCTGATAGGGAATGGCGAACACGATGCGCTTGTCGTGGTTCTGCAGGATGTAGGCGTGGTCGCCGTCATAGAGCCGGGGCACCACGATGTGGCTGCCCTTCACCAGGCGCACGCCCTTGGCGGTATTGAGGCCGAGGCGATGGTTCAGCACATCCGCCACCCACGGGCCGGCGGCATTGACCAGGATGCGCGCGCGCACCTCGCGGGTGGCGCCCGTGGCATCGGTGAGGGTGGCGACCCACAGATCGCCCTCGCGCCGGGCGCCCTCCAGGCGGGTCCCCACTTCGATCACCGCGCCGCGGGCCTGCGCATCCAGGGCGTTGAGAACGACGAGCCGGGAATCGTCCACGGCGCAGTCGGAATATTCAAAGCCCACCTTGGTGATGGGCTTGAGCGGCGCGCCGCGGCGGTCAGTGGCCAGATCCAGCCGCTCGCAGCCGGGCAGGCGCTTGCGGGGGGCCAGATGGTCATAGAAGAACAGGCCGAGCCGCACCAGCCAGGCCGGGCGCACGGAGACATCGTGCGGCAGCACGAAGCGCAGCGGGCGGATGATGTGCGGCGCCATGGCCAGCAGCCGTTCGCGCTCCAGCAGCGCCTCGCGCACCAGGCGGAACTCATAATATTCCAGATAGCGCAGGCCACCGTGGATCAGCTTGGTGGACCAGGAGGAGGTGTGGGCGGCCAGGTCGTCCTGCTCCACCAGCATGACGGAGAGGCCACGGCCCACCGCGTCACGGGCGATCCCGGCGCCATTGATGCCGCCACCCACCACCAGAATGTCGAACGGGCTGGTCTGCACGCCGCCCTCCCTGTGCCGCTGCTGCGCCTCTGTGCCATGAACGCCGATGACACTAATCATGTTTCATAATCTCTTCATAGTGCGTTCAAAACGAAAATTTCAAGAAAATCCATAGCGGACGATATTGCCCCGCCGCATGAATGAAAGCGTTGCATTGCAGCATGTTTGGCGCGTTCCGGTCTCTGAGCGAGTGGGAAGCGCTGGTTTCGTTTCGGTTTGGCGCATGCTGCACTGCATCGCCCGTGGGGCCGCAAGGGGGCGTTGAAACCGGCGGGTTGTGGATTCACCCATAGCCGTCCCCGAATGCTCAATCGACGCAAAGGTCCTGCTCAGGGTGAATGGGGATCATCAAATCCCGGGTGTCGCAGCCGCATCGACGTGCCGGCCGATCCACGTGGCACGCGTTCGAAGAGGGAACTGGTGCGCGACACCACCTGTCGCCACCGCAGGCCAACAGGCCATAACCAAACGTCCGGGCGACCTCAGCGCTGGATCAGGGCGGGGGGCAACGTCACCCTTTCCAAAGCGGTCACCAACTCATCGCGTGCCGCGCCTCGCCAAGCCGTTGACCCAGGAACAGCTTTCCACGGCGATTGCGCGGTTGCCCCAGTGCCGGCGAGAGGGAATGGCCCGGTCCTCGGCAGGGGTCATCTCGCCGCGTCAGAATTTCACCGTGAAGCTGCCCTTGACCATGTTGTCATAGGCATCCGAGGCCACTTGCCCGTTGTAGTAGAGGCCCAGCGTGGTGTTGGCCGTCACCGCCACGTCGAAGCCGACCTCCAGCAGGGCCGAGTCCTTCGCGACCGGCACGCCGGTGATGGCAAATGAGCTGCCACTGGCGAAGGCCACGGGGACTTCCCCATAGGTATCGCCGAATGCGTGCTGCCAGCCGAGCGTCGCCTTCACCGTCGCGGGGAGCGCGAACAGTTGGAAGCTGCTGGACGCGTGCAGGCCGAGCGTCGTGTAGGTGATCGATTGGTCCACCCCGGAGCCGGTGAGCGCGGAGACGCCGCCCGCTTCCCGGAAACTGTCCGTGTCCACATTTACATAGGCCAGCCCGATGAACGGCTCCAACATGCCGCGGGTGAATGCCATGCGGTAGCCAAGTTCGCCGAACACCTGCCCCGTGCGGGCGGAATAGTCCGCCTCGGCCGGCTGGAAAAAGCCCGGAAAGATGATGCTGCGATGGTTGGAGATGTCGCTCCAGGTGAAGGCGCCGCCGAGCTTCAGGTCGAACGCACCCAATGCCCCGCCGCCATAGACCGCCACGTGGTAATTGTCGCTGGAGCCGGACGAGTTCAGCGCATCCACCGAGAACATGCTGGAGCTGTAGCCAAGCGCGAAACCCACGCGCCAGGAATCGGCGAGCGTTCCGTCATAGCCCGCGAATACGCCGTCGGTGTTGCGCGACAGGCTCGAGGCATTGCCGTTGCCGTCAGTGTGCCCCCACGAGCCGAAGCCCTGGACCCAGAACGCGTTGCCGGTTCCGGCCATGGCGGCCACCGAAGCGCCGGCCGCCGCCGATCCCTCGCCGTGCATGCGATCGAGCAGGGCATTGCGGATGAGGCGGCTGTCGTCCATCAGCACCGTGGTCGTGCTGGCATAGATCTCGCCGGAGAGGGCGTTGAAGGCCTGCTGGGCGCCGGCCACGCTGTTCTGTGCAACGATGGCGCCATAGAGCGCGTTCGATGGCCCGAGCGCCTCCAGCGCACCAGCGGTGGCGATGTCATTCGGGGTCGCGGCGACGGCGGTGAAAGACGTGCCATTGCGGCTGACGTCGAGATAGACGTCGTTGGCATCATAGGCCAGCAGCAGGTCCACGAACGGCAGGTCCTGGGTCGGAGCGGAGAAGGCACCGAAGACACCGCCTGCGGCGGTGAGGATGGTGAAACGGGTGCCCGGAAGATAGGCGCCTGGCGCCTTCGTGACGGCCACGCCGCCGGCGATGCTGGCGCTGCCGGTGATGCTCAGTTGCGAACTCTGGCCGGAGGGCGCCAGCTCCACCTGGAAGGTGCCAGCGGGAGTCTGCACGAAATTGCCGGTGAGTTGCAGCGGACTTCCCGGTGTGCCCGCCTTCAGCGTGCCGGAATTGCTGACGCTGGCAATGGTCCAGGTGCCGCTTGCCGTCCACGCCGCGCCGCTGGCGATGGTGAGCGCACTCCCCCCGCCGAAATTGGTGATGGCGCTGGTCAAGGCGCCGGTGCCGGTAAGCACGACCTGACCTGCGCCGCCGCCGCCATCCAGGCCACCGTTCAGCACCGCGCCGGTGCCGAGCGTCAGCGTGTTCACGCCGGCGCCGAACTGCACCGCCACGCCGCCCGTGCCGGTGATGGTGCCGGTGTTGGTGATGCTCGCCCCGGTGCCGTTGAACAGAACACCGATGACACCGCCGACGGTGCCGCTCGCGCTGTTGGTCAGCACCGCATTGCTGGCGAGCAATGCGCCCGCGATGTCATCGTCGAGGATGGTGCCGGCGTTGGAGACGACGGCGCCCACGCCTGCCTGGACACCGAAGCGCCCCCCTTGCACCAGGGCGCCGGCCGCATTGGTGAGCGATCCGCCGGCCCCCAGATTTACGCCGGTGTCCGAGGTGCCGATGATGGTGCCGCTGTTGACGATGGCGCCGCCGGACACGCCGGACACGCCCGTCGCGTCCGCGATCACCGTGCCGCTATTGGTGAAGCGGCCGCTGGTGACGATGGTGCCGGAGCCGATGATGGTGCCGGTATTGTTCATCTGGCCGGTGTTGGTCACGAGGCCCGTATTGGTCAGCGTGCTGGAATTGTTGAAAATGCCCGCATTGGCCAGGACGCCGCCGTTGGTGGACGGGGTGTCCATGGAGACGAGGCCGGCATTGGCCAGCGTGGCGGCAAGATTAACCTGCACCCTGCCGTTGAGCGTGCCCTGGTTGTTCAGTGTCCCGGCAATGACGATCGGGTTGGTGATGGTGGAATTGGCATCGATGACCTGCGTGGAATCGATGAAACCCACCTGTCGGAAGCCGATGGCCTGAACGGATTCCAGCATGGCGTTGTCGCGCACGATCAGGGTGTTGTTGCCGAGCGACCCATCGGCAATGCCGTTGAGTACGCCGTTACTTTCTATGATCAGCGTGTTGGTGCCGCCGGCGAATTTCACCGCCGTGCCGCCCGCCCCCGATATGGTCCCGAAATTGTCGATGGTCCCCTGGCCTGTCTCGGTGAAGAGCACGCCGATGCCGCCCGCGCCTGTGGCTGCGATGAGGCCGGAATTGGTCAGGGTCGCGGTGCCGCCGGCAACACGCACGCCGGCCGAATTGCCGGACACCGTGCCGGAATTGGAAAGGCTTCCTCCCAGCGCCAGTGCGATGCCGACCCCGGCAAGACCGGCAACGGTGCCGGCATTGATGATGGTGGCGAGCCCGATAGACGTGATGCCGTCCTGCCCGCCTTGGATCACCGCCGAAGCGGCGGTGCTGGACACCACGCCCGCGGACAATGCGATGCCGGTGCCATCGGACCCGTTCGCCATGATCTGGCCGGCATTGACCACGGCGCCCTCGCCGGAAATGCCGGCGCTCACGCCCAGGATACGCGCGCCGGCCAGGTTGGTCACCGCCCCGCCGGACATGGCTACGGTGCCGTCCACCCTGCCGCCATTGGTGAAGGCGCCGGAGGTCGTGAGGCTGCCGCCGCCCGTGAGCGTGCCGGTGTTGGTGAAGATGCCGGCATTGGTGAACAGGCCGGTGTTCTGGAACAGGCCCGAATTGCCGAAGCTGCCGGAATTGGCCAGCGTGCCGCCATTGGTGAAGGTCGAACTGTTGGCCAGGGCGCCGGTACTCGTGAACGTGCCGGTATTGGTCAGGCCGCTCGAATTGGTGAATGCACCGTCGTTCGCGAACGCGCCGGCTGTGGCGAAGGTGCCGGTGTTGACGATGCTGCCGCCATTGGTGGACGCCCCGTTCAGGGCGACGACGCCGGCGTTGAACAGCGTTCCTATGTCCACTTCCAGGCGGCCGGTCAGCGTGCCCGCATTGGTGAGCGTGCCGGCGATGAGCCGGGCGTTGTTGATGGTGGAATTGGCATCCACCGCCTGTGTGGCATTGAGGAAGCCCACATACTGGAAGCCATAGGCCCGCACCGTGTCGAGTTGCGCCGAGCCTGCCACCACCAGGGTATTCACGCCGAGCGTGCCGTCGGCGATGCCGTCGAGTTGGCTGCCGCTCTCCAGGATCAGCATGTTGGTGCCGCCGGCGAACCTCACCGCCGTGCCGCCGCCGCCCGAGATGGTGCCGAAATTGTCGATGGTGCCCTGGGCAGAGCCGGTGAAGTTCACGCCAATGCCCGTGCCCCGGATGATGCCGCGGTTGACCAGCGTGGTCACTCCGCCGGTCAGTAACACCGCCGCCGTACCGCCGGCAATCAAGCCGGTATTGCTGATGCTGCCGCCTAACCCCAGGCTCAGGCCGACGACGGTGCCCCCCGCCAGGGTCCCGGCATTGGTCACCGTGCCGGCACCGTTGAGTTGCACGCCGCTCTGCGCTCCCCGGATGAGCGCGGCAGGATCGCCATTGGTGAGGATGGCGAGAAGAGAATTGGAGGTGATGGCCGACCCGACGGTGGCGACGATCGTTCCGGCATTGGTGATGCGCGTCGCAGAACCGGAAACAGCTTGGCCGGTGGTGGCCGAAATGGTCGCGCCGGCCCGGTTGTCGATCACCCCTGCCGCACTCAGGGTCAGCCCACCAGAGATTCTGCCGGCATTGGTCACCGTTGAGAAGATATTCGAACCCGCAGTGTTCCAGGTGGCGGGATTGTCCACGATGGCAATGGTAAAATTCACTATGTTCGAGTTGGTCATCGTCCCGGAGACGAACTCCACGGTGTTGCTCCCCGCCCCACCATCCACGCGGCCGACAAAGCTCGCCCCCTGCGAGATCTGCAAGAGGTCATTGCCGGACGCGAACTGAACCGCAGTGCCGCGGGTCCCGATAATCGTCCCGGAATTGATTACTGTGTTTGCGGGTGCGCTGGCCAGGCTGGGATCGTCCGTGAAGGCGATGCCCGTCGGGCCGCTGACGATGCCGGAATTGACGATGGTGAGCCCGGCGGCATTTCGATCTCCGGAGATGCCGGCCCTCTCATTGCCGGTGATGGTGCCGGCATTGGAGATCGACGCGCCGCCGTGGCTCCAGACGCCATTTTCATAACCCGATATGACGCCGGAGGCGGTGTTTGTGACGGTGCCGCCGCTGAACAGGTAGACGCCTTGGGACACGCCCGACTGTCCGGTGATCTTACCGCTGTTGGATAAGGAGAGGATGCCGTTGCGTGACCCCACGCCCATATTGGAACCCGAAATCGTTCCGGTATTGGAGACGGTTCCGGCGCCTCCGAAACGAATGCCGTAGGTGCCACCGCCGATGCTGCCTTCATTGATCACTGTCCCGCTGTCAGAAAACTGCACACTCCCGGACAGTCGTCCGGAACTACGGTTTAAGATCAATGCCTTGCTGACGCTTAGTATCGAAGTCAGTCCCGAGATGACGCCCGCATTGTCCACAATGTTCTGCCCAACGGAGACACCCCGCAGAGCAATTCCGGTCGTTCCGCTGATGGTGCCTGTGTTGGCATTGGTGACGCTACCGCCCTGTCCCAGGGAGATACCCGTTCCGCCGATACCCAGGACCCACGTGGAGATGGTGCCGGCGTTCACGACCGTGCCGGTAGCGTTGGCGATGTTCACGGCATTCGAGCTGCCGACGATCCGTGCGGTGGCAGTGGTGTTCAGCACCGTCCCGCCACCAAGCAGCACGACCCCTTGTCCAATATTGCCGATGCTAACGTAGCCGCCCGTAATTGTGCCGGAATTTGTGACCGTTGCCGCGCCGCTGAGGATGTTGACGCCGATCCAGGACCCGCTCCTAATGATGCCTTGATTGGTTATCGCGACTGGTCCGTTAGCAGACCGCATGCCCGCCGTTTTCCCGTAGATCATGCCGGTATTGTCGACCCTGCCGCCGGCGCCGAGGGAAAGCCCATACGCGTAGTTGCCGCTAAGGGTTCCGGCGTTGAAGACAGCGCCCGGCACGTCGAGAACGACGCCGCTCTGTCTGCCCATGATGCGGGAGGCCGAGCCGACGTTTGAAACCGTTCCCGCGGAATGCAGGACGACCCCGGAAGCCAAGCTGGACGTGATGATGCCTGCATTGACCACGGACAGGTCAACGCCCGAGAGGGCAATGCCGAGGGCAAGGCTAATGACGCCTCCAGCCTGGTTCTGTACTGCACCTGAACCAGTCAGCGGCGCCGAGCCGGTGATGCTGCCGCTGTTGATAAGCGTTCCACTATTGGTGAAAACTCCGAACGCGGTCAACGTTCCACTGTTGGACAGCGTGCCCGCATTGGTCAAGGAGAACGACCGTATTCCCGTCAGGTTCAGCGTCGCACCGCTGTCCACTACGGCAATCGCGAATCTGGTGAGAGCCGGCAAGGTGTTGGAGCCGGAGAGAATTTCCACGGTATTGGCCCCGGCGCCGCCATCCACCAAGCCGGCGAAGGTCGCCCCCTGCGAGATCTGCAAGAGGTCATTGCCGGACGCGAACTGAACCGCAGTGCCGCGGGTCCCGATAATCGTCCCGGAATTGATCACTGTGTTGGA
Source organism: Azorhizobium sp. AG788 (assembly GCF_943371865.1). GTDB lineage: Bacteria > Pseudomonadota > Alphaproteobacteria > Rhizobiales > Xanthobacteraceae > Azorhizobium. The sequence goes on along the minus strand of NZ_CALRWL010000039.1, from coordinate 42,894 downwards.
GGGTGCGCTAGCCAGGCTGGGATCGTCCGTGAAAGCGATGCCCGTCGGGCCGCTAACGGTGCCGGAATTGACGATGGTGAGCCCGGCGGCATTTCGATCTCCGGAGATGCCGGCCGTGTGAATGCCGGTGATGGTGCCGGCATTGGAGATCGACGCGCGCCCGTGGCTCCAGATGCCATTTTCATAACCCGATATGACGCCGGAGGCACTGTTCGTGACGGTGCCGCCGCTGAACAGGTAGACGCCGTCGGATGCGACCGTCCGGGAGGTGATCCTGCCGCTGTTGGACAAGGAGATGATCCCGCCGCGTGACCCCACGCCCATATTGGAACCCGAAATCGTTCCGGTATTGGAGACGGTTCCAGCGCCTTTGAAAAGGATGCCGTAGGTGAAACCGTTGATGCTGCCTTCATTGATCACGGTGCCGGTGTCAGACTGCACGGTCCCGTCCATTCTCCCGGAATTACGGTTTAAGATCAATGTATTGCTGTCGCTTAATACCGAAGTAAATCCCGAAATGATGCCCGAATTGTCCACAGTGTCCTGCCCAACGGAGCTCCGCCGCAGCAGAATTCCGGTGGTTGCACTGATGGTGCCAGTGTTGGTGTTTGTGACGCTACCGCCCTGTCCGAGGGAGATACCAATTCCGCCGATGCCCACGATCCAAGTGGAGATGGTGCCGGCGTTCACGACCGTGCCGGAGGCGTTGGCGATGTTCACGACGGTGTTGCTGCTGATGATCGATGCTGTGGGAGTGGTGTTCAGAACCGTCCCGCCACCAAGCAGGACGACCCCTTGTCCAGGGCCGCGGAGGAGACCAGCCGCTATTGTGCCGGAATTTGTCACCGTTGCCGCGCCGCTGAGGACGTTGACACCGATCCAGGCCGCGCTCCTGATCGTGCCCTGGTTGGTTATCGCGACTGGTCCATTAGCCGACTGGATGCCCGCCATTTTCCCGTAGATCATGCCGGTATTGTCGACCCTGCCGCCGGCGCCGAGGGAAAGCCCGTATGAGTAGTTGCCGCTAAGGGTTCCGGCGTTGAAGACAGCGCCCGGCACGTCAAGAACGACGCCGCTCCGCCTGCCCATGATGCGGGAGGCGGAGCCGACGTTTGAAACCGTTCCGGCGGAATGCAGGACGACACCGGAAGCCAAACTGGACGTGATGGTGCCTGCATTGACCACGGACAGGTCAACGCCCGAGAGGGCAATGCCGGGGGCGAGGCTGATGACGCCTCCAGCCTGGTTCTGTACCGCACCCGCACCAGTCAGCGTCGCCGAGCCGGTGATGCTGCCGCTGTTGATCAGCGTTCCGCTATTGGTGAAAACTCCGGTCGCGGTCAACGCTCCGCTGTTGGACAGCGTACCCGCATTGGTCAAGGTGGCGAACGAGCGTGCTCCCGCCAGGTTCAGCGCCGCACCGCTGTCCACCACCACAATCCCGAAATTGGTGAGAACCGGCAAGATGTTGGAGCCGGAGAGGATCTCCAGGGTATTGGTCCCGGCGCCGCCATCCACCGAGCCGGCGAAGGTCGCCCCACCGGCAATCTGCAGAAGATCGTTGCCTGCGCCGAAGCGCACGGCCGTGCCGGTGCCGGAGATGGCGCCGCTGTTTGTGAGCGTGTTGCTGAAGGTGCCGGCCGTGTCGGTGAACAGGACCCCCGGACCGCCGGTTGCCGTAATGGTGCCGGCATTGGTCACGCGCGTGGCGCCACCGGAGCCGTAGACAGCGAACACCGTCCCGGTAAGCAGGCCCGTGCTGGCATTTGCGACGCTGCCGCCCGCCTGCAACTTCACCGCACCGTCGCCCGTCGCTCCTCCGGACATGACGCCGGAATTCGCGATCGTGCCGGCGCTGCCATTCACCAGAATGCCATTGGAACTGACGGAGCCTGAGGTTTGAATGACGCCGCCCGCGGCATTTGTGACGGTCCCGCCAGCCAGCAGATTGATCCCCTGCCCAACCCCTGTGATCGTTCCAGAATTAGATATTAATCCGCCGTTGTCTAAATCAACTGCCACGCCGCCCTGTATATTTCCGTTATTTATAATCGTGCTATTCGAAATCAGGTGTACGGAAGAATTTGATGATGAAATATATCCGTTATTCGTAAGCGTCCAGGGCTGAGCGCTTGATCCGACTATTCCATTTGAAGTCGGCACCGCAATGGACTGGCCGCTGGGCAAGATAAAGGGATTGCCAGTCGAATAAGCGTCAAGACTGACAGTGGAGGTGGAGCTTCCGAGCGTGGTCTGAGCGCCTGCCGGGCTGACCAATGTGACACCCAGGCCGACAATGGCCGGCGCCGCCCGCAAGGCGCGGATCGATGTGCTGTTCAGCAATGCGCGAAGGCGGCTGCCATTCGAAGCGCCGACCGGGTGACGAGTTTTTGCGCGTGCCGCGCCGATCATGATCCCACCTGAAAAGCGCGCCAGGACGCGCCACTGACGGGGCGCAGGCATCAAGTCGAGCGCGCGGCGGCGCCGCATGTCAATGGGAGTGGCGCCATTAAAACCTTGGCGCTCGTTGAAATCTGTCGTCGCGAGCAATCAGTACAGGTTCGCAATGGAGAGATACGCGGCAAATGGAGCGCTCGTCTGAGGTGTGATGGTGGGGTGGCATATCAATTTGAATCGACCGTTGCGGCGGTGCCACATCACCCCAGCCTCCCCGTCTTTCGTCCATAGGCAGGCCGACCGCCGTTCCGCGAGGTCATAAGCGGCACGCGCGGGAGATCCTGCCGTTTCGCCTCCATGATCGGGTTTTTGGCGCTCCCGTCCGTGGGAAACGTGATCGCCGTCGACGGGTGGTGGAGGTAACCCGACTGCGGTAGCGCACCACTCAGTCACTGAAACGCATCCCAGGCTCCGAGCGAAAGCTCGGCGCCGTTCTTGTTGCGTGTCTCAGGCCCCTCATGCCGAGGCGGGACTTTGGATGAATTGAGCATCCTGATGACAACAATCAGGGACGGAAGTCAGCATATGCAACGGTTAGAGCTGGAGTCCGAGCACGACGATGGGCGCAATCCACATTGCGCCCTGCGCAGGGGATCGCCTTTCCGGCGGGCGCGTGCTTTATCCGCCCCTGTCTTCAGCAAGGCGCGGCCCATGACGCTCCATAAACTTGATCGCTCCACAACCGAGGTCATCGCCGGGCCGGTGGACCCCGCCGTGGTGATTTCCGGCCAGCCCGAAACCAGGGCCTTCGTCACCTATGACGCCCCTGCCGAACGCCTGTGCGCCGGGGAATGGGAAGCCAGCATCGGCAAATGGCGGGTGACCTATGACGAGTGGGAATATTGCCTCATCGTCTCGGGCCGCTGCGTGGTTACCGGCGACGACGGCACGGTGATCACCGCCGGGCCCGGCGACGCCTTCGTGCTTGAGCCGGGCTTTACCGGGACGTGGGAGGTGCTGGAGCCGGTTCGCAAGCATTGGGTGGTGCGGACGCCGTAGCCGCCACCACAGGCCTCACTGAAAGACCTGAAACTGCGCAATGGGGCCGAGCGTCTGGCCAATGGGCTGATCCGCGCGGAGCTGGACCAGGGTGCCACCGGAGCGATGCCCATTCCCGTCGAGACGCGCACGCTCGCGGCCCGCCTCGGCATGACCCCGGAAACTCTGTCCCGCGCCTTCGCCACGCTGGCCGACGACGGCGTGCGAACCAAGGGCGCGCGGGTTGATCTCACGGACAGCGCTGCCCTGATGGCCTATGCCAAGCCGGATCCGTTGCTGGACCTCCCGGAGTGAGCCTGCGCTCACGGGCGCGCCTCAGCGCCTGACGGCGCATCGGGGGCGGCGGGGCAATGTGCCCGCCGGGATGTCACCGATCTTCGCTCAGGCGGCGAGCAATTCGTCCGCCGGCCCAAAGAATTCGTAGTGGATGCGATCGGCTGGAACGCCCGACAGCGAGAGCGCGGCGACCAGGGTGCGCAGGAAGGGGCGGGGGCCGCACAGGAAATAGTCTGCGTCCTGCAGCGGCGTATGCGCCGTCAGCCAGGCGGCATCGATCCGGCCGGCCACGTCGAAGTCGCGGCCGACAGCATCCTGCGCGCGCGGAGCTTCATAGAAGATCGTCACCTTCGCGGCCTGCGCCGTGGCCGCAAGGCTCCGGACCTGGAGGCCCATGGCATGGGTGGTGCCGTCCAGCGTGCCATGGACGAACTGCACCGGCTGCTGCGGATGGCGGTGCACCAGAGTCTCCAGCATCGCCACCATGGGCGTGAGCCCAACGCCGCCCGACAGCAAGACGACGGGGCGCTCGGGATGGTCGGCAAGGACGAACTCGCCGGCCGGCGGCGCCACCTTCAGCACCGTGCCGGGCACGGCCTGTTCGTGCAGCCAGGTGGAGGCCAGCCCCTTGTCCTCCCGTTTCACCGAGATGCGGTAGGTCTCGCCATTGGCGGCATGCGAGATCGAATAGTTGCGCTTGATGGGCGCTTGACCGGGAATCTCGAGCCAGAAGGTGAGGTATTGCCCCGCTTTGTGGCGGAGCACTGGCTTGCCATCGGTGGGGCGCAGGACGAAGGAGGTGATGATGGCGCTCTCCCGCTGAACCGCATCCACGGTGAAGGTGCGCCAGCCGGCCCATCCGCCATCCGCCGCCGCCAGTTCGCGATAGATGCGGCTCTCGCGGGCCATCAGGATATGGGCGAGAAACCAATAGGCCTCGCCCCACGCCGCCAGGATCTCGTCGGTGGCCGCATCGCCCAGGACCGACTTGATCGCTCCGAGCAGCGCCTCGGCCACGTGGGGATAATGCTCGGGCAGAATCTGCAGCCCCACATGCTTCTGCGCGATCCGCTCGACGGCGGGCGCGAGGGCCGCGAGATTTTCGATGTTGGCGGCATAGGCGAGGATCGCCGTCGCCAGCGCGCGCGGCTGCGATCCGGCATCGCCATGATGGGACTGGTTGAAGAGATCGCGAATGTCCGGATTGCGGAACATCCGGTCATACATCTCCCGCACGATATCGAGGCCGTGGGCCTCGAGCGCGGGGACGGTGGCCTTCACGAGCAGCACGGTCTGATGGCTGAGGGTCTGCGACATTATTCTCTCCCGGAGACGGCGCGGGCCGCTGCGCTACAAGCGATGAACGACCGTCCAGGAGCGGGCGCGCGCGGCATGGCCAACTCGATCTCGCGAGACGGTCAGCGCGGCCGATGCAGCTCTCGACAGGCGAGACGGCAGTGCATGAAATCATGCATATGAAATGCATGTATCAGCGCGGGTCGAAATATGCAAATGCGATGCATATATCGACGCATCGGGTGTTCGCGGGGGATCCATGCGACTGACGCTCTACAGCGACTACGCCATGCGGGTGCTGGTCTACCTTGGGACCCATGCGGATCGGCTCTGCTCCATCGCCGAGATCGCTCGCGGCTATGGCATCTCGCAGAACCATCTGATGAAGGTGGTGAATGACCTCTCGCGGGCAGGATATGTGGAAAGCGTCCGCGGCCGCTTCGGCGGCATCCGGCTTGCGCGCCCGGCAGAGACGTTGAACGTCGGCGAAATCATCCGGCACACCGAGGAGGGGTTCGACCTCGTCGATTGCCCGAACTGCGTCATCGCACCGGCCTGCGGCCTGAGCAAGGTGCTTTGCGAAGCGGTCGGCGCCTTCCTGCAGGTTCTCGACCGCTATACGCTGGCGGACCTGATCGGCCGGCGGGCGGCGCTGGCCCGCATCTTTGCCATTCCGGTGGCGGAGGCCAACACCGGCCCTTCAGCGCGGCGTCCTGAGCCGCCTCCGCCGGAACTGCCCCCGGTTGCGGCCAAGGCCCCGCGGCGGAAAAAGACTCCGGCCGCATGACCGTCCGCGCGTCAGAGTGGGGCGACGACCATGCCTGATATGGCCATGCCTGATATGTCCATGCTCGATATGTCCTTGCTTCATCTTTAATAATGTATTTTATATACATGATAAAGAGAGGCCGGCGCCCGCCGATCCTGCGGCGCCCGGACCCAAGGCCGGGAGTTGAACGATGCCAGGCGAGACCGAGACCCGCGCGACCACGCCAGAACAGGCTGCTTGGACCGGATGGCGGTCCTTCGTCCTCGATGCCCGCCACGATGAAAGCGCGATCATCACCTCCTTCATCCTGCGGCCGCGCGACGGCGGCGCGTTGCCCGCGCATCGTCCCGGCCAGCATCTGACGCTTCAGGTGGCGATCCCGGGGCAGGGCAGCCTCACCCGCAACTATACGATTTCAGCGGCGGCCACTGGCGAGACGCTGCGCATATCCGTGAAGCGCGAACCCTCTGGGCGGGTCTCCAATTGGCTGCACGACCATGCCACGCCCGGCACGATCGTGAACGTGATGGCGCCGAGCGGCGCCTTCGTCTTGCCCGACGACAGCACCCGGCCCCTGGTCCTGCTGAGCGGCGGTGTCGGCGTGACGCCTATGGTCAGCATGTTGGAGGCCATTGCCCGCCGCCCGGCGGGGGCAGCGGTCCTGTTTGCCCACGCCACCCACAACGGCCGGACGCACGCCTTCGGCGCCCATGCGCAAGCGCTCGCGGCCGGACGAAGCGACATCACCCTCGCCACGTTCTACTCCCGCCCGGACGAAACGGATGCCGCGCGCGCGGGGGGCGCCCATGCGGGACGGCTCGATATGGCCTGGCTGGAGCATCATAGCCCCATGGCCGAGGCCGACTATTTTGTCTGCGGCCCCCTGTCCTTCATGCGCACCTTCGTCACCGGGCTTGCGCAGGCCGGGGTGCCGATGGGACGCATCCATACGGAATTCTTTGGCGATGTGGAGGATTTGATGGAGGACGAGCGCGCCCCGCGCGATCAGGGCGAGAGCGCCGGCCGGGGCGCCGCGCGCACAACGGCATCGTCCGGCGGCGTGGGCGCGATCATCGGGCGTCCCGACATTGCCGACGGCCTGCTGGACAGCGCATCCGATGCTCTGGTGGCCAGCGACCGGGACGGCCTGATCGTGTTCTGGAATCCGGGCGCGGAGCGCATCTTCGGCTTCAGCGCGGAGGAAGCGGTGGGCCAGTCCCTGGACATCATCATTCCAGAGCCGTTCCGCGCCCGCCATTGGGACGGGTATCACCAGACAGTGGCCAGCGGCGAGAGCCGCTACGGGGCCGGCGACTTGCTGGCAGTCCCAGGGCTCTGCAAGGACGGGCGCAAGATCTCCATCGAGTTCACGATCGTGCTGCTGAAGGGCGCATCCGGTCGGGTGGAAGGCATGGTCTCATCGGTGCGTGACGTGAGCCGCCGCTTCGATGAGATGAAGGCGCTGCGCAAGCAAGTGGCGGAGATGCAGCAAGCCCGGGGATAGCCGACGCGGCCACGCCACCTGCCGCAAGCGGGTGCTTGCGACAGGCCGCGGGATGCAGGGGCATGGTGGGGCCCGATCAGGCCGACCCAAGCTCGGCACCCGGCGTGGGCCTCCAGGACACCGCCATCCTGTGGCGAGGGCGCGCGCCGCGGGTGGCGACGGGGGGGTGCGCACCGGCGCGGAAATATTCGCATCGCTCCTTCGGCGGGCTTCGGCTATCCATGGTCGCCGCTTTCGCCAGAGGACAGTCCATGCCGCACGCCGATCGTCTCGCCGCTTTGCCCACCCCTTCGCTCGTCATCGACGAAGCGAAGATGATGCGCAATATCGCCGGGCTGCGGGACCGGCCGGAACTGGCCGGCGTGACATTGCGCCCGCATCTGAAGACGGCGAAGTCGGTGGAGGTCGCCCACCGCCTGCTGGCCGGCGGCCCGGGGGCGGCAACGGTGTCCACCTTGCGGGAGGCCGAGACCTTCTTCGCTGCGGGCATCACCGACATTCTTTATGCGGTGGGCATCGCGCCGCAGAAGCTGGACCAGGTGCTCGCTTTGCGCGCCGCCGGCTGCGATCTCACCGTGCTGCTGGATTCATCGGCCCAGGCGCAGGCGGTGGTAGCAGCCTCGCTCCGGTCCGGCCGTCCCATCCCGGCGCTGATCGAGATCGACAGCGACGGCCATCGCGGCGGCCTGTCGCCGGACGACCCGGCGCTGATCGAGATCGGCGGCATCCTTCATGCGGGCGGCGCCACCTTGGGCGGGGTGATGACCCATGCGGGCGGAAGCTATGGGGTCGTGGGCGCTGAGGCCCATGCGGCCTTCGCCGCACAGGAGTGTGCCGCCGTGGTGGCCGCCGCCGAGCGCCTGCGCGCGGCCGGCCTGCCGTGCCCGGTGGTCAGCGTCGGCTCCACCCCCACCGCCCATGCGGTGCGCGATCTGGACGGCGTCACCGAGGTGCGGGCGGGCGTGCATGTGTTCTTCGATCTGGTGATGGCCGGCATCGGCGTCTGCCGCACGGAGGACATTGCGCTCTCGGTGCTCACCACCGTCATCGGCCACCAGAAGGCCAAGGGCTGGATCCTGGTGGATGCGGGCTGGATGGCCATGTCGCGGGATCGTGGCACCGCGACCCAGGCGGTGGACCAGGGCTATGGATTGGTGTGCGATGCGGACGGGACCGTCATCCCGGACCTGATCCTGGTGTCCGCCAACCAGGAACATGGCGTCATCGCCGTGCGGCCGGGCAGCGATGGCACCCTGCCGGATCTACCGGTGGGCACGCGGCTGCGCATCCTGCCCAATCATGCCTGCGCCACCGCCGCGCAATATGAGGCTTATGCGGTGGTCCCGGCGCAGGCCGATGCCGCGCTTCTGCACTGGCCGCGCTTCGGCGGCTGGTGAGCGGATTGCGCGGGCCGCCGATCCAAGCCCGCGCCTCCGCCCCGATGCTCAGCCGGCGCGGGCCAGGACCGCGCGCAGCAGCACATTCACGCCGGGCTCAATATCGGCCAGCGTGACGTTCTCCGCCTCATTGTGGGAGAGGCCGCCCTCGCACGGGGTGAAGATCATGGCGGTGGGCACAGCGTGCGCCACATGCATGGCGTCGTGGCCGGCCTCGGTGAGCATGTCCTGGTGTGAATAGCCCAGATCCTGTGCCGCCTGCCGGGTAAGAGCGGTGCAGCCGGCATCGAAGCTGATGCCGCCATAGGTCCAGCTTTCCCGCACGGCGATGCGGCAGCGGGACTTTTCCTCCAGCTCGGGAATGCGGTCCAGGAACATCTGCAGATGCGCCTGCACCACCTCCTCGGAGGGATGGCGCATGTCGCAGGTCATCTCCACCCGGTCGGGGAGGATGCCCAGCAGGTTCGGCTCCGCCTTCAGCCGCATGGTGGTGGACTTGCCGCCGGTGGGATGCAACAGCCAGCCGATCTCCTCCACCGCTAGCGTGACATGAGCCGCGCCCACCAAAGCGTTGCGCCGCTGCGGCATGGGGGTGGGGCCCACATGGCCCGTCTCGCCGAGGACCTCCACCACGAAGCCGCGCACCCCGAAGGCGCCGGTGACGATGCCGAGCTGGATCTTCTGGTCATCCAGGCGCGGCCCCTGCTCGATATGCAATTCGAACAGGCTGTCATAGCTCTGCGGACCGATGACGGCGTCGCCCTTGAAGCCGATCTCCTCCAGCGCCGCGCCCAGCGTGATGCCGTCCTTGTCGGTGCGGTCCCAGGCGAATTGCGCGCTCTTGGCGCCGGTGAACACCGCCGAGCCGATCATGGGCGGCTCGAAGCGGGCGCCTTCCTCATTGGTCCAGTTCACCACTGCGATGGGCAGGCGGGTTTCGATGTTGTGGTCGTTGAGCGTGCGGATGATCTCCAGCCCCGCCAAGACGCCGAGGATGCCATCGAACCGGCCGCCCTTGATCTGGGTGTCCAGATGGCTGCCCACCAGCACCGCCTTGCCATTCGCTTCCCGCCCCGGGCGGAGGGCCACCATGTTGCCCACGGCGTCGATGGCCACCGTGCAGCCGGCGGCCTCGCACCAGTCTTGGAACTGCCGGCGCATCTCGCCATCCTCCTGGGACAGCGCCAGCCGCCGCAGACCGCCGCGGGGCGTGGCGCCGATTTCGGCGGAGCGCGCGAGGGTGGCCCAGAGGCGGGCCATGTCGGGGCGGAGATTGCTGGTGCGGGACATGGAGCGGGCTTTCACGAATGGGCGAAGGCGTGGACGGCCTCAGGGGAGGGGGAGCAAGTGGCGCCGACGCGCGCCTCATTCGCTCTTTGGCGCGACGGGCTCGCTCGGCGGGCGAAACAGGATCAGGGCGTCCTCGAAGGAATTGGCGAACAGGAACAGGCGGGCCAAGCCGCTGATGTCGAACACCTGGAAGACGTTGCCGTGCACCGATGCCAGTACCACCCGCCCGGCTTTGGCATTGGCGAGGCTGGAATGGCGCCAGAGCAGCTTCAGGCCGGCGCTGTTGATGTAAGTGACGCTGGCGAAATCGATCAAGGTATTGCTGCCGCCGGTGGCGAGCCATTCATCCAGGACCTTGCCGAGGTCCGTACACCCCTGCATGTTCAATTGACCGGTGAGGTTCACGGTCAGGATGTCGCCCAAGGTGGCATGCTTGATGTCGAGCATCAGGCGGCGCCCGTTCCGGCGGCGCGCATGGCTTGGAAATGGGCTCGGCCCCCGGTTTCAACTTTGCACATGGGCTTCATCGCACCATTCTTGCCGGTAAGGTCTCGAGATACCGCGTCGCGGCGTTGACTTGTATCGTGCGGGTTTTCGTGGCTGAAATTCGACTCGCCCCTCAGGCAAATGTGCCGAGGCCGGCAGCAGAGACAAGGCTTTTTGGATCCATGGCGGCTGTGAAGATCCTTTCTCTGGATGGTGGAACGCGGCCGCTGGTCACCTGCTACATGCTGCGGCGCCTGATGCGCGAGCAGCCCTTGCTGCTGGAAGATGTGGACGTGTTCGCCGGCACCTCCGCCGGTGCCATCACCTCCTCCATTATTGCCGTGTCCGATACGGTACGGGAAGGGGTCGATCGGGCCATCGCATTCTGGCAGCTCTGGAACCCGTTCGACGGCTTCGGCCCGTTCAGCCCGCGCACCCTGGCGGGCATGTCCGGCCTCTCGGCCTTCCTGACCCATGACATGCTCTATCGACGCCTGCGCGAGGTCCTGGGCGAGGTGCGGCTGCGGGATGCGCAGCGTCGGCTGGTGATGCCGTCGGTCAGTATCGACAATCACGTGGGCCTGAAGCAGCACCGCCATTGGTCCATCGAGATCCGGCACAATCTGGTGGTTCAAGGCCTGCCGGAGTCACCGCTTCTGGCCGATTTGGCGCTGCGCTCCAGTTCCATCCCGGTCCTGCATCCGGTGTTCCAGGGCCATGTGGACGGGGGGCTTTATGCCAACAATCCCAGCATGTGCGCTTTGACCATGGCCATGGATTTCCTGAGCGCCGATATCGCCTCGACCATGATCCTGTCGGTCGGACAGGGGCAGGCCAACAGCTTCATGGCCCTTCCGGGCGGAGATGTGGGCTATGGCGCGTGGCTTTTGAACATGGACAATCCCATGGCGCTTATCAAGCTGGTGATGGAAGCCAATTTGCAGGCGACCAATTATCAGGCCAGCCGGATCCTGGAAGAGCGGTTCGTGCGTCTGGACCCGGTACTGGAGATGGACCTGGAGCCCCGGCCCACCGTGCCCCCCTCAGAGTTCAACGCCCAGCAGGAGGAGAAGGCCGAGGGGGCCGATCTGGTCTCGACCGTCGAGCAACTCAAGGATATCGGTTGGATCGTGGAGGGGGAGGTGCCCCAGCGCAAGGCGCCGCCGGAGCACTGGTCCGCCTGATCGCTTCAGCGCGGCGCGGTCCTAACCGGCGCTGCGCTTGCTGCCGGCCTGATCGGACAAGTCCTGCTCCGGCAGGGCCCGGATCGCAAGGAAGCCCAAGGCAGCGATCACGCTGGCGGTGGCAAAGATGGCGAATATGGCCGACTGATAGTGGCCGATCACGACTGCTTGCTCAGCGGCGTTCAGCTGCGCCAGCTGGTTGAGGCCGATATTGTACATCTCCTTCACTTCCCCTTGGCGCACGGGCAGCAGGACGCCCACGTGGCTCGCCAGGATCGCCCCCGCCACCGAGATGCCGAAGGCGCCGCCCAGGGAGCGGAAGAAGCCCGAGGTGGAGGTGGCGGCGCCGATGTCCTTCGGGTCCACCGCATTCTGGAACGCCACCGTAAGGCCCGGCATCAGCAGGCCCAGCCCGGCGCCGAGCGGGAACAGCAATCCCCCCATGATGATGGGATGGGGCGCAGCGTAGGATGCCACCGTCAGGAGGATCAGCGCGGCGGTGGCGAGGCCAACGCCGGCCACGGCGAACACCTTATAGCGCCCGGTCTTGGTGATGAGCCGGCCGCCGATCACCAGCGACAGCATCAGGCCGGCGGCGGACGGCACCATGGCCAGACCCGATTCCGCCGGCGAGAGCTCTCCCACCAGTTGCAGATAGAGCGGCAGAAAGGCGAGGGCGCCGAACACCGCGATGGTCAGCAGGGTCGAAACCCCGGTGGCGATCAGCCAGATCCGGTTGCGCAGCATGCGCGGGGGAATCAGCGGCTCCTTCACCCGCGCCTCCACCGGCACCAGCGCCAGCGCCAGAACGACGGTGGCAATGCCGAAGCCGATGACCGAGGGCGAGGTCCAGCCCTCATGGCTGCCCCGGTTCAGCGCCAGCAGCAGGCAGGAGGTGGCGGCCATGGTGATGAGCACGCCGAGATAGTCGATCTGGTGGGAGGTGGTGCGCTTGCCCGGCGGCAGCCCCATCCACAGCAGCACCAGCGCGGCGAGACCCAGCGGCAGGTTGACGTAGAAGATCCAGCGCCACGACCAGTATTCGGTGATGATGCCCCCCAGCGGCGCGCCGCCGAGGCTGGCCAGGGTGAACACAGCCCCGAAAATCCCCTGATAGCTGCCGCGGCGCCGCGGCGACACCAGATCGGACATGGTGATCTGGGTCAGGGTCATCAGCCCGCCGGCGCCCACCCCCTGGATGGCGCGGCCGAGGATCAGCTGCCCCATGCTCTGGGCCATGCCGCAGAAGGCAGAGCCGGCCAGGAACAGCACCACCGCCACCATCAGCAGCGGGCGGCGCCCATACATGTCGCTCAATTTGCCATAGAGCGGGGTTGCGGCCGTGCTGGTGAGCAAGAAGATGGTGAGCACCCAGGCCAGTCCCCCCAACGCGCCGAAATCGCTGGTGATGAGCGGCAAAGCCGGGCCGACGATATTGGCGTCCAGGGCGCTCAGCGCCAGCACCAGCAGCAGCCCGGCCAGCACCCGGTGAAACCGGTCCGGCGGCAGGGCCATGGCGGCGGTGTCGTCCTTGGCGTTGGGCACAGCGGTCACGACAGCATCTCTCCTGTGGCGCTGTCCGCCCGCTGCGGGCGTAAGGCGTGGACGGCGTCGGCGCACGACAGCAGCAGGCGGGCCACGTCGTCGGGCACATCGATCATGGCGTCATGGCCGCAGTCCAGTTCCGACACGCGAAAGTGACCATCTGCGGCCAGTTGGGCCGCAATGTCACGGAAATCGGCGGGCTGGAACCGCAAGGTGCAGGCATAGGCCAGCACCGGGATCTGCCGCCACGCCCCGGTGACGACGGCGGGGTCGGCAAAGCTGCGCAAGGCCTGCGGCACGCAGCGGCGGTCCACCCAGGCCACATCGCTCGGCGAGGCCAGCGCATAGATGATGGCGGGGGCGGCGGGAATGACCGGGCCGTGGGGCGTTTCGACCACCCGCGAGAGGATCGCCTGCCGCCGCTCCGGGGTGTCGAGGTCCAGCAGCGAGCGACCGTCTTCCGGCAACAGTGCATCAAGGAGCACCAAAGCGCTGATCTTGTCGGGCATGCGGTCCGCCACCTGAATGGCCACAGCGCCGCCGTAGCTGTGGGCGCAGAGCACCACCTCGCTCAATTCCTCGGTCTCGATCACCGCCAGCACGTCATCCACATGGCTCGCCAGCCCCACGTCGGCGGTGAGAAGATGGGCGCGATCGCCGAGGCCGGTGAGCGAGGGCGCAAACACGCGGTGGCCCTGCCTCGCCAGGATCTCGACCACGCGACGCCAACACCAGCCGCCGTGCCAGGCGCCATGGACGAGAACAAAATCAGCCATTGTCAGGATCTCGCCGAACGATGATGTCGAGGCGTTTGGTGATTGCTATAGTCGCATCAGTTGCAGGCTTTCCTCAAGGTGGGTTCGGGGTGTGTCCCGTCCCATCGGCGAGTGGGCCAGCGCCGGACCGCCCGGGATCGCTCGACCGCGGCGGGACGCGCGCCAGATGCTGGAGATGACCCGATGAAGCCGCACGTCCTGTTGATCGGTGAAGCGGTGACCCTCACCCATGTGGTGCGTCCGACCCTGCTGGCGGATGCGTTGCACGCGGTGGGATATGCGGTGACGCTGGCCTGCGATCCGCGCTTCAACGCGCTGCTGGGCCCGCGCCCCTATCGCACCATTCCGTTGAAATCCGTCATCGATGCCGGCGCCAGCACCCAATTGCTGAAGCAGAACCGGCCGCTGTTCGATGTGGACACCGTCAATGCCTATGTGCGCGAGGATATCCGGCTGATGCGGCTGGTGCAGCCGCATCTGGTGGTCGGGGACATGCGCCAGTCGCTGGCCATCAGCGCGCGGCAGATGAAGGTGCCCTACGTCAATGTCATCAACGCCCATTGGAGCCCATGGTCCGACGAGCCGTTCTCGCTGGTGGACCATCCGGTTTACCATCTACTCGGGCGCGCGAACGGGGACCGGCTGCTGGCGCTGCTGACGCCGCTTGGCTCGATGATGATGGCCCTGCCCATCAATATGGCGGCCCTCAGCCACGGATTGCCGCCGGTGGGGGCAGGAATCCGGGAGACATTCTGCGCCGGGGATTTTGTGGTCTATCCCGACATTCCCGAACTCAGCCCCACCCGCCCGTTGCCGCCCAACCATCGCTATATCGGCCCGCTGAACTGGAGCCCGCCGATCGCGCTTCCGGAATGGTGGGCGGACCTGCCCAAGGACAAGCCGGTGGTCTATGTGAACCTCGGCAGTTCCGGCGAGCCGGCGCTGCTGGACGGCATTCTCGCCGGATTGGGCGATTTGCCGGTGACGGTCGTCGCCGGCATCCCCAAGGCCGCGGCCCTTGGTGCCATCCCCGCCAACGCCTTCGTGGCGGATTATCTCCCCGGCGATGCGGCGGCGGCCCGTGCCGATCTGGTGATCTGCAATGCGGGCGCCTCCAGTGGACCGCAGGCGCTGATGGCGGGAACGCCGTTCCTGGGCATCGCCAGCAATGCGGATCAATTGTCCTACGGCAAGATGGTGGCCCGCTCGGGCGCCGCCGACATCCTGCGCGAGGATGAGGCGAACGCCGAGACCGTGCGGGCAACGGTGGCGCGGATGCTGGCGGAGCCGGCCTATGCCGACGCGGCCCAGCGCCTCCAGAAGCAGTTTGCCGGCTATGACGGCCAAGCCGCTTTTGTCGCCTTCGTGGATGAGATCCTCGGCGAGCAACTCAGGAGCGCCGGCTGAGCAGCAGGCCGGCAGAGACGGCGGCCACCGCCAGCACCACCAGTCCGGTCGGGGTGGTGAAGATTTCACCCTCGCGGCCCAGGAGCACCGCGCAAATCATGATGCTGCCGGCCAGCACCGCCAGCCCCAGGCGGTTGGCGGCGCGGTTGAGCGCGCGCAGATCGTCCCGGCGGCGCTCGGCACCGTCGGTGCGGATGCGCAGCTTACCGCGCTCCAGCGTGGTGAGGAGATTGTCGAGCCGCGTCGGCAGCCGCACGGTGGCGGCCACCAGCCGCTTCAGCCGGTCGGAGTCGGGGCGAAACTCATCCGCCAACAGCCGCTGGGCCAGGGGCAGAAAGCGCTCCGCCGGATCAAACGCGGGATCGATACCGGCCACAGTGCCGGAACAGATGCCCATGGCGCGGAACACGAACAAGAGTTCCGCCTTCATCTTCATGGGCGAGTTGTAGAGCAGGGACTGGTATTCCTCCGACAGTTCGGCGAACTGCGGCAGGTCGCTCTTGCGCACCTGCCCCACCAAGGCGCGGGGGAACTTGGCGATCATCGCCGCGGTCATGCGCTCCAGTTCGTCCAGGTCCGTATCGGGCAGCAACAGATCGCCCTCCACATAGGATTGGACGATGGTGTAGGCATCGCGCGCGCCCATGCCAGTGGCATAGGTGGTGAGCGAGCGGCGGGATTGCTCGGGAATTTCCACCGCCATGCCAAAATCGATGAACACCAATTGGAACGGCCGATTGGGCACGTGTGGGATGTTCATCCGGCCCGATGCGGCGGTGGTGGGCGACCAGTGGGCGGCGGTCTCGCCCTCCGCCGGCAGCGGCCGCACGAACAGATTGCCAGGGTGCGGGTCCGCATGGACAAAGCCGTGGCGGAAAATCTGGTCGAGATAGCAATCCATCAATCTGCTGGCGACGCGGTGGCGGTCGATGCCCGCCGCCTCGTATCCCAGCACGTCATTGATGGGAAAATAGGACACGTCCTCCATGGTCAAGGTGCGCGCGCCGCTGCGGGACCAGTAGATCTTCGGCGTGTGAATGCCGGGATCGGCGGCGAAGTCGCGGGCGAAACGCTCGCAATTGCGCCCTTCCGCCACCAGATCCAGCTCCCGGCGCGTGACCGCGGAGAACTCGCTGGCCAGTAGGTCCAGATCCACCCGGCGCCGGATGCTGCCCACCCGCTTCAATTGGCCGATGAACTGGCCGACGATCTCCAGATCGCTGGCAACGATGAGCTCGATGCCCGGCCGCAGCACCTTCACCACCACCAGCTGGCCGTCGGGCAGTGTGGCGCGATGGGCCTGCCCCAGCGAGGCGGCACCGATGGGCACGGGATCAAAGCGGCCATAGAGCCCGGTGATGGGGAGAAGGAAGTCCGCCTCGATCTGGGCGATGATCTGGTCCGCAGGGGCGGGCGGCACCGCATCGCGCAGGCCGACCATCACCGCCGTCACCTCCTCGGGCAGGAGATCCACCCGGGCGCTGGCATATTGCCCCAGCTTGATCAGTACCCCGCCCAGGCGCTCGGCCTCGCGGCGATATTGAAGGGCGAGCGCCGCCCAGCGGGGGGCGGGTGGGCTGCGGAAGCGCTTCAGCGGGCCGCGCATCAGCACGATGTCCCACCAGAAGATGTGCAGGGCGATGCGCAGGAACAGCCGCCGCACCGCGCGGGTGCGCTGGGCGTTGGTCAGGCCATGGGGCGCGGCGCCAGCGCTCATCAGCTGAAGTCCAGGGGCAAAGCGCGCCGCTGGATCATGTCCTTCACGATGGCGATGTCGCCGTCCTGGCGCCGGTCGCGATCATTGAACGGCACCTTGGCCCGTACCGCATCGCGCAACTGGCGGGCGCGGTGGTGGCAGCCCTCATCCCGGCGCAGGTCCACCGCCTGGACCAGCGCCAGCAGGCAAATGGCGGCCACGGTCTCGGACAAATCCAGCACGCGCAGGCTGTCGCGGGCCGCGATCGTGCTCATGCTGACCTTGTCCTGATTGTGGTTCTCGGTGCTGCGGCTGAAGACGCTGGCCGGCATGGTTGCCTTCAATGCTTCCGCGGTCAATGCGGAGGCGGCGATCTGCATGGCCTTGAAGCCATGGTGCGCGGTGCGGCCTTCGCCCTGCGCGCCCACCAGGTTTTCCGGCAGGCCGTTGCTGGTGACGGCGGAGCAGATCAGCGCCAGTTGCCGGTCCATGAGATCGGCAATGTTGGCGCAGGCATTTTTCAGCCCGTCGGCCACGAAACAGGCATGGCCGCCATAGAAATTGCCGCCGAACAGCGGGTCGCCGGTCTCCGGGTCGATCAAAGGATTGTCCGAGGCGCCGTTCAGCTCGGTCTCGATCCAGGGCTTCATCCAGTCGAGGGCATCGATCAGCACGCCCACCACATGGGGCGCGCAGCGGATGGAATAGCGATCCTGCAACCGGCCCTGGTGCACCGTGGCGGGGCTGTATTCCACATCCTTGGCGATCCAGGCGGCGCACAGCATCTGGCCGGGATGGGGCTTGGCGGCGAAGATGCGCGGATCGAAATGGGCCGGGTTGCCGCGGGTCACGTCGCTGGCCAGCGCCGTGAGGGCGGCGGCCAGGCGCGCCAGCCAGCGGGCGCGCTCATGGGCCAAGGCCGTCAGCGCCACCGAGACGCTGGTGCCGTTCATGATCGCCAGACTTTCCTTGGGCGCCAGAGCGATGGGGGTGATGCCCGCCTCGCGCATCGCGTCGGCCGCCGGCACGATCTTCGAGCGGCAGTAGACCTCGCGCTCGCCCATTACTACGGCGGCCACATAGGACAGCGGGGTCAGGTCGCCGCTGGCGCCGACCGAGCCTTCGCTGGGGATCACCGGCAGGATGCGCTGTTGCAGAAGGGTGGCCAGCCGCTCCACCACTTCGAACCGCACCCCCGACCAGCCGGCGGAGAGCGATGCGGTGCGCGCCAGCAGCACCGCGGCGGCTTCGGCCTCCGAGAACACCGCGCCGGTGCCGCAGCCGTGGAAGCGCACCAGGTTCAGCGCCAAGTCGTCGGTCAGATGCATCGGCACCTCGGTGACCACGGATTCACCGAACCCGGTGGTGACCCCATAGATCCGCTCGCCCCCGGCGATCCGCTCTTGCAGCATGCTGGAGCCCGCCTCGATGCGCTGCCGGAACGCCGCCGTTGTGTCCAGGCTGACGCCCCGCGTCCCCTGGGCCACCGCCCAGACATCCGCGGGCGTGAGGCGCTGGGCACCGATGACGACGACGGGATCGCTGTGAATGGTCATGGAGCCTGAATCACCTGGGTCATCGAAGGGCGAAGGCTAAGCCTAGCCAATTCGATCCATGGGTGCCAAGGCTGCGAGCGGTGGGCCATACAGTTTGGAAGCCGCGGCGGACGTTCCTCTCCCGGTGCGCGCAGATGTTCGGAAATATTTTGCAGCCACGGGAGCGGATCGTGTAGGGCTTTGGACAGAGCCATGTGGCCGGTAGCGGAATGATGCCCTTCGGCGTGACGGGGCATGGTGAGAGGCATTTGGTGGCAGAGATGAATGTCCACTCCTCGCCTTGGTTTCTCGGGTCTGGAATGCCTGCCGGACGCACGGTGCGCCTGTTCTGCCTTCCCTTTGCCGGCGGCAGTGCTGCCGCCTATGCCTCCTGGCAGGCGGCGATTGATCCCCGCTTCGAGGTGGTGCCGGTGCAATTGCCCGGCCATGGGGGACGAATCCGCGAGGCGCCGTTGCAGAGCATGACGGCCATGGCGAATGCGCTGGCCGATGCCATGGCGCCGCGGCTGGATCGTCCCTATGCGGTTTTCGGCCACAGCATGGGGGCGCTTCTGGGCTTTGAAACCCTGCGACGCCTGCGGGCAAGGGGGGCGCCGGCACCGGTGGCGCTGTGCGTCTCGGCCCGCCGCGCGCCCCAGCTGCCTGCCCGGCGCCCGCCGCTGCATCTGCTCTCCGATGCGCAATTGATCGACGAATTGCGCAGCCTGAACGGGACGCCGGACGTGGTGCTGGGGGACCGCGAACTGCTGGATCTGCTGCTGCCGGTGATCCGGGCCGATCTGCGGGCGGTGGAGACCCACGTCCATTGCCAGGAAATGCGCTTCGACTTTCCCATCCATGCCTTTGGGGGCGAACGCGACAGCATCACGGAAGACGATCTGCGCGCCTGGTCGGAACAGACCACTGGGAACAGCAGTGTGACTTTGTATCCGGGTGATCATTTTTATTTGAATGACCATCGCGTGCGCTTGTTGCGGGCGCTCGAAGCGCTGTGCGGGTGACGGGATCATCGATCGCACGTCCCCTGCGCGCCGGGAGGCCGCGGTGGGCGCGTATGCGGAGCCTCACGGCGGCTAGTGATCGGGTTATGGCGCTGCGTGCATGGGGAGGCTCGGCACGGGCGGGACGATGGCGTCCACATGAGATGATGTTTCGGGGTATGGCCTGGGCCTCCCCCGCCTTGGTTTCATTTCTGTAACTTGACGTGGGCTTGGCCGGTTTGTAGCGTTCGCGATACGTCGTAAGAGATTGAGAAAGAAAGACGTTTTCCCTGAATGGTGGATGGAATCGAGAAGGGGGCGAATACTTGAACGTCTCCAGCATCATCGCTGGTATTGCCGGCGCGCGTGCCTGTCTGGTCTTCGAGGGGGTGGTGCACAGCTATGCGGATGTTCGGGCGCAGGCATCTGCCGTGCGGGCGGCGCTCCTGCGCGCGGGCATCCGCCGGGGGGATCATGTGGCGCTGCTGCTGCCCAACGGCCCGGCCTTCGTCGCCGGCTATCTCGGCATCCTGAGCCTCGGTGCCGTGGCGGTGTGCATCAATCCGATGCTGGCAGAGGCCGAGCAGGACTTCATTCTCGCCGACAGTGGCTGCCGGCTTGCGCTCGCTGCGGGCGAGGGGGGCGAGCGCCTCGCGCGCCTGGGCATTCCCACCCTCGACGTGGAGGCTGAGGCGACCGCTCTTGCGCCGGAGTGGACGGCGGATGATGTCCCTGACACGCATCCCGCCGTGATCGTCTATTCATCGGGCACCACCGGCCGGCCGAAAGGGGTGGTGCTGTCCCATGGCAATGTGGCGTTCACCGCCCGCGCCAAGGTGCGCTACATGGGCGTGGGGGCCGATGATCGCCTGCTGCTGTTCCTGCCGCTGCACCATTGCTTTGGTCAGAACGCCATCATGCTTCCGGCCTTTTTCGCCGGCGCGACCCTGGTGCTGCACCGGCGCTTTGACCGCGCGGCGGTTCTTGATGCCTTGCGCGCCGATGGCGTGACCATGGTGTTCGGCGTGCCAACCACCTTCCTCGCCTTGCTGGATCATGTGGATCCCGGCGACTGCCCCACCATGCGCTATTGGTTCTCCGCAGCCGCCCCCCTGCCGCTGGAGGTGGAGGCCCGCTGGCGGCAGCAATCCGGCCTGCCGATCTATCAGGGCTACGGCCAGACCGAGTGCTCGCCCTTTGCCACCTATAATGGCGAGCCCGCCTTGCGCCCTGGGCGCGTGGGCGCGGCCATCGATGGGGTGGACCTGCGCATCGTCGATCCCGCCGATAGCCGGGAGATGCCTCCGGGGGAAGCCGGGGAGGTGATCCTGCGCGGCCCCAATGTGATGCTGGGCTATTGGAACCGCCCCGATGACACCGCCAAGGCCATTCGCGACGGCTGGCTCCATACGGGCGACATCGGCCGGCTGGATGCGGACGGCTACCTGTCGGTGGAGGATCGCCTGACCGACCTCATCATCGTCGGCGGGCGCAATGTCTATCCCGCCGAGGTGGAAAACGCGCTCTACGGTCATCCCGCTGTCGCAGAGGCCGCGGTCTATGGCGTTCCCGATCCGTTTCTCGGCGAGGAGGTGTGGGCGAGCGTGGTGCTGAAGGCCGGCCAAAGCGTGGATGCCGACGCCCTGGAAGCGCTCTGCCGGCGCATGCTGGCCGGCTATAAGGTGCCCACCGCCATTTCTTTTGCACCGACGCTGCCGCGCAATCCCACCGGCAAGATCCTGAAGCGTGAATTGAGGTCCGCGGCCGTGCGTCCGACGCCCGCGGCCAACCGGGCGTCGGGAGATGACGTGGATGCCTGGGTGCGGGGCTGGCTTGGCCGGCATCTGGCCGTTCCGCCCGCCACCATCGCGCCGGACCGGGCCTTTGCCGACTACGGACTGGATTCCGTGCTGGGCGTTGCGCTGGCTCGAGACCTCGCCGATCATCTGCGGCAACCGCTGGATCCCACCCTGGTGTGGGAGGTGTCCACCCTGTCGGCGCTGCTGGCGCGGGTGCGCCAGACCAGCGGCGCAGCCGAACCGATCCGCGCTGCTCCTCTTACCCCGTAGCGAGCCCATGGCAGAGCGCATGACTTTGGGTGATGGCCTCTTGTCGGCTTCCGCGTCGCGGGAGCCGATCGCCGTGGTCGCCGCCGGCTGCCGCTTTCCCGGCGGCGCCGACGATCCCGAGGCCTATTGGCGGCTGCTGCGCGACGGGGTGGATGCGGTGGGACCGGTGCCCGCCGCCCGCTGGGGCGCTGAAGGCGCTGGCACGGGGCGCGCCTATTCCCATGACATGGCCTGCCTGGAGGGCATCGACGGCTTCGACGCCGCCTTCTTCGGCATCTCGCCGCGCGAGGCTTCTGCCATGGACCCGCAGCACCGGCTGCTGCTGGAAGTGGCATGGGAGGCGGTGGAACGCGCCGCCTGGTCGCCGCGCCTGCTGGCGGGCTCGCAAACCGGGGTCTTCATCGGCATCTATTCCGACGATTATGCCCAGGAACGGCTCTATCGCCGGGCGGCGGAGCAGATCGACGGCCATGGCGGGCTGGCGATGATGCGCAGCCTGGCTGCCGGGCGCATCGCCTATGCCCTGGATCTGCACGGCCCGGTGATGGCGCTGGATGCGGCCTGTGCCTCCTCGCTGCTGGCAATCCATCTGGCCTGTCGCAGCCTGCGGGACGGGGAGTGCGACCGGGCCTTGGCGGGCGGCGTCAATCTGGTGCTGTCGCCGGAGATCACCTTGGCCCTGTGCCAGATGAAGGCGCTGTCCCCCAGCGGGCGGTGCCGGACGTTCAGCGCCGATGCGGACGGCTTCGTGCGCGGCGAGGGTTGCGGCGTGGTGGCACTGCGCCGGCTCAGCGATGCGGTCCGCGACGGCGATCCGGTGCTGGCGGTGATCCGCGGCTCGGCGGTGAACCATGATGGGCGCAGCAACGGCATTTCCGCGCCCAACGGCACCGCCCAGCAAGACGTGCTGCGCGCCGCTCTGGCCGATGCCGGGGTTCCCGCCGCCTCCATCGGCTTTGTGGAGGCCCACGGCACCGGCACCAGTCTGGGCGACCCCATCGAATTGCGCGCACTGGGCGCGGTTTACGGCGCGGACCGCGCAGCGCCGCTGCCGGTGGGATCGGCCAAGACCAATTTCGGCCATCTGGAAGCGGCCGCCGGGGTGGCAGGGTTCCTGAAGGTTGTGCTGGCCCTGCTCCAGGGCGAGGTGCCGCCCAATCTGCATTTCACCGCGCCGAATCCCCATGTGGCGTGGGACTCCCTCGGCCTCGCGGTGCCCGTCGTGCCGCAGCCGTTTGCGGCCAGCGATGCGCCGTTGCGCGGCGCCATCAGCGCGTTCGGCATGAGCGGCACCAATGTCCATCTGATCCTGGAGGCGGCGCCGGAGCTGGACGATGCGCCGGTCCCGACCCGTCCCGGCTACATCGCCGCGCTCTCGGCCAAGAGCGAACCGGCGTTGCGCGCGCTGGCGCTGCGGCACGCGCAGGCCCTCGCCGCCATGCCCGACGTAGAGCCGGCGGCTGTGGCGCGGAGCCTGAACGCGGGCCGGGGCGCCTTCCCGATCCGGGCTGTGGTGCCGTTCGCGGATGTGGGCGCTCTGGTTCGGCAACTGGAGCATCTGGAGATCGCCCCGGTGCCGGCACGCCGGCCGAAGGTGCTATTTGCGTTCTCCGACGGCGTTGCGCTGCCAGCCGATGGCGGGCAGGCGCTCATGGACAGCACGCCTGCCTTCGCCGCGGCGGTGCACGCCTGCGCGGCCGCGGGCCTCGTGCTGGCAGATGGCGAAGCCCATGTGCGGGCCTTCGTGTTGGCTTACGCCCTGTCCGCGCTGTGGCGCAGCTGGGGTCTGGCGCCGGATCGGCTGACCGGGCAGGGCTCCGGCGAGGTGGTTGCAGCCTGCGTGGCGGGGGTATTGCCCCTCGCACAGGCCGGCCGCCTGCTCCAAGCCCGGCGCGCGGTGGCCACCGATGCCCCCGAGGCCGGGCGGCTTTCCTTCATGGCGACGGTGCGAAGCCTGGACCTGCGGGCCCCCGAGGTGCCGTTGGTGTCCGGCCTCCTGGGTCGGGAAATCGTCGCAGAAGCCACCAGCCCATCCTATTGGTGGGCGCAGCGGGTGGGGACCGTGGCGGACGTGCCAGCCGAAGCCGGGACGTTCACCATCGAGATCGCCCCCAGCGGTGCGCAATGGACGGACCTCCTGCCGCAGCTTGCCGCCGCCCATCTCGCCGGGCTCGATGTGGAGTGGTCGGCGGTGGAGGCGCCATGTCGGCGACTGGCGCTGGGCACCTATCCATTCGAGCGCGGGTCGTATTTCATCCCGCGCCCGGATACGGCGACCGTGTCCACGGAACGTGGGCTAGCGGGTCGCCGCATCGATGTGGCCGGGCGAGACGAGGTGCGCTTCACGCTTGATCTGGGCACTGACCGGCTGCGGTTCCTCCGTGACCATCGGTTTGCCGGTCGGGCGACCTTTCCCATGGCCGGGTTTGCGGAAATCGCCCTGCAGAATATGTCGCCCCATGGCGCGGCCGCAGGGGGGCATGACGGGTTGATGCCGTCTACCGGCCTGGGGATCGAGAACCTGGTGGTGCGGCATCCGCTGGTGGTGCCGGACGATGGCCCCCTGGAGGTGCAGAGCGTCATCACCCCGGAGGGCGGCTGGCAGCTTTTCGCCCGCGGCGCCGCGGGGATTTGGACGCTCCATGCCACCGCCCGGCTGGCAACGGCCGCGGTGCCGCCCGCCCCCCAACATCTGCCGGAGCCCGCAGCTGCCGCATCGACTCCAGGGGAGGTGGTCTATGGCGGGCTGACGCAGTTCGGCTTCGCTTATGGTCCGGCATTTCGCGGCTTGAAAGACTTCACCTTGGACGCGGACGGGGTGCAGGCCCATGTGGAGGCGCCGCCCGAAGCCGGTCCAAGCACGGATTATCTGCTGCATCCCGCGCTGCTGGATGCGTGCCTGGTGTGTTGCAGCGCTGTGCTGCCGCCACAGGAGCCCGGCTTCACCTGGATGCCCCAGGGCATCGATCGCCTGACGGTGTTCGTGCCATCCGCTCGCGCCGCCACCTGCACGCTGTGCCTCGGCGGCGACAGCACGGAGCGATCCTGTCGCATCGACCTGACCTTATGGGATGCCGAAGGACAGGCGGTGGCGCAGCTCGATGGCGCCGTCTTCGTCCGGGCCGCGCTGGGGACCGATGCGGTGGAGGATGAGGGCATCGGCACCCAGTCGGAGCTGCTCAGCCTGCGCTGGCACCGGGCGGAAATGACCGACGGGGGGGTGCCACGCGTGTTCGCGCTGCTGGGCGACCACGGGGAGAGCGTCCGCCATCTGGCGCTGGCACTTGCGGCGGGCGGACACCAGGTGGTGGAGATCCCCGTCGCCGCCTGTGCCACTGCAGATGCCTTGCGCGCTTGGATCGCCGACGCGCAGGCCGGCGCGCCTCAGGGCCGATGCCAGCTTGTCTATCTGGCCACCACCGTTGCCGATCCCGCCGCCCTCTCGGTTCCATCCGCTTATGTGGAGGTGCTGCGCCTGATCCAGGCGGTGGGCCACACCGGACATCGCGCGCCGCTGCGGCTGGATCTGGTGACGCGCGGCACACAGCGGGTGGGCAGCGAGCCGGTGACGGGCGTGGCCGAAGCGGGGCTCTGGGGCCTGTCGCGGGTCGCGGCCACCGAATATCCCGACGTGTCATTCACCCGCATCGACATGGACCCCGACGCCACCCAGCTATTGGCGGCGGAAATGGCGGATCTGGCGGCATGCCTGCTGACGGCGCCGCGCGGCGAGGACCTGGCGTTGCGGCGGGGCGTGTGCCTTGCGGCACGGCTGACGGCGGATCGCCCGCACGAACCGGACCAGGCCATCACTCTGCCGGTGTTCGACGGCCAGCCGCCGGGGCCGGGCGAGGTGATCATCGACGTGGTGGCCAGCGGCCTCAATTTCCGCGACGTTTTGCACGGCATGGGGCTGCTGACGGATTCCGCCGACCGCATGCCCTATGGCCTGGAATGCGCCGGGGTGATCGCCGCCATCGGCGCCGGGGTTGAGGGGCTGGCCGTCAACAGGCCGGTGATGGCCGGCCTGACCGTTGGCAGCCTTGCCGGCCGGGTGCGGGTGCCGGCGGCCTTCGTGGTGCCCAAGCCCGATCGTCTGTCATTCCGCGACGCGGCTACCCTGCCGCTGGCCTTTCTCACCGCCCATTATGCCCTTGATCACCTGGCCCGGCTGAAGCCGGGCGACCGGGTGCTGATCCACGCCGCCGCCGGCGGGGTGGGGCAGGCGGCAATCCAGGTGGCGCAGCGCGCCGGGGCGGAGGTCTTCGCCACCGCCAGTCCGGGCAAATGGCGCTATCTGCAGCGCCAGGGCGTGACGCATATCTTCAATTCCCGCACCACGGAGTTTGCTGCCGAAATCCGCCGCGTGACCGACGGGCGGGGCGTGGACGTGGTGCTGAACAGCCTCTCGGGTGACGCCATCTCCGCCAGCTTTGCGGCGCTGGCCGATGGCGGCTGCTTCATCGAGATCGGCAAGATGGGGGTGTGGAGCGACGATGAGGTGGCCGCGCTCGGGCGCGGCATCGCCTATCACCGCTTCGATTTGTGGGACATCAAGCGCGACGAGCGCCTGATCGCCGCCATGATGGCGCAGATGCTCGCCCGCCTCACCGATGGCAGCCTCACGCCGCTGCGCTCGGAACTGTTTGCCATCGAGAATGTGGGCGCGGCCTTCCAGCAGATGGCGCGCGCCCGGCATATGGGCAAGATCGTGCTGTGGCAGGCCGCCGGCGCCGCCAGCGACCTCATTCGCCCCGATGCCACCTTCCTGGTCACCGGGGGCCTGGGGGCGCTGGGCCTGCATGCGGCGGACTGGCTGGTGCGCCATGGCGCCCGCAGCCTCGCTCTGGTGGGCCGTCGCGCGCCGGGGCCGGACGCGGAGGCGATCCTGGCCGCGCTGCGAACGGCTGGAGCGCGGATCGAGGTCTTCCAGGCCGACGTGAGCGAACCGGCCGCTGTGGACCAGGTGATGGCCTCGGTGCGCGCCACCATGGCGCCGTTGCGCGGGGTGATCCATGCCGCGGGGGTGCTGGACGATGCCTTGCTGGTGAACCAGAGCGCGGCGCATCTCGCCACGGTGCTGGCGCCCAAATTGCGCGCCGCCTGGCTGCTGCACCAGGCGACCCTGGACGAACCCCTGGACCTGTTCTTCCTCTACGCTTCGGCCTCGGGTGTAGTGGGAACCGCAGGTCAGGCCAATTATGCCGCCGCCAATGCCGCCCTCGATGCCCTCGCCGAGCATCGCGCCAGCCATGGCCTTGCGGCGCAGGCCATCGATTGGGGTCCGTGGGCGGGCGCCGGCATGGCCGAGCACTTGGACAGCGGGGCCGGGAGCATCGGTCGGATTTCGGCGGTGGCAGGTGCGGCGGTGCTCGACCGCCTGCTGGTGCATCGCCCGGGCCATGTGCTGGCCATGCCGTCGGGTTGGGAGGCTGGCTTGATACCGGGCCGGCATCCGGTCGGGCTTCTGGCGGGTTTGGGAACGCAGGCGCCGGAGGACGGCGCGCCCGAGCCCGCGTCGGCTTTCCGCCGCCGCCTGGACGCCACCGCTGGACCCGAGCGTCTGCGCCTGCTGCGGGCCCATGTGCGCGCGCTGGTGGCCACGGCGCTGGAGTTCCCCGCACCGGAGGCAGTGGATGTGGCGCGGCCGCTGGAGGACATCGGCTTCGACTCGCTCATGAACATGGAGCTGAAGGCGGCGCTGGAGACCGATCTCGGCGTGTCCCTGCGCGCCACCCTGGCCTATGACTATCCCAGCATCGACGCTTTGGTGCGCCATCTCACCGAGGATGTGCTGCACTGGCGCGAGAGCGATCCGGAGGCGGCAGCGCCGGCACAAGGCGATGGCGAAGCCGAGCGCGCGCTGCTGGCTGAGCTGAACGCTCTGAAATATTGAAGGTGCTTCCATGTCCGACATGAACGCTGGCACCTCTGCGACCACCACCGAACGGGCCTTGCGCGCGATTCGCGACCTGCGCGCCAAGGTGGACACGCTGGAGCGCCGCCAGAACGAGCCGGTGGCGATCGTGGGAATGGGCTGCCATTTCCCCGGGGCGAAAGACCTCCACGCCTTCTGGGACCTGCTGCTGAGCGGCACCGATCCACTGGGGCCGGTGCCGGAGGATCGCTGGGACATCGCCAGCCTCTACAGCCCCGATCCGCAGGCGCGCGGCAAGACCGTGAGCCGGGAAGGGGGCTATCTGCCCGGCCTCGACACTTTCGACGCGAATTTCTTCGGCATCACCCCCCGCGAAGCCCCCTTCATCGACCCGCGCCAGCGGCTGATCCTGGAAACCGCCTGGGAAGCGCTGGAGGATGCCGGCATTCCCGCTGAGCGGTTGATCGGCTCGCCCACCTCCGTGGTGGTGGGCACGCTGACCAATGATTACAACCAGCTCATTACCGCGGATGATCGCTGGGTATCCGCCAGCACCGGCACCGGCACGTCCAACTCCATCATCGCCAATCGCCTGTCCTATGTCCTGGACCTGCGCGGCCCGAGTCTCACGGTGGACACCGCCTGCTCGGGATCGCTGCTGGCGCTGCATTTGGCCTGCCAGACCTTGCGCAGCGGGGAGGCCACGCTGGCGCTGTGCGGCGGGGTGGCGGTCAATCTGGTGCCGGCCCCCGACATCTGTTTCTCCCGCATGGGGGCGCTGTCGCCGCGCGGACGCTGCCACACCTTCGATGCCGCCTCCGACGGCATGGCCCGCTCGGAAGGGGCCGGCATGGTGGTGATGAAGCTGCTGTCGCAGGCGCAGGCCGATGGCGACCGCATCTATGCGGTGATCCGCGCCACGGCGGTCAATCACGACGGTCGCAGCAATGGCATCGCCGCTCCCAATGGGCAGGCCCAGGAGGCTCTGCTGCGGGAGGCCTATGACAAGGCGGGCCTCGCGCCGCACATGGTGCAATATGTGGAAGCTCACGGCACCGGCACCATCGTCGGCGACCGCATCGAACTCCAGGCGCTCAGCGCCGTGTTGGGCACGGGGCGCGCGCCGGACCGGACCTGCGCGGTGGGGTCGGTGAAGAGCAACATCGGACACACCGAGTCCGCCGCCGGCATTGCCGGCGTGATCAAGACGGCGCTGGCTCTCAAGCATCGGCTGCTTCCGGGCAATCTGCATTTCGAGACGCCGCATCCCGCCTTGGCGGAAGCGACCTTCCCGTTGGATGTGCGCACCAGCGCCGGGCCGTTCCCGTATCCGGACGCGCCGCTCATCGCCGGGGTCAGCGCCTTCTCGTTCGGCGGCGCCAATGTGCATGTGGTGCTGGAGGAGCCTCCGCTCGCGGCTCACGCCGTTGTCGCTGAGCCGCAGGCCCTGGTGCTACCGGTGTCCGCCCGCACGCCGGAGGCCTTGCGGGATCTGGCGCGGGCCTATGTGGGCTATCTGCGCGCCGCCGATGCGCCGGATTTGGCGGACATTTGCGCCACCGCCGCCCTGCGCCGGACCCACCACGCCCATCGCCTTGCCGTTGCCGGCGCCAGTTGCGCAGAGATGGCCGCCCAGCTGGAGGCCTATCTGGCGGACGAGGATGCGCCCCATGTCGTCATGGCCAGCCGGCGCGACGGCGCGCCCGATGCGCCGCTGGCGTTTGTGTTCTCGGGCCAGGGCTCGCAATGGCTGGGGATGGGACGCGATCTTTATGCCACCGCGCCGGCCTTCCGTGCGGTGGTTGATCGCTGCGAGACACTGTTCCAGGCCGAGGCCGGATGGTCGCTGATCGCCGAACTGAATGCGGCGCCGGAGGCCTCGCGCCTGGACGAGATCGACGTGGTGCAGCCGACGCTTTTCGCCCTTCAGGCGGGGCTCACCGCGCTGTGGCGTGACTTCGGCGTGACGCCGGACGTGGTGATCGGCCAGAGCATGGGCGAGGTCGCGGCGGCCCACGCCGTCGGCATTCTGTCGCTGGAGGATGCAGCACGGGTGATCCTCACCCGCAGCCGGTTGCTGCGCACCAAGCGCGGCGTCGGAGCCACCGCCGTGGTGGGGCTTCCGGCAGCCGAGGTCGAGACCGCCTTGGCCGGACAGGCGGACCGGCTCGGGGTGGCCGGCACCACTAGTTTTACCTCCACGCTGATTGCGGGCGATGGGGATGCCGTACGGGCCTATCTGGCGCAGCTGGAGGCGGCAGGCACCTTCTGCCGGCTGCTGGAAAATGTCGATGTGCCGGCCCATAGCCCGGCCATGGACAGCCTGCGGCCGCAGTTGGAAGCGGAGTTGGCGGGCATTGCGCCGCAGCCGGCGCACACCCGCTTTCTCTCCACCGTGACGGTGCAGGACGAGGCCGGCCCGAACCTTGGTGCCGCCTATTGGAGTCGCAATCTGCGCGAGCCGTTCCGCGTCGCCGATGCGGTGGCGCGACTGGCGCGGGAACGAGCCTATCTGTTCCTGGAAGTGAGCCCTCATCCGGTTCTGGTGGGCGCTGTGCGCCAGACCTTGCAGCATCTGGAGGCGGACGGCATCGCCTTTGGCAGCCTGGTACGCGAGATGGACGGGCCGCTGGCCATGGCCACCGCCTTGGGCAGCCTCTGGGTGCAGGGGCATGCGGTGGACTGGACGCAGGTGATGCCGGCGCACGCACGCTGCGTCTCGCTGCCATCCTATCCCTGGCAGCGCGAGCATTTCTGGGTGGACCAGATCGCTGCCGCTACAGGCGGCGCGGTCGGCAGCCGGCGGGCGGGAGGCCACCCCTTGCTGGGCACGCCGTTCGCGGCGGCACAGGGGGGGCGCCAGTTCTGGGACGGGGAGATCGACACCGCCAGCCTGCCGTGGCTGCGGGACCATGCCCTATCGGGCGTCCCGGTTCTGCCCGGCGCCGCTTATCTGGAGATCGCGCTGGCGGCAGCCCGGCAGGCGCTACCCTGGCCCGACGTGACCCTGACGGACGCCAGTTTCGACAAGATGCTGCTGCTGCCGGAGGGCGAAAGCCGGCGCGTCCAGGTGTGCCTCACACGTACCGGCGGCAAGGTCGCGTCGGTGGAGATCCTGAGCCGTCCTGCCGCGGGCGACGAGGACTGGAGCCTGCATGCGCGCATCGGTGTGCGGGGCGACGGGGCGGCGGCTCCGGAACGGGTCGAGATCACGCCGGAAGCCGGCGTGGCGGTGTCGCTCGCGGACTTTTATGGGCGGTTTTCCGCCGGTGGGCTCGACTATGGCCCCATGTTCCGGGGCGTGCGCGCCCTGCGCAGCAGCACTCGCGGGGCGTGGGCGGAATTGGGCTTGCCGGACGGCACCCTGGATGCCCGCTTTCGGCTGCATCCGGCGCTGCTGGACAGCGCATTCCAGGTGGTGGCCGCCATTGGTCGTGAGGCCGGCGCCGCAGGCCCGGTGTACCTGCCGCAGGGCGTCGGGGCGATTTCGGTGTTCGCGGGGGCTCCAGCGCGGGTGTTTGTGCGGGCGGTGCTCACCGGCGATGCCGTGCCCGGCGCCCCAAGCCTGTCTGCAGACCTGACGCTGCATGACGGCAATGGCACCGTGCTGGCCAGCATCACCGATTTGCAACTGCGCCGCGTCGATGAGATCCGCCCGGCCGCCGAGCCGCGTTTGCGCGACAGCCTATATGCTCTTGAATGGCACGCTCTTCCGCGCCCGGACGGCACGGTGATGCCCGATGCCGCCGGCCTATGGCTGCTGGCCGGGCCGCAGGGCGCACTGGCGGACACCGTGGCGGACGCCCTGCGACAGCGGCGCGGCGAGGCGCGTGTGGTTGCCCAGACTGCCGACCTCGCGGCCGAGATAGCGGCTGCGGGGGACGCCTTGCGCAGTGTGGTGCTGCTCGGCGCCGGTGGCGGCGACACTGTCCCCGATGCGGTCTATGACGCGGTGGCCATGCGGGCGCTCCCCGCAGTCCACTCCCTGGTGGCACGTGGGGAACGGGCGCGCCTGTTCATCGTGACCCAGGGCGCGATCTCATGCGGCCTTGCTGATCCGGCGCCCCATTGGGCGGATGCGCCGCTCTGGGGTTTTGGCCGGGTGGTGGGCATCGAGCATGGCGAGATCTGGGGTGCCCAGATTGATCTCGACCCCGCCAATGGGGCCGGCCAGGGTGAGGCCTTGGTGGACGAATTGCTGGACCTTGGGGAAGACCGTGAAATCGCCCTGCGCGGAAGCCAGCGACTGGTCGGGCGATTGGCGCGCGTGCCGAAGCCGGGGCCGCCGCCGGAGCCGGTGCTGCTTCGCCCCGATGCCAGCTACCTCATCACCGGCGGCCTCACCGGCCTTGGCCTGGAGACCGCGCACTGGATGGTCGCGCGCGGGGCGCGGCGGTTGGTCATCATCGCCCGCACCCCGCTGCCGCCGCGCGCCACATGGGCGGCATTGGCCCCGGATACGGGTGAAGGCCAACGGGTCGCGGCGGTTCGCGCCTTGGAAGCATTGGGGGCCTCCGTGCGGCTGGAGGCGTTCGACGTGGCGGATGAAGGCCGGCTGGGCGCGTTCCTCACCGCCTATCAGGACGAGGCCCATCCGCCGATCCGCGGCGTGATCCATGCGGCGGGCGTGATCCAGGACAGCCTGCTCTTGCGCATGACCTCCGCCGACGTGGCCGCGGTGATGCGGCCCAAGGTGGCCGGGGCCTGGGCGTTGCACCGGCTGACGGCGCATCTGCCGCTGGATTTCTTTGTTCTGTATTCGTCGGCCTCCTCCGTCCTGGGACAGGTGGGGCAGGCCAATTACGGCGCCGCCAATGCCTTCGAGGATGCCTTGGTCTGGCATCGCCGGGCACAGGGCCTGCCGGCCACGAGCATCAATTGGGGGCCTTGGGCGGAAATTGGCCTGTTCGCACGGCTCGGGCTGTCCGAGCGCGCTGGGCTGGCGGGCATCGCCGGCATCACGCCGACGCAAGGGATGGCAGCGCTGGAGCACATCCTGGCGCTGGGCACCGCGCAAGCCGTGGTTCTAAATGCCGATTGGGCGCTAGTGCCGCAGAGCCCGCGCCTGTCGCTCCTCCAGGCGGTCGTCGAAACCGGAATGGACGCCGATGTCACCGGGGACGGGCTTGCCGATCTGTTGCT
Organism: Azorhizobium sp. AG788; assembly: GCF_943371865.1. Lineage (GTDB taxonomy): Bacteria > Pseudomonadota > Alphaproteobacteria > Rhizobiales > Xanthobacteraceae > Azorhizobium. The sequence continues at coordinate 10,187 of NZ_CALRWL010000039.1, read as the reverse complement.
GATGGACCCGGCCACACGGCAAGCGGAGCTTCGTGCCCGGCTCGGACAGATCGTGGCCGGCGTGCTGCGGTTCGATCCGGCCAAGCTGGATCATCGCCGTCCGCTGACCACCCTGGGCATGGATTCCATCATGGCGGTGGAAATCCGCAACCGCATCAAGCGCCAGTTCGAGTTGACGCCGAGTATCGTCGACCTGTTCACCGGCTCGGTGGCCAAGCTGGCGGACTGGCTGGAGGAAGAGTTGGGCCTCGATGCGCGCCTGGCCGCCTTGCTGGATGAAATCGAAGACTTGCCAGCATCAGAGGTCGAGGCGCTGCTCGCGTCCGAGCAGAGGGTCGCGTGACCATGAACATCGAAGACCGCCTCGCGCAATTGTCACCGCAGCAGCGCGCCCTTCTGGCCCGCCGGCTGGGACAGAAGGCGCAGGCCGCCGCCGCTCTGCGCGTCGCGCCCCAGCCCCGCGACGGACGGCGGTTTCCGCTGTCGTTTGCGCAGGAGCGCTTGTGGTTCGAGCATGTGTTGGACCCCGACAGCCCGGCCTATAACGAGGCCGTGGTGCTGCGCGTGCGGGGTCCGCTGCACCTCGCTTGGCTCACCGCGGCGTTGGACGATCTGGTGGCGCGCCACGAGATCCTGCGCACCGCCATCGTGGCAGCGGGCGAAAATGCGGAGCAGGCCATCCTGCCCGCCGCGCCGGTGCCATTGACCCGGCTTGACCTCGCCGGGGCCGACGCGGTGACCGTGGATGCGGCCATCCGGGGCGAGATCCGTCGTCCGTTCACGCTCGCCACGCCGCCGCTGCTGCGTCTGTCGGCATTGGCCGTAGGGCCGGATGAGCACGTCATCGTGTTCGTGGTTCACCACATCGTATTGGACGGCTGGTCCGCCGCCGGTCTGTTCCGCGACATCTTCGCCGCCTATGGCGCGCGCCAGCGCGGCGAGAGCCTTGCGCCCGTCACGGCAAGTGTCGCCTATGCGGATTTCGCCGTCTGGGAGCGCGCCCGTTTCGCTAGCGGCGCCCTGGATGGGGAACTGGACTACTGGCTCCGCCACCTTGCGGAGGCCCCGCCGCCGCCGGCCTTGCCGCTGGATCGGCCGCGTCCGGTCGTGCGCAGCGCAGCGGGCGGGCGGGTGGTGTTTCGCTGCGATGCCGCCCTGACCATTGCCGTGCGGGCCCTGGCCCAGCGCTGCGAGACCACGGTGTTCGCCACCCTGGCGGCGGCTTATGCTGTGCTGCTCGCACGCACCTCCGGGGTCGATGACGTGATGCTCGCGGTGCCCAGCACCACCCGCGATCTGCCGGAACTGGAGAGTGCGGTCGGGCTGTTCATCAACACGCTGGTGCTGCGCCTGCAGGTCGATGGGGCACAGGCGTTCACCGAGGCGCTGGCGGCGGTGCGCGATTGCGCCATCGAGGCCCGCGCCCATCAGCTCTATCCCTATGAACATCTGGTCGAGCATCTGCGCCGGGCCGGCGATCTGGGGCCGGTGCCGCTCACCGCGCTGATGTTCGACGTGCAGAAGCTCCCCACGGGCATCGCTCCGACGGGCCTGGAGATCGATTATCTCGATATTGATCCGGAGATCAGCAAATTCGATCTGGGCCTCTCCATCAAGGACGAGGGTGACGCCCTGGTCGGCACCTTCGAATATGCCGCCGATCTGTTCGACCGCGCCACCATTGATGGCCTCGCGGAGCAGTTCCTGACGTTGCTGTCGGACTGTGTCGCGCGGCCCGAGGCGCGAGTCTGCGACCTCGCCCTGATGTCCGGGGCCGCGGCTGCCGCAGCCCTGCGCGCCGGCATCGGCCCGGCGTTGGATATCGGGCCGGAGCGTCCGCTGCATCATCTGTTTGTCGCCCAAGTCGCCGCGACCCCGGACGCGCTGGCGGTGGTGTGCGGGGAGGACAGCCTCTCCTATGCCGCGCTGGAAGCTGCCGCCAACCGCCTGGGGCACCGCTTGGTGAAATCGGGTGTCCGCCCCGGCGACAGTGTCGTCTTGCAATTGGACCGTTCGGTCGAGCTGGTCGTCGGCATATTGGGGATTCTCAAGGCCGGTGCGGCCTATGTGCCGGTGGATATGCGTTGGCCGTTGGCCCGGCAGGCCAGCATCATCGCTGCCTGCGGTGCGCGGGTCGTGGTTGGGGGAGGCGAAGGTGAGGGAGCGCCCGAGGGCGTTCTGCGCTGCGCCCCCTTGATCGCGGATGAATCGGCGACGGCACCGGATGTCCGCGTCTGCGTCCAAGATCCTGCCTATGTGCTTTACACCTCCGGCTCCACCGGCGCCCCGCGCGGCGTGATCGTGAGCCACGGAGCGGTGGTGAACCTGTTCCACGCTCTGCGCGAGACGGTCTATGCCGGTCTTGGCAGCACCTTGCGGGTGGCGGTCAACGGACCGGTGGTGTTCGACACCTCGGTGAAGCAGATCATCCAACTGCTGGGCGGGCATACGCTGGATGTGATCCCGGAAGCGGTGCGCACGGACCCGGCGGCCCTGGTGCCCTATCTGGGCGCCCATGGGGTGGAGGTGCTGGACGCGACCCCGACCCAATTGGCCATGCTGCTGGCGGAAGGCCTGCTGAGCGGCGGCGCGCCCGCGCTCAAGGCGGTGCTGGTGGGCGGCGAGCCCATCGATGGCGCGCTGTGGGCGGAGTTGGCGGCGCAGCCAGGCGTGCGCGCCTTCAATCTCTACGGCCCGACGGAATGCACCGTCGATACCACCTGGGCCGAGATCAAGGGACCGTTCCCCCATATCGGCCAAGCGCTGCCCAATGTGCGCACCTATGTTCTAGACGCCGCGCAGCGCCCGGTGCCGGCTGGGATGCCGGGCGAACTTTATGTCGGCGGGGCGGGTGTGGCGAAGGGCTATGTGGATGCCCCGGATCTGACCGCAAGCCGCTTTCTCTCATTGCCGTTCGATCCCGCGCCGGTCTATCGCACCGGGGATCGGGTTCGCCGCCGCGCAGATGGCAGTCTGATATTTCTTGGCCGGGCGGATGAGCAGATCAAGCTGCGGGGTTATCGCATCGAGCCGGGCGAAGTGGTGGCTGCGCTGAAGCGGAGCGAGGGCGTGGTCGACGCCGCCGTCGTGGGGCACGGCGAGGGCGCGCACCAGCGGCTGGTGGCCTATGTGGTCGTCGATGCGGCGCGCGCGCCAAAGGTGAACGGCCAGCCGCGCCACATCCTGCCCAACGGGCTGGCAGTGGCGCAGCTGAACCGCAATGAGACCGATTTCCTCTATGAGGAAATGTTCGAGCTGGAAGCCTATTTCCGCCATGGGGTCGAGTTGCGGGCCGGCGATGTGGTGTTCGATGTGGGCGCCAATATCGGGCTGTTCACCTTGTCCGCCCATCTGGCGGCGCCCGGCGTCACCATCCATGCCTTCGAGCCGAACCCCACTGTGCATGCGATCGCCACCGCAAATGCGGGCCTCTATGGCGTTACGGCCAAGGTGCATAATATGGGGCTCTCGGGCGAGCCCGGCACCGGCGTCTTCACCTTTTATCCCGGCTTCTCCTTCCTCTCCGGCCTGCATGCGGATCGCGCGGCGGATGCGGACGTGGTGCGCTCCTTTGTGCGCAAGCACGACGGCGACACCGGCGAGGCGTTCGAGCCGGCCTTGCTGGAGGAGTTGCTGGACGACCGATTGGCCAGCCACACCCTCGAGGTGACGTTGGACACCCTGTCCAACGTCATGGCCCGGGAGGGGATCACCTGTATTGATCTGTTGAAGATCAATGTGGAGAAGAGCGAGGCGCAGGTGCTTGCCGGCATTGCCGATGCGGATTGGCCGAGGATCCGCCAGGTGGCCCTGGAACTGCACGACATGGACGGGCGGCTGGACGCGGTTCTGAGGCTGCTCAGGGTGAAGGGCTTCACCGTGACCGTGGAGCAGGACTGGCGCCTGGAGGAGAGCGCCAAGACCAATTACTATCTCTATGCCCATCGCGGCCCGCGCCCCGGCGCCCGTCCCCCCCGCGCCCCGACCGTTCCCATGCTGGACGCGGAGCGGCTGCGCGCCGATCTGGCGGACCGCGTGCCGGACTATATGGTCCCCGCCGACATCGTCTTTCTCGACGCGCTGCCCATGACCGTCAATGGCAAGCTGGACCGGCGGGCATTGCCGGCGCCGCCATCCGGTGCGGCGCAGATGTCCGAAACCCCGCGCACCGAGACCGAGCGCCGCCTCGCGGCCCTTTGGGCCAGCGTCCTGCATCGGGATGCGGTGGGTATCCATGAAGATTTCTTCCGCATCGGCGGGCATTCCCTGCTGGCCACGGTGCTGATGGCGCACGTGCGCACCGCCTTCAACGTGGCCCTGCCGCTGCGCGTCTTGTTCGAGGCGCCCACGGTGGCGCGCCTGGCCGCGCGCCTGGATGCTGAACCGGCCGCGGCGGACAGCGACGCGGCGCCGGTGGCAGCCCTGCCGGAGCTTGTTCCTGACCCGGCCACATGGCACGAACCCTTCCCCCTGACGCCGATCCAGGAAGCCTACTGGATGGGGCGCACCGCCACGTTCGAACTGGGGCAGGCGGCGACCCAGATCTATCTGGAACTGGAGCAGGTGGGCTGGGAGCTGCCACGCATCGAGGCCACTTGGAACCGTCTGGTGCAGCGGCACGACATGCTGCGCGCGGTCATCCTCAGCGAGGAGCGCCAGCAAGTTCTCGCCCAGGTGCCGTACTATGCCATCGCCTGCGCCGATTTGCGTGGCCGCCCCGCCGCCGAAGTGGAGCGCCACCTCCAGAGCGTGCGCGAGACCATGAGCGGGCAGACCTTGCCGGCGGACCGCTGGCCGCTGTTCCAGATCCGCGCCACACAGATGGATGACGGCAAGGTCCGTCTGCATGTGGGTGTCGATGCGCTGATCGCTGATGCCGCCAGCCTGTTCCTGCTCTTCGACGAATGGCGCCGGGGCTATGAGGCGGGTGGGGAGACGCAGCCGCCGCTGGCCATCGGTTTCCGCGATTATGTGCTGGCCGAACGCGCCCTGCACCAGGGCAAGCTCTATCAGGCCTCGCAACGCTATTGGTTCGACCGGCTCGACAGCCTGCCGCCGGCGCCCGAGCTGCCTGTGGACCGCGCTGCTGCCGCCGCCGTGGACAAGCCCCATTTTGTGCGCCGGTCGCGGCGGCTGTCGCCGGCCGCCTGGGCGGCGCTGAAGGACCGCGCGGCCAAGGCCGGCCTGACGCCCTCGCTGGTGCTGATCGCCGCTTATGCGGAGGCGCTGGGCACATGGAGCGCCAGCCCCCGCTTCACCTTGAACCTCACCACCTTCAATCGTCTGCCGCTGCATCCGGATGTGGTGGGGCTCATGGGTGATTTCACCACGCTCACCTTGCTGGAGGTGGATCACTCCGCGCCCGCCCCCTTCCTGGAGCGCGCCCGCGCCCTTCAGGGGCGGCTGTGGGATGATCTGGAGCATCGCTACATCAGCGGCATCGACGTGTTGCGCGCTCTGGCCCAGCGCCGCCGCAGCGGCGTCTCGGCGCTGATGCCGGTGGTGTTCACCAGCGCTCTCGAAATCGACCCTGCCGGCCAGGAGAGCCAGCGCTTCGGCGAAGTGATCGAGAGCGTGTCGCAGACGCCGCAAGTGTGGCTCGACCATCAGGTGATGGAGTGGAACGGCGCTCTGGTGCTCAATTGGGATGCGGTGGAGGACATCTTTCCTGCCGGGATGCTGGACGATTTCGCCCAAGCCCATGGCGATCTGGTGGAGCGCCTCGCCACCTCAGACAGTGCCTGGAGCACCTGGCAGGGCAACCTCACCCCGGCGGCTCAGCTCGCCCAGCGCGCCGCCATCAACCAGACCCAGGAGACGTTTCCGCCGCACCGCCTGGAGGCGGGATTCCTCGCCCATGCGGTGGCGCATCCCGAGGCGGCGGCGGTTATCACCGACCGCCGCACCCTGAGCTATGGCGAACTGCTGCGCCGCGCCGTCGAGATTGCCGTCCTGCTGCGGGCGCGCGGCCAAGGCTCCGGCACGCTGGTGGCCGTGGTGATGCGCAAGGATTGGGAGCAGATCGCGGCAACGCTGGGCATCCTGATGGCCGGTGCGGCCTATCTGCCCATCGATCCCGATTTGCCTGCTGAACGGCGGGACTATCTGCTGCACCATTGCGACGTGACCATTGCTTTGACGCAGTCCGCCGTGGATGTGGGGCTGGCATGGCCCGTTGGGATCGAGCGTATTGCGGTGGATCTCTTGGCGGGGCAGGGGGGCGACTTGGCCGGTTTGTCCGGCAGCGTGGGTGCTCTCCCCCTGGATGATCTGGCCTATGTGCTGTTCACTTCGGGCTCCACCGGCGTGCCGAAGGGGGTGATGATCAGCCAGCGGGCCATCGCCAATTCCATCGCCGATTTTACCCGCCGCTATGGCTTTACGGTCCACGACCGCACCTTCGGCCTGTCGGCACTGGGCTTCGACCTGTCGGTATTCGACATCTTCTGTCCGCTCTCCTCCGGTGGCGCCATCGTGCTGCCCGATGCGGACAAGCTGCGCGACCCCGCCCATTGGGCGGATCTGGCCCGCCGGCATTCCGTCACGGTTTGGCAGTCGGTGCCGGTGCTGATGCAGATGCTGGTGGAGGCGCTGGAGCCGCGCCGCGATCTGTGGCCGCAAAGCCTGCGCTGCGTGGTGATGAGCGGCGACTGGATTCCGGTCTCGTTGCCGGATCGCATCCGCGCCTTTGATCCCGGCGTCGCCGTCCATGGCCAGGGCGGCGCCACCGAGACGTCCATCAATGCGGTGGTCTATGCCATCGGCGCAGTGGACCCGTCCTGGCGCTCCATTCCCTATGGCAAGCCGTTCGCCAACCAGACCGCCCACATTCTCGACGCTGTGCTGGAGCCGTCGCCCATCTGGGTGCCCGGCGAACTCTATATCGGCGGCGTGGGCCTGGCCGAGGGCTATTGGAAGGACCCGGAGAAGACCGAAGCGGCCTTCATCCGCCATCCTCGCACCGGCGAACGGCTCTATCGCACCGGTGATTTCGGGCGCTATCTCCCCGATGGCAACATCGAGTTCCTGGGCCGCCGCGATACGCAGGTCAAGGTGAACGGCCACCGTATCGAATTGGGCGAGATCGAAGCCGCGCTGGCCCAGCATCCGCAGGTTGAGAGCGCCGTCGCGGCGGCGCCGGCCGATGGGCTGGGGCAGCGCCGGCTGGTGGTCTATGTGGTGCCGCGCCGCGACGAACCGGATGCGGAGCCGGGCGTCGAGTTGAGCACCGAAGGCGTGCTCAGCGATCCCATCGCGCGGGTAACGTTCAAGCTGAACCGCCATGGCCTGCCCGATGTGGCTCCGGATGCGCAGAGCATCCCGCTTCCCGGCGGCGGCTTTGATGCCGAGCGGCGCGCCGCATGGCTGGCGCGTCAGAGCTTCCGGCACTTCGTCGGCGAGATCATCGCAGCGGAGCGGCTCGGGGCGGTGCTGGGGGCGCTGCAGGAACTGCCCATGGACGGAGCGCCGCTGCCGAAGTTCCGTTATCCCTCCGCCGGCAGCCTCTATCCGGTGCGGGTCTATGTGGTGGTCAAGGACGGGCGCGTCGCCGGTCTGGCCGGTGGGGCCTATGTCTATAATCCCAGCGCCCACCGCCTTGTGGCTGTCGGCCCCGAGGCGGCGATGGCACCGCTCTATCCCGGCCCCAACCGGCCGCTGGTGGAGGCCTCGGCCTTCTCGATCATCCTGGTGGGCCGGCGCGCGGCGGTGGAGCCCATGTACGGCCCACTGTGGCGCGATTTCTGCCTGCTGGAGGCGGGCTATATGGGCCAGTTGCTGTCCTCCGCCGCGCCTGCGGAACAGATCGGTCTGTGCGCCCTCGGCTTCCTGGCCGATGCGCCGGCCCGCGCCCTGCTTCACCTGGATGCGGCCGACGTGGTGCTGCACAGTTTTGCCGGCGGCGGCATCAGCGCGGCGCAACTGGAGAGCTGGTCGCCGGAGGAAGTGCCGCAGCAGGGCCTGACGGCGGACGCGGTGCGGGCGTTCCTGCGCGCCAAGCTGCCTGAGTACATGGTGCCGTCCAGCGCGGTGTTCCTCGATGCCCTGCCACTGAACGCCAATGGCAAGGTGGACCGGGATGCGCTGCCGCGCCCCGATGCCGCCATCCCCGTGGCGGAGGCCGGCGCGGCGCCGGCATCCGAGGTGGAGAAGACCATCGCCGGGGTGGTGGAAGGGGTGCTTCAGCAGCCCACCTTGGGCCTCGACAGCAACTTCTTCGACCTTGGCGCCAATTCGGTTCATCTGGTGCAGATCCATCGCAAATTGCAGGAGGCGCTGGGGCGCACCTTCCCGCTGGTGGATCTGTTCCAGAACCCCTCCATCCGCCGCCTGGCTGTGTTTCTGGACGGGGGCGCGGGCGAACTCGACACCGACGACATCGTCGCGCGCGTCGAGCGGGCGCGACAGGACCGCAGCAAGCGCCTGGCCCGCCGCCGCGGTGCCGGGGCGGACACATTTTCAGAAGCGGAAACGGCATCATGAGCACCGAACCCCTGGACGGCATTGCCATCATCGGCATGAGCGGGCGGTTCCCCGGCAGCCGCGACATCGGGCAATTCTGGCGCTCGCTGCTGGAGGGCAAGGAAAGCATCACCCACTTCACCGACCAGGAATTACTGGACGCCGGGGTTCCGGCGGCGGTGCTGCGCCAACCCAATTATGTGAAGTCCGGTTCCTATCTGGACGAGATCGATCTGTTCGACGCGGCCTTCTTCGGCATCAGCCCGCGCGAGGCGGAACTGATGGACCCGCAGCAGCGGCTGTTCCTGGAACACGCCTGGCTGGCGCTGGAAGACGCCGGCATTGTGCCTGAGCGGTTCGGCGGCGAGATCGCCGTGTTCGGCGGCGCCAGTTTCAGCACCTATGGGCTGCTGCATCTGCGGGCCGAGATCGGCCATGTGGGCAGCCTTGAGACGGTGCTGGGCAACGACAAGGACTATCTCGCCACCCGCGTCTCGTACAAATTGGGCCTGCGTGGGCCGAGCGTGAGCGTGCAGACCGCCTGCTCCACCTCGCTCACCGCCGTGGCCATGGCCTGCGACAGCCTGCTCAATCTCCAGGCGGATGTGGCGTTGGCCGGCGGCGTGACCGTGAAGTTGCCGCTCAAGAGCGGCTATGTGTTCGAAGAGGGCAGCATTCTGTCCCCGGATGGCCGCTGCCGGGCATTCGATGCCAAGGCGAGGGGCACCATCTTCGGCAGCGGCGTTGGCGTGGTGGCGCTGAAGCGGCTGGAGGATGCGGTGGCCGATGGCGATCCCATCCATGCGGTGATCCGCGGCTGGGGCGTCAACAATGACGGCGACCACAAGGTCGGCTTTTCCGCCCCCAGCGTGGACGGGCAGGCCCGCGTGATCGCCACCGCACTGGCGCAGGCGGGCGTCTCGCCCGACACCATCGGCTATGTCGAAGCCCACGGCACCGGCACCCCTTTGGGCGATCCCATTGAGGTGCGCGCGCTCACCCGCGCCTATGGTTCCGGTGCCAAACGCACGGCCAAGTGCGGCATCGGCTCGGTGAAGACCAATGTGGGCCATCTGGAATCGGCGGCGGGGATCACCGGCCTCATCAAGGCGGCGCTTGCCGTCAAGCACGGACGGATCCCGCCCAGCCTCAATTTCGAGACCCCGAACCCCGAGATCGACTTTCCCGCTACCCCGTTCCAGGTGGTGGACCGGCTGACCGACTGGGATGGGCAGGGCCGTCCCCGCCGGGCGGGGGTGAATTCCTTTGGCATGGGTGGCACCAATGTCCATCTGGTGCTGGAGCAGGCGCCCGCAGTCGCGGTCGCGGTCCCGGAGATGGAGCGTCCGCAGCATCTCCTGGCCCTGTCCGCCCGCAGCGAAGCCGCCTTGCGCGATCTCGCCGGTGCTTATGCCGATCATGTGGCGCTGGCCGGGGCCGAGGCCGCGCTGGGGGACATGGCCTTTACCGCCGCCACCGCACGCCGGCATTTTTCGCATCGTCTCGCCGCGCAGGCCCGCACCGCCGAGGACTTGGCCTCTCAGCTCAAGGCCTTCGCCGACGGTAGCGCCACTGAGGGCGTGGGTGAGGTCGGCGCGGGCCCGGCGCCGGAGATCGCCTTCCTGTTTTCCGGCCAGGGCGCGCAATATGCCGGCATGGGCCGGGAGCTTTACGAGACCTCGCCGCGCTTCCGCCGCACCCTGGACCGCTGCGCTGCCATTCTGGCG
>NZ_CALRWL010000038.1:0-59511 GCF_943371865.1 Azorhizobium sp. AG788 | reverse complement strand
TTGAGGCGCGGGGAACCCTCCCCCCTTGCGGGGGAGGGCAGGGAGGGGGGAGAAACGGTATCCGGCTGTGACCGGCCGCTTCAGCGTCCGAGCCCGCCTCCCGCATCAGATCTTGGCCCACATCCAACCACGCAGCATCGTCTCGCGTTTCACCCCCCTCCCCAACCCTCCCCCGCAAGGGGGGAGGGGGTGCAAGCGGGGGCGGCGCCCATTTGCGACATGGGTTTTGGCGGTTCCGGTATGGGGTGTAGCCGACGGCGTCGGCCAGCTTGCCAGACGGAGCTACCCCTCCAACCTATGGCGGAGGGCGCGAACCGACGCACCCCTCCGTTTCAATCCATCCGGCAGGCGTGGCTGGCGATCTTGAAGGTGCGGCCTTCGCCCAGGAGATGGGCTTCAAAGCCGCCCGTGAACAGGCCGGATACCGCGCCGTCGCGCACGTTCAATCCGCCCGCATAGGCGCCCAGCGCCGGCAGCAGCAAGCGGGCGCCATCGGTGGCAAAGCAGCGGCGGCGGATGGCGCGGCCGCGCACGGTGAGGCGCGCCACCGGATGCAGATGCCCCGCCACTTCACCCAACGCACCATCGGCGCTGGGTTCGTGGCGCAGCACCAGCGGCCCCACGCGCAATTCCCGCGTCCACTCGCCACCCAGATCCTTTGCCGGCTCTGGGTCGTGGTTGCCGGCGATCCAGATGAAGGTGCGGCCCTGTTGCAAAGCGGTGAGGCGGGCGCGGGCCTCGGGGTCCAGGCGCTCGGCGCCCCAGCGGTCATGGAAGCTGTCGCCCAAGGCGACAATCACCCGCGGGCGGAGGTCCGCCACCAGGGCCTCCAGGCGGGTGAGGGTCTCGGCGGTGTCGTAGGGCGGCAGCATCTGGCCGCGCCGGGCGTAGGCGGAGCCCTTCTCCAGATGCAGATCGGCCACCACCAGCAGGCTCTCGTCCGGCCAGAACAATGCGCCGCGCGGATCCAGCCGCACCATGGCCCCGTGCAGCGGCACGAGCGGGAGCGGCGGGGAATCGGTACGATCGAGCATGGGATGTTGTGTCCGATCGGGGACGGGCCGGCAAGCGCAGCCGCCGGCCCCCGCCGTCAGCGGAACAGGTGGCGCAGGCCCGAGGGCTGGCAGCGCAGATATTGCGGCGCCGCATGGACGCTGTCGCCCAGGGCGGCGGCCGCGTGCCAGGGCCAGCGCGGATCATAGAGAATGCCGCGGGCCAGCGCGATGGCATCGGCCTCGCCCGCCGCCAGGATCTCCTGCGCCATGGTCGGAGAGGTGATCAGCCCCACCGCGATGGTGGGCAGGCCGGTGGCCGCCTTGATCGCCGCCGCGAACGGCACCTGATAGCCCGGCCCCACCGGGATCTGCTGCAATTGCGACAGCCCGCCGGACGACACATGGATGGCGTCCAGGCCCCGATCCTTCAAAGCGTGGGCAAAGGCGATGGTCTGCTCCAGATCCCAGCCGCCTTCCACCCAATCGGTGGCGGATACCCGCATGATGACCGGGATGTGAGCCGGCAAAGCCGCGCGCACCGCCTCATACACCTCCAGCGGGAAGCGCATGCGATTGTCCAGCGATCCGCCATAGGCGTCGGTGCGCTGGTTGGAGAGCGGCGAGAGGAATTGGTGCAGCAGATAGCCGTGGGCGCCGTGGATCTCCACCGCCTCGAAGCCGATGCGGGCGGCGCGGCGCGCGGTGTCGGCAAACGCGGTCTTCACCCGCTCCAACCCGCCCGCATCCAGCGCGATGGGGGTGACGTCCTCGGGGCGGAACGGCACCGCGGAGGGGCCGAACGGCACCCAGCCGCCGGCGCCGGGGGGCACCTGGGCGCTGCCTTCCCACGGCACCTGCGACGAGGCCTTGCGCCCCGCATGACCCAACTGAATGCCGAACTTGATCGGCGAATAGACCCGGATGCGGCGGATGACGTCGCCCAGGGCGGCCTCGGTGGCGTCCGACCACAGGCCGAGATCGGCGGGCGAAATGCGCGCTTCCGGCTCGACGCCGGTGGCTTCCAGGATCAGCAGGCCGGCGCCGGAGAGGGCCAGATTGCCCAGATGCATCAGATGCCAGTCGGTGGCGGCGCCGTCCTTGGCCGAATACTGGCACATGGGGGCGATGACGATGCGGTTGTCCAGTTCGAGCTGGCCGAGCCGGAGCGGCGTGAAGAGGTCTGACATGGGGGCATCCGAAAAGGGGCGGGGCGTTCCCTGATCATATAGGTGCTCGCGCGGCAAAGGCAGGGGCCGGCGGTGCCTGGGAACGTGAGATGGATCCAGCTCGGGCGCCTTTTTTCGTCCGGTGCTGTCGGAACCGGGCGGGCGCCTTCGTCCTTGGGCAGGTCCGCTGAGAGGAGCGCCCATGTCCAAGATGATCTTCGTCAACCTGCCGGTGGCAGACCTGCCCCGCGCCGTCGCCTTCTACGAGCAGGTGGGCGCCACGCGGAACCCGCAATTCTCCGACGATACCGCCACCTGCATGGTGCTGTCCGACATCATCCACGTGATGCTGCTGACCCACGCCAAGTTCCGCCAGTTCACCGCCAAGCCCATCGTCGATGCCAAGACCCAGTGCGAAGTGATGCTGTGCCTCTCCGCCGACAGCCGCGCCGATGTGGATGATGTGGTGGCGAAGGCCGCCGCCGCCGGCGGCAGCAGCGATCCCACCGGCGTGCAGGATCATGGCTGCATGTATGGCCGCGGCTTCGAGGATCCGGACGGCCATATCTGGGAAGTGATGTGGATGGATCTGGCCGCCGCCACCGCCGCCCACGCGCCGGCCGAGGCCTGAGCGCCACTCCGAGCCGAGAAAGGATCGCCGGATGTCCAAGGTCGCCCCGTGCCTGTGGTTTGACGGCGTCGCGGAGGCGGCGGCGCGCTTCTATGCCTCCCTGCTGCCGGGGTCGCAGATCGATGCGATCCTGCGCAATCCGGTGGATACGCCCTCCGGCCCCACCGGCAGCGTGCTGGTGGTGGAGTTCACCCTGGCCGGCCAGAGCTTCATGGCCCTGAACGGCGGGCCGCAGTTCCCCTTCTCGCCCGCCGTATCGTTCAAGATCGATTGCGACGACCAGTCCGAAGTGGACCGGCTGTGGGACGCGCTCAGCGCCGATGGCGGTCAGCCCGGCCAATGCGGCTGGCTCACCGACCGCTTCGGCGTGTCGTGGCAGATCGTGCCGAAGGGGCTGCTGCCGCTGTTGGCCGACCCCGGCCGCGCGCCGCGGGTGATGACGGCGCTCATGGCCATGGGCAAGCTGGATCTCGCCGCGCTGCAGGCGGCGTGAGTCTCAGTCCACGGTCCATTGGCACATGGCGAAGTCGGCCCGGCGCTGGCGCATGTCCAGATGCACATGGTTGGCGTGGGAACTGTCGGCACCGGGGCCGAGCACGGTGCGAAACCGGGCGCAGGCGCTTTTCTGCACCGCGGCGCGGATCTCCCGCGTGGCCGGGTCCGCCTGCCACAGAGCGATCTCCCGCCCGTCGGCGAAGGTGAGGCCCAGCAGATCGAAGGCATTGCCGCTGGCATGCTCGCTGATCTGCGCCCCGGCCTGGCCGTTGCGCGGGCGGCAGGCATGGCCGCCGACGCCGGTGAGCTTGGCCAGCGTGGTGCCGTTGGCGGTGGCGATGGCGGCCAGATCCGCGCCGATCCAGCGGGCCAGTTCCACCGCCAGGGTGCAGCGCACGGTGATGGGGCTCTCCAAAGCGATGTCCGGCCCCTCCGGGCGGCGCAGATGCGAGAAGGTGACGGGACCGGAAATGGCGCAGGCGCCATCGGCCGGCGGGTCCGCGGCCGCATCGTCCAGGATTACGCCGCCCAGATCCGCGAAGGTGGCGCGGCAGGCGGCGATCTCCGCCGCATCGGGGGGCGGGGTCGCGGGGGCGGGTGGCGGCACCGGCGCTTGCGTCGCCACCGGCGGGGCGGCGAGCTCGCGGGGACGCGGCAAAGGCAGGGGCGCGGGGGGCAGCCGGGGCGCGCGGCTCGCCGCCCGATGCGGTCCCGGCTTCGGCATCGGCGCCGCGGCGGCGCCGCGCAAAGGCGCAGGCGGCGTGGGCGCTGCCGTCCCGGGGGCGGCCGCGAGCATCATCCCGGCGGCACAGGCCAGAAGCAGGCGCACCGCCCTCATGCGGCGGGCTTTTCCACGAAGCGCATGCGCACGCCGGGCTTGACCAGCCCGGCCAGATCTTCCGCGTCCCAATTGGTCAGGCGGACGCAGCCGTGCGACGAGGTCTTGCTGATCTGCGCCGGTTCCGGCGTGCCATGGATGCCGAAGGTGGGCTTGGACAGAGCGATCCACACCGTGCCCACCGGATTGTTCGGCCCCGGCGGCAACTCCAGCGGCTTGCTATTGGCGCCCTGCTGGAAATTCTTTTTCGGATCATAGCCATAGGGCGGATTGTGCACCACGCGGGTGATCTCATATTCGCCCTCCGGCGATGCGGTCTCGCGGCTGCCGATGGTGGCCGGATAGCTGGCCAGCACCACATCCCCCGCCCCATAGGCCACCAGCATGCCGGTGGCCTTGATCGCCTCCAGCCGCTCCACGGGGGCGAGCGGCACCGTGCGCTGCGCCGCCACCACGGTGAGGGTCTCGCCGGGCTTCAGCAGGTCGGCGGTGGGGTTGAGCGCCTTGAGCAAGGCCTCGCTCATGTGGAAGCGCTCGGCATACATCTCGGTCGGCGTCTTGTAGCCGAGCTGCTTCAGCGTCGCCTGCTTGGCGTAATCGCGCGGGATCTCGGGCACGAAGGCGGTGGCGGCATCGGGCGCGGTGACGCTGTAGGGCGCGAGGATGTCCCCCGCCGTGGGTCCGCCCAGCGCCTGCCAGGTGGCGGCATCCATCTGGGTGCTGTCGCCGAGCCCGTTCAGCCGGCGGAACTGGGCGATGGCCTTGCGATAATTCTCGCCGTCGCGGCCGTCGATCTCGCCGGGCGAGACATTCTTGCGGCTGAGCAGCACCTGGGTCTTGACGATGAGCGGATCCAGCGCCCCGGCGGCGGCCTTGGGGGGCGTCTTCGCGGGTGTCTTGGCGTTCTTCTTCGTGGGCGGCGGCGGCGCGGTGAAGTTGGCCTGGTTGATGTCCTGCGCGGTGAGCGCGAACACCGGCCCGGTCAGCGCCAGCAGCAGCGCGAGGGTGCAGATCGAGCGGCGGGCAAGGGGCATAAGCGTTCGATCCGGTCACAGGGCCGGAGGTAAACGGCGCCAAGGCCAAGTTGTTCCCAAGGAGAGGTTGTCGCCGGGAGAGGGCGCCTACTCTTCGAGCTTCTGCTTGATCCGCCGCACCGAGGCGATGTCCCGCTTCAGCACCTTGAGCACTTCCTTTTCTTCGCCATTCAGCTTGCCCATGGGCACATGCTTGAGCAGCACTTCCAGCGCCTCCTGGATATGGCCGATCTGGCGGCCATAGGAGCCCACCACCCGCAGGGCTTCCCGCTCCACCTGCGGATTGGAGGTCTCGCCCATGTTGATGCTGAAGAGATTATACTGCGATCCGGCCTGAAAGCCGTTCAACAGATCGATGGGCTGGAACAGATATTGCGGCGCCAGCGACAGGCTTGTGGTCTTGGTCATGGGTGCCCCCGGATGTTCTGGGGCAAGACTAGGACTGAGGCGGGCGGTTGCATAGATGGCGCGGGTGTCCGGGCTTCGGGGCCTTCGCGGGTGCGCGGCCCAGCCCGGGGCGTCCCTGGGCGGAAGAGGGGGGCCTTGGCCACAGCGGGCATGATCGGCGGGCTTTCACCCACCTCCCTGCCTCCCCCGCAAGGGGGGAGGGGGTCTGGCGCGCGGTTGGCGCGGGTCTGAAAGATCCCGTCCCGTCCCACTCCCCAGTTCTCAGGCGCCCTCCTCCACCCGCGCCCGGCAAACCCTCCCCCCTTGCGGGGGAGGGCAGGGAGGGGGGTGAAACGGCCGGGGGAGGGCGCGTTGTTCGACGTGGGCAACACCAGCAACAGATGCGCGCGACGGTCACGCCGCCGCGCCGATAATGGCCGCCAGCGGCGGGCGATGTCGCAGGCCTGATGACGGGTATCGGCGGAATTCATCCCGCCGATACCCGTGGACGGCTTACTTCAGCGACAACGCCAGTCCGCTCAAATCCAGGCTCACGATGGCGCCGGTCTGCTCGCCGGTGAGCTCCAGAACGGCGCCGTTCTGGTTGGTCAGGACGACGACCTGCGCGCCTTTGACGAGGGCGGCGCCAGCACCGCCCTGGGCATAGACGCCAGAAATGTCCGACGCACGTTTGATATTGCGGACCTTGCCATGAAAGCGCGTCTCGGAGGCGCCGAAGGTGAAGCCATAGCTCAGCCCCCCGACCGCGAGCGGATATTGGCGGCCCTGAAACGTCAGCACGCCTTCGCCGGCGGATCCGCCGAACACAAACCCGGCCTTGAAGATGCGGATTTTGACGGTGCCGTCCGCGGCGTTCGCCATGGACATGCCGCCAACCAGCGCTGCCAATGCCAGCAGACCGACCCTGAGTAAGGACAAGATTTTCATCGACGGAACCTCCCAAACGCGAGCGATGCGCCATGTGGCCCATCGTCAGATAATGCGCAGTCTGGCGTTTCGTTCCTCGACAATCAACCGCGAGACGGCCCCGCCGCCGTGCCGGCGACGATGGCCTCCAGATCAAGCGTCAGGTTGTTCAGGTCGTGGGGCGGCGCGTTTGGGTCTGGGCGTAGGCGCCGCGCGGATGTCTCCTCCGCAGCAGGAGCGGAAATTCGCCGCGGTGGCGACCGATGTCTGCTTTGGGAGGGGAAGCCGAATGGCGGATTCTGGGCACAGATGTGGACAAGTGGTCATTCAAGTAGCAGCGCGTATCGAGGGAAGGGTGCACCCATTTTGGTCGTTCATGACGATGTGAGACGAGCTTGTTGTCTAAGGGTTGATGCTCACCCCGTGGTGGAGCTACCCCTAGCTGATTGGAGTGATGTCATTCTCCAGTTGCGCAACTTCTTTGCGCACAATCTTCGCAAATGTGCGATCAATCCGATCTTGCGGCCAAGCCATAACCCCTGCCACCTCATGACCCATCATGTCGGCGATCAGCGACGCCTTCTGCGCCTTGCTGTATTCATCGAAACGAGGAATGTACGTTGTCTTGTCTAAACGATATCGGACTTCGTAGTACGTCTTCACAAACGTTTTGGGTCGGCCAAATCGCTGCATACCCGCGCGTTGCCATGCTCGCTCTACGAATTTATCAAGCCGACGGAGTTGCTTGATGTCTGTCGTCATTGAGAAAAAGAACATCCATCCTCGCCTTTTTTGATCGAAGATGCAGCCCGTAATCTTGATATTTAGGCGTCGGAGGATTCGCTTGTTGTTTTTCGTATGCTTGGCCCCCGTGAGGACACCCATTATGGTCTCCATCATTCGGCGATATGACGACTTTCGCACGGATATAATATTCGGTTTTATGGAATATCCGAGATAGTCGACGCCGGAATTGAGTGGAACGATCTTGCTTTTGCTAAATTCAGCTCGCGGGTGGCACTGCAGGCCGATTTTTTCTAGTTGCTTCGCAATGAAGGCAAACGTCTTCTCTGCGCTATCCGTCTTGCAGACTACCAAAATGTCATCGACGTACCGAAAATACGAGTGACGCGACTGCATCATCTCATCAAACCGAATCATGTAAATCGCCGACAAAATGTTAGAGATACTCAGCCCTTGGGGAATGCCCCTAGGCAATCTCTGCGGTGACGGAGTGCCGGTTGGCGTTTGGATTGCCGTCTCGATCAAGCTGAGTAGTTCATGGGTTCGGACTCGTGACCGAACCCGCTGCATAAGCAGTTCATGGATGATATTTGGGTAGAAATTTTGAACGTCAATTTGCACAAAAGAATAATCGTTACTTAACGGTTTGATCAAACCCGAAATTTCATGAATGTAATGGTGTGGTGCGGCTTGGCGCTTATCTGAGAAACACTCAATAATGACATTATTGATCGCTCGTAAGATAATGCGATCACGCACAGTCGCAATGGAGATCTCTCTCGGGGCTTTCCCCGCACCCTTGAGCACAAGCTTTTGGCGATAAGTTGTAAAACGATAGGTTCCATTTCGAATTCTGGTGAGCGCTTGGGAAAGCTCAGAGTCAATAACTCTCTGAAACGCGTCTGGCGATACTCCGTCCTTTCCGGATGTTGCCGTGTGAGCAATCCGGTCCTTGAAGATTTTCTTTAAATTTTCAAGGGTGAACTGGCGGTCGAAATGCTCGCGCGCAGTCATGCATGCTTAGCCGCAAAGGGCCCTGCCGCGAACGCAAGAGGGATCAGAACGAGCATTGCCATCAGAGCCCAGAAGACGACCCGCCTCCAGACGTAAGCGAACCTCATGTACAAAGTACATTTTAGCTGCTTACCGTTACTCTTTACCTCTTTTCCTTCAAGGACGATGTGCGTGAAAAGGAAGTCATGGTAATCGCCGCTTGAGTGGTTGGGGCAGACCACCAAGATGTCAGCATAGAGTTTTTGTTTTGACCTACAGTCGCCTTCGTCTTCGTAAAGTCGCTGCAACGAAAGATAGCAATCGCGATATAGCGAGGCGGTCCGTTCAAACCGGAACCCGCCGACGACGAGAGAAGCGACCAGCACGGCCACAGAAGCTGTGACCGAGATCCCGTCGAAATAGGTGTAGGTGGACTTGAAGTACTCTGGAAACACAGAAAGCACGACTGTGAACACAGAGTAATATGCCAGTAAAAATAAAGACCAATTGTTGTACCGGAGGAGGCGCTTTTCACCCATCATCCGAGCGCGTGAGGTAATCCATATCTTGTCTTGGACATATTCCCCCTCGGAACCCATTTCGGACATGAAAACTCCATTGAGGGTGCGGACGCAATAATTCAAGATAACTAAGCACTCGTCGCCGAATGCAGCAGAAGCCAAGGCCGAAGCCTTATTTAGTAACAGTGACCCTTCCGAGCCAGCGAGCTTTCACTCGCTCCGTCCGCACCCGCGTGAAATAAGAACGGAAACGGTGAAGAAATGCAAGTTTAACTTCCGTCTAGCATCGAGCCACGAAGCCCCGTGCCTGACAATCTCGCCGCTACGCAGCCAATTCGGCGACGCCCCCGGCCAGTTTTAGATTGCACGCAAATCGTGCTGAACGAACGCAATTGGGTAGTAAACCGACATAACGAGAGAGCGGCCGAATGGCCGCTACCGGTCAACCCCCCTCACCCCATCGCCTCCCGCACCAGCTCCTCCTCCGCTTCCGCCAGCAAAAACTCCGCCGTCTCCGGGCCGCCGACGCTCTCGCGGCCGATCTCCAGCAGCACCGGCACCGAGAGCGGCGAGACCCGCTCCAGCGGCTGGTGCACGATATGGCCCTTGATGCGGGCCAGCATGTCGGAGAGGCGGCGCACGTCCAGAAGGCCGGTGGCGGCGTCGGCGCGGGCGGCGCGCAGCAGCATGTGGTCGGGCTCGTGGCGGCGCAGCACGTCATAGATCAGATCGGTGGAGATGGTCACTTGCCGCCCGGTCTTCTCCTTGCCGGGAAAGCGGCGCTCGATCAGCCCGGCGATCACCGCGCAGGTGCGGAAGGTGCGTTTCATCAGGGCGCTCTCGTCCAGCCAGGCTTCCAGATCATCGCCCAGCATGTCGGCATCGAACAGGCCGGCCAGCGAGAGGCGCCCGTCGGCGATGGCCGCGCCCATGTCGGCGGCGGCATAGATGGCGATGGCATAATCATTGGCCACGAAGCCGAGAGGGGCGAGGCGGGCGCGCTCCAGGCGGCGGGTCAGCAGCATGCCCAGCGTCTGGTGGGCGAGGCGCCCCTCGAAGGCATAGAGCACCATGTAGAAGCGCCCGGAGCGGGCGAAGGTCTCCACCAGGAGATCGTTGCGGCCGGGCAGGCGGGAGCGCTGCTTCTGGAGGTTCAGCCAGTCCTGCACCTGTAGCGGCAGGGCGGCCCAGCGCTTGGGCGCGGCCAAAAGCGCCCGCACGCCCGCCGCCAGAAAGGTGCTGAGCGGAAACTTGCCGCCCGCATAAGAGGGCACGCGCGGCTCGGGCGCCGATGAGCGGGAGACATAGACCTGATCTTCCACCAGCGCGTCATAGCGCAGGATCTCGCCGGCGAAGACGAAGGTGTCGCCCGGCACCAGGGTCTCGATGAAATATTCCTCCACCTCTCCCAGCATGCGGCCGCCGAAGCGCGGGCGCCCGGCGGGGCCGTTCTTGGGCGATCCCTTGGCCGAGACCAGGCGCACCTTGAGCATGGTGCTCTCGACGATGGTGCCCACATTCAGCCGGTAGGTCTGGGCCACCTGGGGATTGGAGACCCGCCACAGCCCCTCCTTGGTGCGGCGGATCTTGGCGAAGCGCTCATAGACCCGCAGCGCGTAGCCGCCGGTGGCGACGAAATCCAGCGTGGCATCGAAATCGGCGCGGGTCAGCGCCCGATAGGGCGCGGCGCTGCGCACCTCGGCATAGAGGGCATCGGCGGCAAAGGGGGCGGCGCAGGCGCTGCCGAGAATGTGCTGGGCCAGCACGTCGAGGGCGCCGGTGCGCTCGGGCGGGGTATCCTGGGCGCCGGCGGCCACCGCTTCTAAGGCCGCCCGGCATTCCAGCACCTCGAACCGATTGGCCGGCACCAGCACCGCATGGGAGCTTTCGTCCAGCCGATGGTTGGCGCGGCCGATGCGCTGCATCAGGCGGGAGGAGCCCTTGGGGGCGCCCACATTGATCACCTGGTCCACATCGCCCCAATCGATGCCCAGATCCAGCGAGGAGGTGCAGACCACGCCCTTGAGCTTGCCCGCCGCCATGGCCGCCTCCACCCGGCGGCGCTGCTCCACATCCAGCGAGCCGTGATGGAGGGCGATGGGCAGGTTCAGCTCGTTGATGCGCCACAGCTCCTGAAACAGCATCTCCGCCTGCCAGCGGGTGTTGACGAAGACCAGCGAGGTGCGGTGGGCGGCGATCAGGCCGTAGATCTCGGCCAGGGCATGGAGCGCGGTGTGGCTGGCCCAGGGCATGCGGGCCTCGCTCTCCAGGATGGAGAGATCCGGCGGCGCGCCGCCCGCCGCCACCACCAGCCCGGCGCGGGGGGCGGTGCGGGCGTCGGCGTCCTGAGGCACCAGATAGCGGCGCAGATCGTCCGGCTCGGCCACGGTGGCGGAGAGGCCCACCGTCTGGAGGCCGGGGGCGAGCGTGCGCAGGCGGGCCAGCGCCAAAGCCAGCAGGTCGCCGCGCTTGGAGGTGACCAGCGAATGCAGTTCGTCCAGCACCACCCGTTTCAGGCCGGAGAACAGCTGGGGCGCCTCCTTGGAGGCCAGCAGCAAGGCGATCTGCTCCGGCGTCGTGAGCAGGATGTCCGGCGGGTCGCGGCGCTGGCGGGCGCGGCGGGAGGCGGGGGTGTCGCCGGTGCGGGTCTCCACCCGGATGGGCAGGCCCATCTCGGTGATGGGCGCCTCCAGATTGCGGGCGATGTCCACCGCCAGGGCCTTCAGCGGCGAGATGTAGAGCGTGTGCAAGGGCGAGGTGCGCGGCGGCGGCGTGCGCCCGGCGGGGGCGGGGGGCTTGCGCTTGGGCGGGGCGGCGCGGGCTTCGGTCAGCTCCACCAGGGTGGGCAGGAAGCCGGCCAGGGTCTTGCCGGCGCCGGTGGGGGCGATCAGCAAGGTGGATTTGCCGGCGCGGGCGGCGGCCAGCAGGTCGAGCTGATGGGTGCGCGGCGCCCAGCCGCGGGCGGCGAACCAGCGGGCGAACACGTCGGGGAGGGGGCGCGCGCGCCGCGGCTTCAGGGTGGACACCGGCTCCATATAGGACGCCGGGGGGCGCGGCGCGAGGCGCGCGCCGGTCTGTCTCAGACAGGGTTTGCGTCACATCCTGTCTGAGACAGGGTGTTCGAACGGGGGAATTGCGGGGAATTGCGGGGCCGGACGCGGGCAGGCCGCGTCCGGCGATGGCATCAGCGGGTGGCGTTGATGGCCAGGCCTTCCACATAGGTGATCTGGCACAGATCGCCCAATTGCACCTGGGCGAGGTTGGCCAGCACCTGCGGGTTCATCGCCTTGACCGTGCGCACCAGGCCGTCGGCGCCCTCGAAGCTGATGGTGCCGTTGGTCTTGTCGATGTTCACCAGCATGGTGGTGATGGTCACCTGGCGGATGCCGAAGCCTTCCGGCCAGCCGGGCAGGCCGTCATTCACCGCCACCTCGGCCATGACCTCGCCGGGCTTGCCCTGCTGGGCCTTTCCGAGCGCGGTGACCTCGCCCGGAACCACCCGGATCAGCAAATGCTCGCTGTTGCGCAGCAAGGCGATGTTGCCGGCCAAAGGCGGCACCAGCACCGACCAGCGCTTGCCGGCGGCGCCTTCCAGCACCACCCGGTTGGTGGCCGGATCGGCGCTCACCACCTGGGCACGGTAGGACAGCACGGTCACCGTCCCGGCGCCCGGCACCACCACGGTGGTGACGGCGCTCGGCGCCGGCTGGGCGGCCGCCGGCAGAGCGACCCCGGCCACCAGCGCGCATCCCACGGACAGGGCCGCAACCCGCATGCGAAGCTTGGACATGACTTTCCCCCTGCAATCCAAGGTGGCGTCCCGGCGAGGCCGGGCGGCCGTCCTGGCGGATGATTTCCCTGTGCCGGGCGCGCCGGATGCCGGCCCGCGCCCGTCGTCCCGAATCGCCATAACCCTTTGTCGGCAAGCGATTTCGTGCCCCGGCGCCCGTCCGAGGGCGCGACGCTGGAGTGCCTCGCCTCTAACATGGTGCCGCTGACCCCCGCAACCATGCCCGCTGCGTCAGCCGCTCGGGAAAGCATTGTCACAATCCCTTCTGAAAACTATGGTGAAGGTGTCGTTCACGAAGGATCCGGCGCGGGTGCGCTGGGGCCCGTGTCGGCGGTCTCGGCGGTGGGCGGTCTCGCAGGAGCCCCCTTCCCCGGCAGGCATGGCCGGCCCGGTCGCCTGTGCACTCGGTTCGTTGCGGCGGCGCGGGGCAAACCTGCAGCCGCCAGCGCCGGTAGGGAGGGGCTGTGCGATGAAGCGCGACATCCAGGACGAGGCGGCCTTCAGTCTGCCGGCGCTGTTCGGCAAGGGCATTGATGTGGCCAAGGAAGGCTTCGCCAAATTCCCCGGTCCGCTGTTCCCGAGCCCGCTGTTTCCCGGCCCGCTGGCGCGGGATGCACGGCCGGACGCCAAGCCGATCTTCCTGCCCGGCACCTTTCCCGCCGCCTCGCAGAAGCTGATGACCGACTTCCGCGCCTATAGCGGCATCCGCCACCGCGAGGCGGTGCCGTTCGGCGAGCCGGTGGTGCTGGGGCGCCTGGGGCCGCTGGAAGTGCGCCTGGCCCGCACCGCCCGCGACGTCCGCCGCGCCCAGCGCTTGCGCTACAAGGTGTTCTACGAGGAAATGTCGGCGCTGCCGGACGCCGCCTCGCGGCTGGCGCGGCGCGATTTCGATGCCTTCGATGCGGTGTGCGAGCATATCCTGGTGCTCGACCACGATGCGGGCAAGATGGTGCTGGGCCGCAAGAAGCCGAAGGTGGTGGGCACCTATCGGCTGCTGCGCCAGGAGGTGGCCAACCGGCACGGCGGCTTCTACACCGCCAATGAATTCGACGTCAGCCACATCATCGACGGCCATCCGACCCTGAAGTTCCTGGAGCTGGGCCGCTCCTGCGTGCTCAAGCCCTATCGCAACAAGCGGACGGTCGAGCTGCTGTGGCACGGGATCTGGGCCTATGTGCTGCGCAACAAGATCGACGCCATGCTCGGCTGCGCCTCGCTGGAAGGCACCAATCCCGACGAACTGGCTCTGCCGCTCTCCTTCCTGCACCACAATGCGCGGGCGCCGGAGGAATGGCGCGCCCGCGCGCTGCCCCACCGCTATGTGGAGATGAACCGCATGCCGGCGGAGGCGATCAATCCCAAGGCGGCGCTGCATTCCTTGCCGCCGCTGGTGAAGGGCTATCTGCGGCTGGGCGGTTTCGTGGGCGACGGCGCGGTGGTGGACCATCAGTTCGGCACCACGGACGTGCTGGTGGTGCTGCCGGTGTCGGTGATCAGCCCGCGCTATGTGGAGCATTTCGGCCCCACCGCAAACCGTCACGCGGTCTGAGCCCCTCTCGCCCGGCTGCGCGGCTTCTGTCATAGAAGGCCGTGCCGCGATCGGTGAGGCGGGAGAGACATGATCGAGATCACGCCCCGCATCGCCATCTCCGAAGACGAGATCAGCCTCACCTTCGTGCGGGCCTCGGGCCCCGGCGGGCAGAATGTCAACAAGGTGTCGACCGCAGTGCAACTGCGCTTCGACCTCATGGGCTCGCCGGCGCTGCCGGAAGGCGTGAAGCGGCGCGCCGCGGTTCTGGCCGGCAGCCGGCTGACCAAGGACGGTGTGGTGGTGCTGCAGGCGCAGCAGTTCCGCACCCAGGAGCGCAACCGCCAGGATGCCATCGACCGGCTGGTGGAAATGCTGCGGGCGGCGACCGTGGTGGCCCCGCCCCGTCGCAAGACCCGGCCCACCTTGGCCTCCAAGGAGCGCCGCCTGACCGCCAAGGGCCATCGCGGCAACGTCAAGAGCCTGCGCCAGGGCAAGCCCGACACGGACTGAGCCGGTTCAGGCCGGTGGCAGCATTTCGATGCCGTTGCGCTGGGCCGCTTGCATCAGGCGCGGCAGGTCCGGCGGTGCCAGCGGCGGGAAGTGGGTGGCATCGGCCACCGGATCGCCGGCCTCCAGGAAGAATTGTTCGTGCTGGAGCCCCGGCGTGTGCAGGATCAGCATGCGGGCGGGCCGGTCGCCGGGATTACTGAAGGCGTGGGGCGTGCCGGTAGGCACGAAATGAAAGCTGCCGGGACCGCTGCGCGTGGTCACCTCGCCCACCATGAACTCATACTCGCCTTCGAGCACCAGGAACGCCTCGGTATCGCTGGCGTGGGTGTGGGGCGGTGTGCCCTGGCCCGGCGCGGTGCAGGTCTCCACCAGGGAAAAGCTGCCCTGCGTCTGGGCGGTGGTGGCGCGGAACGTGACCAGCGACCCCAGCAGATGCAGAGTAGAGCCGATCTGGGGCGGCGGGGCGCATGGAGCAAGGGCGGACGTGGGGGAAGAAGAGGGGCTCATGTTTGCTCGGCTCCGAGTTTATGGTACAACTTTCTCGTTATGAGATTTATGTCTTATAAGGAGAAGACTTGAACCGTCAAGAGACCGCTGGCCGGGTGGCCCAAAAGGCGCGCACCCGCCAGACCCTGCTCGCCGCCACCCGCGATTTGCTGGCTGAGGGACATCACCCCACCGTGGCCGAGGCGGCCGACCGGGCACAGATCTCCCGCGCCACCGCCTATCGCTACTTCTCGGCCCCGGAGCCCATGGCGCAGGAGGCGGTGCTGGATGCCATCGCCAAGGAGTTCGAGGCGGTCTCGTTCGGCAACAGTCCTGCGGGCAGCGACCTTGCCACCCGTGCCGAGGATGTGGTCGCCGCCATCCTGCGCATGGTGCTGGCCCATGAGCCGCTGTTTCGCACCTTCCTGAGCGTGTCCAGCGCCGGCACCGGGACCCCCGGCTGGCGCGGCGGGCGGCGTCTGGGTTGGATTCGGGACGCGCTGGCGCCGATCTCGGTTGATCTCCCCCCGGCCCAGCTTGATCTGCTGGTGACGGGCCTGGCGCTCCTGGCGGGGATCGAGACGGTTATCGTGCTGTCCGACGTCTGCGGCCTGGAGCCGGGCGCCATTGAGCACACCGCGCGCCGTCTCGCGCGCACTCTGGTGCGGGGCGTGCTCGCAGACGCCTGAGCGGGGGAGGACTACTCCGGCCCCACCTTCATGCTGGCCAGATAGCCGACGATGGCGCTCACATCCGCCGGATCCACCGGAGCCTTGTAGGCATTCATCATCTTGGCCACGATCGAAGCCCAGGTCGCTTCCGACAGCTTGGGCTGGTTCAGCACCATGCCGGCGGAATGGCAGGCCAGGCAGTTGTTGGTGACGGCGTCCGCGCCCTTGCCATCGGGAAACATCCGATCCCCCATGGGCAGATCGACGCTCACCGAGGTCAAGGCAAAGGGGGCGGCGGAGAGCGACGCCGGGACGGACGTGGCGCCGATCAGGGCGGCGGCAAGCAAGAAACGGAGCATGGCCACTTCTCCCTAAACCGCGACGATGTCGGTGTGCTCGATGACGTTGCGCATGAAGCCGCTGGCATTCCAGGTGGGGGTTGCCGGCTGCACCGCGCCCTTGCCGTTGGTGCAGCGGACCATCAGCTTCACCGGCCCGGCCGCCTTGGGGGTAAACGGGGCCGTCCACTGGCGGAAGCTATAGGTGCCCTCGTCCTTGCCCAATTGGGCGGCGACCCAGGAAGCGCCACCATCCACCGACACATCCACCGCCGCCACGGCGCTGTCGCCGCCAAAGGCAATACCGCGCAGGGGCGCGGGCCTGCCCACGGGCAAAGAGGTGCCGGAGGCGATATTGGTGATGAAGGAGCGTGGGTTCATTCGGCTGATCGGCACCATGGCCACCCCGGTCTGGCCGGGGGCGATGTTGGCGTTGGGCGTATCGGGGATGGTGTAGGCGCTCTTGGTCCAGAAATTGGTGTCGGGCTGGTCCAGAACCTCGATGTCGCTGAGCATCTTCACCCAATAAGTGGAGTACCAGCCGGGCACCACCAGGCGCAGCGGGAAGCCGTTCAGCAGCGGCAGTTGCTCATTGTTCATGGCGTAGGCGATCATCACCTCGCCATCGCGGGCATGGTCGAGGCTGAGCGACTTCATGAATTGCGGCGCATCGGGCATCACCGCCTCGTCGAGGCCCTTCAGCCGCACCTGCACCGCGCCCGCCTTGACCCCGGCGCGGTCCAGAACGTCCTTCAGGCGCACCCCGCTCCACAAAGCGTTGCCCATGGCGCCATTGGCCCATTGGGCGCCGGGCACCCGCGGCGTGACGAACCCGCGCGAATTGCCGGAACACTGGTTGACCGCCGCCAGATCCACCCGCGGCAGGCCGGTCAACAAATCCTGGAGCGACAGGGAAAGGGCCTGGTTCACATGGCCCCGCACCGTGAGCCGGAACGTCTCCACCTTCACCTCGGCGGGGATCATCGCCCAGTGCCAGCGCACATAGAATTGGTCGTTGGGGGTGAAGACACCCTGGTCGAAGACGGACCAGGGCGTCTCCAGCAGCGGCGGCCGGGTCCGCTGGAGGATCATCGGGCCCTTTTGCGGAAAGGCGGTGGTGATCGGCCGTTCTCCAGGGCCGCCCGGCAGGGGGAGGTTGACCGACGTCTGCGCCAGGGCGCGATGGGACAAGACCGCGAGCCCGCCCAGACTAGCGGCCCCCAACAACCGACGCCGGGTTAACGAGCCATGACGCGGCGGAGCATCATTGAGCATTCCAATCCCTCCCCGTCGCGGCCATCTGCGGCCCTGCGCTGCGGTCGTTGCCGCGCGCTTTTGCCGTAGCATACGACCGTCGATGGCGGGCAGGAAGAACTTTGGTCGAACCGACCGAAAGGGTCGGCGATCCGGTTCGCCGCGCGGATCTATGTCTCCACGAAGGCCTGGAGCCGCGCCAGAGCGTCGTCCCACTGCCGCGACACGCTGTCCAGATAGGCCCTGGCGGTGGCGAAGGTTTCCGGCTGCAGTGCGAATCGGCTTTCCCGGCCAGCTCGCACGCTGCGCACAAGACCTGCGGTTTCCAGAACCCGCAGATGCTTGGTGATGGCCTGGCGCGTCAGGTGGGTGTCGTCCGACAGGCGGGCGATGGAGCGGGCTTGGCCATCACTCAGCCGCCCCACCAGGGCGAGCCGGGTGGGGTCGCCCAGCGCCGCGAAGATCGGCGCTGGGGCGAGCGTTGCCTCAAGGGCACTAGGGTTCGACATGCCGGCGGAGGTTCTCCACTTGATGGGTCCACCCGCTGTCGTTCATGCGCAGGGCATCCGGACGGCGATGCGCGGGCAGGGCGTCAAAGCCGCTCTCAGTCACCACGAGATGGGTGCCTCCCTCCACCGCCGTCAGGCGGAACTCCACCAAGGTCGGCGTTTCGGTGGAATAGTCGACATCGGGGTCGATGGGATAGGGGTGCCACGTGAATGAGAACAGTTCCGGTGCGTCCATGCGCTGGGTCAGGCTTTCCCAGCGCAGATGCTCATAGCCGGGAATGGTCAACCGCCCGGAGGTGGCCGCGCCGGGCACGAACGGCCCGTCGAGGTGCACCCGGAACCAGGTGCCGAACTCCTGATGGTCCGTGAGCGCCCGCCAGACGCGGTCAATGGGCGCCTTCAGCAGAATGGCCTTGGTGATGACGTTGGAATCGATAGTGCTGTCGTTCGTCATATGAGCAACCTCCCGGTTGCCGGATTAGGGCATCGGTGGTGACAATACGCAACTAAAAAGTTGCGTATTGTCTCAGCCCTGCGTGGCCAGCAGGCGATCCGCCGCCGCCCGCGCTTCGGCCGTGACTGTGGCACCCGCCAGCATGCGGGCGATTTCCTCGCGACGATGGTCATCGGTGAGAGGGGCGACGCGGGTGGTGACGGGGGCATCCTTCTTGGCGCCCGCCGCACTGGCCTTGGAGATGAGCAGATGCTGCCCGGCGCGGGCAGCCACCTGCGGCGCGTGGGTGACGGCCAGCACCTGCACCTTGGTGGCCAGGCGCGCCAGCCGCTGGCCGATGGCGTCCGCGACGGCGCCGCCGACGCCGCTGTCGATCTCGTCGAAAATCAGCGTGGGCGCAGAGCCGCGGTCGGCCAGCACCACCTTCAGCGCCAGCAGGAAACGCGCCAGTTCGCCGCCGGAGGCCACCTTCATCATCGGGCCGGGACGGGTGCCGGGATTGGTGCGGACCCAGAATTCCACTCGGTCATAGCCGTCCGGCCCGGCGTTGGCCGGGTCGCTGTCGAGGCGAGTGGAGAAATGCGCCCGCTCCAGCTTCAGCGGCGGCAGTTCCGCATCCACCGCCGCGTCCAGGGCCGCGGCGGCCTTGGTGCGCGCGGTGGACAGCTTGGCGGCGGCGGCGCGATAGGCGCCTTCCGCTTCGGCCACCTTGGTTTCCAGGCTCTTGAGGGTCGCGGCGCTGCGGTCCAGGGCCGTGAGGTCGGCGGAGAATTTGGCGGCGACCTTGGGCAGATCGTCGACGGCCCCGCCATATTTGCGCGCAGCGGCGCGCAGAGCGAACAACCGCTCCTCGATCCGCTCCAATTCCTTGGGATTGAACGCGGTACCGGCCAGCGCCGCTTCCAGATGGCTGCGCGCGGTCTCCAGCGCGTCCAGGGCGAGGTCGATGGCCTCTACGGCCGGCAGGACGAGATCCTGCGCCTCGCCCGCGCGGCGCTCCAGGCGGCGCACGGCCGCGGCCAGGGACGGCACCGGCGAACTGCCACCGCCCACCGCGTCAAGGGCTTCCGCCAGATCGCCGGCGATCTTCTCCGAGCGCATCATGAAGGTGCGGCGTTCGGACAGGCTGGCCTCTTCCCCGGCCTCGGGCCGCAAGGCGGTGAGTTCGTCCACCGCGTGGCGGATGAAGTCCGCCTCCTTGGCGGCGGCTTCCAGGCGGGCGCGCTCCGCATTGGCATCGCCCAGCACCGTGCGCCAGACGCGCCACAGGGCGCTGACCGCCTGGGTCTTGATGGTGAGGCCGCCAAAGGCATCCAGCAGCGCCCGATGGCTCGCCGGATCCACCAAAGCGCGGTCGTCGTGCTGTCCGTGCAGTTCCACCAGCGTGGCGCCCAGCGCCCGCAAGGTCTGCACCGAGACCGGCTGGTCATTGATGGTGGCGCGGGTCCGGCCGTCAGCCATCTGCACCCGCTTGACGATCAGTTCGCCCTCATCGGCGATGTCGGCAGCGGCCAGCACCGCGCGGGCGGGATGGTCGAGGGCGATGTCGAAGACGGCGGTGATCTGGCCCTTGGTTTCGCCATGGCGCACCAGGGCGCCATCGCCGCGGCCCCCCAGGGCCAGCGAGAGGGCGTCGAGCAGGATCGACTTTCCTGCTCCGGTCTCGCCGGTCAGAACGGTCAATCCGTCCGACAGGGCGATGTCCAGCCTCTCGATAAGAACGATGTCCCGGATCGAGAGGGACGAGATCATGTCAGCTCAGCCAAGGCCCATCTTTTTGAACGCCTGGCTGATCCAGGAAGCCTTGTTCTCCTGCGGAACATTGCCCCCGGCCTGCACCAGTTTGTAGGCGTCCTTGTACCACGGGCTGTCGGGATAATTATAGCCCAACACCGCCGCGGCGGTCTGTGCTTCCGAAACGATCCCCAGCGCCATGTAGGCTTCCGTCAGGCGCATGAGCGCCTCTTCGGTCTGGCGGGTGGTCTGATACTGGGTCACCACCACCTTGAAGCGGTTGATGGCACCGGTGTAGTTGCGCTGCTCCAGATAGTAGCGGCCGATCATCATTTCCTTGCCGGCCAGCTGGTCGCGCGCCACTTCGACCTTCCGCTTGGCGCCGGCGGCATATTCGGTGTTCGGATATTTGCGAATCACCTCGTCCAGCGCATCGAGTGCCTGGCGGGTGCGGCGCTGGTCGCGGGTGATGTCGGGAATGCCGTCGAAATAGGCCGAGGCCACCAGATAGGAGGCGTAAGGCGCGTCGGTGGAGCCGGGGTGCAGGGCCAGATAGCGTTTGCCCGCCGCGATCGCCTCGTCGTACCGGCCCGCCTCATAATAGACGTAGGTGTCCATGAGCAGCGCCTTGCGCGCCCATTCGGAATAGGGGTGGGTGCGGTCGAGATCCTCGAAGCGCTTGGCGGCGGCGTCGAGGTCGCCCTTGCGCATGAGGGTGAGGCCCTCGTTATAGATCTTCTCCGCCGGCTCGTCGGGCGGGATCACATCCTTGTCGTTGGCACAGCCGGCGAGGGTGGCCGCGACCAGGACCATTCCCAGCAAAGCCGCGGCACGGGAGGTCCCAGCGCGAAACGGAGCCGCGTCGATGAAAAGGCGCATACGTTCAGGTCCCATTGAAGGCCGGCATGCCCGCGCTCACGCAAAGGAGCTGCCCCTTACGGCGCTAATGGCGCTTTCCGTCGGCATTGTGGCGGGCGGTCGTGAACAGACCGCAAACGATGGTGGTCGGGGATGGAAATAGCCTGCCCGGCCTCCGGCCACAAGCGGTGGCCTCAGTTTGGCACCGGATCATGCGACGAGATGTCCGGCAACGGTTTTGGGCAGAAAGGCTCAGCGCTCGGGGGCGTAGGCCGGCATGGGCTGGCCGAACACCAGTTCGGCGGCGTCGCGGCGGCGCTCTTCCACGGCGTCCACCACCATATAAGCGGAGCGGTCGGCGAGCAGGGCGTCGATGACCTGGAAGTTGAGCTTGTGGCCGCCGCGGAACGAGCTGTAGCGGGCCATCAGCGGCAGGCCGGCCAGAGCCAGATCTCCCACTGCGTCCAAGGCCTTATGGCGGACGAACTCGTCCGGGCAGCGCAGGCCCTCGGGGTTCAGGATGCCGTGGTCGGCCACGCACACGGTGTTGTCCAGCGAGGCGCCGCGGGCATAGCCGGCGCTGCGCAGGCGTTCCACGTCCTTCAGGAAGCCGAAGGTGCGGGCGGGGGCCAGTTCGCGGCGGAACACGGCGGGGCTCAGATTGGCGGCGAAGCGCTGGCGGCCGATGTGCGCGTGATCGAAGTCGATCTCCACTTCCAGACGGAAACCGGCGTCGTAGGGGCGAAGTTCACCGAATGAAACACCCTGTTCCACCCGCACCGTCTTCAGCACCTTGATGTACTTGCGACGGGCCTTCTGGGACACGGTGCCGACCGCATCAATGGCGGAAACAATGGGGGCGGCGCTGCCGTCCAGGATCGGAACTTCCGGTCCGTCGATCTCGATCAGGGCATTGTCGATCCCAAGACCGGACAGTGCGGACAAGACATGTTCCACCGTTGAGACAAGGACGCCGCTCTTGTCGCCGAGAACGGTGGCAAGGTCGGTGGCCTGGACGGACTGGCGGGAGACGGAGATTTTGCGGGGGGCCTGATCGGCGAAGCTGCGCAGGAAGACAATGCCGGTGTCGGGAGAAGCGGGCTTGAGAACCAGGCGGGCTTCAATGCCGCCGTGGACCCCAACCCCTGTCAGCTCGACCGTACCAGCCAGTGTCGTCTGCATGTGTGAAGCCATCCGTCTCGAGGATCGCGGCGCATCGCACGCCCGCCACGCCCTCGCCCTAAAACCATCACTCGGATCGGCCACTTCTGCCGCACTCGCCAGCTACGGCTGACAAGGCGCTGAGTCGCCCCCCGAACTGGCTGCAACTTAGTCGGGCGCGTGCGCCGCGCCAAATCACGCTTGCTTACCGCCTGTTACCAAGTCTGGCGCGCAAATTATTCATCATTATCAAAAAGTTACGCCCGGAGAGGTCTCCGGGCGCGAGGGTATTGTTACAAAGGTGGGGCGTCCCCCGATACCATGGCACGGCGCAGGCTCCGGTCTCCCGCCCCTTCACCTGGGCGGCGACCGCCGATCCGTGTGCATCGCACGCGGATCGGGCCGGCTGGTTCCGGCCGGGTGAACCCCGGCCAGTTCCGATCCTTGGGTCTCAGTTCGCCTGGCGACGCAGGAAGGCGGGGATCTCCAGCTGGTCATCTTCATGACCGCTCTGGGGCGCCGGACGGCTCGGGACTTCGGGCGCCGGCCGGGTGGGCGGGCGCTTGGCGAATTCCGACACCGGCGGCTCGCCGGGGCGGGCGGGGGCCGGAGCCTGACCACGGGCCTCGGGCGCCCGCATGCTGGGCTGCTCGCGGCGGGCGGGCGGGGCTTCCGGCTCGTCATTGTGCCGACCCATGCCCACATTGGCGAGGCGCTGGAGCAGCGTCATGCGCTTCTGTTCCACCGGCTCACCGCGCTGGGCGCGGATCTGGTTCTGCGCCGGCATCGGCAGTTCCTCCATCCGCGGCATGCGCGGCGCGCGGGGGCGCTGGGCCTGCGGCGGGATGTAGGGGGCGAATTCGTCTTCCACCATGGCCTGAGGCGCCTGGGGCTGCTCGGGCTCGGAGAAGAAGGAGGGCTTCGGGGTGGCGGCGCGGATGGTCACTTCATCCACCACCGAGGGCTGCGGCGCGCGCTCGGGGGCGGGAGCGCGCTGCTGCGGGGCCGGCTCACGATACGGAGCCGGCTGGTGCTGCTGGGGGACGGGGATCGCCTCCAGCGACATCAGGTCCTCGGCGGAGATGGAGGCCACCGCGGTGCGGATCTGCGCCTCGCGGGTAGCTTCCACCGCGGCGCGGCCGGCGTTGGACATCTTGCGGCCGTGCATTTCCGGCAGGCGGTCGGCATTGGTGGCGATCTGCTCGGGAACCACCGCCGGGTCGATGCCGGTGGCCACCACCGACACGCGGATGATGCCGTCCAGGGACTGGTCGAAGGTGGCGCCGAGGATGATGTTGGCGTCCGGATCCACTTCCTCGCGGATGCGGGTCGCGGCTTCGTCCACCTCGAACAGCGTCATGTCGTTGCCGCCGGTGATGGAGA
Source organism: Azorhizobium sp. AG788 (assembly GCF_943371865.1). GTDB lineage: Bacteria > Pseudomonadota > Alphaproteobacteria > Rhizobiales > Xanthobacteraceae > Azorhizobium. The sequence goes on along the minus strand of NZ_CALRWL010000038.1, from coordinate 36,101 downwards.
TCAGCAGGCCGCCGGCGCCGCGCATGGAGATTTCGTCCAGCAGCGGATTGGCGATGGCCGCTTCCGCCGCCTGGATGGCGCGCTTGTCGCCGGAGGCTTCGCCGGTGCCCATCATCGCCTTGCCCATGTCGCGCATCACGGCGCGGACGTCGGCGAAGTCGAGGTTGATGAGGCCTTCCTTGACCATCAGGTCGGTGATGCAGGCGACGCCCGAATAGAGCACCTGATCGGCCATGGCGAAGGCGTCGGCGAAGGTGGTCTTTTCGTTGGCCACCCGGAACAGATTCTGATTCGGGATGACGATCAGCGTATCGACCGTCTTCTGCAATTCGTTGATGCCGTGCTCGGCAACCCGCATGCGGCGCTGGCCCTCGAAGTGGAAGGGCTTGGTCACCACACCCACGGTGAGGATGCCCAGCTCGCGGGCGGCGCGGGCCACGACCGGCGCAGCGCCGGTACCGGTGCCACCGCCCATGCCGGCGGTGATGAACACCATGTGCGACCCCGAGAGGTGGTCGCGGATTTCATCAATGACTTCCTCGGCGGCGGCGCGGCCGACTTCCGGCTGCGACCCGGCCCCGAGGCCCTCGGTCACGGCGACGCCCATCTGCACCAGGCGCTCGGCCTTGGAGAGGGAAAGGGCCTGCGCATCGGTGTTGGCCACCACGAACTCAACGCCGGTCAAGCCAGCATTGATCATGTTGTTCACCGCGTTGCCGCCGGCACCGCCGCAACCAAACACCGTGATCCTGGGCCGCAACTCCCGAATGTCGGGCATCTGAAGGTTGATCGACATGTCCTCACTCCGTTGCGCCCGAAGCGCCGTCCCGCCGGTTCCGAATCCGTGGTGTCCCCCTAGTTAAGGGACACATCGTTAACCATCTCTAAAAGCTGTCCTTCAGCCACTGCCCCACACGGCCAAAATAAGAGCCGTTGTCGGCTCCCACGGCCTGACGGCGGCGCGGCTCGAAGTGCTCGAGCCCTGCCACCTGGGGGTAGACCAGGAGCCCCGCAGCCACCGCGAATGCGGCGCCGCGCGCCGCCTCGGGAAGCCGGGAAACGCCCAGCGGGCGGCCAATCCGAACCTGAGGGCCGATGGTTCTGGCCATCAGATCCGGCAATCCCTGAAGCTGTGCGGCGCCGCCCGTGAGCACCAGCCGCCGCCCCGCATCGCCCACATGCCCGGAGGCGCGCAGGCGATCGCGAATCAATTCAACTATTTCTTCCGCCCGCGGCTTTACGATCGTCACGAGGCGCGATTTGGGCACCATGTTGGGGTGATCGCGCTCGTCGCCGGACAAGGGGGGAATGGTCAGCATGTCGTGGTCGTCGGATGACACCGCGACCACAGCGCCGTGCAGCGCCTTCAGGCGCTCCGCATCGGCCAGGCGCGCGGGCAGGCCGCGGGCCACGTCATTGGTGATGTGCTGGCCGCCCAAGGCGATGCCGTCCACATAAACGCAGTGCCCACCGGCCACCACGGAGAAGGTGGTGGTGCCCGCCCCCATGTCGATGAGGGTGACGCCCAGTTCCATCTCGTCGTCGGTGAGCGAGGACAGAGCGGCCGCATAAGGGGCGGCGACCATGGCCTCGATGCCGAGATGGCAGCGCTCCACGCACAGCACCAGATTCTTCAGCGAGGTGAGGTCGCCGGTGACCACATGCATGTCCACGCCGAGTTCGCGGCCCAGCATGCCGCACGGCTCGCCGATGCCGCGGCGGTTATCCAGCGAATAGCCCACCGGCAGCGCATGCATCACCGCGCGGCCATCGCCCACCGCATAAGTGGAGGCGGCTTCCAGCACGCGGCGGATGTCGAATTCTTCCACCGAGGGCGCGGTGAGGCGCACGGCGGCTTCATAGTGCTGCGACGACAGGCGGGCGCCGGAGACGCCGAGAATCACCGAGGCGATCTGAATGCCCGAGGCCCGTTCGGCCATATCCACCGCCTGGCGGATGGAGGCTTCGGCGCGGGCCATGTCCACCACCGCGCCGCCCTTCACCCCGTGGGCGCGGGTGTGGCCGATGCCGAGCACGTCGATGGAATGGGTGCGCCGGCGCAGCACGTCGGACTGCGGGCGCGGTTTCAGCCGTGCGATCGCGCAGACGATCTTGCTGGTGCCGATGTCCAGCACCCCGATGATGCCGCTCTTCTTCGGCGGCAGCGGGCGCATCTTGGGGGCGAACCCCTGGGCGAGGCGAGATCTCATGCGGCGCCCTTCTTGGCCTTGGCGCGTGCTTTCAGCATCTGCATGCGGGCATCGGCGGCGGTGTCGGACAGGCGGACCACCACCCGATCGGGCAGGCGCAGGTCCACGATGGTGATGTCGCGGGTCAGCAGCTTCTTCTCGCGGTCGAGATCGGCCACTTGCAGCAGTGCGGCGTCCACGCCGGTTTCCGGCAGGCGGATGTCGATGCCGTTGCGCAATTTCAGGGTCCAGCGGCGCTCGGCCACCAGGATGGCGGCCCGCACCCGGTCGCGCACCGCCGGCACCCGGCCCAGCGCATCGACGATTTCCTGCACCTTCTTCTGCGCGCCCTCGCCCACCACGATGGGCAGGTTCACATAGCGCGAATCATCGGAATAGGGCGCGATGGGCATGCCGTCCTTGGCGATGACCCGGATCTCGCCATTGACCTGCCACAGGGCATAGGCCTCGCGCTCCACCACCGCGATCTCGATGCGGTCGGGATAGAGCTTGCGCACCGACGCGCTGGCGATCCAGGGCATCTCCTCCAGCTTCTGCCGAGTGGCGTCCGCATCCACCAGCAGCAGCGAGGTGGTGGACTTGATGCCCGCCGCCGAGAGGATTTCCGCCGGGGTCACATGGTTCTGCCCGGACAGGTCCACCTGGGTGATCTTGAAGCCGGCCACATTGGCGGCGATGTCGCCCATGTCCACGGCGATGCTGCGGGCTTCTTCCACATGGCCGCCCAGCACCACGCCATAGGCCACGAAGCCGCCGATCACCAAAGCCGACAGGATGCCGCCGCCGCGCCGGCCGAAGCGCGAGGCGGACAGGCGGATGGAGGTGCGGTGCAGCAGCAGCACCAAGCGGCTGGGCGCCCGGAAGTCGGACATGGGACGCGGCTTGTGGCGGCTCGCCCGGCCGGGGGCGGGACGGGCGCCGGACGGCGTGCGCCCCTGGGTGCGCCCCTGGGTGCGATCCTGGGTCCGGTCCTGCGCCGTTGCGTGGGCCGTTGCCTGGGGCTGCGGCTGATAAACCGTCTCCTCCAGCGGCGAGGGCGGCAGCGGGCGGGGCACCATCACCTGCGTGCGCTCGTCCTGGGGCGTATAGGCGCGCTGGGTATAGTCCGCGCTCTCATAATCGTGGCGGGCGGGATCGTCCCGGCGCTGGTCGCGGCGGGCCTGCTCCTGGCGGACCTGCTCGGCGCGGCGGATCTGCTCGTTCCGCTGCTGTTCCTGGCGGGCATAATCCTGACGCAGCTTCTCGCGCCGGGCCTGCTCCTGCTCCAGCTTCTCCTGGCGCAACTGTTCCTGCCGGGTCATGTCGCGGCGGGTGACGTCCTGCGGGCTGAAAACCTGACGGTCCCCGCGGACGGTCATGTCCGAACGGGGAGAACCGGTCTGCCGGCCGTAGCCGTCGGGGCGGGGCAGGGGGGTGCCGGACACGCCAGCGGTCCGCGACGCGCGGGGGTCGGTCATGCCGGCCTCGTGCCTCAGCGGTCCAGCGTCGCGTCCTCGACCATCCATTTGACCAGCCCGCCGAAAGATAAGCCCATATGGGCTGCCAGATCGGGCACCAGGGACGTCTCGGTCATGCCGGGTTGCGTGTTGACTTCCAGGCAGATGAGGCCGGTCCCCTCGGGGGCGTTCTCGTCATATCTGAAGTCAGCGCGGGAGACCCCCCGACATCCGAGCGCTTGATGCGCCTTGAGGGACAGCATCCGCACCTGTTGGTAAATTTCGGGTAAAATACGCGCCGGAAGAATGTGTTGAGAGCCCCCTTGGGCATATTTGGATTCGTAATCGTAAAAGGTGTGGCTGGACTCGATCTCGATCACGTCCAAAGCCCGGTCGCCCAATACCGCGCAGGTCAGTTCCAGCCCCGGAATGAAGCGCTCCACCAGCAGTGATTCGCCGTGCGGCCAGTCGGCCCGGTGCAGCTCCTGCGGCGGGTGGGTCTGGTCCTCGCGCACGATCAGCACGCCGACGCTGGAGCCGGCGGCGATGGGTTTCAGCACATAAGGCGGGGCCATCACATGGGCCTGCGCCGCCTCGGCGCGGCTCACCACCCGGCCCGGCGCCACCGGCACGCCCGCCGCCGCCATCACGATGCGGGCCTGGGCCTTGTCCATGGCCAGCGCCGAGGCCAGCACGCCGGAATGGCTGTAGGGAATGCGCAGGATCTCCAGCATGCCCTGGATGGTGCCGTCCTCGCCGGGGCAGCCGTGCAGCACGTTCAGCGCCGCGTCGGGCTTCAGGCGGGCCAGCACCTCGGCCACGTCGCGGCCCACGTCCACGCGTGTGACCCGATAGCCCTCGCCCTCCAGCGCGGCGGCGCAGGCGGCGCCCGAGCGCAGCGACACCTCCCGCTCGGGAGACCAGCCGCCCATCAGCACCGCCACATGTTTCGACATGATCGCTCACAGCTCCTGCAGGACGCGCCGGCGCGCGTCCGGTATGTGGGCCGTCGCCGGCCCGGTGGCGGCAGTAAACACCGGCGCCCGTATGCAATTTGCTAAGCGGGCGCGGAAATTCCGATGCGCTTGATTTCCCACTCCAGGGAAACGCCGCTGGTCTCGCGCACCCGCCGACGCACCTCCTCGCCCAGGCCCTCGATCTCCGCCGCCGTGGCGCCGCCGAGGTTGAGCAGGAAATTGGTGTGCAGTTCCGACACCTGGGCGCGGCCCAGCGTGAGCCCCCGGCAGCCGGCGGCGTCCACCAATTGCCAGGCCTTGTGGCCGTCGGGATTCTTGAAGGTGGAGCCGCCCGTGCGGCTCTTGATCGGCTGGGTGGCCTCACGCGCGGCGGTGATGCGGTCCATCTCCGCCTGGATTTCGGCGGCGATGCCCGGCCGGCCCTGGAAGGTGGCGCGGGTGAAGATCACATCGTCCGCCACCGCGCAGTGGCGATAGGTGAAGCCCATGTCCGCCAGCGTGAAGTCGCGCACCGCGCCGCTGCGGTCGACGCCGCGGGCGGAGACGAAGGCGTCCTTGGTCTCGCCGCCATAGGCGCCGCCATTCATGCGCAGCACCCCGCCGATGGCGCCGGGAATGCCGCGCAGGAAGGCGAGGCCCGCCAATCCCGCGTCGGCGGCGGCGCGGGCCACCTTCACGTCCGGCACTCCGGCGCCGGCGGTGACACGCTCGCCCTCGATGGCAATCTCTGTGAACCCCTTGCCGAGGCGGATCACCACCCCCGGCACGCCGCCGTCGCGCACGATGAGGTTGGAGCCGAGGCCGATCACCATCACCGGCAGATCGGCGGGCATCCCTGCCAGGGCATAGGCCAGATCCGCCTCGTCGGCGGGCTGGAACAGCACTTGCGCCGGTCCGCCGACCCGGAACCAGGTGATGTCGGCCAAAGGCGCATTGGCGGTGAGTTTTCCGCGCAGCGCTGGCAGGGCCGCACGCAGCTCGGGCGTCAGATCGGGGAAGGACGGGGCGGCAGCGCTCATGGCGCGGATGTAGCCCTTACGGACGGCGCTGCCAATGCGGCCCGCTCAGAGCACCACCACGCCAGTGTGCTTGGCCTCGCCTTCAGGCTCCACATGGATGGTGATGACGGTGTCTTCCATCTCCGCCTCCAACGCCTGCTCGATGCGGTCGCAGATGGCGTGGGCATCGGCCACCGTCATGGCGCCGGGCACCACCAGATGGAATTCCACGAAGGTCATGCGGCCCGCATGGCGGGTGCGCAGATCATGCGCTTCCAGGGCGCCCTGGGCGTGGGTGGAGACCAGATCACGGATGCGCGCCACCACGTCGCCGGGCGGGGCGGCGTCCATGAGGCCGCCCACGGATTCGCGCACCAGGCCCCAGCCGGTCCACAGGATGTTGATGGCCACCAGCCCGGCCAGCAGCGGATCCAGCTGCGGCCATCCGGTCACCGGCACCAGCACGAAGCCCACCAGCACCGCCACCGAAGTGACCACGTCGGACAACAGGTGCTTGCCGTCGGCGAGCAGGGCCGGCGAGCGGCGGGCCTTGCCCACCCGCAGCAGCACCGAGCACCAGATGGCGTTGATGACGGTGGCGGCGCCATTGAGCATGAGGCCGTTCAGCGGTTGCTCGGGGAATTTCGGATCGAGAAAGCCGTAATAGGATTCCCGCAGGATGGAGACGGCGGCGATGACGATCAGCACGCCTTCCAGCACGGCGGAGAAATACTCCGCCTTGTGGTGTCCATACTGGTGGTTGTGGTCGGCGGGACGGCCGCTGATCTGCAGCGCCAGGAGGGCCGCCAAGGCGGCGGCCACATTGATGATGCTCTCCAGCGCGTCGGACAACAGGGCGACGGAGCCGGTGACCCAATAGGCGGCGCCCTTCAAGCCCAGCACCACGATGCCGATGCCCACGCTTGCGGCAGCCACCTGAAGGTTGCGGCTCATGTCGTCTCCGGGGCTGGTCACGGTGTGAGCGGGATGCCTAGCGGCTCAGGCCCCCCGGTGCAACACCTGTTCCGACCTTCCCCCGGCCAATTCGTTTCGTTTTGAAGCAACCGGAGTAGTAATTCCGCGTCGGGACCGGCGGGAGACACTGGAGGGTTGAGAGTGAGAATGACTCTCAGCAGTTCTGCATCTTGAGTGGCCTTGCTCAAGTCTGGAGCATTTGCATGGCTCACGACCCGTAGGATCGCTCTAGTGGCTTGCTTTGTCTCGCATTGTCTTCGTCGGCGGTGTGGCGCCGAGTGCGACACACGCCGCCGTAGGCTCGAACGGCGGCACGTGGCGCATCATGCCTCTCGCCCTTTCCGGCTGGCCCGTGGCGATGCCGCCAGCCCGAGGAAGACGATCATCGCCTGATTGAGCCGGACCATGTCCTCGTCATCCAGGCGGCCGACCTGCTGCCCGAACTTGGCCTTCCGCACCGTCGTGATCTTGTCGACCATCAGCCGGCAGGCCGCGCCTCGCCGCGTTTCATTCATAGCCCCACGCGGACACGGCATCGATGAAGGCCTGATCCCCACTGGCCTGCGCGCTTTTGGCTACGGCCAGCGACTGGCGCCGCGCTTCCGCCCGGAAGGCGGGCGAGCGCACGTCCGGCACCCAGATCTGGATCGGCCGCAGCCCCTGGGCGCGCAATCGGGCGCGATGCTCGCCACCCTTCACGCGCGGGGACTTGGGGCCGGATGTGGATGACATGGCAGCCTCCGCATGAGCTGCATGTAACGCATGCGGAGGCCTTTCTGGCCAGTCTTCCGGGTGAATGAGGCCCGATGCGCGCCCACGCCCGCACCAGCCGGTTTCACCCTGCACCGTCGCTTCTACCCCCGTGCGGCCAGTTCGCCCGGCAAAGCATAGGCCCATTGGCTGATGGTGCCGGCGCCGAGGCAGATCACATAGTCGCCGGGCTTGGCGCGCTCGGCCACCAGTGCGGCGAGGGCTTCCGGCCCCGCCATGCCGACCACGCTGCGATGGCCGCGGGCGCGCAGGCCCTGCACCAGATGCTCGGCGTCCGCCCCGGCGATGGGCGCCTCTCCAGCCGCATAGACCGGGGCGACGATCACATGGTCGGCGTCGTTGAAGCAGGTGCAGAAATCGTCGAACAGCGAGGCGAGGCGGGTGTAGCGGTGCGGCTGCACCACGGCGATCACCTGGCCGTCGGTGGCGGCGCGGGCCGCGCGCAGCACGGCGGCGATCTCCACCGGATGGTGGCCGTAATCATCGAAAATGGCGGCGCCGTTCCATTCGCCGGTGCGGGTGAAGCGCCGCTTGACGCCGCCGAACCCGGCCAGGGCCTCGACGATCTTGGCATCGCTCATGCCCAGCTCGCGAGCCACCGCAATGGCGGCGGTGGCATTCAGCGCATTGTGCTTGCCGGGCATGGGCAGCCGGAGCCCGTCGATGCGATGCTCTTTGCCGCTGAGGCGATCGCGGAACACCACGGCGAACTTGGTGATGCCGCCCTTGAGGTCCACATCCACCAGCCGCACGTCCGCCTGCGGATTCTCGCCATAGGTGATGATGCGGCGATCCTCGATGCGGCCCACCAAAGCCTGCACCACCGGATGGTCGGTGCACATCACCGCGAAGCCATAGAACGGCACGTTTTCCACGAAGGCGCGGAACGCCTCCTGCACCTTGTCGAAGGTCTTGAAGTGGTCGAGGTGCTCGGGGTCGATATTGGTGATGATGGCCACTTCCGCCGGCAGCTTCAGGAAGGTGCCGTCGCTTTCGTCCGCCTCCACCACCATCCATTCGCCATCGCCCAGGCGGGCGTTGGTGCCATAGGCATTGATGATGCCGCCATTGATGACCGTGGGGTCGAGCCCGCCCGCATCCAGCAAGGTGGCCACCAGCGAAGTGGTGGTGGTCTTGCCATGGGTGCCGGCGATGGCGACGCAGCTTTTCAGCCGCATCAGTTCGGCCAGCATCTCGGCCCGGCGCACCACCGGCAGGCGCTTGGCGCGGGCGGCCAGCAGTTCGGGATTGTCGCGCTTGATGGCGGAGGACACCACCACCACCTCGGCGCCGTCGATATTCTCGGCCCGATGGCCGATGGCGACCTGAATGCCATTGTCGCGCAGGCGCTTGACGTTGGCGCTCTCGGCCACGTCGGAGCCCTGAACCGTATAGCCGAGATTGTTCAGCACCTCGGCGATGCCGCTCATGCCGATGCCGCCGATGCCGACGAAATGAATGGAGCCGAGCGCCTCGGGAAGCTTCATGCTGAATATCCACCTGGGCGGTTCGGTGCGGGCGGGGCAACCATTGCCGCGCGGCGCACCGAGCTGCCAAATCCTGTTGAGTGGTGGTGCGGCCTTCGCCCCGCTAGGCGGGGATCGGCGCACCACCGGCCAAGCGGGCCACCAGATCGGCCAGTCGCTCGGCGGCGTCCAGTACGCCGGCGCTTCTGGCCGCATCCGCCATGTTCGTCAATTCCTGCGGTGTCGCGGCCAGGCGCGTCAGCTCCTGTGCCACCCGCGCGGGCGTGAAGTCCGCCTGTAGGATGGTAAGTGCGCCACCGCGCTCCGCCAGCGAGCGGGCATTGGCGGCCTGGTCCTGATCCAGCGCGCCGGGCAGCGGCACCAGCAAGGAGGGGCGCCCCAGCGCCGCCAGCTCCGCCACGGTGGAGGCACCGGAGCGCGAGATCACCAATTGGGCGGCGGCCATGCGGACGGGGAGATCCTGGAAGAAGGGCGCCACTTCGGCCACGACCCCGGCACGGGCATAGGTGGCGCGCACCCGCTCCAGGTCTTCCTCGCGCGCCTGCTGCACCACATGCACCCGCGCCCGCAAGGCGGGGTCGAGGGCAGCGATGGCGTCGGGCACGATGTCGGACATGACCCGCGCGCCCTGGCTGCCGCCGAACACCAGCAGGTTCAGCGGGCCGTCGGGCGACACCGGGACGTAAGGAATGCGGGCGGCGTCCAGCACCGCGGGGCGTAGCGGGTTGCCGGTCCACAGGGCCTTGGCGGATAGTACCGGATCACGGTCAAGAATGCCGGGAAAGCCGGTGGCGATGGCGCTGACGCGGGGCGCCAGCAGGCGGTTGGCCCGGCCCATCACCCCATTGGCCTCATGCACCAGGCTGGGCACGCCCAGCACGGTGGCGGCGAACAGTGGCGGCACGGTGGGATAGCCGCCGAACCCCACCACCACGGCGGGCTTCACTTTGCGCAGCAGCATCAGCCCGGCGAGAAAGCCGGTGCCCAGCGCAAAGGCGGTCTTCGCCAGCGCCACCGGCGAGCGCCCGCGCATGGTATCGGCGGGCAGCACATGCAGTTTGCGGGCGGGGAAATGGCCGGCATAGCGCGCGGCGCGGGCATCGGTGGCCAGATCCACGGCGAAGCCGCGCCGGTTCAGCGCCGCGGCCAAAGCCTCAGCGGGAAACAGATGGCCGCCGGTGCCGCCGGCGGCCAGCAGCACCAGCGGCTGCGGTGGTGCGGGAGGGGCTTGGGTCATGCGGCCTCGGCGTGGGGGCCGGCGATGGGCACGGCCAGCACCCCGTCCTTTGGCACCTGCATGGGCTCGCTCAAGGCGGCCATGGCCGATGCGCCGGGATGGCTGCGGGACAAGGCCAGCAGCATGCCCATGCCGAAGGCCAGCGAGATCAGCGAGGAGCCGCCATAGGAGATGAAGGGCAGCGTCATGCCCTTGGCGGGCATCAGGTGCACATTCACCGCCATGTTGATGGAGGCTTGCAAGCCGAACAGCATGGCCAGGCCCGTGGCGGCGAAGCGGGCGAACGGATCCTGCTCCTTCAGCGCCCGGTTGAGGCTGCGCAGGATGATGAAGGCGAACAGCGCCAGCAGCGCGAGGCACAGGATGATGCCGAACTCCTCCGCCGCCACCGCGAACACGAAGTCGGTGTGGCCGTCGGGCAGGATGCGCTTGACCGTGCCTTCGCCCGGCCCCTGTCCCAGCCAGCCGCCATGGCGGAAGCTCTCCAGCGCGGTGTCCACCTGATAGGTGTCGCCGGTGGCCGGATCAAGGAAGCGGTCGATGCGCTTGCGCACATGCGGGACCACATTATAGGCCAGCGTCAGGCCGCCGGCACCGGCGCCCACCAGCCCCACCATCCAGATCCAGCGCAGGCCGGCGAGGAAGAACAGCGCGCCCCAGACCAGGCAGACCAGGGTGGTCTGGCCGAAATCCGGCTGCATGATCAGCGGCAGCAGCACCGCGCCCAGCAGCAGCACGGCAAAGAACTGCGCCGGCATCTCCGGTCGCTTGCCGCTTTCGGCGAACAGCCAGGCGGACAGCACCACGAAAGCGGGCTTGAGGAATTCCGAGGGCTGGACGGTGATGCCGGCCAGGGTCAGCCAGCGCTTGGCGCCCTTCACCTCAGGCCCGATCACCAGGGTGGCGCACAGCAGCACGAAGAACACCGCGAACACCACCACGCAGACCCGCCGGATGGTGCGGGGCTGCAGGAAGGAGGTGCCGAACATCACCACCGTGGCCGGGATGAGAAACAGCACCTGCCGGTCCACGAAATGGAACGGATCGGCAATGCCCAGGCGGGCGGCGACGGGGGGCGAGGCGGCCAGGCACAGGACGATGCCCACCACCATGAGGACCAGCAGGCTGCCCAGCAGCAGGCGGTCCACCGTCCACCACCATTCGCTCAGCACGGTGCGGTCGGCGCGCGACATCATCAGAAGCATACTCCGGCGGGCTATGCCGGACACCATGGGGCAGGCTTGGTTGACGGGGGATTAAGAGCGGGGCGCCGCGATGAGCGCGGCCTCGGGCCGGATCGCGTCTAGTCCCCCTGCAGCTGGGCCCTGTAGCTTTCGAACGCGATGGCGACCCATTTCAGGAACACGGTCTTGTTGGAGCGGTAGTCCCCGCGCACGAGGGCGTCGGTCTCCACCACCGCATGCATCTGCGTTAGCGCAGCGGCGATCAATTGCGCGCGGATGCTGCCATAGCTCTGGCGTTTCAATTCTCTCGGGTTGAAGTCGTAGATACGGGTTTCCCGATCTTGTTTGACGCTGAAGCCCAGATCCAGGGAACCGGGTTCGATGCCCTTGGCAATGCCGGCAGCAAGCTGGATGGTCATCTGCGGAACCGGATCCTTGCAGCGGAACGCCACCGCATGATGGATCAGATCATCGAGCAGGGTCTGAAGCCCACTCAGGCGGACATAGATGACGATCTTGTCGACCCGCGTATGAAATGTAAGGGGGCCGCCGATCTTGAATGAATGGATGCGGTGGGTCCCGGCCAAGTCCCAAAGGTGGTTGATGATATCCGGCGCGGCGGCGGCTTCGAAATTCAAGTAAATGCGCCAGAGCTTTTCGTTTTCTCGTCCATGCCCGGTTGTATAGTAAACAAAATCAGAGCCATAGTCGCCGTTGGTGACCATCTCTCCGCGGCGCGCGACCGGCAGTTCGATGTCGCTGTGCTGGAGGTAGTAGTATCTTGCCCCGGGTTCTCCCATGAGGGCAGGCAGCGCGGCGACCCAGGCCCGCATGTTGGTGATCCGCGGCTCGATATGGCCGCCGTAGAGGCCATAGATCCGGTTGGCCAATTGCGCGTAGGGGCGAACGTTGACGTCGTTCCCCAGGTCCGGGGCTTCCGCGGCGTCCAGCAGCTCGAACAGGGCCGCCCGCTGCTCCCAGACGATGTCCATGAAGGCGCGATCCAGCGGCCCCAGGACCGTGTCCGGGTCCATGTCCCGGTAGCGCGCCCGGGTCTGCTCGATCAGTGCGGACGGGACGAATTGCAGCACGTCCACCAGGGTCGCCTGCAACCGCGCCGATTTGTCCGGCTCGGTATATTGCCGGCGCAGGGACGCCAGGCCCTGGTAGGCGTTGCGCCGGTCCAGGATGGGCATGTTGTGCAAGGCGGCGGCCCGGAAGACGGCGACGATGGGGTCGTGAAAGGTCAGGTCATTGAGGACCGACTGTTTGGCGGCAGAGGAACTGGTCCAATTGTCCAGGGTGCGGAGCAGGGCGCGGGAGCCGAGCGAGAACCGCCCCGTGGTGGCGTTGAACTCTAACTTCACCGTGCCGGTCTGCCCGGTCAGCGACGCGAAAAACGCAATGTTGCGCTGATATTCGTCCGCGGCGGTGGGCATGGGGCGCTCCCTCGGATTCCGTTGGAGGCCCCCATGCCGGAGGTTGCGCCGCTTTGAGGGCCCCGGAGCAGTCTACGGTAAAAAATGCCCCGCCGCGAAGCTTGCGCAAAGAGGTGCGGCCGTAAATCAACGTCTGACAGCCACTTTAATTGTCAGCTATTCAATCCTGCTGCTGCTGTGGCCCGTCCAGACCTTGCCGCCGGCAACAAGAGGTCGCCTCAGCCCTCATAGCGCAGCACATGCAGGCCGGCGTTCCAGTCGCTGAGATAGACGATGCCGTCGCTCTGCACGTTCACGTCGCAGCTCTGCGGTGCCAAGGCATTGCCGGGTCGGGGATCGAGGATGCGGGTGGGGGCGGGCGGCACGAAGCTCGCCACCTCGCGCGGCGCAAAGGCGTTGCGGATGTCGAACACCCGCAGGCCGGCATTGTGATAGGTGGCGAAGATCAGCTCCTCGCTCTGGAAGGTCTCGGGGCGGTTCTCATGCAGATTGTGCGGGCCGAAATTCTCGCCGGGGCGGCAGAATTGCTGGTCGGTGGGGGTGGGCAAGGTGGCGATGGACACCGGATTGGCCGGTGAGCGCACGTCATAGATCCAGGTGTAGCTGAGGCCCTTGGAACAATTGAAGCCGGAGCTTTCATCCAGGATCACCGCCAGCTTGCGCCCCGGCAGGGGCAAAGGCGTGTGGGTGCCGCCGGGAAACGGCGGGGCGGTGTTCACATGGGAGATGAGCTTGGGCTTGGTCTTGTCGGTGAGGTCCAGCAAGGTGGTGCCGCCGTCGCGCCAGGCCGCATAGCCGGTATCGCCCGCCACGATCATATGGTGCAAGGCGACGCGCTTGCCACTCCAGGACGGGGTCTCGCCGCCCTCCTTCCACATGCCCGGGATCCACCATTTGCCGACGATCTCCGGCTTGGCGGGGTCCTGGATGTCGGCGATCACCAGGATATGGTCGGTGAAGCCATCCATATGGGCGGAGAGATAGGCATAGCGCCCGCCCGCATACCACAGGCGGTTGATGCCGATGCCGGGGATATTGAGGAAGCCGATCTCGCGCGGCTCTGCCGGCTTGGAGATGTCGTAGATCTTCAGTCCGGCGGCGAAATCCGCCTTGCCGGCCATGCTGCCGCCGAACGACTGCTGGTAATAGGACAGGCCGGGATTGTACTTGCCGATGGTGGGAATGTCGGCGCCGCAGGCCAGCAGCATCAGGTCGCCGTTGGTTTGCAGATGGTGGGTGCGGGTGTTGGCCGGCGCCGCCACGAACTTGAGCGGCGTCGGCTTAGCGGGATTGGCCACGTCCATGACGGTGAAGCCGTTGGAGAACATGTGCCCCACATAGAGCACGTTGCGGCTGACCATCACCTGCACCCCGTCCGGGCGCCCGCCCTGGTCACTATAGGCCAGATGGGTCAGCTTTCCGGCCATGGGCAAGGTGCCTTTGGGCGTATCCGGCGACGCCGCGCGCGCCAGCGGCGCACGGGCGAGAGACGGAAGGGCAGCACCGGCAAGGCCGGCCAGACAGGCGCGACGGGACAGAAGCATGCAAGATCCCCCTCTTGTGCGCGCCAAACGGCGCGAAACCCCACCGGCGGGGAAGATAGCGGGGTCGGGGGGCGCGACAGAAGTCCCTTTAGGCGTTGTCCCGCGTCCTCGCGCCCGTGCCGCGAATGCCCGAAGCGGGCGCGGGCGGAAAAAAGCGCTGCGGTCGGGGTCCGTCCCGGAGCGATGCAAGCCTCGCTCCTGCAATCTCTGGCTATCTGCCCGCCGGATTTGCGCAACGACAACGGCGGTTCGTGTCCATTCGATCGGGCAACGGGCATGGGAACGGCCGTGAGGGGCGATGCGCGGGGGCCTATGATGCAACATAACCATCTGTTCGTGCTCACCGGCGGCCCCGGCTCGGGCAAGAGCGCGGTCATCGAGACCCTCCACGGGCTCGGCTGTGGCCGCACCCTGGAGGCGGGGCGGGGGGTGATCCAGGATCAGGTGGCCATCGGCGGCACCGCGCTGCCCTGGTCCGACCCCGCCGCCTTCGCGGAGCTGATGCTGAGCTGGGACATGCGCTCGCACCACGCCGCCTGCGCCGCCACCGGCCCGGTGTTCTGCGATCGCGGCGTGCTGGATGTGGTGGGCTATCTGCGGCTGATGGAGCTGCCGGTGCCGGATCACCTCGCCCGCGCCGCCGAGCGATTCCGCTACAACCGCACCGTGTTCATCGCCCCGCCCTGGCTGGATATTTTCCAGCCCGATGCGGAGCGCAAGCAGGATTTTGCCGAGGCGGTGCGCACCTTCAACGCCATGGCCGACACCTATCGCGCCTATGGCTACACCTTACTGGAACTGCCCCGCGCCACCGTCGAGGAACGGGCCAAGTTTATCCTGAACGCGGTGGGGAATTAGCCGGCAAACTTTAGCCGTCTACGCCGCCGCCCGCGGCTTGTCCGCCAGGGCGCGATAGGCGAGGGCTTCGGCCAGATGGCGGCGGCCCAGGGTTTCGGCGCCGTCCAGATCCGCCAAGGTGCGGGCCACCTTCAGCACCCGGTGATAGCCGCGCGCCGACAGCCGCATGGCGTCCGCCGCCTCGCGCAGCAGGGCCTGGCCGGCGGCATCGGGGCGGGCGACCGCATCCAATAATGGCCCGGTGGCCTCCGCATTGGTGGCGATGTCCGGGCGGTCCAGCGCCGCATAGCGCGCCCGTTGCAGATCGCGGGCGGCAGCCACCCGCGCCGCCACTTCGCGCGAGCCCTCGGCGGGGGCGGGCAGCACCAGATCGGCGGCGGTGACGGCAGGCACCTCCAGATGCAGGTCGATGCGGTCCAGGAACGGGCCGGACAGGCGGCCCACATATTCATCGGCGCAGCGCGGCCCGCGCTTGCAGGTGAAGCCCGCCTCCCCGGCCCGGCCGCAGCGGCACGGATTCATGGCGGCGATCAATTGGAAGCGGGCGGGATAGGTGACGCGGTGGTTGGCACGGGCGATCAGCACCTCGCCGCTTTCCAGCGGCTGGCGCAGGCTGTCCAGCACCTGGGGCGAGAATTCCGGCAATTCATCCAGGAACAGCACGCCCAAATGGGCGAGCGAGACCTCGCCGGGCTTGGCCTTCATGCCGCCGCCCACCATGGCGGCCATGGAGGCGGAATGGTGCGGGGCGCGGAACGGGCGGCGATCCACCAGCGCTCCGTCTTCGATGGCCCCGGCCACCGAGGCGATCATCGATACCGCCAGCATTTCCGAGGGCGCCAGCGGCGGCAGGATGGAGGGCAGGCGCTGCGCCAGCATGGATTTGCCCGAGCCGGGCGGCCCCACATAGAGCAAATTATGCCCGCCGGCGGCCGCCACCTCCAGCGCCCGCTTGGCGGTTTCCTGGCCGCGCACGTCGCGCAGATCCAGGCCCCCTTCGCGCGCCGCGCGGATGCGCGGATCGGGCCGCGCCAGCACCTGCCGGCCGGTGACATGATTGGCCAGTTGGATCAGCGAGCAGGGCGCCAGAATTTCCATGTCCGGGCTGGCCCAGGCCGCCTCGGCGCCGCAGGCGGCGGGGCAGATCAGACCATGGCCGCGGGCATTGGCGCCGATGGCGGCGGGGAGAACCCCGGAGACCGCGGCGATGGAGCCGTCGAGGCCCAGTTCCCCCACCACGGTGAAGCCGGCCAAGGCATCGGGCGGAATGGCACCGATGGCCGCCATCAGCCCCAAGGCGATGGGCAGATCATAATGGGAGCCTTCCTTGGGGAGATCGGCGGGGGCGAGATTGACGGTGATGCGCCGCGCCGGCAGGGCGAGGCCCGAGGCGATCAGCGCCGCGCGCACCCGCTCCTTGGCTTCCGTCACCGCCTTGTCCGGCAGGCCGACGATGGTGAAGGCGGGCAGGCCGGCGGCCACGTGCACCTGCACGTCCACGGGGCGGGCATCCACCCCCTCGAAGGCGACCGTTGCCACCCGCTGGATCACGCCCGCGCCCCCACGCCATCCCATCCCGCCTTACGGTACTGGAGGGCGAAAAGACGCACAAGAACGAATTAAGAACAGCGGTTGATGCCGCCTTTATGGGCCGGCCTTGCCTTCCCCATCGTCCCTTGATGCGGGTTGGGCGGATAAGGAGCGCGAAAGGCACGTCCCATGACCTATGTTTCGCCCGCTTCCTTCACCGCTTATCTGTTCCGCCGCGCGGCGCGCGCGGTGCCGCCCGCCGCCGTGCGCGCGCCCGGCCCGGTGGCGCGAATGCTGATCAAGGTGGCGGTGTTTGCGCCGCTGCTGGTGGGCGCCTTCGCGCTGCGCTATGCGGCGATGGTGTTTCAGCCCTGAGCGGCGCGGGGGTTCATGGCCATGGCCCGCCCGGCGAAGTCATCGGCCAGGAACGGGGGCTGCTTGTAGAAGCCGGCCAGCCAGCTGGCCAGCAGGCAGAATTCTTCCAGCTTCACCAGTTCGTCGAGGGAATCGTCCGGGAAGTGGATCTCGAACGCCTCGGCGACGATTTCCATCACCTGTTCGATCTGCTCGGCATCCAGCCCCAGATCCTTGTCGATGGCGGCGTGGCGGGTGAGCTGCTCTTCCGGAATCCCATATTCGTCGCGGATCAGTTTGACGATCCAGCGGAACATGTTCATCCAGTTCTTGACCTCTTCGGAGCCGCGCATTCCGTTCCCCGGGCCTGATCATCTTCGCGTGCCCGACACAGGGCTTGCGGTCAAATATCAGACGAACCTTGACTTCAGCTTGCATCCTCGGCGCCGTCCGCATTTTTTAGCTCGTCCTGGTGGCGGTATCAATATCCTCCTGGGGCGTCAGGACCACCAGCTTCAGGCGGTCGCCGGGCGCGGGCGTGAGGGTGACCTGTTCGAAGCGCCGCACCGCCCCCGCCGCATCCACAAAGCTGCGGCTTCCCCCTTCCCGGCCCAGCACGGCCTGCGCCTCCCAGAATCGCGCGAACAGCGCCGATCCCGCCCTCAGTTCGGCCACGAGGACGGCCAGCGCCGGTTCCGTGATGTGGCGCGAGGTGTCGGCGCGGAACTCCCCCAGAACCCGGCGCGCCCGGTCCTCATGGTCGGGAATGAGGGCGGCGGCGGCGGGATTGAGGAAGATGAAGCGCAGCAGATTGGCATCGTCCGCGCCGTCCAGCCAGCCGCGAAACAGCGCCGCCGCCGGCGGGTTCCAGACGCGGGCATTCCAGGTGCCGTCCAGCAGATAGGCGGGAAACGGCAGCGCTTCGATCATCCGCGTCAGCGGGGCCAGCGCCTCCGGGGTGTCGGCGTCCGGCGGGGTGGGGTCGCGGCGGTCGGCCAGTTCGAACAGATAGGCCCGCTCGGCGGGGGCCAGCGCCAGGGCGCGCGCCAGCCGCCCGATGGCCGCGGCGGACAATGAGACGTCGCGCCCCTGTTCGATCCAGCTGTACCAGGTGACGCTGAGGCCGGCGATCTGCGCCATCTCCTCCCGGCGCAGGCCGGGGGTGCGGCGGCGGCGCAGATCGGTGAAACCGAAGGCGGCGGGGTCCATGCGCTCGCGATGGGCGCGGACGAACGCTGCCAGGGCCTGGCGGCGGGTGGGATCAGGCACGGCGATCATGGGAGAAAATATACCAGGATAAACTTAGCTCTGGCACCGGTTTAACAGGCTTCTAAACCGGAGATCCCGCTGCGGCGGCGCGGCGGGTGCTTCCGGGCCCGGCCGTCCGCCGCGCGACCCGTCTGGACGCCGGTTGCGGACGGGTGCATTGCGGTTCGAACGCCAGCCCGATGGCCGCCCGCTCAGCGGGGCCGGCCCCTTCAAGGAAAATGCCATCATGACCACCCCCACGCCGTCCGCCGCCGTCATCCCCGCCAGCGGGCATGACGGCTTGGTTTCGGCCCAGTTCAGCCCCCGCGCCGAGGCCTATGTCACCAGCATCGTCCACGCCCAGGGCGCGGATCTGGAGGCGCTGGCGGCGGCGCTCACCGGCCAGTCCGCGGCGCGGGTGCTGGATCTGGGCTGCGGCGGCGGGCATGTGAGCTTCACCGCCGCGCCCCATGTGGCCGGCGTGGTGGCCTATGATCTGTCGGAACGCATGCTGGAGGCGGTGCGCCGCGAAGCGGGCGTGCGGGGACTGGGCAATATCGAGACGCTGCAGGGCGTGGCGGAAAAACTGCCATTCCCCGATGCCAGCTTCGATTTCGTGGTCTCGCGCTACAGCGCCCATCATTGGGGCGATCTGGCGGCGGGGGTCGCGGAGGCGCGCCGGGTGCTGAAGCCCGGCGGCCGCGCCATCTTCATGGATGTGGTGGCGCCCAAGGGCGCGCTGCTGGACAGCTTCCTGCAGACCATCGAGATGCTGCGCGATCCGTCCCATGTGCGCGACTATTCAGTGGCGCAATGGACCGAGACCGCACGGGCCGCCGGCTTTGCTCCGGTGGGGCCGGTGGTGGAGCGGCGGCTGCGGCTGGAATACGCCTCCTGGATCGCCCGGATCAACACGCCGGAGGTGCTGTCCGCGGCGATCCGCGCGCTTCAGCTGGGCGCCTCGCAGGATGTGCTGGCGCATTTCGAGGTGCAGCCCGACGGCACCTTCACCCTCGATACCGCGGACATGACCTTCGTGCCGGTCTGACCGCGCGGGCCTGATCCCATCAGGCCCTCTTACCGGCAGAGACCGCTCTACTTCTTCTCCAGGAGCAGGTTGCCCTGCTTCTGGATCATGTCCTTGATCTTGGTGGCGGCGATGTGGAGCAGATAGGGCAGCTCCACCGCCAGGTGCACCGCGTCTTCGGCCACGTCGATCTGGCCGGAGGCCTGCTGGCCCATGGTGGCGATGCGGAATTCCAGCCGCTCGTTGATCCAGGTCTCTTCCATGATGGTGACCTGGCCGGAGAACTTCTCCCGCAGCATGCCGGCGCCGCCCTGGATGCGGCGCACCGCCTCCTCCTTGCCGAGCTTGTGGGGGATGGAGACGGTCAAGGGCGCTGGCGCCATGGTTCTCATTCCTGCTTGCGTGCGCTGAGGCGCGATCATCGTGGGGGTATAACCCGGTGCGGCGCCGTTGGGTCCGCGGCGCCGCGCCGGCTCAGGCGCGCTTGGCCTCGATGCTGTCCCAGATCTGGGCGGCGATGTCCGGGCCGCCCAGGCGCTTGATGGCGCGCAGGCCGGTGGGCGAGGTGACGTTGATCTCGGTGAGATTGCCGTCGATCACGTCGATGCCCACGAACAGCAGGCCGCGCTCGCGCAGGGCCGGGCCGATGCGGAAGCAGATTTCCTTCTCGCGGTCGGTGAGGTCGGTGGGCTTGGCGGCGCCGCCGCGCACCATGTTGGAGCGCAGATCGCCCTCGCTGGGCACCCGGTTCACCGCGCCGGCGGCTTCGCCATCCACCAGGATGATGCGCTTGTCGCCATGCTTCACCGCAGGCAGGAAGCGCTGGATCATCCAGGGTTCGCGGAAGGTGACGGAGAACAAATCGAACAGCGAGCCGAAATTGAGATCGCCCTCCGCCAGCCGGAACACCGCCGCGCCGCCATTGCCGTACAGCGGCTTCATGACCACGTCCTTGAACTCGGCGCGGAACGCCTTGATCTCGTCCAGGTCGCGGGAGATCAGCGTGGGCGGCATCAGATCGGGGAAGTCGGTGACGAAGATCTTCTCCGGCGCGTTGCGCACATGGCCGGGGTCGTTCACCACCAGGGTGTGGGGGTGGATGCGCTCCAGCAGATGGGTGCTGGTGACATAGGCCATGTCGAACGGCGGATCCTGGCGCAGCAGGACCACGTCATAGTCCTTCAGCGCCACCCGGCGCTTTTCCCCCAGGTGGAAATGCTTGCCGGCCTCGTCCGCCACGGTGAGCGGCTCGACGGTGGCGAACACCTGGCCGTCGCGCATGGCGAGGCGGTCGGGGGTGTAATGCACCAAGGTGTGGCCGCGCCGCTGGGCTTCCAGCAGCAAGGCGAAGGTGGAGTCACCCGCAATATTGATGTGGGCGATGTGGTCCATCTGGACCGCGACCTGAAGGCTCATGGCAAGCTCCGGCGATCGCCCGGACAGGCGAGGTTCCCGTGATGATAGGGGCATATCTATAGGCGCGCGCGCCGCACCGCCAGACCGCCGCGCCGGGGGCGCGCGTCACGCCTCCAGTTCGAACGCGCCTTCCAGATGCTCGCACGCCCCGTCCAGGGTCAGCAGGATGGCGTCGAACCGCATGTCCAGGGCCATTAGCTCCGGCCGCGTGGCCAGATAGGCTTCGGCGGCGGCGGCGATGCGGCGGCGCTGGCGCGGCAGCAGGCTTTCCGCCGCCTGCGCCAAGTCGCCGCGCAATTTCACCTCGCAGAACACCAGCAGATCGCCGCGGCGCGCCACCAGATCCAGTTCGCCCGCTTTGGTGCGCAGGCGGCGCTCCAGGATGGTGAAGCCCTTCGCCTCCAGCTCAGCCGCGGCCCGCTGCTCCGCCACCACGCCGCGGGCATGGGCCGCCTGCTTGCGGCGGCGGGCGGGGGTGTCGGCGGGCGGGGGCCGGGCCATGCGCGCTTCTTCAGCGCTAGTCGGTTTCCCCCGCGTCGCGGGGCGGGGCGCCGTCGCCCTGGGTCAGGGCCAAGGCACGGGCATAGACCTCGCGCTTGGGGCGGCCGGTGGCGGCGGTGACGGCGGCCACCGCATCCTTCAGCGAATGATCGCCCAGCACGCGGGCCAGCGCCGCGTCCACATCATCGTCGGCGGCGGGGGCCTCCAGCGGCGGGCCGATCACCAGCACGATCTCGCCGCGCGGGGCGCCGGCCTGCTCATAATGCGCCGCCAGCTCCGGCAGGAGGCCGCGCCGCACCTCCTCATGGGCCTTGGTCAGTTCGCGGCACACCGCCGCCGGGCGCGGCCCGAGGCCGGCGGCCAGATCCTTGAGGCTGTCTGCCAGCCGCGGCCCGGTCTCATACAGCACCAAGGTGGAGGGCAGGCGGGACAGTTCGGCGATGCGGTTGCGGCGCTGGCCGGGCTTGGGCGGCAGGAAGCCGTCGAACAGGAAGCGGTCGGTGGGCAGGCCGGCGGTGACCAGCGCCGCCAGCAGCGCCGAGGCGCCGGGCACCGGATGGATGCGGATGCCGGCGGCGGCGGCTTCCACCACCAATTTGTAGCCGGGATCGGAGACCAAAGGCGTGCCGGCGTCGGACACCAGAGCGATGGCCTCGCCCAGCGCCAGCTTGGCCAGCAATTTGGGGCGCATGGAGGCGCCGTTATGGTCGTGATAGGCCACCAGATGGGTGGTGATGCCGTAGCGCTCGGTCAGCCGCCGGCTCATGCGGGTGTCTTCGCAGGCGATGATGGTGGCGCCCGCCAGGGTTTCCAGCGCCCGCACCGTGATGTCGCCCAGATTGCCGATGGGGGTGGCCACCACATGCAGGCCCGCTTCCAGCCGCCGGGCCGGTACGCGCACGCCGGCCAGGGTGAAGGCCGGCGTTCCCGGCGCGGCGGGGCCGTCCGGCAGCGCGCCGTCCAGCTCCTCCACGGGGAGATCCTCCATGGGAAGGTCCTCCAGGGGGAGGTCCTCCATGGGCAGGTCTTGGGCGTCGCTGGGGGCGGGGGCGAGGGTGTCTCGGATCATGCCGCCAGCATAAAGCGGGACGGGCCGCGATGACAGTCGCCGCCGTGCGAACGCATCCCGCAGCGTTTTCCCGCCGGCTGCTACCGATATCGTGAGGAGGCGTAAAGCGCGGTCGCGCGTTATCCAATTGCGCACATCGGTGCGGAACGGGGTGACAGGACGCGCGATTGTGGAGATAGAGTGGCATTTCCGCACCGGGAAGCGGCCTCCGCCCGTTGACCGTGCGTCGCAAAGTCTGTCCTGGGCGTCCCCGGCCGGGGCGTGGGGTTCGAGGAGATAGTGGTGATCGATCGCGTTCTGCCTCCGGGTGTCTCCCGTCGCGCCCTCTTGACCTCGGGTCTGAAGCTGGCCGGTTCGGTCTCCGCCGCCTCTGTGCTGGCAGCTTGTGCCGGCGGCGACGCGCCCATGGTCACGAACAATCCGCAGGCGGCGCCCACGCCGCCGGTCACCGGCGGGCCGCTGCCCAATGGCGGAGCGGTGGTGGCGCTGATCCTGCCGCTGGGCGCGCAGGGCAATGCCGCGCTGGCCGGCCAGGCGATGAAGAATGCCGCCGAACTGGCCATGAGCGAAATGGGCCAGCCGCCGATCCAGCTCCTCATCAAGGACGATGCCGGCACCACCCAGGGCGCCCGCACCGCCGCGGAGGCCGCCATCAACGAAGG
The DNA here is from genome assembly GCF_943371865.1 of Azorhizobium sp. AG788. Taxonomy (GTDB): domain Bacteria; phylum Pseudomonadota; class Alphaproteobacteria; order Rhizobiales; family Xanthobacteraceae; genus Azorhizobium. Next base: position 13,178 of record NZ_CALRWL010000038.1, on the reverse strand, counting down.
CGCCCGGATCATTCTCGGGCCGCTGTTCGCCCATGCGGTGGGCGCCGCGGCGCAGGTGGCCCGGCCGCGCGGCGTGCCCATCGTCGCGTTTTCCACAGATACCAATGTGGCCGGCAACGGGGTCTATCTGCTGAGCTTCCTGCCGCAGACCGACGTGGAGCGGATCATCCGCTTCACCGCCAGCCAGGGCAAACGCTCGTTCGCGGCGCTGCTGCCGGAAAATGCCTATGGCACCGTGGTGCAGGGGGCGTTCCAGCAGACCGTCTCGGAAGTGGGCGGCCGGGTGACGGCCCTGGAGCGCTACACCCCGGCGCGGCTGGCGGATTCGGTGAAAAGGGTGGCGGATGTGGCGGCGCAGACCGACGCCATCTTCATTCCCGACACCGCCGACAGCGTCGCCAATGTGGTGCAGCAACTGACCACCGCCGGCGTCGACCTCAAGCGCATCCGCCTGCTGGGCACCGGCCTGTGGGACGAGCAGCGCCTGTTCAGCGTGCCGCAGATGGAGGGCGCGCAGTTCGCCGCCCCTGATTCGGCCGGCTGGCGGTCCTTCACCGCCCGCTACAAGGCCCGCTATGGCACCGATCCGGTGCGGACCGCGACGCTGGCCTTCGACGCGGTCTCGCTGGTGGGCGCCATCGTGCGCACCCAGGGCGCGGAAGGGCTGAGCGCCACCACTTTGACCAATCCCTCGGGCTTTACCGGCGTGGATGGCGCCTTCCGCCTGAAGATGGACGGCACCAATGAACGGGCCCTGGCGGTGATGGAGATCCGCGGGGGGACCACAACGGTGGTGAGCCCGCCGCCGCGCAGCTTCTCCAGCGTCTCGCTCTGAGGCGATCGATCCGGCGGAGGCAAAGCTTGGTTTGGCGGCAAAATCCGCTATAGGGTCGCGCGCAGCCACGGCGCCGGACGAGGGCGAGGGTGCGAACCGTTCGCGGTTTCACCCACGCGCCGATGCGGCTCGATGGTGTGATGCGGGTCAGAAGAAGGAAGATCGGTCCATGAAAGTGATTGCACCTTTGGCGGGCCTGATCCTGGCCGCGTCCGGCTTCGCGGCCCTCGCGCAGACGGCGACCCCGGCCCCGAGCACGGCTCCCACCATGCAGGCGCCCGCCGCCGCAGAGGCCAAGCCCGAGATCCACATCGCCCGTCCGGTGGAGATGATGCTGACGCAGCAGGCGGCGTCCCTGAGCTTCGACGGCAAGGTGCTGACCCTCACCGGCGTCTCGCCCACTGCCGCTTTCGCCATTGATCGCCCCGAGCGCATCAACGGCACCATGAATACCGAGCAGTTCGTGAAGATGTGGAACGCCACGGTCTCGTTGATGAAGAACGATCCGCCGAACGTCTCGGTCACCACGCTGGGCCCGGTGCCCACCCAGGCGATCGTCGAACTGGGCGCGGCCACCCTTTCCGGCACCACGCTGTCGTTCAATGCCGTGGTGCTGGACGGCCTGCTGCCGCCCAATGGCCAGCTGGTGGGCCTGACCACCGCCCCCACCGTGTTCCGCCCCATGCGCGAGGTGAAGGGTTTCCTGAAGTGCTGGTGGAGCCCCTATTGGACCCAGCGGGTGTGCCGCGCCGATTGGTGAGCCCCCTCTGACCGCAATCCAGACGAAACGGCGCCGCTTCGGCGCCGTTTCCACATGCGCAAAGCTGTGCATGGCGCCGCACCCCTCGCAATCCGGCCCTTGCGGTGCCATTTTGTTCTCACAACAGAATCGCGTAGGCGAGAACGAGACGGCGATTGCCCCACTCCCATGACCAGAACGGTGCCGACCCGCACGACGATCCCTTCGGCGGGGAGCGCCGCGATGTGACCGCGCGGGACAGCCACGGGCGCGACAGCGGTGTGGAGCGTCCGGCCCTGCGCCCCGGCGGCATCGCCGAGCGGGCGCGGGCGGGCGGGGCACCGGCGCGGCCGGCCTCCTATCTCAACGGGCTGAACCCCGAGCAGCGCGATGCGGTGGAAAGCATCGACGGGCCGCTGCTGGTGCTGGCCGGCGCCGGCACCGGCAAGACCCGCGTGCTCACCGCCCGCGTGGCTCATATCCTGTCCCAAGGCCGGGCTTACCCGTCACAGATCCTGGTGGTGACCTTCACCAACAAGGCGGCGCGGGAGATGAAGGAACGCATCCATTCCATGGTGGGGGATGCGGTGGAGGGCATGCCGTGGCTGGGCACCTTCCATTCCATCGGCGTGCGCATTCTGCGCCGGCATTATGAACTGGTGGGCCTGCGCAGCGGCTTCACCATTCTCGACACTGACGACCAGATCCGCCTGCTCAAGCAATTGATCGCGGCAGAGAATATCGACGAGAAGCGCTGGCCGGCGCGGATGCTGGCCTCCGCCATCGACGGCTGGAAGAATCGCGGCCTGTCGCCCGAGAACGTCTCGCCCGGCGAGGGCGCCGCCTTCGCCCATGGCCGCGGCCAGATGCTCTATGCCGCCTATCAGGCGCGGTTGAAGGCGCTGAATGCGGTGGATTTCGGCGATCTGCTGCTGGAGGGCATCCGCCTGTTCCGCGAGCATCCCGACGTGCTGGCGGACTATCACAAGCGCTTCAAATATCTGCTGGTGGACGAGTATCAGGACACCAATGTCGCGCAATATCTGTGGCTGCGGCTGCTGGCGCAGGGCTCCAAGAATGTCTGCTGCGTGGGCGATGACGACCAGTCCATCTATGGCTGGCGCGGCGCCGAAGTGGACAACATCCTGCGCTTCGAGAGCGATTTCCCCGGCGCCAAGGTGATCCGCCTGGAGCGCAATTACCGCTCCACCGGCCATATCCTGGCGGCGGCCTCGCACATCATCGCCTTTAATGAGGGGCGGTTGGGCAAGACGCTGTTCTCCGATGGCGAGACCGGCGAGAAGGTCGCCGTCACCGGCTCCTGGGACAGCGGCGAGGAAGCCCGCGCCATCGGCGATGAGATAGAGGCGCTGCAGCGCTCCGGCCATGCGTTGTCGCAAGTGGCGATCCTGGTGCGGGCCTCGTTCCAGATGCGCGAGTTCGAGGATCGCTTCGTCACTTTGGGGCTGAACTACCGGGTGATCGGCGGCCCGCGCTTCTATGAGCGGGCAGAAATCCGCGATGCCCTGGCCTATCTGCGCTGCGTCATGTCCACCGCCGATGACCTGGCGTTCGAGCGCATCGTCAATGTGCCCAAACGGGGCCTCGGCGATGTGGCGGTCAAGCAGATCCGCGACGTGGCCCGCGCGTCGGGCGTGCCGTTGCAGGAGGCGGCCCGGCTGTTGGCGGAAAGCGAGGAACTGAAGCCCAAGTTGCGCGCCACCTTGCGCGGCCTGGTGCAGTCGTTCGACCGCTGGCGCGAGCAGGCCGGCCATACCAAGCATTCCGAACTGGCCGAGATCGTGCTCGACGAGAGCGGCTATACGGACATGTGGCAGAAGGACCGCTCCGCCGAGGCCACCGGCCGGCTGGAAAACCTCAAGGAACTGGTCCGCTCCATGGAGCAGTTCGAGAATTTGCAGGGCTTCCTGGAGCACATTTCCCTGGTGATGGACGTGGACAATGGCGCCGCCGAGGACGCGGTGCAGATCATGACCCTGCATTCCGCCAAGGGGCTGGAGTTCGACACCGTGTTCCTGCCCGGCTGGGAGGAGGGACTGTTTCCCCACCAGCGCGCCCTGGACGAGCAGGGCAAGGCGGGCCTGGAGGAAGAGCGGCGCCTCGCTTATGTGGGCATCACCCGCGCCCGGCTGAGCGCGCGGATCTATTTCGCCTCCAACCGGCGCATCCACGGCATGTGGAATTCCACCGTGCCGAGCCGCTTCCTGGACGAACTGCCCGACGCCCATGTGGAGGTGCAGGAATCCAAGGGCGGTTTTGGCTGGGGCGGGTCCGGTGGCGGGGCGTATGGCGCCAGCCGGTTCGAGAAGACCGAGCCTTTCACCTCCACTTACGCAACGCCAGGCTGGCAGCGGGCGCAGACGGCGCGGGCTGCCAGCAGCGACCCGTCGTCGCGGGGCGGATATGGTGCCGGCAAAGGATCGGGGCGCGGTGGCCCGCTGGTGATCGAGGGCACGTTGCTGGCCTCATCCATCGGCGGCGAATCGGCGTTCACTGCGGGTGAACGGATTTTCCATATCAAGTTCGGATATGGCGAGATCACGGGCATCGACGGCAACAAGCTGACGGTCCAGTTCGACAAGGCCGGCGAGAAGCGCGTGCTGGAAAGCTTCGTCGAAAAGGTGTGAGCGGTCCGCCTGCTACCTGCCGGTGCGGACGCCTCAGGGATTGCACGCACACCTGTTGCGCGCCGCAGCAAGTCGGTATCATGGCCGCAGGCCGTCGCTTCCTGCGCCGGTGTTCTCTGCGCTCAGCGCCAGACTGCTCCCGCTTCCATGTATTTGAATAATTTTCTGCTGATCCTCGGTGAGATGGCGATCTATTTCGGCGCCATGCTCGCCTTGTTCCGGGCACGTCACCTGATCGGCATCGGGGCGTTTTTCTGCGCGCTGGGCGCCACCCATTTTCTGGAAGCCTATCTCTCGGTGGCCTTTTATGTGCGGCTGCCGTTCGGGCTGGCGCTGTCGCCCGGTTCGGCGGTGCTGTTCTCCGGCAAGCTCGCCTTGCTGCTGCTCACCTATATCCGCGAGGATGCCCCGATGGCGCGGCAGCCCCTGTACGGCATGCTGCTGGGCAATTTCATCATCATCCTGCTGGTGGCGCTGTTGGCCATGGACCATGTGCGGCTGCCGCTGCCGCGAACCCTGGACGTGGCTTTCCTCGGCAAGTTCGCCGCGCTGATGGTGTGGGGCAGCTTGCTGCTGTTTCTGGAATGCCTGGTGATGTTCGCGCTCTATGAGCGGCTGTCGCGGCGGTTTCACTGCGGCTTATGGTTGTCGGTGTCACTGACGCTGCTGCTGGGACTGACCATCGACCAGATCGCCTATTTCACCGCGTTGCATCTGACCTTCGGCATCCCCTTTTCGGCGGGCATCGGCGGATGGGTTGGAAAGCTGCTGGCCGCGGTGATCTATGGCGGGGTCATCACCTGGTATCTCACCCGCGTCGAGGCGCTGCCGGCGGGCCGGGGGCGCAGCCTGCGCGAGGTCTGGAATGCCATGCGCCTGCACCGCGCGCCCGCGGCGCCCAAGGTTGCGGGCCGCTATGACCCCATGACCGGCGCCCTGCATGCCGACCAGTTCGCGCCGGTGTGCGCGCACCTCCTGTCCATCACCGCGCTGACCGGCCGGCCCATGAGCTTGCTGCTGATGCGGGTCGATGGGATCGAAGCCATGCGCGTCGGCCCCCCGCCCTTGGGCAATGGCCATCTGATGCGGCTGATCGGCGAGGCGATCGGCGAGGGCCTGCGCACCGGCGACTATGTGGTGCGCACCAACGACCATACCTTCGCGGTGCTGACTCCGGGCGCCGCCCACCAGGCCGGCATGCAGGTGGCGTCGATGTTGCGGGCGCGGGTGGAGGCATTGGGCCTGGCCCGGGACGGGGTGTCCCACACCTTGTGCATCGGGGTGGCGACCACGCCGCAGGATGCGCAGAGCGTGCCGGACCTGGTCCAGATCGCCGAACAGCGCCTGAGCAGCGCGCGGCAAGCGGGGGCCAACCGGGTGGTGGGCATGTTCGCGGGCTGATCGCGCGTTGCCGGAATACGTCGCCCACGCCGCCAGAGACCGGCAAAAGCGCCTTTCCCCTCCCGGTGCTCGTGATCGCGCTGGCACTTGCGCGCCTAGTCTGGCACTCCAGGCGCCTGTGGATTGCATTGTGATCGAGGACCGAATGCTGGAAGGACTGCCGCCCAACGACGCCACCCATGTGATGCGTCTCAGCGCCCCCGAGCGGGAGGCGCGCCGCGTGGCGGACTTCCTGGGCGAGAATTTCGATCCCGCCGAAGTGGCGGTGGCCAATTTCGAGCAGCCGGACGGCAGCTGGGCCATCGAGCTTTATGCCGGCGAAGCCTTCGACCCCGATCGCCTGCGCGAACTGGTGCGGATTGCCGCCGGCGACGAAATGGCGGACCAGATCAGCTTCCATTCCATCGACAAGACCGATTGGGTGGCCGCCAGCCTGGAGGGACTTGCCCCGGTGCGGGTCGGCCCGTTCGTGGTCCATGGCAGCCATGACCGCGCCCGCGTGCCGGTCAATGCCATCGGCATCGAGATCGAGGCGGCGCTGGCGTTCGGCACCGGCCATCACGGCACCACGCAAGGGTGCCTCGCCGCCATTGCCGACATGGCCAAGATCGGCCGCCCGCGGCGGATCCTGGATGTGGGGACGGGGACCGGCGTCCTGGCCATTGCGGCGGCGCGGCAGTTCCGCCGCCCGGTGGTGGCCAGCGATCTGGATGGGGTGGCGGTGCGCACGGCGCTGGAGAATGCCGCGGCGAACAAGGCAAAGGGCTTCGTCACCATGCATCTGGCCGCCGGCGTGGATGCGGCGGTGATCCGGGCCTCGGCGCCCTATGATCTGATCCTGGCCAATATCCTGCTGCCGCCGCTGAAGCGGCTGGCGCGCCCAGTGCGCCCGTTGCTGGCGCCGGGGGGATGGCTGGTGCTGTCGGGATTGCTGCCGTCGCACGCCAATGCGGCTTTGGCCGCCTATCGGGCGCAGGGGCTGAAGCTGGTGCGTCGCCGGGACATCGAAGGCTGGACCAGCCTGATTCTCTCGGACAAGACCGCTTAGGGGTTAGGGCTTAGGGAGGACTGCCGACGCCGCGCGGGTGCGGGCCCGTCGGCGGCTCGGGACTGCATCTGCGGGGATGCGGTTCCAGTGTCGCCCCCGCCCGGTGCCGAAAGGCGGGGCGGGGTTCGCGACCGGCAGTCTATGACAAGTGTCGGGCCCTGAGGCCGCGCATCCGCTTGCCGTTGCAGCGCGCCTGTGCGGACGCTCAGAGCAGCGGATAGCGACCGGTGCGCTGCACATACTTGAGCACTTCGCGCTCGGCCTGCTCGGTGCGGGCGGCGATGATGGCGTCCAGAACGCGGGCGAAGAAGCCCTTCTTCGGCTCGGCAGTGGCCGAGGACATCGGCGAAAACTTCGGGGACGTATAGCTTACGGCGCTCATGACGAGGCCCTCTCGCAGTAGCGACGTCCAGAACGGGCGTCTGATGCACTGCAAGGTACGCCTTGTTGCGCCGCAGCAGAATTGATAGGTCAGCATGCCTGACCTGCACCAAACGCAGACATGCCCGCCGGTTAGGCAGGCATGTGGTTAGCGAAGCATGAACAAGGCTTCGCGCGCCGCCCGCCGTCAGCAGCGGCTCATCATCCCGACGCTGCGCCCCATTCCGTCCGGTGAGGGCAGTGCAGCATGAACCGAGCGCATGACCGCGATCCGCTCCAGCACGTCGTCCGGAATGGGGCTGGCGCGGCGGCTGGCCAGGTCCACGTGCAGGGCGATCTGTTCCGACGTGGCGGCAACCCAGCCCTCGGTGCCGTGATGCAGCGTCTCGAACAGATGCAAGCGCTTGTCGTCATAATCCACCAGCCGCAGCGTCACCCGGACCGGTGCGCCGAGGGGCAGTTCGCGCACATAACGGGTGTGGGTCTCGACGGTGAAGAAGGAGGAGCCGCGGTGCGGCGCGGCCAGTGGTCCCAGCCCCAGCAACGACAGGGCCTCATCGAAGGCCCGGTCAAACATCAAGCCGTAGGAGGCCACATTCAGGTGGCCATTATAGTCGGTCCAGTCCCGCTCCACCGCCATCGCCGAAGAGACGAAGGGGGCAAAGAACACGGGTTCATAGTCCATTCGGTCCAGCATGGAGACCTCCTGTTCCGGAAGGTGCTCGTCCGACAATCAGTGTGCCGATGCGAACGGCATTGGTCACTGCCGAAATGGCGTAAGATTGTCTCCAATGCGGATTTGAAGTGCAGCAATGAGGGTTGCAGAACAATATCCGCGAGGCGTTTGCAGGAGCCGTGCGGCTAGCTACACTCGCCCCCGACAGCGATCTTTCTGAGATGTTAAGGAATTCTAAATGCTTGGTGCAGTTGCGACGCCGCCATTTGCCAGCGTCGAAGGTCGGGCAGATGCCCTTGCGGAACTCACCGCCCATTTTGGTAACAAGGTCGTGATGTCGTTGGCCGTGCGGGAGCAGCACGCCAATGTGACTACCTTCTTACCGAACGAGCCGCCGGATGCGGTGGTCTTCGTGGACAGCATTGCCGACGTGCAGGCCGCGGTGCGGATTTGTGCCGCCCATAAGGTGCCGGTGATCGCCTGGGGCGCGGGTACGTCCCTGGAGGGCCATGTGAATGCGCCCTACGGCGGAGTGTGCATCGATCTGTCCGGCATGAACCGCATTCTGGCGGTGCATGCGGAAGACCTGGACTGCGTGATCGAGCCGGGCGTGACCCGCAAGCGCCTGAATGAGGAATTGCGCGACCAGGGCCTGTTCTTCCCCATCGATCCCGGCGCCGACGCCTCGTTGGGCGGCATGGCCTCCACCCGCGCCTCCGGCACCAATGCGGTGCGCTACGGCACCATGAAGGACAATGTGCTGGCGCTGAAGGTGGTGATGCCCGACGGCAAGCTCATCACCACCTCGCGGCGGGCGCGCAAATCCTCCGCCGGCTATGACCTCACCCGTCTGTTCGTGGGCGCCGAGGGCACGCTGGGCATCATCGTCGAGATCACGCTGAAGCTCTATGGCATTCCCGAATCCATCGTCGCCGGGGTCTGCCCGTTCCCGACCATTTCGGACGCCTGCAATGCGGTGATCGCCACCATCCAGTCCGGCATTCCGGTGGCCCGCATCGAACTGCTGGACGAGGTGCAGGTCCGCGCCTCCAACGCTTATGCCAAGCTGGATCTGCCCGAGACGCCGCATTTGTTCCTGGAATTCCACGGCACGCCCGCCGGCGCCGCCGAGCAGGCGGAGCGGTTCGGTGAGATCGCCACCGACAATGGCGGCGGGCCGTTCACCTGGGCCGGCAAGGCCGAGGACCGCACCAAGCTGTGGCAGGCGCGGCATGATGCCTATTGGTCGGCCCTGCCCCTGCGCCCCGGCGCCAAGGCGGTGGCGACCGATGTGTGCGTGCCGATCTCGCGGCTGGCGGAATGCGTGGAGGCCACCAAGGCCGACATCGTGGAGATGGGACTCGTCGCCCCCATCGTCGGCCATGTGGGCGACGGGAACTTCCACACCACCTTGATGGTGGACGTGGCCGACGCAGCCGACGTGGCCAAGGCCGAACTGTTCATGAAGCGCCTGGTGGAGCGGGCGCTGGCCATGGAAGGCACCTGCACCGGCGAGCACGGGGTGGGGGAAGGCAAGAAGAAATATCTGCTGGCGGAGCATGGAGCCGGTACGCTGGAGGCCATGCGCGCCCTGAAGCAGGCGTTCGATCCCGATAACATCATGAATCCGGGCAAGATCGTTTAAGGATGCGCGGGAGGCGCGGGTTCCCTAGCGGGAGTTCGCGCCGCCCAGCCGCGCGGAAGCCGTTGTCACAGTCCGGACGCTTCCGCCGGGCATATGCGAACATGAAATGAGGGCAGGCGCGTGCAAGCCATTTTGATCGGCCTTGCCACAGCGGTCATTCTCACCATCAGCGCCGCGTTCGCCGCGCCGTTCGTGGTGGATTGGACCGCCTGGCGGGGCGTGTTCGAGGCGCAGGCCAGCCGCGTCCTCGGCGCGCCGGTGCTGATCCGCGGCCGCATCGACGCGGAACTCCTGCCGGTGCCCCGGGTGGTGCTGCGCACCGTCTTGCTGGGCAGTGACGACGTGGCCAGCGGCGGCGCCGTGCGCGAGCTGCGCGCCGACCTGTCCTTGGGCGCGCTGGTGCGCGGCGAGGTGGAGGCCACCAGCCTCACCTTGTCCTGGCCGCAGCTGCGGCTGGTGCTGGATAGCACCGGGCGCATGGTCACCCCCACCGGCGCCGGGGCGACCGCTGGTTTCAGCATCGGCCAGATCAGTATCGAGCACGGCGAGCTGGCCATTCTCGACCGGGGGGCCGACCGCACGGTGCAACTCACCGACCTGACCCTCAAGGGCGAGGCCCGCTCCAGCCTGGGGCCGTTCCGGCTCGATGGCGAAGTCACCACCGGCGGCGAGCGCTATGCGGTGCGCACCAGCCTCGGCCGCCTGGGCGAGGATGGCGGGAAGCTGCGGGTGATCGCCGACGGCCGCACCCGGCCGTTCGGCATCGACCTGGACGGCCTCCTGCGGCTGTCCAACGGTACGCCGCGGTTTGACGGCAAGGGTACCTTCGTGCGCAAGGGCGAAGCCCTCGGCACCGAGGCCTGGCGCCTGTCCGCCGCCATCCGCGCCTCTCCCGAGGCGGTGGTGGCGGAATCCCTCGACCTGACCATGGGCGAGGATACCCGCCCGGTGCAATTGTCGGGCTCGGCGCGGCTGTCGCTGGGGCGGGCGGTGGGGCTCGACGCGGTGCTCAATGCCCGCAGCCTGGATCTGGATGCCCTGCGCCCCGCCGGCCCCGGCGGGCCGCAATCGCCCACCGAGGCCCTGGCCGGGCTGGTGGCCACCTTCGCCGCCCTGCCGGCCCCCGACGTCACCTCGCGCATCGGCATCGCCGTGGATCAGTTGACCGTGGGCGGCACCGTGATCCGCGACGCCCGCGCCGACCTCACCGGCACCGCCCAGGGTTGGCGCATGGACACCGCCGAGGCCAAGCTCCCCGGCCAGACCGGGGTCCGCCTGTCCGGCGTGCCGGCCCGCAGCAGCGACGGCGGCGGCTTCGGCGGCGACCTTTTGTTCACCTCCGACGAGCCCGCCACCTTCCTGCGCTGGGCTGTGCCCCGGCTGGCCCCGGACTATGTGGCCGCGGTGAAGGGGCCGGTGCGCATTTCCGCGCGCATTTCCGCCAGTGCCAGCCGCTATGCCGCCAGTGCGCTCGACGCCACCTTCGGCCGGGCCCGCCTGCGCGGCAGCGCGGCGCTGGCCCTGCCGGTGATCGGCGTGCCGCGCATCGATCTGCAACTGGCGCTGGACGGGGTGGACCTCGATCCGCTGGTGGCGGCGGGCCGCCGTGGCCTGCTGGGCGCCGCGACCCCATTTGACGGCGCCATCACCCTGGACGGGCAGAACCTCACCTTGTCGGGCCTGCCGTTGCGCGGCCTCGCCGTGACGGCGCAGGCCAGCGGCCAGGCCTGGACCCTGTCGCGGTTCGGCCTGGATGATCTGGCCGGGCTGAAGATCACCGGCTCTGGCGCGTTCGACACCCGCACCACCACTCCCACCGGCCGGCTCGACCTGACGGTGGCCGGTGCCAAGGCGGATGGCCTGGTGCCCATGGCCCGGCTGGTGGCGGGCCCGGAGACCGCCGACGCCATCACCCGCCTGCTGCCGGTGGCCTCGCCGGTGCAACTCACCAGTTCCGCCACCTGGGGCGAGACTGGGGCGCACAGCCTCACCGCCGAGGGTACGCTGGGGCAGATTTCCGGCCGCGCCGCCTTTGCCCGCACCGATGGTGCCGCCCCGAGCCGGGTCGCCCTGGCCCTGGTGGCCAGCGATGGCGCGCGGGCGCTGGAGGCCGCCGGCCTGCCGGGGCTGCGCGCCGGGCTCGGCCCCGCCAAGCTCGATCTCACCATCGATCCCCGCAGCGACGGCACCGCCGCCTTCGATGGCCGTCTGGCCCTGGGCGACGCGGTGGCCAGCGGCACCGGCACCGTGCGCCTGTCCACCGACGGCACGGTGCTGCCCAGTCTCGACATGCGCCTGGAGGGCACCGATCTGCCGCGGCTGCTGGCCGCCTCCGGCGCCACCGACGGCGCGGTGTCCGGCGCCTTGACCTTCACCTTGTCGCGCAACGCCGGCCTGTGGCGGTTCGAGAAGCTGGCCGGCGCCCTGGCCGGCGCGCCGGTGGCGGGCGCCCTGGATCTCGATCCCGGCACCCCGCCGAAAGTCAGCGGCCGGCTGGAACTGGACAGCCTCTCGCTGCCGCGGCTGATCGGCCTGTGGGGCGCGCGCAGCACCGGGGCGGATGTGGGCGCGGGCCCCTGGTCCGGTGCCCGGTTTGCGGTGGCGCTGCCGGTTCCTGCCGCCTTCACGGTGGATCTGGCGGCCAAGAAGGTGGATCTGGGCGGGCCTTATGCGGTGACGGACGGTCGTGCCCGCGTGGTCGCCGACAGCAACAGCCTGGAGGTGCGCGATCTCGCCGGCACGCTGGGCACCGGCCATCTGGGGGGCAATCTGGCCCTGCGGCGCCGGGGCGACGGGCTTCAGGCCGATGGCCGGCTTACGCTGGAGGCGGTGGACAGCGCCCTGCTGCTGGCGCCATTGGCGCCCCGCATGCCGCCGCGCGGCCGCGTCACCCTGGCCCTCGATCTGGTGGGCAGCGGGCGCACGCCCTTGGCCATCCTTCAGGCCATGTCCGGCCAGGGGACATTGGCGGTGCGCGATCTGGAGATTCCCGCCGCCGATCCCAAGGCCATCGAGACCGTCTTGGCGGACACCATCACCGGCGCGCCGCCCGATGAGCGCCGCACCGCAGCTTTGCTGGACCGGGCGTTTTCGCGGGGGCCGCTGCGGCTGGAGAGCGCGGAGACCACGTTCGGCGTGGTCAATGGCGTGGCGCGGCTGTCACCGGCGCGGGTGTCCGCGTCCGGGGTGCGGGTGGCGCTGACCGGCAATCTGGATCTGGCCCGCCTGATGGTGGAAGCCGGGCTGGACATGGACGGCGCGGATGTGGCCGGCGCCGTTCCCGGTGGCAGCATCAACTGGCGCGGGCCGCTGGCCGCCCCGGACCGCCGGGTGACGGCGGCGGCCCTGACCAGCGTGATCGCCATGCGGGCCATCGAGCGGGAGACCAAGCGGCTGGAAGAGCGCCAGGGCCTGGGGGCGGTCCCTGCGGCGACGCCAGCGGCTCCGGCCAGCGTGGCGACACCTCCGGTCGCGCCGGTCGGTTCGCCGCCGCCACCGGCCGCGGCGCCAGTCGCACCGAGCGGGGCGCCGAATCCAACGGTTGCCCCGGCTCCGGCTCCCACTGCGGCTCCCGCATCCACCGTGCCCTCGGTTCCAAGCGCGCCGCCAACCGCAAGCCCGCCGACCGTCGCCAGCCCGGCGCCGGCCGCCAATCCCGCGCTCGGCTCCGGCGGCGCGGTTGCGCCCGTGGCGCCGGTTCCGGCGGCACAGACCCCGGCCACCATGCCGGCGGTGCCTTTGCCGCAGCCGGCCCCGCCCGGCCCACGGGAGCCCCGTTCCGCCGAGCCGCGTCCTCAAGAGCCCC
>NZ_CALRWL010000037.1:0-60309 GCF_943371865.1 Azorhizobium sp. AG788 | reverse complement strand
AAATAGCCGCGGGTCTCCGCCACTTTCCGGGGTTCGTAATAAACGATCCAGTCCCCTACGCAGGCCTCGACCCGCCCCAGATATGGGCGCGGGAACTGATACCGCTCAGCCGGGCTATCGTCATAGATCGAGTCCGAGCGGTGAATGAAAACGCCGAATCCCATGTGCCATCCCTGATTCCCATTCGATCGTATCGCAGATTGGAAAGCGTTCGGCAGCAGGGGGACCATTCACCCCTTGGTCGCGCACGGCGCGCGATCGATCCGGCGTCACGCTCGCCACTCCCCTTCGCACTGCCGTGAGCGATAGGATGGCTATCTATCAATCGCAATTCCGCTATTATGTGAGCGATAGAAAGGAATTCTATCGCTCATGGTGTGGAACTGGACGCAGCACGGCTGGCCGCATTTTGCCTATGATCCGGTTGCCCTCGAACCGCTGGAGCGGCGGTTCCTGCTGCTGACCGGCGAGGTGATCGGTGCGGTTCGGCATGTAAGCGACGGCGAGCGGGACCTGCTGCGGATCGAACTCCTCAGCGACGAGGCCGTCAAGACCAGCGCGATCGAAGGGGAGACGCTGGATCGCCTCAGCGTGCAATCTTCCCTGCGTCGTCAGCTCGGCCTCGACACTGACAATCGCAACGTGAAGCCGAAGGAACGGGGCATCGCGGAGATGATGGTCGATCTCTACCGGAGCTGGGTTGATCCCCTCGACGCCGACACGCTGTTCCGCTGGCACCGCATGCTGATGGCGGATAGCCGGCATCTGGAGACCATCGGCGGCTACCGTCGCCATGAAGACGCGATGCAGATCGTGTCCGGCCGCCAGGATCGGCCGACTGTGCATTTCGAGGCGCCGCCATCCTCCCGGGTTCCGGACGAGATGGCTGCCTATCTAACTTGGTTCAATGGCTCGGCCCCGGACGGTGAAACGCCCTTGCCGGCACTTACCCGGGCCGGGATCGGACATCTCTATTTCGAGAGCATCCATCCCTTCGAGGATGGCAATGGCCGCATCGGCCGAACCCTCGCTGAAAAATCCCTCGCCCAAAACATCGGGCAGCCGACCCTGATCGCGCTCGCCCACACCATCGAGCAGCATCGCAAGGCCTATTACGATCAGCTCGAGGTCCATCAGCGGACGCTCGATGTCACGGGCTGGCTGGTCTATTTTGCAGAAATGATCATCGCGGCCCAGCAGACGACGCTCGGCCGCGTCGCCTTCCATATCGCCAAGGCGCATTTTTTCGATCGCTTCCGCGACATGATGAACGAACGGCAGGAGAAGGTGATCGCCCGCCTGTTTCGCGAGGGCCCCGGTGGCTTCACGGGCGGCCTGAGCGCGGAAAACTACCTCGCGATCACCGGCACCTCACGCCCCACCGCCACGCGCGACCTGCACGATCTGGTCGAGAAAGGCGCCCTGACGCGCACCGGCGAGCGCCGATACACCCGGTACCACCTGAACCTGCAGGGACATGCTGTAAAGTCGTGAGCTTGCGGAACGCGGGGCAGCTGTTCGGGGCCCTCGGCGAGGCATCCTCAAATCTGCAGGATGCGCCAGAAGCCGACGTTAGCTGCGGGGACGATGAATGGCCGATTTGGGGCCGACAGCAGTCTGTCAGCTTTCGGCTGCAGCCGTGTCCATATCTGCCCTTCCGCAGCCGACCCCTTCTGAGATTTAGCCGTTAGGACGCGGGCTGAACGGAAGCAGCCGTTCCATCTTCCAGCGGTCTCTCAGGTCAGTTCGGACCCGACTTCCTCCCCCGGCCGACCGCTTTCGGCGAGACGCTGCTCCCATGCTCGTGCCACCATGCGGTGAGCGCTTCCATGGTGGGTCCGAGCGCACGCGCCTTCGCCGTCATCTCATAGTCGACGCGAGGCGGCACTTCCGCGAACACGGTCCGCGTGACCAGACCATCGGTTTCGAGTTCGCGGAGCTGCGCGGTCAGCATGTGCTGGGTGATGCCGGGGATCGCCTTGCGCAACTCCCCGAAGCGGTAGACCCGCTGATTCAGCAGCCACATAATCTCCAGCTTCCACTTGCCCGATAGAAGCGCGAACGCGCGCCGCATCTCCTCGTGCATGTTGATGCCGTCGTCGGTCATGGTCAGATTGTCCATACTAAGCGCAAGTTATTCATCCTACTTGCGCCCGATCATCATAGCCGACATTTTCAGCCTGCACAGCAAGAAGCGCTATGCGTCACAACTATCGAAAACAAGCGATGGATGTTGGTCATCAACATCCGGCAGGAACCGCTATGCTTGAGATCTACGTCTACTGGACCAGCACGACGCTGCTGTCCGCTCTCTACCTGACTTCGGCGTTCATGTACGTCACCAAGGGAGAGTGGGTCCGGCAAACACTCGCCGACCTCGGCTACCCCCCACACGTCGTGCCCTTCATGATCGTCGTGAAGGTCCTCGGCGCGGTCGCCATCCTGTCGCGCTTCAGCGTGGCCATCAGCGACCTCGCCTATGCGGGGATCCTCTTCCACCTGATCCTTTCCGGCATGGCCCATCTGGGTGTGCGCAAGCCGAAGGGCGCCGTACCGGCTGCCATCGGCTTGGCGCTCCTGGCGGCCTCCTTCCTCACGCAGAACGCCGCCCGGGACGTGCCCTCGCCGTATGTGCAGGCTGCAGCGCCCCGACGCGGCTGAACAGACCACACCCGACATCCAAAGGAGAACACCATGGGCAGACTCGACGGCAAGGTTGCCATCGTCACGGGCGCCGGACGCGGCATCGGCCGCGCCACGGCGAAGCTGTTCGCCGCGGAGGGCGCGAAGCTCGCCGTCCTTTCGCTGACCCCCGCCAACATCGAAGCGGTCGTTACCGACATCAAGGCTGCGGGCGGGACAGCGATCGGTGTGACCTGCGACATCTCGGATGTCGGCCAGATCAAGTCAGCGGTGGCAAGGGTTGTCGAGGCCTTCGAGGGCATCGACATCCTCGTCAACGCGGCCTTCGACCCCTCCGCACCTTACGCTTCCGTTCTTGACCTCACGACGGACCAGTTGCAGCGAAACTTCGAGATGGGCCCCGTTGCCTACCTGAGGATGATGCAAGCTTGCCATCCGCACCTGAAAGCAAGCGGCGAAGGCCGGATCGTCAACTTCGGGTCGATGGCAGGCATCGCGGGCCTCGCCGGGATGGCCCCCTACAACATGGCCAAGGAAGCCGTGCGGGCCCTCACGCGCACTGCCGCTCGCGAATGGGCTGTCGACGGCGTCACCGTGAACAACCTCCTTCCTGTGGCCAAGACCTGGGGCGACGACGTCAACGTTCCCGCCCCGACCGCGCCGCTCGCCCGCTACGGATCGCCGGAGGACGACATCGCGCCGGTCGCGCTCTTTCTCGCCAGCAAGGATGCCCGGTTCATCACGGGCTACACCCTTACTCCGGATGGCGGGCTGATCATCGACAGCGCTCGCTGATCGCCCGGACCAGAATCATCAAGCAGGAGCCCGCAATGTCGATGATCGACCACATGACGTTCGGCGTCCGTGACCATGGCAGGTCCATCGCCTTCTGCGATTCCGCGTTGGGTCCGCTGGGATCAAGCGTTTGTTCGACAACACGTCGGGCGCCGTGAAAACGTCCGCCTACGGTGAGAACAAGCCGCAGTTCTGGCTCGCCGAATACGACGCGCCGCACGGCAAACTGCACATTGCGTTCGTCGCCCGAGATCGGTTTGGGTGGGATGCCATTCACCGTGAGGTGCTGGCCGTCGGCGGCACGGACAACGGAACGACAGGCTACAGACCCCACCGTCCGGGCTACTACGCAGCCTTCGTGCTCGACCCGGACGGCAACAACATCGAAGCCGTGTTCCTCGATGCCTGCCAGATAGAAGAATTTAAACCGCCTGACGGTTTGTAGGCCCGGGTCGGCTTCTACGCGACGGCGGCTTTACCAAGCCCATGCTGGAAAGCCGACGGTCCGCGAACCACCGCCAGCCGGTCGTTGCCGCGGGAGATCCCCCTTCGCCCGCGCAACGGCGCAATCGGGGCCGATAGTCGCTGTTCTGCAGCCGACACACTGCCGATGGCGCCCTCATTGGCCGGAGAGGCGGCGCGTTGCTGAACGCGGCCTCGCCATGTTCAGCGAGGCCGCACGGATCAGATTTCCGTTGTCTCGGCCAGCGTAAGCGCATCATCGATATCTACACCAAGGTATCGAACGGTATTTTCGATTTTGGTGTGTCCAAGCAAAATCTGAATAGCTCGGAGATTGCCGGTAGCTTTGTAGATCAGGGCGGCCTTGGTACGGCGGAGCGAATGCGTTCCATATTCCTCGGGGCGCAGTCCAATCGCCGTAACCCATTCATCAACCAACCGCGCGTACTGTCGAGTGCTGAGGTGCCCTTCGTGGTTGACCCGGCTCGGGAACGCGTAGTCATCGATACTGCCACCACGGCGTTTGAGCCACGCGAGCAGACTTGCCCTCGTGTCTGCGGTGATCTCGAATTGGACGGGCCGGCCGGTCTTCTGCTGGACCACCATTGATCGGGCCCGTATTGCCGAGCCGGAAACAAGCGATCCGATCTTCATCTTGACGAGGTCGCAACCGCGAAGCTTGCTGTCGATCGCGAGGTCGAACAATGCCCGGTCCCGCATCCGCTCTTCGCGATCGAGGAAAAACCGGATCAACCAGATTTGCTTCACTTTGAGCGCTCGTTTGGCGCCGACCAGCTTGCCTGCATTCCAGGCTGGCCGACCTTTGGCGGCGGGGTCGTACTTTGAGATACCCACGTCATTTCTCCTTTTGGCCACTATGGCCAATGGCGAAATAGGAAGGGTCGGGAGTGGACGGGCCGGTCTCGGTTGCCGCTGTTCAGATTGCCGCCGTTCTGCTGCAGACCCCAAACTGGGCATTCGTGTCGTCGCAACTAACATCCGCTTATGGCGTAGCATTCACTCTTTGTAGCAGGCGGCTGGACCGCAGGAAGCCCATTGTCCGAATCATCTCCCATGTGACTCTGCCACCTACAGAGAGCGGTCCAATCGGCTTCACGGGCCGGTGATCATCGGATCGCGTTGGCGACCTGGGAAATCGCGCCCTTGCCGATATTAATTGTCGTGCCCGGGGCTGCGACGATCCAGGCGAACATGTCGCGACCACTTACCAGCATGGCTTCACCCGGCGAAATTTCGGGCGGGCCGGACGGACGGGCCGCCGCGACGGCGCGGGCGGGAAATCGCGCGGGCATGGCCGACGCCGGCACGGGCGCCAGCGTGGTTCTCGGCGTCAGGGGAGCGCGTATCAGTGGATCGCGTGTCGCGCAGCCTGTCGCGCAGCGGTCGCCGGCGACCTTGTCCTTGCGGGAGTCGCGCGCCTCGCGTTCGGTCGGCTTCGGAGGCTTCGCCGTCCCGGCCGCCGGTCGCGGATGAGGAAGCGGTGGCGTGAGCGGGATGGTGCGGGGCGCTAAGGGCCCGTCCGTCCCGTCGACCAGATGCTCCAGATCGGCGGTTTCCAGCGGCGAGCCGGTCGATGATACGCCTTGTGGCGACAGCAGGACCGGTGGGTACGTGTTGTTAGAGCGTGCCGCGTGAAACAGCCCGCCGGCAACCACGACAAAGCCGGCAGCAATGGTGAAGAGCTTTGTGGATCGGTTGCGCGGTGAGAGAGCCCTTCTGAGGAAAGGTGTCATGACGTCGTCTCCGGGGGATCACAGATGTGAAGGGGGCGGTGCCCTCAGGCTTCGGGGCGCAGGCGGCGGCGGAAGGTCTGGAACCAACCCTCGGCGAGGATCGTGCGGGGGCGCGCCATGGCGCGGCGCCGGCTGCCGAATGTCGCGATTCTCGCGAGTACGGCCTGTTCGCGGAGCCATTCGCGCGCGGGCTTGGCCGGGCTGCCGCCCCACCGCTCGCCGGCCGGAACGTCCCTCATCACACCAGAGGCGGCGGCAAGGCTGGCACCGCGCCCGATATGGAGATGGTCGGCGATGGCGGCCTGTCCGCCCACCACGACATAATCGTCGAGCACGGTCGAGCCGGCGATTCCGACTTGGGCCACGATGATGCAATGACGGCCGATGCGGACATTGTGGGCGATCTGGACCAGATTATCGATCTTGGTTCCCGCTCCGATGAGGGTGTCATGGCCACTGCCGCGGTCGACCGTGGTGTTGGCGCCAATCTCGACATCGTCGCCGATGACCACGCCACCGATCTGCGGGAATTTCCGGTGGCCACCGGCATCCAAGACGAACCCAAAGCCATCCTGACCGATGCGCACCCCCGCATGAAGGAGGACACGGTCGCCGATGCGGCACTTCGTGATGCTCACCCCCGTCGAAATCGCGCAGTCACGGCCGATCACGACATCGGGTCCGATCACCGTATGCGCGCCGATCGTGGTGCCGGCGCAGATCACCGCGTGGCTTCCGATGATGACGCCGGGGTCCATGGCGACCCCCGGCTCGATGATGACGGTCGGGTGAATGCGACAGGTCTCGTCGATGCCATCCAGCGGGAAGATGAGACCGGGCTTGAGCGCCTCGGGATGCAGCCAGCCGAGCAGGCGAGCATAGGCACTGCGCGGGTTATCGACGACGAGCGGCACCGTGCCCGGAGGAACCAGCGAGACGAAGCGCTGCTGAACGAGGCAGATGCCGGCGCGCGTGGTCCGCAGCAGATGCGCGTGGCCGGCCCCTTCCATGTACGAGACATGCCATGGCTCGGCGACATCGAGGCTCGCGGCACTCTCGACGCGGCGCTCGGATGTGATGTCAGGGGGCCCTAGCCCCAGATATTCGGCAATATCCGAAAGGTGTATCCCGTCACGCGGAGGTGCAACTGCCATGTTCGATGCTCCGTTGCTCGAAATTCCGCCAGTGCAGGGAATGCGAGTGAAGGTGTGAGCTGCGGACGCCGCGAGGGGGCGGACACCGCGGACGTCCGCAGCTCGGGTTCCGCCGGCATGGCGGGAGCCGGCGGAACCATGGGAGAGCGGGGCCTTGGCCCGCTCTGCAAGGGGGCAGGATGCCGACCGCGGCACCCAGGCGGCTAGTGCAGCCGTGCAGCGAGATCCTCGGCTCCCTTGTCGATCCCGGCCTTCGCCGCCGCGAGATCGCCCATGCTGGCGCCGATGTCCGAGGGCTTGGGAAACTGCTTGCCGACAAAGGCGCTGAGCAGCCGCTTGGAGCGCGCGTCGTAGATCTCGACCGCATACATCACCGCGCCGGTGAAGCTGCCTTCGCCGTCATTGGCGGTCTGGATGCCATTATAGACAAGGCCCGCCACGTCGATGCGCGAGAAGGTACCGAGCACCGGCGTGTTCTTGACCGCGCCGGTAAGCGTGACGCGGATGCGCAGCGTGTTCGGACCCGATTGCGGCGCCTGCGAAAAGCGTGTGGCGAGCTGCTGCGTGAAACGCGCATACATGTAATCGGCCAGCGCCTTGCGGTCCGCTTCCGACATGTCGCCAAACTGGTTGTCGGCGCCGCTGTAGATGACCACCGGCTCCACAGTCGCGCTGGTGTAGCTGGACCAATCGACGTTGCCGCCATAGGCGAAGGGGATGCGGGCGGCATTCGTGCCGGAGTTCGGCGCCAGAACCGAGGACGAGGCGAGATCCCGATAATGGCTCGGAGCCGCCGTCTGACAGCCCGCCAAAGCGAGGCTTGCGGCGATTATTGAACATAGACGGCTCCGCATCGACGGGACGCTCCTCATGTGCAAGGGGCGGTGGTGCTCCCTTTCGATGAGATGAACCTAGGCGGAGGAATATTTTGCTGGCTGTTTTGATGTTAAGAAACATTGCGGATCGAAGTACCGCCAAGGCGCGATCTTCGCTGATCCCGGTGGCTACTCGGATGTCTTGAGCACCGGCGCTTCAAGGTTGGGCGGCAGAACCAGACGCGCGATCAGGCCGTGGGGCTCCCGGTCGAGCAGACGCAGCGTGCCGCCATGCGCGCGGGCAATGCCATTGGCGATAGGCAGGCCAAGGCCGATCCCGCTGCGCGGGCCGACGGCGCGCGCCGGATCCCCCTTGAAGAACGGCTCCAGCGCTCGTTTCTTCATCGCGTCGGAAAGGCCGGGACCATCGTCACGGACCTCGATGACGATGTTGCCCGTTTCGTCCTCGGCGAGCACGAGTTCGATCGTCGTACCGTAGCGCGAGGCGTTGTCGATCAGGTTGCAGAGCGCGCGTGTGACGGCGCGGGGCATGCATTGGCACACCAGCCGGCGCGGTCCGGCCACCGAGACGGGAATGCTGGTGTCGGCATAATCAGCCGCGATTGTGTGCAACAGGCTCGACAGGTCGACACGGCGCGGGGCTTCCAGCCCGGTTTCCTTGTTGTTCAGGTAGCGCATGCTCTCGTCGATCATCGCCGCGAGGGTGGTGATGTCCTGCAGCATGGAGCGTTGCAACTCGACATCCGTGCAGCGTTCTGCCCGCATGCGCAGCCGGGTGAGCGGGGTGCGCAGATCGTGGCCGACGGAGCGTAGCAGACTGGTCCGCTCGTCGATCATGCGGGTGATCCGCGCTCGCATGACGTTGAGGGATTCTCCCAGACTGCGGATTTCCACTGCGCCCTCGGCGCGGAACGGCTCCTGCGAGGCCTCATCGAGGCTGATCCGCCGGGCCGCGGCGGCGAAATCGGTCAGCGGCCGCGTGAGGCGATGGCTGAGATAATAGGACAGCAACAGGACGGGCAGCACGACCAGCAAGGTCATGCCGAGACTGCGCAGCACCTCATCACGCCGTGAGGGAAAATCCAGAGGCTGGAGGCGCAGGCGGAGGAAGCGGTTGTCGTCCATCCGCGCAACAAGGTCGGCGAGCGGCGCCTTGTCCCCGCTCGTTCGGTCGGTGAGAGCGATCAAGCGCGCGACGAGAAGGCGGTAGGTCGGCTCGTCCATGGTGCGCGTACGCAGGTCGACGATGTTGTCAGCCGGCGGCATTGTCACCTCGGCAGATATGCCGCTTTCCGCCGCAAGACTCAGTGCCGTATCCAGCTCGCCGGGGGTGCTCGCTGCACGGAACCGTTCGGCAAGGATCGCGATGTTGCTCGCGACATAGCTGGCCCATTCGACGCGCGCATGGTCGGTCTCGCGCAGCGAGGCACGTATTGCGGCGAACGCGGCCAGGAGAAAAATGGGCAGCACGGCCAGCAGAAAGATCTGCTGGCGTATCGAGGCGAGGCCGAGGCGGCGCAGCATCATTGCCGTTCGACCACCGGCGTGAAGAGATAGCCGCCGAGGCGCACCGTCTTGATCAGCGTGGGCTCCTTGACGCTGGGTTCGATCTTTTGCCGGACGCGGCTCACATGCACGTCGATGCTGCGCTGGACCGGCCCGGCGGTGCCCGCATGGGTCAGGGACAGAAGCTGGTCACGGGTCATCACCTCTCCGGGATGGGAGCAGAAGGCGTGCAGAATATCGAACTCGGCGGTGGTCAGTGAAATCTCCACCCCGTCGGGGTCGTGGACGCTCCGCGCCACGGGGTCCAGCCGCCAGCCGGCAAACACCATCACCGCGCCGCGCGGCACCGCCGGCGCGGTATAGGAGGCGCGGCGCAGCAGGGCCTTGATCCGGGCCAGAAGCTCGCGGGAGTTGAACGGCTTGGTGACATAGTCGTCGGCACCGAGTTCGAGACCCAATATGCGGTCGATATCCTCGCCGAGGGCGGTCAGCATCAGTATCGGCACCGGTCCTGCGGCCCTCAGTCGGCGGCAGATGCTGAAGCCGTCCTCGCCGGGAAGCATGACGTCCAGCACGATGAGATCGAACGAGTGCTGCTTCAGCAGACGATCCATGTCGCGGCCGGAAAGGACGGTGCGGGCGACAATTCCCGCTGTGGTCACGAGGTCGACCAGCATCGCCGCGATCTCCCGGTCGTCTTCGACGATCAGAATACGCGAGGGGAGACCGTTGTCGGCGTAACACCACATTGCCGAGGCTTCCGACATGACACTGAGCTCCCGTCTCGTACCCGCCCACGTGCTCAGGTCCGCGGTGAGCGCGGCGCGCGGATCGGGAAGACATCCTTCGGTGACGCATCTTATGTAAAGTGGGGTGTGGAAATGTTGGTTTTTGTTTCGATCGGGGCGCAGTCCCGTTGAACACCCTGCGTCAGTGTCCACGAAAGTGGCAGCAGCTCACCCGGCCATAATGTATGAACCGCCCCTAGATTCCTGGACGCCTTCTTTCCTAAATTTGAGGCAAGGAGGCCCGGTTGGGCAAAACGAACTTCACCGAGGACTTCAAGCGCGACGCGGTCGTTCAGATCACCGAGCGGGGCTAAACGGCAACGTCTCCTTTCAGGAGATCGCTGATCTGATCTCTACGTCCGACATTGCGGCGCTTTGCTGACGGACGGCTCCGGGGCAGGTGGCAGACTGCCCGCTATTGGGAGCCTTCAAACGGGAAGCGGACATATCGCAGATGAATCCCCGAGGCTGAAACTGGACCAAATGCCGACGCCGGGAACGTCCGCTCGTGGGCAGTCTGGTAAAGCTGATCCACAACCATCCCACTACGCCCATTTCGATAACGTTGGATCACGCTCGATCTCACTGAATCATCGATGGTTTCTGCGATTTTTGCGGATTGCGTACTAGTGGGCGATTATGGCAGATTGGGAGTCGTTGAAGGGATAGAAAACGGCTTTCCGCTCCCAGCAAACGATCCCCATTTCTCCTCGACCGATCCCAGTTGCGGAACAGGAGGAACGCAATGCCAAGCCTGACCGACACCGCGACCCGACGCGCATTAAAGCGGGTCGAACTGAGCCAGAAACACGAAAACCTTGCTGATGGCGAAGGTCGTGGCACGGGACGCCTCGTCCTGGCCCTTAAGCCCATGCTGAAGCGCGTGATGGCTGACCGGATGGCACATTCCTCATGACCAACAGCGTGCGATATGCGAACGCATCCTCGAACCGCTATCTCTGGCCGACCCTGCGCCGTTTTCCTACTGGATGGTGCGCGTATGCATATCGTCGCCCATATCGAAAACGTCCTGTCGCCGGACGCGCTACAGCCGGAAGATCGAGCAACCTACGAAAAAGTTGGGTCGGACGAGCAGGCAAAACTGACGTGGGCTCCGGCCGGGCCGTCCCCACTTAAACCCACGGCTACCGGCAGATCAGAGTTTCTTTGGTTGGAAAATGATAAGAAATATTGGGTGATATTTGATAAAAATGACCATACGACAGCACTATGTCCCTCAAGTTTACCTTGAATCGTGGTGCAATGAGAAAAAACAGCTCGACGTCCATGATAAGATCGCGGGTAAATCACTAAACCCCTCGCCTCTGAACGTGCTCAATGAGCGGTACTATTACGAAGAGCCGCAATCATCGCCAACGAATGAACTGGAACGACAATTCGGTGCATATGAAGGCGCATTTGGCGCGACGCTTAAATTCCTGAACTTCGTCATCGACGGCGCTATCCAAAATGGCCAACCAATCGCCGCGACTTTGGAGAATATGCTGGAGAATCTGCCGCGTCACGCCGTTGCGTTGAAGGAGTTCGCGGGGGTTGCTTATTTTCGGACACCGGGAGCGCTGCGCGCGATGCGGGAGCAACTTGCTGCGGACGGTGCCCCGTTGGCTGCGAAAGCGCTCGACGCGCTGAACTCACCATATGCGCTGGGCAAGGATGCATTTGAATCCACGCTGCTTGAGCGGTTCCGAGAACTGAGTATGATCATCGGCTATACAGGCGGAGAGCGCTTGTACACCGGAGACTGGCCCTGCTATCCTTTGGCAGGCGGTGAGCATCACGCGAACTTCGGGTACGACATCGGCAATCACGTCGCGGCCTTTGCGGGGATGGCCGTGACGCCGAGGCTCTACATTCTGTTCCTCCCAAACCTCCAAAAACGAGCACCGTTTGTGCTGGGCAGAATGATGCCTACTGATCTTGTTCGCCAAACAAACGAGATGGTGAGCGAGGTCGCGATGCGCTGGGTGGTTCGCTAGACTACCGGCATTCAGTGGGACAATCCTTCCGCGGATGGCGACAGTTCGGCCTCCTCGGTGGTCTTCGAACATATCGTCATATGCGCGCCATCGCCGTGGAAGCGAAACACCGAGTTCATCGAGATTGACCGCGCGCTTTTGCAGCACAAAGCTGTCCCCCCCGCTCGCGTATCTCGAAAAATCGGACGCCTCAGCTTCTATTCTCCAGCGCCCTCACCGTTGCGTATATGACCGACACGGGACACCGCATTCCGAACACCACCTCCTCAAGTTCCAACGGAGAATTCTGTTCGCTCCGCGGGCCGATCAGGCGCCATTCACGTTCATAGGCCCACGGTTTGGCCTTCTTCAGCAGGACAGCTTCGTCGACCCGACGCCTCGCAACGTCGTCGCCATTCAGCATCGCTAAGACATCTCTCGCACCAAACGGCCTGCTCCCGCCATGACGAACCTTCTGAACCGTTTCGCCCGCGGCATCGTGGATCGAATAGCCGCTTAAGGAAAAGGATCAATGGCTGACGGATGAAGGGCGGGTTTTGGCAGTCGCCGAGACTGCTGTGAATGACCGAAACGGGGGCGCTTTGCTGGCAGACGGCTACGGGGCCGGGAGCGGAATGGCAGCTTTTGAAGGAAAAGGCGGAAAAGAGGACGCTGCGGGCCGAGGTCCGACCGGCTGACTCAGGGTCCTAGAATGACTTTTCGAAACACGATTCCCACCCTGAAGCTACGATCCTCAGTTAGAAAGCGGTGGCTCTGCATCAGTTCGTACCGCGACATGAACGGCAGCTTGCCCAGCGAGAAATCGTCCTCATCGTGAAGTACGCAAAACACGACGGAGTAGTCCTTTTCGTTGAGATCCGTCTTCTTCTCCGGAATCAATGCAAGGAAGCCCGGCTTGTTTTTCGAAACATTCACGGGATCGTCATCGGCATTGATCCACGCCGCCATTCCATTACGGCAGGCGGTATCTGTCGAAAAGGCGTGGGCGTAGAACCTGCCTTGCGTGAACAGGTGGCTAATCGATGCCGCGCCGGAGGAATAGCGTTTGACGTGAATGATGGAGCGATCGGCATGCAGCAGGTCGCACACTTCGTATCGACGCTGCCCCGCGATCTCGAGCTTGGCCTTGTCGAGGAGATAGAGATCCGCACAATCTTCCGCCGCTCGACGGTTGAAAACCTCCTCGCGGTTCTCCTTCCGATCGGCCTTGTAGATGTTGATGCCGTGAGGGAGGTAGGCGGGATCAAGCAGGAGATCATGGTCGTGGAGATACTGTTCGACCGACGCCTTTAGCTCCTCGGACACCTCACGCCACTGCCCCGACGAAAGAACAAATGTCCGCCCGTTCCATTCGATCTCAGCCACCAGGCATCGATAGGCATCCCAGCGCACGAAGGTTCGATTGAACTCCGGATCGTACTCAAATATCTTCCACCCCTTGACACGGGTCTCGTCGAGACCCTTCAGCCGGCGGCGCTTGACTGCGATCAGGTCGGCGATGCGCAGATCGTCGAACGTCTCGATCTCTTCGTCACCATCCTTCTCGACGTAGGCGAACGAGCTGTCGTCGGCGGCGAGAAAGTCCGGCGGCGCGAGGTGAATGGCCTTGAAATTCCTCGCTTCAATGGCTGCGCAGAGCAAGCGGTTCAGCTCCGCTATGACGACCGGGTCGCTCTCGTGCCGGAGGATATCGTACACCTTTAGGTCGGTCTTGGTGTAGTCGTCTGAGACATATCGCTCTTCAAGCTTCCGGCAGAGCTGCGCGAGATAATTCCAGGTTACTTCCTGATCCTTCGGGAACTTGATCAGGATGCTGTCCTTGCCGCGGAAGGATTCGACCAGTTCCTTGTACTCCGTCTTCACATGGCCAGAGATCGTGCGGAGGAATTCGGACTCGGTGTTGATACCGAACACGCCGAGGCTTGTCCCCGTGCTGGCCTGCCGCTCGGTCTGTCGGCTGATTGCCTCGTGCGCGGCTGTCTGGATCCGCCGGAGCTTCTCGGCGTCGCAGATGTTCATCCCGACCTTAATGCCGAAGTCGTAGACGATCTGATCCTTATCCAGGTAAGTGTCGCCATGCTGGCCAAAAGCAGCCGCGTAGAACACATCGTCCGCGCCATCCTTGCCGATGACCCGCAGTGCCATGAGGGCACGCGGATATTTGTTGAATGCCTCGTAGGTGTATTTCTTCTCTGCGAAGCCGGAGTTGAGGAAGCGGAGCCAGGGGATCTGCTCGTCGGTCTTCTGACCGCCGCCCGCGGGATCGTATTTGATATACCCCTCGAATTCGTCGTTCGGATCGATGTGGGTGTAGGTCCCTAGATCGCCCTTTAAGAATTCTTCGAAATTCTTACCGTCCTTGATCCTAAAAAGTGTGATGCGCTTCATGTCCGACATAACGTCCGCCCCCGCGTGACAAGTGCCTCTACATCAAATCATATCGAACCTTAATTTCAAACTCTGCTCCACAGGATCGGGGCAACTGCCCAAGACGAAATGATTCATCCTCTTGCGCCGATATAAAGTTTCAATTTAAACTTTTTTGTCAATCTTGGGAATGTAGGTCACATGTCCGTTCTGGATATTCCTCTCCGAAAAGCACTGCAGTTGTTCTATGCGCCATCACCGTTACGGCGGTCAATTTTGAAAGAGGATATTCGTCTTGACCGCAAGAAGGACGCCGGCGGCAACCGGAGCCAAGGCGGAGATTTCTATGTACCCTTTTGGGCAGATGTGAAGAAGCACATATCGGGCAATGGTGATCTAGCACGATTGACCAATGACCGTATAGAATCGAATAGAAGCTTCAAGCGACTCTACCCGCTACTGCAAGACGGCGTTCTCGAACTGCTCAGTGCAAAATTGCGCTGGTCAAACGAGCCGATTGAGATCATCCCCAAAAGCGTGCACGGCGACCTGAGAATTGAAGATATTGGTGGTAAAATCCGAATACGAGACGCTCTACACGCGCGAGTCAGGGGTGAATACACCCGTGTTGTGTATCCTTACTTCAGCGAGGAACCTGCTCTCTCCGAGGAAGGCGGACGATTGGGTCTGTGGGCGATGCAAAATGCGCTGATAAAATTTGATGCGGATGACATGCGCATCATCGACCCACTTCGCAAGACCTTCTTTTCCCCGCAAACCGCACCGTTGCGGGGTGATGAAGAGACGGTTTTTCGTGAAAGGTACCGATCACTGATCGGCGAATGGGAGCACTTGAAACGCGACTGAGATAGGTGCGGCTTGCCGAGACACGTAGAGCCTTCTACCGTTCTTTAGCACATTGAGAAACGTCCGCTTTTCGGACGTGTCACGGTCGGCCGAATTGTCCCAAAAGGGGGCGCATTGCAGACCAGCACTTTTGGGGCCGGTAGCTGACTGGCCGCTTTTGATTCACGAGCAACAATAACGGACTGTTCGGATCACGCGCCGTCCGCAAGTGGGGCGTAGATCCCACCCCACCTAATAGAGCGAAAAATGCCAGCGTGGATCGAGGTTCGATACCCGCGAAGTCGGAGGTTCACGTGCGCCATCGAGACCCGCGGGAAGGCTATAGAGATGGACGACCTTCTGCTCGCACCGGAGCCCGACGCTTTGAAAGGCGAAAATCGCGATGACTCATCAAAGCCCGATTGGCATGGTTTGTTTACGCCACGTGACTCATGATGAGGAGAGGAGACAGCTAGAATGGCCGAAACCTCAATCGAATGGACCGATGTGACTTGGAATCCGGTAGCAGGATGCTCTGTCGCTACGTCTGGTTGCACCAACTGCTACGCCATGCGTATGGCGGCACGGCTCGAAGCAATGGGCGTGGACAAGTACGTCGGGACCACGCGCAAAAGCGGCGGACGAGCAAAGTGGACGGGCCAAATTGTTTTGGACCCGCAGGCGTTGACAATACCTATGACGTGGAAAAAGCCCCGCAAGGTCTTTGTCAACTCCATGTCCGATCTGTTCCACCCAGACGTGCCGGTAGATTTCATCGCTCAGGTGTGGGCCACTATGGCAGCCACACCGCATCACACCTACCAAATATTGACCAAGCGACCAGAGCGGATGGCTGAAGTCCTATCGGTGGCCGAATTTGCGTTGCTCCCCAATGTCTGGCTGGGCACCAGCGTCGAAGACAGTCGCGTTGTGAATCGCCTCGACAGCCTCCGTCAGGTACCCGCTGCGGTAAGGTTCGTATCCTTCGAGCCGCTGATTGGATCTGTCGCCGGCGCGGAACTGCTCGACATCCACTGGGCGATTGTCGGCGGAGAGTCCGGCCCTGATGCGCGCCCAATGGAATCGCCTTGGGTCGATGAAATCCACGACGCCTGCCGCCGGGCGGGTACAGCCTTCTTCTTCAAGCAGTGGGGGGGCAGGAACAAGAAGGCCACCGGCAGGACCTATCGCGACCAAACGTGGGATGAACTACCGAGATTTAGTCCCACTTGCTAACCGGCAGATTTCGTGGAGTCATGCGAAAAGGGGGGCAACGCATGGCGAAAGACAGCTTTCGATGGGTAGTTGGTCAATCAGCGCCGAAGATCGAGAGCCACAGCAATGCCAAGCTCGATCTGCTTGCAGCCTATCTAGATCGGTACTTTGAGACCGTCGCTTCTCAGCCCCAGATCGACAATATCGCCATTACATTGGTCGACGGGTTTTCCGGGGGCGGCAAGTATCAGCTTTTCGGGGAAGAACGTCCCGGCTCACCACTGGTGCTCCTGGAGGCGGTTAAACGGGCCGAACGCCTTCTCAACGAAAGCAGGCGAAAACCCCTAATCCTCGATGCGAAGTTCTACTTTATCGACGCCAACAGGGATGCAGTAGATTATTTGCGTCAGACCCTCACCGACAAGGGCTATGGCGACGACATTAACTCCGGCCGTATTATAATTCTCCCCGGCGAGTTCGAGGCTTTGTGGGTGGATGTCCTAAATGGAATTCGTTCTCGCCAACGCGCTGGTCGGTCTCTCTTCGTATTGGACCAGAAGGGGTGGAATCAAGTCCAGTTCGCTACCATCCGGACCATTCTCAGAGATTTGCCCAAGGCCGAAGTGTTGCTGACCTTCGCGGTCGATTGGTTGCTGTCCTACCTCAATGAGGGGCCGGCGTTCGCGAGCGCCATGGCGAAAGTAGGTATTCAGGGTCAGCAGCTTGCAGAGTATATCGAAGCCCGCGGAGATGCGGGCCATCAGTACGTCATTCCTCGGCTACTCGCGAGGGACATCCAGCAAATGACCGGCGCGCCGTTTTTCACGCCGTTCTTTTTGAGGTCGCAGCAAGCCGGTCGCCACTTGTGGCTCGTCCACCTATCGAAAATCGTCACCGCGAGAAATGTGATGGTTGAGAGCCACTGGACCGTGGGAAACACGTCGCTTCACCGCGGCACCGCAGGTCTGAACATGCTTGGCTTTGACCCGCACTGGGCGGACGGCGTCGCCTTCGACTTCGGTTTCGACGCCCAGGCCCAAGCCGACATCAATACGGCGATTATTGACCAGTTGCCGCACCGGGTCGAAGCCCTTGAACGGCGAGGCGTTCCGACCGTGGGTCACCTCATCGAGGAAATCGCAAACGACACCGCTGCTACCCGAGACCAGATGGAGGCCAGCATCATGCTGCTCTGTCAGGAACGTCAGATCGATTTGGTGAGCGCTGCAGGTTCGCAGCGGAGGCCGGGCGCAAAACCAGCGCCCGGCAATTTCATAAGGCTATCGCGGCAATTGCTCATACCCGGTGTCGCAATGCCGTCGAGATAAAGCCTAGGACGCCTTTTTTCCTTAAGGGTAGCAGATTCTGAATATACGCAAGGACCACAGGCCGCGGCTGTGAAACACGGCTCAAAGCAGATTAATAGGTCCTGAACCTAGCCGACACTCGACAGCTCGACGGCCTGGCCGGTCAGGTGGCGCGCTCCAGTCGGCAGGCCATGGGGCACTTCTTGTCTGTCGAAGGCTGGTCACGGCACGTCATCCCGCTCCTGAAGCAGAATCCAGACAAATCCATATTCTTGATGGAGTGCTTCGACCTGCGCACCGTCCTCGATCAGCGCCTCGACCTTCGTCGGCCTCTGAAGGCGAAGATCTCGGTCTTAAACCTCGAGGCCGATCGCAGATTTTGCTTCGCCGAAGTTAGGTGAGGCGACGGTCCGTAGCGGCCCAGGCACGCCTTGAAGTCAGACTACGACACGCTCCTCTTCACCGCCGACCAGATGCGTGATCTGTGTACGCGACGCCAATACCGTCCCTTCGGGCGTGAGGGTCACCTGCTGGCCATCTCTGAAATAGTGCTGAGTGATGCCGTCGAAGGCGGTCTCGGATAACGGGATCTTGGCGTTGGGATTGTGGAATATCTGTAGTTCGTCTGACCAATACTCCACGTAGTCGTCACGCCCGATCTCCTCAAAGAACGGGAGAGGGTGGACGGCGTTAGGGTCCGGATTCAGCCGGGTTCCCATGCGATAGTATTTGTGCGCCTCGGGCATGAAGCCGGCGGCGATCCCCATCCGGTCAAATTTCGCCAGAGTGCCTGCGTTGGAGAACACCACCGCGGCGATGTTCTCAGCGCCCGGCAGATCGAAGAAGCCGGTCTCGATCACTTTTTCCTTGAAGACGTGGTTTCCGCCCTTGATGGCCCGGGTCAGTAGTTCCCCGTCGAGCAGCTCCCACTCGATGCGATGGCCATAGAGGTACGGCCACAGCGCAGAAGCGGTATAGGTCATCGAGCCGGGCTCGCCATCGCCGCCGGTGACATGAAAGTCTGCGACCGCCAGGAGAAACGGCTTTCCGGCCGCATCGCCCCTTTCCCAATAGCTGCGCCCATCCTTGTCCTTCTTGTTGAGCTTGCTGGTTAGCGACGAGCCGAACTTCATCGGCATGTAGTGTTCGAGAAAGTCCCGCATCTCCTCCGGCGTCTTCGGATCTGGCCGGTCGGCCAAAACCCCGTCCTCCGAGGGGCTGACCGTGGTCGCCTCGACCGTAAAGGCGATGCCGGGCGCCTCACAGGTGAAGTCGGGCGCTTCCGGCTGCGAGATGTCGAAACCGAGCTCCCGGAATGCCGCCCATAAGAACATTTCCCAGAGGCGCTGGTCGAAGCCCTTTCCCTGAAACTCTTTGACGAAGTGCGGGTCCGTCGGCGCCAACCAAGGGCTGATTTCTTTGAACACAGATCGGCTCGGGTGCCGGCCAGGACTATCGATGAGCACGCGGAAATGCGGGTGCAGATCCTTGGGCGTGGCGTTAGTCGGCACGGCCAGCACGTCGGTCGGGTAATTGGTCTCGTCTTCTTGGTCTCCGAGGGCGAGGAAATCGCTGTCATCGATGGCGACCGCAATTCGCTCGCGAACGCGCTGAACCGCAACAGCTTCATTGTCGATGCTGGTCTCGACGTCGACGCAGCGGAACCGCCCGATTTTGTCCCGCGCCATCAAGATCCAGCCAAAGTCCTGATCGGTCGTGTCTAAGAAGACGAGCCCCAGCACGCGCTCATCGTGGTCGCTCCAGTGCGATAGCTCGATCGACATTAGCCGGGCGAGCGCGCGGCGTGCGCCGAGGGCAAAAAGATCGAAACGCGCACGTTTCATCGGGCGGCTCACCGCCTCTCGAATTGCACGACGCGTCGCTCTGCGTTTGGCCTCTCCCGTGTTGACCAAGATAGCTAGGAACCGGCCTACATGCACGCTGGTAGAGATCGCCCTTGGAGGACACCCAGCGTCTTCGCAACGTGCAGCGATGATTCAGCTCGGGCAGCCCTGGGTCAGTGTTCCCGATCGCGCGGCGGATTCGGGTCGTTGCCGCCGCCAAGGGTATCCTTGCTCCGGATCAAGCCGTCGCGGCCCTTGACTGTCAGCTCGCCGCCGCCGGCGTTGGTCAGCTTCTCCTTGCCCGAGGCAATTGCCTCCTTCTGGGTGTCGAATACGAAGCCTTTGGATGCGTCGTTGCGCTTATCGACCCACTTGTTGTCGGATGCCCTGCGGAAGACGGTGCGATCAGGATCCTTGCCCATGTTCAGCCTCCTTCATTGTCGACGTCGATGTCAGTTTCGATGATGGCACTCTCGACGAAGGCCCCGAGCTGATCGCGCAGCTCATTGTAGACGTCGTCGTCTTCGTCCCCGGTACCCAGCGACAGGACGAATTCCGTTTCCATCTCGGGAACTTCGTCGGCGGCCGACATCCCGTAGAGATAGAGATCTCGCACGTAGACCCGGGCATAGACGCGCAGAGCATCGCCATCGAAGCTCAAGCTTTGAAAGGCGTTATGGTGGTGTCGGATCGGGCTCCACTTGTGATCGAATGTCCGAGCATCCGCTTCCGTTATCTTGTCGGTTTCGAGCGACCCAAGGAGGTTATGGAATTTCGGTATGCCCTTCGGCGTTAGGCCACGCTGGCGCTGCACAGCGGTTGCTAGGCGCACGCTGAAATAGTTCGGCCCTGCGATGTCGCTGACCATCGGGTGTGGGTTCAAAACCGCGGTTAGAGTGCCAAAACCCTTCAGCTTGCCCGATTCACGCATGGACCGAGGAATGGGCAGCTCCCAATAGTAGGCAGCGCCCGGGCGCAGCGAGGCCTTCCATTGCAGCGTGACCACGCCGTTTCGGCACTCCCAGGGCAAGGAGCTGACGGCCGGCGTTCCGAAGCCAAGGGTATGGTTGTGCCCATCGCCATCGGCATTGTGCAGCAACAAGGCTTTGACTAGGTCCGGAGAGGCATCCCGCACACGGTGCATGGTATGCGCCGCAACCGCGGAGGTGAGCGCCGTCGAGAAGCTCGAGCCCGCGATAACGGTGCCACCGATCGCCCGCACATGTGAGAAGTGCGAGAGGTCAGGCTTGAGCATGCTGGCGGGACCAGGACCGCTGAGGCTGACCGGGCATTCGCCCCCCGGCGAACCGTTGGCGCTGTGAAGGCGGCCGCCGACGGTTAGCGCAGCTTCGCAGTCCGCGGGGGGCTGCAGGAGATCTCCTGGCTTGTTGCCGATCGAGACAACTGGCAGAACGCCGTGCTTGCGGGCCAGAACCGCAATGTCATGGCCCAAGGGGCTGACCAGGTCGAACTGGCACGGTTGCCGCTGATTGAGCGAGAAGTTCCAGACCTTGGTGCCCGGGTTCGCGGTCATGACGCCATCGAGGTAAGCGATGAAGTCCTGAGGGTCGACGAACGAGCGCACGCTATCCTTGGCGACCGCTTGAACGGTGCCGACCTGGCAGTAGAGCGGCGGGAGCGTGAGGTTGTTGTTCCAGTCGTGGCCCTGGACGATCAGCGACGTCACTCGGTTGCCGTGCAGCGTGTCGGCATCGACCGTGCGGATCAGAGGCGGCGCGCGCCAGGCTTCAGCCGGACGATATGAAGCGGCAGTGAGGCCCCCGTCGACCACTCCAACGATCGGGAGAGAGGAAAGGTTTGCCGGAAGCGGCCGGTCAGGCTCACGCCCCTCGCCCGGAGACGTCGATGTCAGCGGCTGGACCGGCTCGATGCGGTACACGGTGCCTGAAGCCACCAACTGCTCGAGCGCAGCCGGGCTGGGCACAATAACCGTAGTTCGGGCGCGGTGGTGGGCGCGATACTCTCGTACCGCTAGGTTAAGCCGATCGCCGGTTGACGCAACAGCCTGCAGGCTGCGCCGCATGAGTGCAGGCGCATCGCCTGGCATGTCGGTCGTCAGCCCGACCAGCAGCGGCGCCGGCGGGATGATCACCCCATCCCGCAAAGCAGAAAATGATTGGATTAGGCTTTCCGCGGCGTCACGGCCCCGCAGCGGCATAAGCCAGACGACAAATGCCCTTCCGGCGCCGGCTTTTGGGGCAGCATCCCAGATCTCGGCCAGGTTGGAACTGCCGGCCGTATCGTCCTCACTAAAGAAGCGGACGGATTCGACGCGGGAAATATCGACCTGCTCCTTGGCCACGTCAGTACGCTCGACCAGGCGGCCGAGCTCAGTGAGTTGGTCGGCGCGGATCTCGACGAGGTAACCCGTGCGGTAGGGCGCGATCAGACGAGCGTCGCGCGTCGCCTGAAACAGGTCGTTCGGTGTCCAGGTGGGAGCCAGGGAGTCGTCGAACATGGCGGCATAGAGAACCACCTTGCCACTGAATTTTGGCCGAGCAGCGGACTGCGCTGCTAGCGTTCGCAGTTGCAGTCCGAGCGCGTGGCGCTGCCTATTAAGGCGATCGGCCTTAATGCCGAAGGCGTTTTTGCCACCGCCGGTGATCCCCTCGGGTTTGGGGTCCTTTGTAAAGCGCAGGACCGGATTCAGAAGCGGGTTACGAGAATCAGCCATGTCCCGCCTCCTTCAGGTAGCGATAGACCATCTGCCGGCTCACGCCGACGATCTCGGCAATGTCGCCTGGGCGAACGCGGCCTTGGTCATGCAGAAAGAGGCTCAGGCTCTTCTTCTCGGCCGTGTCGAGCTCGCGGTTTTTGAGCAACTGCGGGCTGCCTGCGCGTGAGGACTGCACTGCCACCAAGATCTGCGCGAGGCTTGGCTCCTGATGGCCGAGAACGGCGCGCCGGCGAACCGCGAGCGCGATGTTCTCGATGTCGGCGCCGCTTAGCCCATCCGATGCCCTTGCCAGAAGATGCGCTTCATTCAGCTTGGTCTCGTCATCCTGATAAAGGAAATGCAGCCATAGGCTGGCCCGCACATCCTCGCTTGGCAGTCCAAGTTCGACCTTATATGGGAAGCGGCGCCAAATAGCCGGATCCAGCAGGTGCGGATGGTTGGTGGCTCCGATCGTAACGACGTCGTTGGGGAGCGAGTCCAATCCCTGCAGGACGGTATTCACGACGCGCTTGAGCTCACCGAGCTCATGCCGGTCGTCACGCAGCTTGGCAATGGCATCTATTTCGTCCAGGAACAGCACCGCATTCCGGGCTGGGACAAACTCGAATATGCCGCGGATGTTCTTCGCCGTTTCGCCCAAGCGCGACGAAATCAAGGAGTCCAGCCGCGCCACATAAAACGGTCGCTGCAGCATGGCTGCTATCGAGCTTGCAAGAAGTGTCTTGCCGGTGCCAGGAGGTCCGTACAGCAGCATACTGAGCTGCGAGGACACCCCCTTTTCGGTCAGCAAGTGAATGTTTTTCGCATCTTCGACCAGTTGCGAGACCGTCTGTCCGGCTTCGCCAGACAACATCACCGGAGTGGTTGGCCACTGGCCTTCCTCAATGAGCGGCAAGCGGGACCCAGCGTCACGCGGGAGGGCCTCGGCATACCCTGAGGCCTGAAGCGGCACGCCGCGTTTGCGGAGAAGGGTCTGCAGGGCCTTGGCCCCCTCAAGATCCTTCTGCTCGGCCATCAGCTTGGCAATATTGGTGCCGATGCGGCGCACGCCGGTGTAGTCCGCGGACATCGCGGCGTCGACGAGGGCTGTGATGAGTGATTTATCAACCTGCATGATATTATTTTCGCAAAGCGATCGCCGTGTGTCAACTTAATATCAAAAATTGTAAACTATTTATCATGGCGAGGGCTCAGCACAGTTTCTGCAGCAAGCCTACCGATCGCAGTTTCAAGCTGGGATAGGTTCATTTCCCATAGCGTAGTCGTGCAGGTCGCTTTTGGTGGCATTCCAGTGGCGGCCGGCGCTGTGCCCGATCGCACACTGCCGCCAGCACTGCTTTAATCGGCGGATGTCCGCATTTGGGCCACAGCCGTTGCCAGATGAATGGCCTGAATGGGGGCGCAAAGCGGACGTTGCTCAAAGGGCAGTTGAGGGGCCACCTCAGGTGACGTTGGCTGTGCTCATCGCCCTCCACAAAGAGAGGTGATTGTCATCGGCACGGCGGACTTGGGGTCTTAAATGCCATGCGAATTAGGAGCCGGATAAAGTCAGGCGCGGGCTGGGCTTAATCGCGCGCTGCTAAAGCCTCACGCTGCTGAGCTAACGGCATCGCGCGGCTTGTCCAAATCGGCCCAGATCCGAGCGAAATACTCGGTGAACAGTGGGTCGGAGCGTAGATCCACGGGATCGCGGCCAATCTTCGGCAAGGTGATGTGGTGAAGGTTGCGCACCACCGTGGGGCGCAGGCCCAGAACCAGCACGCGGTCCGCCATGGCGATGGCCTCGCCGATGTCGTGGGTGACGAGAATGGCGCTCTTGCCGCGCTCGGCGATGATGCGCGTCACATCCGCCTGAAGCAGCAGGCGGGTCTGGAAATCCAGTGCCGAGAAGGGCTCGTCCAGCAGGATCACACCCGGATCGAACGCGAGCGTGCGCATGATAGCCACGCGCTGGCGCATGCCGCCGGACAGGATGGCGGGCTTGGCATGCTCGAAGCCGGACAGGCCATAGGCCGCGATCAGCCCCATGGCGATCTCGCGGGCTTGCGCCTTGGGCGTGCCGCGCACCTCAAGGCCGAGGACGACATTTTCCAGCACCGTGCGCCAGGGCAGCAGCAGGTCCTTCTGGAGCATGTAGCCCACATGGCCGGTGGCCTGCTCCACCCGCCGCCCGTTCACCTCCACGTGGCCGCGCGTGGGTTCCAGCAGGCCGGAGATGATGTTGAACAAGGTGGACTTGCCGCAGCCGGACGGGCCGACAATGGCCAGCGTCTCGCCCTCATACAGCTCGAAATCCACCTTGCGGATGGCTTCCACCCCGCCCGTGGCGGCGGCGAAGGTCATGCCGATATCCTGAGCCCGCAGGACGATCTTGCGGCCGGTGTCGCTCATCGGTCGGTCTCCGCGTAGAAGTCCAGCATCAGGGTGTTGAACACATCCGGGCTGACGGTGGTGAAGGCATGGGCGCCCCATTCCACCTCCGCGATCTTCGCGCCGGGAATGCTGTCGCTAAGCTCTTGGGAGAGATAGGATGGCACCAGCGCATCGTCCCGCGCGGCCGCGAGCAGGGTGGGTACGCGGATGTCGGAAAGCCGCGCCCGCCCGTCAAAGGCGAGGAAGGTCTCGATGCGTGAGACCATGGTGTCGATGCCGGGGAAGTGCGCGACCATGTGCGCTTCCTCGGCCTCCAGAAGCTGCGTATTCTCAGCGATCCAGCGCGGCGGATAGAGGAAAAGCGGCTGCGCCCGCACGTAGGCCTGCGGCCCGGAGGTGAGCAGGATGCGCGTGCGCACCTCGAAGCAGCGGCGGATGAAGGCATCCGCCTGCGCCCAGCCGTTCACGATGGTGAGGCTGCGCACCCGCTCCGGCGCCGCAAGGGCGAGTTCCATGCCGATGATGCCCCCAATGGCATGGCCGGCGATGTGGGCATCGTCCACCCCCGCGGCATCGAGCACGCGGGCCATGTCGCCCGCCATTTCGGCGATGCTGCGCGGGCCGATCTCGCGGCCGCTGCGCCCCGTGCCCGCATGGTCATAGAGGATGACCTGATGGGTGCGGGACAGCGCCTCCACCTGGGGCCGCCAGAAGCTGCCGGAGCCGCCCATGCCGGCCGACAGCAGGATGGGCGTGCCGGTGCCGTGGACTTCATAATAGAGGTCGGCGTCGCCGCCGGTTGCATAGGGCATGGACGAGAAACCCGGTCTGAAGAGGAAGAGGGATCAGCCGCGCAGGCGGCGCTCGATCCAGTCGATGGCGCCGTACATAGCGAGCGCGACGGCCATCAGGGCGGCGATGCCGACCCAGACCGCGTTGAGGTCATAAAGCACCCCGGCATAGTAGATCATGTAGCCGAGGCCCTCCTTGGAGGCGATATACTCGCCCACCACCGCGCCGATGAGCGCAAAGCCCACATTGAGCCGGAAGGCGGAGACGATCCACGGCATGGCGCCGGGCACGATGACCGTGCGCCAGGTGCGCAGCCGCCCTGCCCCCAGCGAACGCATGAGCTTCACCAGATCCGCATCCACCTCCTTCGCGCCCTGCTGGGCGGTGATGAGCGCGACGATGAAGGTGATGATGGCGGCAATGGCGATCTTGGAGCCGAGGCCGATGCCGAACCAGACGATGATGAGCGGCGCCAGCGCGATCTTCGGCAGGCCGTTGAGCGCGATCATATAGGGCCGCAGCACCGCCGCGCCGGTGGGAAACAGCCAGAGCAGGAGCCCCGCCGCGCTGCCGCACACCGTGCCGATGGCAAAGCCGGCGATTGCCTCCCATGCGGTCAAGGCGGAATCGCGCAGCAACTCTCCCGAGAGCAGCAGCGTCCACCCCTTGGCGAACACGCCGCTCGGCTGGCCATAGAGATAGACCGCCAGGACGCCGGTGCGGATGGCAATTTCCCATGCGCCCAGCAGCGCCGCCAGCAGCAGCACCTGATAGAGCGCGACGCGGGAGGGCGACGGCACGCGCACGCGCCAGCCACCGGCCTGCGGCAAGGCCTCTGTCCGTGCGAGTGCCATGGGCTCAGCCCCGCTTGTGCGCGATGGAGGCGATCTCCACCCGCGCGCCCGGCTTCACGAGGCCCACCTGCACGCAATAGCGCGCCGGCTTCTCGCCCGGAAAGTATTCCGCATAGACCTTGTTGATGGCGGCATAGTCGCCCCAATGGGTGAGGAAGACGTGGTTGAAGGTCACGTCCGCCATGGTGGCGCCGGCGGCTTCCAGAATGCTCTTGATGATCTCCAGCACATGCCGGGTCTGCGCCTCGGCGTCGTCCGGGAACACCACGTTATTGTCCTTGTCGAAGGGCAGCGTGCCCGAGACATAGACCACATTGTCGGCCTGCATGCCGGGGGAGAAGGGCGCAAGCGGCGTGCCGGAACCGGCGGGAATGACGGCGCGGGTCATGGGTCTCAACCTTCCTTTGGGGAAATGGGGGCGATCTGGCCGAAGGTGCGGCGGAAGTCGGCGACGGACGAGACCCAGCCGAAGAAGGTCTCGATATTGTAGAGCGCCGCCTTCTGCACGAAGTCCGGCCCCGCCTGATGGGTCGCGTCTTCCAGAACGATGCCGAAATATTCGAGGTGGAAGCCGTCCCGCAGGGTGGATTCCACGCAGACATTGGTGGCGATGCCGCAGAAGACGAGGTTGCGGATGCCCCGCGCCCGCAGGATGCTGTCGAACTGCGAGTTGAAGAAGCCGGAATAGCGCGGCTTCGGCACCCTGATGTCGCCCGGCTGCGGCGCCAGCGCATCCACCAGCTCATAATCCCAGCCGCCCTTGGCGAGCAGCTTGCCCGCCAGTTCAGGCTTGCGGCGCATGGTCTTCAGCGCATTGGACTTGTGCCAGTTGGGCGAGCCGGGGCCACCGGCTTCCACATAATCCGCGTCCCAGCCGTTCTGAAAGAAGATGACCTGCACGCCGGCCGCACGGGCGATGGCCACGGTTTCGGCGCACTGGTCGATGG
The DNA here is from genome assembly GCF_943371865.1 of Azorhizobium sp. AG788. Classification (GTDB taxonomy): domain Bacteria; phylum Pseudomonadota; class Alphaproteobacteria; order Rhizobiales; family Xanthobacteraceae; genus Azorhizobium. The sequence continues at coordinate 33,131 of NZ_CALRWL010000037.1, read as the reverse complement.
CGGCCTTGGCACCGGAGATGTCGAAGCCGGCGAGGTCCAGATAGCCGCCGGGCGAAGCATAGGCATTCTGCATGTCCACCACCACCACAGCCGTCTCCTCCACGGCGAGGGTCAGCGGCTCGGGGCGGGCCGGGAGGGTGACGGTGCGGCGCGTGGCGGGATACGCAGTTGCAACAGGGGAGAGAACAGTCATTGCGATGCCTTTCAGCCGGCCGTGCCGAACTCTTTCGCGGCCTTCAGGGCGAAAGAGTTCTCGACCATCTGCGCATAGGGCAAGGCCTCCTTCACCGAGCCGCCGGCTAGTTCCAGCTGCATGGCGCGGTCCCATTCCTCAGCGGAAATGGTGGGCGCGGTGGGAATGGCCGTGCGGGAGCCGAAGAAGTTCTTCGTGGCGTTGGCGATGACGCTGGGCGCCACCTTGGGGAAGTATTTCTCGGAGACCTGCGTGAACAACGCATTGTCCTGGTGCATCAGCTTCTGCGCCTCTGCCAGCGCATTGCAGAAGCCCTGAACGGCGGCGGGGTTCTTGGCGATGAAGTCCTCGGTCGCCATGGCGGTGGTGAAGGCCACGGGGCCGATGATGTCGGCAAAGGAGAGCACCGGCTTCAGCCCGAACTGCTCCGCACCGATGGAGATGTCCCATTCGAACGCGGTCGCCACGTCGGCGCGACCATCTTTCACCGCCGCTGCCTGCGCGCCCGCCGGCAGTTCGAGGAAGGTGACGGCGGCCTCCTTGGGATCGAACTTGCCGATCGCCTTCATAGCGTAGCTCGGCACCTGGATGGTGGAAGAGGGAAACTTCAGCGTGGCAATAGTCTTGCCCTTCAGGTCCTCGATGGAGCGGATGGGGCTGTCCGGCCGGGCCATGGCCCACATGGAGACGCCGCCCACGATCTTGGCGATGCTCTTGATCTTGCCGCCCTCGCGCGTCGCGTTAACCGACATGCCCGGGCTGGTCACGCCGAACTGCGCGCGGCCGGACAGCAGGATGGGCGTGGGCAACGCGATGCCGCCGGCGGTGGAGACTTCCGCCTCCAGCCCGTGCTTGGCGAAAAGGCCCTTGTCCGCCGCCACATAGAGCGAGGCATACATGCCGAGGCGCAAGGCTTCGGAAATCGTCACCACGGTTCCGGCAGCCCGTGCGGGAAGCCCGAAGGCGGCCAAAGTAGCGCCGGCAAAAGAGAGTTTCAGCAGCGAGCGACGGTCCATCACCATGTCAGACCCCATCTGGCAGGAAGCGGCGGTGGCTTGACGCCCCGTCCATTCGGCATCGCCCGGAAGAGCTATGCTCATTAATTAAGCGCGGCCAGAATGGTGGCATTCACGCCTTTTATTAACAAGACGGCAAAAAATGATATATTCATCAGCCATGTCGATAAATCTGAATCTGCGCCAGTTGCGTGCCTTCCTGGCCGTCGCTCAGACCGGCAGCTTCAGCCGTGCGGCGCGACAGCTTGGCCTGTCCCAGTCCGCCCTAAGCCAGGCGGTGCAGCAACTGGAGGAAGAACTGGGTGTGCGGCTGCTGGACCGAACCACCCGCTCCGTGCAGCTCAGTGCCATAGGCACGGATTTCCTGCCCGGCATCCAGCGGCTGCTTGCGGATCTAGATCATCAGTTGCAGGATCTGAAGGATCTCAAGGAACACCGGCGCGGTCATGTCACCGTCACCTGTGTGCCCTCGGTGGCGCTGCGGCTGCTGCCAGCGATCCTCGCGCAGTTCCAGGTGGCGCATCCCCTGGTCACCGTCTCGGTGCGCGAGGCGCCGCGCCACCAGATCATCGCATCCCTGCGCTCGGGAGATGCGGAACTCGGCATCGCCAACGTGCCGGGGGATGACCCCGACCTCGACGCCACCCCCCTCCTCACCGACACCTTCGCCCTCGTGATGAGGCGCGACCATCCGTTATCGGTTCGCGAGAGCGTCGGATGGTCCGAAGCGGCCGCGGCTGGCATCATTGCTATGGCACCGGGCACGGGCATCCGGCTCGAAATGGATCGCGGGCTACCGGTGGCGGCGCTGCCCCGCTATGAGGCGGAGCATCCCGCCACCCTTCTGGCCATGGTAGAGGCTGGGATCGGCGTCGCGCCCCTTCCCGGCCTCGCCTGGCCGAAGCCGGATCACCCCGTCCTCACCTTCCGTCCACTCATCGAGCCGCGCGTGGAGCGTGCGCTCTATCTGATCCGGCGCGCGGGGCGTGATCTCTCCCCGGCGGGCCGCTCCCTGCATCGCGCCATCCTGTCGGGACCGGCCGAGAATGGCCTGAGGTAGAGGCTCTGCACGTCAGGGGAGTTGCAAGCAAGTTGGCCGCCACTCTTGAAGACCCAGGCCGCATGAGGCAAATGACGTTGCCCCCGGCTTTTATCCAAAGGAGAGCTGGCCAAGGGTCACGCCCGCAGCCGCTTCACAAGATCAAACAGATAATCTCTCGACCTCGATCCGTTTAGAACCTGCGGTGATTGTAATCCGCAGGTGCAATGTCTGGACGATCCCGGTCACGGTTCGTGGGCGATATGCAACGACGTTGGTCCCTCCCACCTTCCTGATACTGTCGTAGATCAACCCGTTGCCGCCGCCGCTCCTGATGGCCTCCCCAAATACCTGGGATGCCGCGTAGGAGGTGGCGTCGTAAAGATCGCTGCGTCCCGTGCGTTGGCCTCTAATGTCGAGGTAGCTGCCTTCTAGAACGGATGTGTAGACGCGGTACGTTCGGGTCTCCGTCTCGATCGAACGCGCGACGGCTTCCCGCCGGAGATGGTGCGCTACTTCCACGACCGCCGTATCCAGATCAGCGGCCGCATACCAGGCGCCGAGCTCTGGCGAGTTGAACCTCATCCCGGACGGGGGGACATGAAGAAACGCCGCCATCACGATGCTCGAGTTGGGCTGGCCAAAGACCCACTCCGCCCGATCCAAGCGAGCCAGCCGATCGGCTACGAGGCGATCACTTGTCCAACCGGCGAGGTCCATCACCGCTTCCAGATCGGAGGCAGTCGCAACGGTGTCGAACACCGAGATAGGAGGAAAGCGGGACGGAATGACCCTGTAGGACGGCTTCGGAGCATCCGAGTATCTATCGGTCACGACCAGGCGATGTCCTCATCCCGATAGGGTTCAAAGTTCTCGTCGATCTCATTGGGTTCCATGTAGAGACCGCCTCGAGCGGCATCGAGGAAGCGCCGGGTCGTCAAGAGGGCGTCCTGGGTTCCACTCGCCATCACCTCAAGAGGTGCCCTGCCGCCGAAGACCAATGCACGATGGTGTCCCCGAAGCCACGCGATGCCTTCGGCTTCGGTCTCACGGAGGATGCGCAGGGCCGACCAGATGCCAAGCACCGCTGAAATCCTGACCAACGTGTCGAAATCCAGCGTGAGGTCTCGATGCTGCTGCACCGCCTTGACCCAATTGTAGTAGGTCGAACGCGACGGGCTGCCGAGCATGCGTAGACGCTGTTCCTCAGTGAGATTCCATAGGTTTGCGAGCGCCACGAAGGTCCGTAGGCCTGGCCCGCTTACCTGGCGGCGCTTTGCGGGCGTGAAAATCTCGTCGCTCACGATCTGCGGTCCGGCTGGAACGGACCTTCCGGCCTCAACCTTTGGCATCACCGCCTCCATGTTCATATAGAGACATAGTCCAAATTTGGACTATCGGCAATGCGGCAGGCTCTGATGACACCTTTCGGTAGCGTTGGGCGACAATGCGGCTGCATATGCTGCCTTTTTGTTCTCATTTCGCTACTGGACGTCTGACTGGGGAGCTAATCCCCCGATGGCTTCCACCGCATCTGCAAGCGAGCAGCACGGCGATGAAGATGGCACCCGGCGACGAGAACCGATCAAGCGCGCCCACACGCAAGATCATCCACGTCGACATGGATGCCTTCTACGCGTCGGTGGAGCAGCGCGACGATCCCCAACTCCGCGGCAAACCCGTCGCCGTTGGCGGGTCAGCCGCAAGGGGCGTTGTCGCAGCAGCCAGCTACGAGGCGCGGGCTTTTGGCGTGCATTCCGCGATGCCATCGGTGACCGCGAAGCGGAAATGCTCGGAGCTGATTTTCGTCCCACCACGCTTCGAGGTGAATAGCCCCGAGTTTCGTAGACGCCGTCGGGCTACGTATTTTGCTGCCGTTCGAACTCCACGGGTGACAGCATCCCGTTCCTGACGTGCTTGCGCTTGGGGTTGTAGAACATCTCGATGTAGTCGAACACGTCCTGCCTTGCCTCTTCGCGCGTTCGGTAGGTCTTGCGGCGGATTCGCTCCCGCTTGAGCAGATTGAAGAAGCTCTCTGCCACCGCGTTGTCGTGGCAGTTCCCGCGCCGGCTCATCGAGTGCTCAAGATTGTTGTGCTTCAGGAAGGCAGCCCAATCCATGCTGGTGAACTGGGAGCCCTGATCCGAGTGAACCAGGACCGTGGTCTTCGGCTTCCGTCGCCATACCGCCATGAGCAACGCCTGCAGCACGACGTCGGTGACCTGCCGGCTCTGCAGTGACCAACCAATGACACGGCGGGAGAACAGGTCGATCACCACGGCCAGATAGGCAAAGCCTTCCTGGGTCCTGATGTAGGTGATGTCCGTCACCCACGCTTTGTCCTGCGCCTCGACATCGAACTGTCGGGCGAGGGTGTTGTCGACCACGACCGACGGCTTGCCGCCATGAGATCCCGGCCGGCGTCGATAGCCGATCTGAGCCTTGATCCCGGCCAGCCTAGCGAGGCGGGCGACCCGGTTGGCGCAACTGGTCTCGCCCTGATCGAGCAGGTCGTCATGCAGCTTGCGGTAGCCATAGACCCGGCCGCTTTCCTTCCAGGCCTTATCGAGAAGCTCGATCTGGCGCGCATCCTCCCGAGCTCTCCGGCTCAACGGATTCTTCAGCCAGGCATAGAAACCGCTGGGCTGGATGCGCAGGCAGCGACACATCGCCCGCACCGGGAACTGGCGGCGATGCTCGGCCACAAACGTATCTCACTTTGCATCCTTGGCGAAATACGCGGTGGCTTTTATGGAATGGCCCGCCCCTTATCGCAGGGCGCTATGCTGGCGCCCAGAATGACAAGGAGAGAACCGATGACGAAGACACCAATCGCCGTGCTCGGGATCGATCTGGGCAAGAACAGTTGCAGCCTGGCTGGCATGGATGCTGCCGGTGCGGTAGTGCTGCGCAAGCGGATGACGCGCGATGCGATCGTAACGTTTGCGACGACCTTGCCTGCGTGTGTCATCGCGATGGAGGCGTGCTGCGGCGCGCACTTCCTCGGCCGTACCTTGGCGCTGTACGGGCACACGATCCGCCTTATGTCGCCGGAATATGTCCAGCCCTACGTCAAGGCGCAAAAGACCGACGATCGCGACGCCGAGGCGATCGCCGAAGCAGCAACGCGGCCGACGATGCGCTTCGTCTCGCTGAAGAGCGAGGACCAGCTTGATCTGCAGATCCTGCACAGGGTGCGGGAACGACTGGTCAACGCACGCACCGCGCTGATCAACCAGTTGCGTGCGGTGCTACTCGAACGTGGGATCATCTTGCCGAAGGGTCGCATCAACCTGATGCGCCGCCTCGAAGACCTTATGGCTGGCGATCCGGCTGTCAGTGCTCGCACCGCCACGTTGCTGGCCGACCTTCGCGACGAGTGGGCGGGGCTCGACCAGCGGGCCAAGGCGTATGACGACGAACTTGCCGCACTGATCCGCGAGGACGTGCAGGCGCGACGACTGGCGACCATCCCCGGCATCGGCGTCATCAACGCCACCGCGTTGCTCGCCGCTATCGGTGACGGCAGCGCCTTCGCCAAGGGTCGTGATCTGGCGGCATGGCTCGGTCTGACACCGCGACAGCACTCGACCGGCGGCAAGACGAAGCTGCTCGGGATCAGCAAGCGCGGGAACGGCTATCTGCGCAAGCAGCTGATCCACGGTGCTCGTGCCGCCATGCCTCACTTGGCCGCCAAGCCGAACCAACTCGGCACCTGGTTGCAGGCCATGCTGACGCGGGCTCATCCCAATGTTGTGGTGGTGGCGTTGGCGGCGAAGCTGGCGCGCATTGCCTGGGCCGTGCTGCGGCATGAAAAGGACTTCGGTCGGCAGGCGCTCGTAGCCGCCTGATCGTCAGGGAACAGCGGTCGGCATAACGCCGGACGCTCACATTGTCTGCGTGAGGTGAACTGAAGATGGCATAACGGGCCGTACCGGCAGTCTGGAAACCTGGTTCTAAATGTGGTGCCCGGCACCGGCGCTTTTATGAGGACCAGACTGCGCGGATATCCATCTTGGCCAGGGCATAAGCCTTGAGACCGGATACGTTGATGCAGACCATCGTGCCGTCTTTTGACAAACCTCTTGCGGACGGGGCGGGCCATACGTTTAGGATGTCGCGCTCCTCGGTGACCCGCGCCAGCTCCGCTTTCAGACGGCGGATCTCTGCAGCTTGGTCAACACCAGCCGGGGCCGGTGGCTTCGAGAACTTCCGCTTCCAGGCGTAAAGCGAGTGCTGGCTAACGCCGAGCCGCTTGGACACCTCTGCAACCGGGTAGCCCCGCTCCGTGATCTGCGCGACCGCGTCACGCTTGAAATCGTCCGTGAAATGTCCGGGCCCCATCATGGCCTCCTTGCCTCAAAATTAGGGAAGAAGGCGTCCAAAAATCTAGGGGCTATTCAATCGCGCGTTGCATGATCTCGCCGTATGCGCCCTCAGGCTCCTGAAGCGCGCGTTCCAGTTCGCCGTCCCGCCCGTAGAAGTAGGGCCTCGCGCACTGCCCTTTCGCGGGTGCTCCTTTAATCGACAATTCCCGGCCGATATTGAAAACATTGATGGCCGCGCCTTCATCATCCGCGCAGAAGGCGCGGAGGTAGCAACAGGGCACGAAGTTCTGGGACTTATTGGCGGGCATGATCGTTGGCCAAAGACAACTAGACATATATAGCTTTGATCTTTACTTGATCGATGCGGCAGGCAATGGCGACCTTGTCGCACATCTCTTGTAGCATTGTGATTTCCTCCGGCGAGAGCTCGCGCACCTGGAGCATGACGATATCCGAATGCACATCAGACTGCCAAGGCTGGCAGGAATTCGTCGTCGCCGGTGACAACACCATTGGGTGACTCCTCGGATACCGGAGTGTCACCGAATTAGCAAAACGCGCTATAGTTAGCTTCGTTTTGCTAAGGACTACCGCTTGCCCAATAAGACAATTAAGCCTTCGACAATAACCCGGGTCGGTTACGAATACCAGGACCTGGTTGGAGTTGAAGCGCTCATCCAGTTTTACCGCGATCCCGACAGTTATGCGTGGATCCAGCTCGAGGCCGTCGAGAACGGAACGTCGCTCGACGACGTTGTGATCGCGCGCGCCGATGGTAGCTACGACTACATCCAGGTGAAGTTCACCGTCGACAAGACGGACTACCCATTCGATTGGACCTGGCTGACCGAGACCAAAGGCAAGGGCACCTCGCTGCTCACCAAGTGGTCGACCTCTTTGCGGAAGCTGGAAGGGTCAGGTGTGGTTCGCTCAGCGTCGCTGCGGACCAATCGTGTACCGGATGCCGCGATAAAGGCCTGTCTCGTCGGTGATCAAATCGACCTCTCCAAAATACCGGCCGCCGTCCTTTCCTTGCTTCAGGAACATTGTGGTGGGGCGGCAGAATGTGAGGCGTTCTTTGGGCAATTCCGCTTCCGGCATAGCGAGCGCGACTTTGACCAGTATGAGAATGCCCTGCGCGATCAGCTGGTGCCATCTGATCTGGAGCCGAACGGATGGCTGTTTCTGCGTGAGCGGGTAAGAACGTGGACGACCCGCAGGAACCAGCCGCCGCCTGACGGGCGCATTCTTCACGAGCACCTCGTTCAGGCCATTACGAAGCAGCGACCGCAGCCGATTCGTCAGGACTTTCGGGTTACCCCGAACTATGTGCTTCCCAGCCGACAATTCGGCGAGGCGATCGTGTCACGGCTCAAGAAAGGGGCGCCTATCACGGTCGTTTGGGGGACGCCGGGCAAAGGCAAGAGCACGTTCCTGAGTGCCCTAACGAACCGTTTGAGGAGGGAGCGCGCAGGTTCGCCAGTGATCCGCCATCACTACTTCCTAGCGCTCGATGACGCCACTCCCGATCGTTCGTCGTTCATGACAATCGCAGCGTCGCTCATCAATCAGCTCTTCGTGCTCTACCCCGACAGCGTCGGTGGGCAAATCGAGAGACCAACTGACCTAAGACCTTTGCTTGAGCGCGCGGCCCGGTACTTCGCGGCTAAAGGGCAGCGCCTCTACGTTATCATCGATGGGCTCGATCACGTGTGGCGCGAGACCGCGCGGGTCGACCAGTTGAATCAACTCTTCAGTTATCTGCTTCCGGTTCCTGACAATGTTAGTCTTGTGGTCGGCACACAGAAGGTGTCGGACGACCAGCTGCCGCGAAAGTTGATCCAGCAGGCCAAGTCGAAGGACTGGGTCGAGATTCCCGCGATGGACGAGGTCGCCGTTGCCAAATGGGTGGCGGCACAAGACCGCGCCAAGCAACTGCTGGTGCGAACCTACAATGGCGAGGATAGAAGCAAGGCGGTCGATGCGATCGCGGAGAGCTTCTACAAGATCTCCAAAGGGCATCCTCTGCACCTGATCTACGCGTTCGAGAGCGTGGCGCTCTCAAACAGGCCGATCCGGTCGGAAGACGTCGATGCGATCCCGTCATGTCCGGATGGCGACATCCGGACCTACTATGCGGCGCTCTGGAGCGGCCTCACGCCCGATGCGCGGGAGACTCTACAAGCTATGGCCGGAACGGCGTTCTTCTGGCCAAGTGCTGGAATTCGCAAGTGTTTCGGCGATTTTTCGGAGATCGCATTTCTGGTCGAGGCACGAGAGTCCGGACTAGTGCCTTTTCATGGCAGCATCTTTGCGTGGGTCAGGGAGCGGGCGGATCACAAGGATGCATACGAGGCACTTTTGCCGCGTATCGTCGCGTGGCTTGAGGCTGACGCGCCAGCGCTATGGCGTTGGGGATGGCTATGGCTCACTCGTGCGCGGATGGGGGACGCAAAACCTCTGCTCGACGGCACGACGCGAGACTGGATCAAGGGGTCTCTGGCGTCGGGCTACAGCGATCGACAGGTGATCGAAATTCTGACCGCGGCCGAGTGGGCGGCTTTTCACATAGGAGACCTCGCCAAGACCGTCAGCCTGCATTGGCTGAAGATTCGGGCGCTCAACGTGCGTGACTACCAATCGGGCGACTACGCATCGTTTCAGGCGAATGCCATCTCTGCCGCTGCGAACTGGGAGCAGTTGCGCATCCTCGCGGACGATCCCGGTGGGCTCACTGAAGGCGAGCTGGTGTCACTCCTTGAGGTGGCGCCGGATGGGCTGAAGGCAGAGATGTGCGAGGCTTCCATGACCGAGCTGCGGCGTCGCTTGAACGTTTGGATTGAGCTTCGTCACAAACCTCAGGACGAGTTCGTCGGGACAACCCACAGGCTCATGGAGGTTGCGAGCGCAGGGGACAAGGAGACCGCCGAGAGAATGGTGTCCTTCCTCAAAGGCTTCAGGGATCCGATGTCGCTGTTGATCGATTTCGTTCGCGATATCGGCAGGTCAGGCAACCTCGACGTTCTCATCTGGCTCACGTCCAAATTCAGAGCCGACAAATGGGCTGCGCTCATCAAGAACATCCACGACCAGATCGCCCGAACGGGTGGATATCTTGGAGTCGACCTCGGCTTGCGCCACGCCGTGTCGCCCAAAACGCCCGTGAGTCCACTGCTGATGTGCTGGTTCCTGCTGCGTGATCGCAGCGCCAGCCGCCGAATGACGCTGCCGCCACCGCCCATGGGGCTCGGCGATGAGGATATGCGCTTCGGTCGCGCCGCAGGAGTCGACCGCTTCTTGCATACGGTATTCTTTTCGGCTCTGGCGTGCGCCCTCCGAGCCGAGGGAGATCATTCCATGATCCACCCGGGGCTCGATCAGATGAAGATCGGGTGGCTTCGCGAAGGAATCGCTTGTTTGGAGACGGCAGCGGCGCAGATCGCAAGCGGCGCGTTACCAGCAGACTTTACCAGCGTGTTCGTCGCCGCCGCCAAGCTCGAGCCGGTACCATTCAAGGGAAACAGCAACGAGGCTGAACACAGGCGCTATCTGGCTTTCCGGCTCGCATTGTTCCGCATCGCCCGCGATCTTCATCTAGTCTCCAAGGGCCCGGTCGCTGTCGCGCACGCCGAACTGGCCGTTGCGAGAGCCTCGCCGCATTGGCTTGATGAGTTGTGGATCGAGGACGACATCGAGGATCAACGGCACATCCTCGGGAATAGCTCCAAGGCGCTGCTTGATGACAGCGTCGCGGCTCTTGCCGGGAAGGTAACTCCGTTCAATGAGCGGGCCGATGCCTGGGTGAGATACGCCCGGTTTTCGCGGGCCTATAAGCTGGGCCGCGAGGCCGAGCTGATGGCGCGAGCGGCCGACTGCGTGATCGGCTATGGCTATCGGAAGGACCTGAATGCCGTCGAGGCACTGGAGGCCGTGGGCGAGGCTCATCGAGCAGGCATAACGGACTCACTGCCTAATATACTAAGGCTAACCCCGGTCGTGGAGCGGATCACCGACTTCACCGACGGTGACGAGACCGGCCATGTCCGCTCGAAGTTGATCGAGCTTGTGGCCAATACAAGACCGGACCGATTGCCTCAGTTCTACCGACACTATCTGGAAGAGGAGGAATGGCACTACGCAGACGACTGCCTCACGTCGTTCATCGGCACTGGGGACTCCTCAGCCGAGACGTTCGCCGCGCTCACGAAAACGCTGGTCGATCACAGGTCAGTGTCGAAGCTGGGCAAGGCAGGCGGGACCGGCAGTCCGGCCGCAGCGCTCTGGGAAAGGCAGGTCGCGTTTCTGGGTGGAGCGCCCGAAGACCGTCACGGCGGATCGAGCGGAGACAGCCTCGGGCCCGAGAAGCCATGGCGTGTGTCGCCAACGTCGTTTAGGGCGACCCAGTTCGAGAAGCTAGTGAAGGAGGCTCATCATCCCGACTCTGATTTCCGCAATCGCAAAGAATTTCTGACGAGTTGGCTGTCTCATTGGGTCGCGAAGGGGCAAGGCAAGAAGGCAATCGACGCGATCGAGGCATACGTGACGACGGGCAAGTCGACGATCTACGCTGAGGATACCTTCGACGCCGTGTATGAGGCCTCGTGCGCCATCGAAGGACCTGAGAGCGCTTACAAATGGCTGGTCCGCGCGCAGATCGCACGGAATGGCTGGCAAGCATATTGGGCTTCTGAAGATGAGGTCATGCGAAGGCTGGGATGGGCCGCACAGTATCACAAGGCCGACTGGTGGCAATTTATCGTCGATACATCGGCGGCTGATCGCTACGGCGCTCCTCGAGGCAACTCACTTGTAATCGGGCAGCGCTACCTGATGCGCTTTCTGGTGATGGTGGGAGAGCGGGATATGGCCGGAGCGGTCGCCGCCACGTTGGTGGGGTGCTTCGTCTCTGAGGTGGGCGATCAGCCGATCGGGGAGATCACATGGCTCTCGTAGAACGCGACGTAGCGTTGACGCTGCTGGTCGAGCGTCTGGGTTGGCCTGTGAAGCTGGTCCGTTGGCGGGCGGCGCGCGCGTTGCGCGAGCTGTTGCAGTCGGAAGAATGGGGCGAAAGAGCTCGCGCGGCGCTGCTCGATTGGCTTTCGTCTCGCCGATTGGAATCGGAGGTGACGGGCGCTCTCAGTGTGCTGCTCGTGACGGACCCTGCGGCACGTCCAAGCTTCGATGCGGTCGTCGGCACGATCACATGGCCTTCGCTCCTCGCGGATTTACTGCTGGAGCGCTGCTACGGGCCGGGACAGGTGATGGGCGGATGGGAGAGGGACCTCGAAGATCCTCCGGAGGACTTCGCGGCGCCACCTTACTTTCTGTCGCACCAGCGATCGGTCGTCCCTCCGATCCTTTTGATGGACCTCGAGCACCTGGAGGAAAAACATGGTCCGCCGTTCACGAGACAATGGGCTTATGAATGGGATCGCATCATGCGACGCACCAGTGTGCCCTACTCGGACTATCCGTCCTACTTCGGCGACTACGGACTCGCCCAGTACGGCGCCCATCCTCAGGTCGTCTCGCGGCAGAGCGAGGTCTTTCGCTCCGCATATCAACGCACATTGGGTCACGCTGTCGCGGCCTGGGGAATGCCGCTCGACAAAGCCGCGCTCTATGCGACTGAGGCGCTGCCGGTGCTGCCGCGTCTGTTCGATCTCGACCTGGGAACACAACCCCACGCCATTGACCGGTTCAGGCGTGACGCCTGCGGGGATGGTGCTGATCTTGAAGCGCTCGCGCGTTCCGTCATCGCGTCCTTGGCGGATTCGCCATTTCAGCTGGCCGCAATCACCGCGCCAGCACCATACGATGTCTCTGAGTTTGGACGCATCTCGCTCACCGGTTATCTGATATCCGAAGACTTTGTTCCCACCGATGACGAAGAGTGGCGCGTGCCTCGAAAGATGATCATGTTGAAGGATCTTGGTCTCTATGGGGACATGCCGGATCTGGATATCGAACGGATCACGGTACGAGGAAAGGTCGGGACCTCGCTGCCGCTGACGTTCGAGGTGATGCCGCATCCCCACGGGTTTTGGCACGATGAAATAATTACGTCTGGCATGTCCGTTCCTTGCTCATACTGCTTTGACGGTCCCGCCAAAATCGACGCTCGGGCAGAGGGAATCGTGACAGAGAGCTTGGGACGGCGGACCTCGAAAACGCAGGTCTGGTTGGACCGATGGACTCCGCTCCATGATCCGGAGGGTCACACGCGTTGCGGCGCTCTCTGCATGGCGGATGGTAGCCTTGTCGCGCACGCAAAATCCAAGCTCGGGTTCGACCTTGCGTGGCGCGTTGAGGTCATCACGTGGGCGAGGGAGAAGGGCTACGGGGATTTGAAGAAGCAGGTGCGCGCCGTTTTCTTCCGCGACTAGGCCGTTCGGCGCGATCTGCCTCTGGGCCGCGGCGCTGATGCGCGAGTCGATCGCCAACGCCGTTTTCGGCGTGCCCTAGGGAATGTAGTGTCGTTCACGGCTCGACGTCAGCGGCCCGACCGCTTTTAGGAGATCGGAGAGCCGGCCTGAACGGCCGGAATGGCGGCGCAAAGCGGACGTCGCTGAAAGGGCAGTCGAGGGGCCGTGACGTTGCCCCAGTCTTTATCCAGCAGTGAGTTCGCCTTGACGTTTGGTTGACCAGCTCCAGGATGCTGGACTGGCCTGCCGGCTGAAGATGCACGTGGATAGCGAGGCTACACGGTGCCTGAATAATTTGCGACACCGCGGTCAAAATGACGCGCACGCCTCGGGGCCGTTGACAGGTGTCCGCGTTTGAAGTTCTACATGCCTCATGGTCAACACCATCGTCCATGCTTTGCGCGCCCTGTCCGATTTGGCCTTCCGTCAAGTCGTTGGCATCGTCGTATTGCTGTGTCTGGTGCTTGGCCCGGTGGGCAGCGAGATGGCGACCCATCATGAGGATGACCTCGATGCGTCCATCGCCTTGAGCGCGGGCGATACCGGCGGGACGGCAGCCAGCCACCAGGCTACGCTTGTGGTCATCGATCATGACTGCCACGGCTGCAATGCAGCGCTTGATGTGGTTCGCGACAATATCTTCATGGCGCGGCTGTCCCACCCATTGGACCTGACGTCCGAGGCCCTCATCCTCGGCCAGTCACCGACAGCCCAGCTTCGCCCTCCAAGAGCCTGATCCTTCCGCACGTCGCGCGCTGACGCCCTGCGTCGGCCAATGCAGACCCATGCCTGGAATGGATCATGTCTTTTCGTGCCCTCGCGCTTGCGCTTGGGGCAGCGCTTGCGCTGCTTCTCGCGCCGCAGACGCTTGCCGCCTCCGCGCGCCCCCTCACGCTGACACAGGCCCTGGCCAGTGCGCTGGCCGCAAACCCCAGGCTGACCGCCGCCGAGCGCGATATCGGCATGGCCGGCGGTCGACGGCTGCAAGCGGATGCGCTGCCCAATCCCAACCTCTCGCTTGACGTTGAGAATGTCGCCGGCACCACCTCCTACCAGGGGCTGGATCTGGCGGAGACCACGCTCCAGATCAGCCAATTGGTCGAACTTGGCGGCAAGCGCGAAGCCCGGATCGCTGCCACCAGCGCCGGCGCCAGCGTCGCCCGCTGGGAGCGCGAAGCCATACGCCTCCAGGTGTTTGCGGAAACCACCGCCGCTTTCATCGCGGTGCTGAGTGCGCAGCGCCGGCTGGATGTGTTGCAGGCTCAGGTCGACGCGATCGAGCGCCTGGCGCCCTTGCTTCAGACCCGTGTGCAGGCGGGCGCATCCTCCGCCGCCGAAGTCTCCCGTGCCCGCGTCGCTTCGGATCTGGCACGGGTGGACCTGGAGAAGGCCAAGGGGTTGCTTGCGACGGCGCGCCGGGAACTGGCGCTGCTCATGGGGCTGCCCGAGGCGAAATTCGGCCCGGCCACCGGCAATCTCCACAAGGTCAACGCGCCGCCACCGCTGCAAAGCCTGCTGCGGGACGCACAGGGGAATCCGCAACTCACCCGCTTCACCGCCATCAAGGCGCAGCGCAGTGCCGAATTGAGCGGCGCCCACGCCAAGGCCGTGCCCGACGTAACCCTCGGAGTCGGTTATCGGCACTATAGCGAGACCGCCGACAGCGGCATGGTGTTCTCGCTGTCCGTACCGCTGCCGGTGTTCGATCAGAACCAGGGCAATATTCTTGAAGCGCGCGAGTCACTTCGGCGGGCGGAAGCAGAAGAGGCCATCGCGCGCAGCGCACTGATCTCCCAACTGGGCCGCGCCTACGACACCCTGAAAGCCGCCCATGCCGAAATCGGCCTGTTGCGCGCCAGCACCATTCCCGGCGCGCGCAACGCATTCGAGGGCATCGAGACCGGCTATTCCGAGGGCCGCTACACCCTGCTGGAACTGCTCGACGCCCAATCCATCCTGACCGACACCGCACTGCGCGAACTCGATGCGCTGGTAGCGTTCCACACCGCGCTGGCGACCCTTGAGGGTTTGACCGGCCGCCCGGTGAGCTTCAGCAAAGGAAAAACCAAATGAGCCGCTCGGTGCGACGCGACGTGGCGCTGCTTCTGCTTGGCCTCGTGGCCGGCGCAGGCGCGCTCTATACCCTTCAAGACCGCCCGCCCTCCGTGGCCGCCAGCAAGGCGGCGGAGAGCCGCCACGGGAAAGACGGCCACGGCGAAAAGGAAGGCCATGCGGAAGGCGCGGTCGAGCTCACCGACGCCAAGCTGGCCGCAGCGGACATCGGCCTGGAGACCGCCGGGCCGGAAAAGCTGCGCCAGAAGCTCCGCCTCAATGGGCTGATCCAGCCCAACCAGGAAACCATCGTCCAGGTGAGCCCGCGCTATCCCGGCATTGTGCGCGAGCTCCACAAGCGTCTCGGCGACACGGTCAACAAGGGCGACGTGCTGGCCGTGGTGGAGAGCAACCAGAGCCTCACCGCCTATGAGATCAAGGCGCCCATTGCCGGGACGGTGGTGGATCGCCAGGCGGCCCTCGGGGAGTATGTCTCCGAGCAGAAGCCAACTTTCGTGGTGGCGGATCTGTCCACGCTGTGGGTGGATCTGTCGGTGTACCGCCGGGACTTTTCCAAGGTCCGCATCGGGGACGAAGTCCTCATCGATCCTGAAGATGGCGGCGCGGCCATTCGCGGCAAGGTGCTGTATGTCTCGCCGATCGGGGCCGCCGATACCCAGAGTGCCCTCGCCCGCGTGGTGATCCCGAACGACGGCCTGCGCCTGCGGCCCGGCCTGTTCGCGGTCGGCACCATTGTGCTGGCGGAAAAGCCCGTCGACCTCGCCGTGCGCACCAGCGCGCTGCAGAGCGTGGACAGCCGCACGGTGGTGTTCGTGCGCAACGGCGACGCCTTCGAGCCCAGGGACGTGGAACTGGGTGAGCGCGACAAGGAGTGGGCCGAAGTTCTGTTCGGCCTGATGCCCGGGGACATCTACGCCGCCAAGAACAGCTTTGTGGTCAAGGCCGAGCTGGCCAAGGGGAGCGCCAGCCATGAGCACTGAGCCGTTGAAGCTCATCACCGCCTTCATCCATCCGCACCTGGAAAGTCGGGTGGTGCGGGCCCTCCACTATCTGCCGGAGTTTCCCGGCTTCTCCTTGTCGGAAACCCGCGGCCAAGGACGGGGACGCGGCGCTGGCGGCACCTATGTCGCCAGCGAGACCGAGCTCGTCTATCAGCGCCATCTGCAGCTCCAGATCATCTGTCCGGCCTCGGCGGTGGAAGCTCTTTCCCGGACGCTGATCGCCGCCGCCTGGACCGGGCGCAAGGGCGACGGCGTGGTCTTCGTCACGCCAGTTGAAAGCTTCTCCCGCATTCGCGAAGCCGGTGCAGCCACGGCACAGGGGGACGCGCGGTGATCGATGCCATCCTCGCCTTCTCCATCCGCCAGCGCTGGCTGGTGATCCTGGTGTGCCTGGGCACCGCCGCGTTCGGCGCCTGGAACTTCACCCGCCTGCCCATCGATGCGGTGCCCGACATCACCAATGTCCAGGTGCAGATCAACACGTCCGCGCCCGGCTTCTCACCGCTGGAAACTGAGCAGCGGATCACCTTTCCCATCGAGACCGCCATCGGCGGCCTGCCGGGACTACAATATACCCGCTCGCTCTCCCGCTACGGCCTCAGCCAGGTGACCGTCGTGTTCCGGGACGGAACCGACACCTTCTTCGCCCGCCAGTTGGTGAACGAACGCATACAGCAGGCCAAGGACCAGCTCCCGCCCGGCGTCGAGATGTCCATGGGCCCGATCTCCACCGGCCTCGGCGAGATCTACATGTACACGGTGGAGGCCAGGGAGGGGGTGAAGAAGCCGTCGGGCGAAGCCTTCACCCCCACCGATCTGCGCACCATCCAGGACTGGATCATCAAGCCGCAGTTGCGCACCGTGCCCGGCGTGGTCGAGGTCAACACCATCGGCGGCTTCGAAAAGCAGTTCCATGTGCTGCCGGACCCGGCGCGGCTCATGGCCTACCGGATCTCGTTCCGGGACGTGATGACCGCGCTGGCGGCGAACAACGCCAACGTGGGCGCCGGCTATATCGAGCGGAACGGCGAGCAATATCTGGTGCGCACACCCGGTCAGGTGGCGGATGCGGCGGAAATCCGCGAGATCGTCATCGGCAGCTTTTCCGGCACGCCGATCCGCATCGGCGACGTGGCCGACGTGCGCGAAGGCAAGGAATTGCGCACCGGCGCCGCGACGATCAACGGCAAGGAGACGGTGCTCGGCACCACCATGCTGCTGCTGGGCGAGAACAGCCGCACCGTGGCGCAACGGGTCGAGCAGAAACTGAAGGAGATTTCCCGGTCGCTGCCGGAAGGGGTGATCGCCCGCACCGTCTATGACCGCGCCCATCTGGTGGAGGCCACCATCGCCACGGTGGAGAAGAACCTCGTGGAAGGGGCGCTGTTCGTCATCGTGGTGCTGTTCGTGCTGCTGGGCAACATCCGGGCCGCGCTGGTGACTGCATGCGTCATCCCGCTCGCCATGCTCTTCACCATCACCGGCATGGTGCACAACAAGGTCAGCGCCAACCTGATGAGCCTGGGGGCCATCGACTTCGGCATCATCATCGACGGCGCGGTCATCATCGTCGAGAACTGCCTGCGGCTGCTGGCGGAGGAACAGCACCGCAGGGGCCGCCTGCTTACCCGCCCGGAGCGGTTCGAAACCATCCTGGCCGGCTCCAAGGAGGTGATCCGGCCGAGCCTGTTCGGCACCATGATCATCGCCGTGGTCTATCTGCCCGTCCTCACCCTCACCGGCGTGGAAGGCAAGATGTTCACGCCCATGGCGGTGACGGTACTGATGGCGCTGCTGGGCGCGGCCCTGTTCTCCATGACCTTCATCCCCGCCGCTGTGGCCCTGGTGGTCACCGGCAAGGTCTCCGAACATGAGAACTTCATCATGCGCGGCGCCCGGCGCATCTATACGCCGCTGCTGGATGCCTGCATCACCTACCGCGGCATCGTGGCGGTGGGGGCATTGGCCCTGGTCATCGCCAGCGGTCTGGCAGCCGCGCGCATGGGCGGCGAGTTCATCCCGAGCCTGGACGAAGGTGATGCCGCCATCCAGGCGCTGCGAGTGCCCGGCACCAGCCTCACCCAATCCATCGAAATGCAGCAGGCGCTGGAGAAGCGCCTTCTGCAGGTGCCTGAGGTCAAAGAGATATTTGCCCGCGTCGGTACCGCCGAGGTCGCCACCGATCCCATGCCGCCGTCCATTTCCGATGGCTACATCATCCTGAAGCCGCGCAAGGAATGGCCGGATCCCGCCAAGCCCAAGGCTCAGGTGGTTCAGGATATCGAGAAGGCAGCAGAGGACGTTCCCGGCAGCAATTATGAGCTCTCCCAGCCCATCCAATTGCGCTTCAACGAGCTGATCTCCGGCATCCGCAGCGATGTGGGCGTCAAGATCTTCGGTGATGATCTCGACACCCTGCTCCAGGTCGCCGGCCAGGTTCAGGCGGCGCTCCAGCAGGTGCAAGGCGCCGCCGACGTGAAGACGGAACAGGTCTCCGGCCTGCCCATGCTCACGGTGGAACTGAACCGGGCGGCCATGGCGCGCTATGGCGTCAGCGTCGCCGATGTGCAGCAGATCATCGAGATCGCGGTGGGCGGTAAGTCAGCCGGGGTTCTGTTCGAGGGTGACCGGCGGTTCGACATCATCGTGCGCCTGCCGGAAGAGCTGCGCACCGACGTGGAAGCCCTGCGGGCGCTGCCCATTCCCCTGCCGCCGGCGAGCGGCGACGTGAAGCCGGTGCGCGCCGGCTGGGGAACGGGCGCCGCCGCCCAGATCCGCTACGTGCCGTTGGCCTCCATCGCCAGCCTCACGGTCTCGCCCGGCCCCAACCAGATCAGCCGCGAGAACGGCAAGCGCCGCATCGTGGTCAGCGCCAATGTCCGCGACCGGGACCTCGGCTCCTTCGTGGCTGATGCCCAGAAGCAGGTGGCGGAGAAGGTCCGCCTGCCCGAGGGCTATTGGGTGGGCTGGGGCGGACAGTTCGAACAGCTGGTGTCCGCCACCCAGCGCCTGGTGATCGTGGTGCCGATCGCCCTGGCGCTGATCTTCCTGCTGCTGTTCATGAGCTTCGGCTCAATGGGCGATGCCCTGCTGGTGTTCAGCGGCGTGCCGCTGGCCCTCACCGGCGGCATCGCGGCGCTGCTGCTGCGGGACATCCCGTTGTCCATCAGTGCCGGCATCGGCTTCATCGCCCTGTCTGGGGTGGCGGTGCTGAACGGCCTGGTGATCATCGCCTTCATCCAGCGCCTGCGCGAGGAGGGGAAGGCGATCCTGGAAGCCGTGCGCGAGGGGGCCCTGACCCGCTTGCGCCCGGTGCTGATGACCGCCTTGGTGGCCGCCCTCGGCTTCGTGCCCATGGCCATCGCCACCGGCCCCGGCGCGGAAGTGCAGCGGCCGCTGGCCACCGTGGTCATCGGCGGCATCATCTCCTCCACCATCCTGACCCTTCTGGTTCTGCCAGCGCTCTACGTCCTGTTCCGGCGTGAGACCGAGCAACCGGAATCCGCCCCCAACGCGATCCCCGAAATCGCCTCCATCTAACCAAGAAGGATCCTGCCCATGTTCAAAGCCATCATCATCGCCGGCACGCTACTGTTCGCCGCCCCCGCCCCCGCCCTGGCCCAGCACGCCCACAGCGCCCAGAAGGGGCCGAACGGCGGGCCGATGGAAGACGTGGCCGGCGTACATGTGGAGTTGGTCGTCTCCGGCCAGGCCGTCGCCGTGAACGTCTTCGATGAAGCCGGCAAGCCGTTGGATGCGAATGGCTATTCCGGCTCGGCCCAGGTGACCGCCGGAACCGATCGCAAGACCTTTGCGCTCACCCCGGCCGGCACCGCGCTCACCGCCCAGGCGCCCGCCGCCATACCCTCCGGCGCCGCGATCACGCTGGTGATCAAGACCGCCGCCGGAAAGTCCGGCCAGGCCAAGTTCTCGGCGCCCTGAGGAGAAGGAATGCCCTCAATGACCTCGCGTTTTCGCACTTCCAGCACCGTGGCCGCATCGCTTCTGCTTGCGGCCAGCCTGACGGCGCCGGCCCTGGCCCTGGAGCCCCTCCCCAAGAGCAACAAGGAGAGGGAGCGGCACATCTTTCGTGACGTGCAAATGGGGCTGAGCCATCCCACTCCCGAGGCGAAGGCCGTCGCCCCCACGGCGCCCAAGCCGCTGTTTCCCTGGCTGCCGCCCGCCGCCGATCCCAATCGGGCGGGCGGGAGCTCCGGAGCGAAGTGAGCGGCCTTCCATGCAGCGGCTGACCCACGTCCTGAATGGCTAAGTTCACCACCAGCAAATGAAGAAACTCTAATGTATTATCTCAAGTATTTCACTTTTGATTTCATGCCGAATACTGGATTATGACGGCATGAAAATAAGCAGCGGACATCGCTGAAAGCGCAGTCAAGGGGCCGCTATCGGTCAACTCCGGTAGCCCCCATCTATATCCGATCCTGCAACATCCTCCACGATCTCCTGCCGCAGCTGCGGCCCCTTTGCGAGGCGCCGGCCGAGCGCGCGGGTGTAGGCTGCGTAGCGCTCCGAGAGCTTGGCACGCGCGGCCTGGGCCGCGGGTTCGGGAAGCGCGGGGGTGGTGGCGAGCCAGAAGCGGATGAAGGTGGCGAAAGCCTCGGTCGAGATGCCGAGGTCACGCTCCAGCCGCGAGAGACGGCGATCGATCTGGCCGAGGCGCCGGGCAAGAGCGGCCTCCTGGCGCTCGGCACTGTCGGGGGACAGGAAGGAGGCAATCGCGGCCTGGGCAATCAGGGACATGGACTGGTCGCGCTGGGCCGCGTAGTGGGCCAGCAGGTCCATGATGTCGGGCTCGAGATAGACGGAGATCTGCGCTTTCTTCGTGCGACCTGCCATGGCGATCACAGCTCCATGCCGTCATTGGGATTGAGGCTGACCTGTCGAGCCACGCCTTGCATGAGGCCGGTCATGCGCCGGTTCCGGGTGGCGACGTCCTCCATCTCGTCGTGGCGATCCGTGTCGAACT
The DNA here is from genome assembly GCF_943371865.1 of Azorhizobium sp. AG788. Taxonomy (GTDB): domain Bacteria; phylum Pseudomonadota; class Alphaproteobacteria; order Rhizobiales; family Xanthobacteraceae; genus Azorhizobium. The sequence goes on along the minus strand of NZ_CALRWL010000037.1, from coordinate 12,069 downwards.
CGAACTCATTCTCGATGGGCTGGCTTTTCTCGACCGGCTTCACGCGACTGAGCTCGGGCTGGTGCCGGTGCTCAGAGCCGGTCGGGTCATCGTCTCGACCTTCGTCGGCGGTGCTCCGGGCCAAGCCCTCCTGTGGTGCGGGCACCGGCAGCGCGGTCCAGTCATCGTACTGCAAGGCCGAACCACGAGTGGTCGTTGGCGGCGGCAGGAGCCGGTCCCGAAAGCGCGCATCCTCGTAGTAGCGGGCCTTCTTTGCCCGGATCGGCGGGGTGCCGGCGACCATGACGATCTCGTCCGTGGGCGGCAGTTGCATAACCTCGCCGGGCGTTAGCAGCGGGCGGGCAGTCTCCGAGCGCGACACCATGAGATGGCCAAGCCAAGGCGATAGCCGATGGCCGGCGTAGTTCTTCATGGCCTTCATCTCGGTGGCGGTGCCGAGCGCATCGGACACGCGCTTGGCGGTGCGCTCGTCGTTGGTGGCGAAGCTCACCCGGACATGGCAGTTGTCGAGGATCGAGTTGTTCGGCCCATAAGCCTTCTCGATCTGGTTCAGCGACTGGGCGATGAGGAAGGCTTTGAGCCCATATCCCGCCATGAAGGCGAGCGCGCTCTCGAAGAAGTCGAGCCGCCCCAGCGCTGGAAACTCGTCGAGCATGAGCAGCAGACGGTGGCGTCCGCCCTTGGCCTGCAGGTCCTCGGTCAGACGCCGGCCAATCTGGTTGAGGAGCAGGCGGATCAGCGGCTTGGTGCGATTGATGTCGGAGGGCGGCACCACGAGGTAGAGGGTCGCGGGAGCCTTGCCGCCGACGATATCGGCGATGCGCCAGTCGCAGCGCCGCGTCACCTCGGCAATCACCGGATCGCGGTAGAGGCCGAGGAAGGACATGGCGGTGGAGAGCACGCCCGAGCGCTCATTGTCGGATTTGTTCAGCAGTTCGCGGGCGGCGCTGGCGATGACGGGGTGCGGGCCCGCCTCGCCGAGGTGGGCGGTCTTCATCATGGCGTCGAGCGTGGTCTCGATCGGCCGCTTCGGATCGGAGAGGAAGGCGGCAACGCCGGCGAGCGTCTTGTCCTTTTCGGCATAGAGCACGTGGAGGATGGCACCGACGAGCAGCGCGTGGCTGGTCTTTTCCCAATGGTTTCGCTTTTCCAGCGAGCCTTCGGGGTCGACGAGAATGTCGGCGATGTTCTGGACGTCGCGCACTTCCCACTCGCCGCGACGCACCTCCAGCAGCGGATTATAGGCGGCGGACTTGGCATTGGTCGGGTCGAACAGCAGCACGCGGCCATGCCGGGCGCGGAAGCCGGCGGTGAGATGCCAGTTCTCGCCCTTGATGTCATGGACGATGGCCGATCCCGGCCAGGTCAGCAGCGAGGGCACGACCAGGCCGACGCCCTTGCCGGACCGGGTCGGCGCGAAGCACAGCACATGCTCGGGCCCGTCATGACGCAGATAGGCACGGTCGAAGCGGCCGAGCACGACGCCATCGGTGCCGAGGAGCCCGGCGGCGCGGACCTCCTCCTTCTCGGCCCAGCGCGCCGAACCATAGGTCTCGACCCTGGAGGCCTCGCGGGCCCGCCACACCGACAGGGCGATGGCGACCGCGATGGAGAGGAAACCGCCGGAGGCTGCGATTAGCGCGCCCCGGAAGAATACGTTCGGCGCATAGGCATCGAAAAAGTACCACCACCAGAAGAAGGCCAGCGGGTAGTAGACCGGCAACCCGAGCCACTCGAACCACGGCGCGCCCAACTGTGCCTGAAAGCCGAGGCTCCAGGCCACATATTGTGTCGCGCCCCAGATGGTCGCGAGCACGATCAGCAGCACGGTGAGAATCTGCCCCCAGAGGATTTTCGTCGCCGACATGGTGATAATCCCTCTCTCAGGTCAGAGGCCGAGGCCGCGCTTGCGCCCGAAGCTCCAGTCGACGCCACAATCGTCACGGGCGACGCCGGAGACATGCTTGCCGAGCTGGCGCTCCAGCGAGGGCGACCAGGGCACGAGCTGGAAGCCGAGCCCGTCATCGAGCATGGCAAAGCGTCCGGACGCGAGGTTGAGGCGCTGGCGGTAGGTGCCGGCGACATACTCGCCGGTGCCGGCCTTGTTGAACGGCAGGCCGGTCTCGGCGGCGAGCTTCTCGCCGACGGCCTCCAGTTCCCTGCGGCGGAGCGTATCGATGAGATTGCGGGCGAAGACGACGCGCCGTCCCTGTCGTTCGGCCAGCCCCTCGCGGATGAGATGCTCGGCGCGTCGGTCAAGTGCCTGGCTCACCTCCGCGCCGAAGCCGCCGTCCGACAGAGCAACGGGGTCACGCGCGATGGCCTGCCGGTCGAGCCAGGTGGCGCCGGTGGCTGTGACCTGGTGGGCGAGATCCAGATCGGAGCGCACGGCGAGTGCCACACGTCGCTTGCCGTGCGCATCGTCGAAAGTCCGGAGCTCGACGATGGAGCCAGGCGCGCCGTCACCGGCTGCGTCGAGGTCGGGCAGCCGGATGTGATGGGACCGCCCGTCCACGCCATCGACGATGGCATAAGCGGAGCCGTGGAGTTCGTCATCGAGACCGCGCGCGACCAACCGGCCGATCACCGGCACGTCGAGGCTCTCGGCGGCGAGGACATAGCTCGCCGTGCCGCGCTCGATCCCGCGGTCGGTCAGGGCGCGGTGCATGCGCTTGATGATGTCGCCGCGCTCACCGAGCGCGCGCAATGTAGCCTCGGCTTCCGGCTCCATCACCCATTGGGCGTTGCCGATCTCCTTGGCGAGGCCGAGCGCCTCGAGTTTGCGAAGGCGCCCGATCTTTAGCGTATGGTGCTCGTCCGGCTGTCGGCAGGGAGCCGGCGCCATGTCGATGATGCCGCTCTCGCGGACAAGCTGGCGGTCGAGCTCGGTCCACCGCTCTGCCTCGATCTGACGTTCCAAACTCCGGCGGATATCGAGCTCGGTCCGCGAGCCGAGTTCCTGGGTGATCAGGTCTCTGGCGCGATCACGCATGCCCTCTTTGATGTAGTCGCGGGAGATCACGAGATCCTGGTCATCGTCGCGGCGCCCCCGGACGATCAGATGCACATGGGGATGCTCGGTGTTCCAATGATCGACGGCGACCCAGTCGAGACCGGTGCCGAGGTCCCTTTCCATCTGTCGGGCGAGGTCACGGGTGAAGGCCCGCAGGTCCTCCATCTCCAGGGCGTCGTCGGGCGAGACGATGAATCGGAAATGGTGCCGGTCCTCGCGGCAGCGCTCGGTGAAGGCGTCGACATCCACGCTGTCGCTCTCGGGTCCGAACAGCCGTGCCTTCTCGCCGTCTCGTGTCACCCCCTCGCGGCGGAGATAGGTGAGGTGTTGACTGAGGGAGCCCGCGCGGGCCGTGTGTCGGAGGACGCGGGCCTTCACCACGGCGCCGCGTGACCGTGGCGTGATCCGGCGGCTGGCCTGAAGGCTGGCGACCTGCCCGCTGCCGAAACGCGAGCGGTTGCCAGAGGCGATCTTGCCGGAGCGAGAGACCCCGCCGCCGGCCTTCCGGGCCGCGGCGAGCGCCTGGGCGACGAAGGGGCGGGCGTGCTGGGCGCGGGTCGAGCGGATGCGGCCGGGACGGACGCGGAACTCGCGGTCATCGCTCATGGCGAAGCCTCGCAATGTGTAGAAATTTGTTGATTTGCAGCCATTTGCGGGGCGCGTGAAACGTGTGGTTTGGCTCCGCAAGGTGCCGGGGACACAGAAAAAGCCTGCAGAAACAACACCCCGACCGCCGCGCAATGTGCGCTCTTTTATCCTGCCCTCGTGCGGTCGTGGTTCCTGTCCTAAGCCTCCCGGCCCTCCATGAAGCGCCGGAACCCGACAGGACGCGAAAGTGGGGCCGCCTCGTCATGGCGCCCTCCGCGATGGCAAAGGTTCAACGAACAGCGCGTCTGATCGCGGCGCGAGGAGCGCGGCATCGGTGGGATTGCTGCGCGCGGGCTGCGCGGCGAACAGCGGAGCCTCGCGCCAGCTTTGCGCCATTGGGCGCACCGATGCGGTGGCGCCGGCCGCAGACTGATTGTCGATGATCTGCGCCAGAGCCGCGGTGTAATTGCGCGTCTCCGGCGGCAGCGGCTTGCCGGCAAGCGACGCCTCATAGCGCGTCGGCCCGGCATTGTAGGCCGCGAGCATGGCGCGGATGCTGCCATAGCGGTCATGGAGCTGGCGCAAATAGGCAGCGCCGGCGAGGATATTGTCGCGCGGGTCATACGGATCGGCGCCGAGACCATAATGGATGCGAAGCTCGTTCCAGGTCGTGGGCATGATCTGCATCAGCCCCATGGCACCAGCCGATGAGACGGCGCGCGGGTCGCCGCCGCTCTCGGCTCGCAGCACCGCACGGATCCAGCTGGCCGGAAGCTCGAAGCGCTGCGCAGCCTCGTCGATAAAGGCAGCGTAGAATGTGACGGAATACCCCACGGTCGGCATGGTGCTTTGCGCCGTGGCAGAGTCAGCCGACGCACCGCCGATCAACAGTCCGGATGCGAGGAAGAGCACAGAGGGATGCACGTCAGCGCACCGCAGCGCGCCAGATGAAGTCGCCGTCGCCGGCTTCATCCGTGAGGAGTGGCATTGCCCGCCCGATGACGGTGCCGCCTGAAATCGGCCCGAAATACCGTCCGTCGAGACTGTCGCCGACGTCCGGGTTCATCAGGAACAGATGACCGGGAGCGATACGCCGGCACCCCTGCCAGACCGGCAGGTCCCGGCCCAAGCTGTCGCGCCGAAGGGCTTCACCCAGCGGCACGCCATCGACGGTGATGGCGTCGTTGAGGCGGCAGACAACCTGCCCCGGCAGCCCCATCACGCGCTTCAGCAGCGGTGTGCCTTCGCCGAGATAACCCCGTGCGATGAGGAACGCGGCGAGCGGCGGTGGCGGCATCACCGCGACAAGATCGGTGATCTCAAGATGATCGGCCGGCTCGACCGAGTAGAGCCCGACAGGAACGCTGGCCGAGACATTCCAGATCAACTTGAGCGGCGTCGGCAGCGTGGCGGCGTAGGCCACGCCGACGCTGGCGGCCGCAGCCATCAGCACATAGGCGGCGCGGCTCATTGTCCGCACTCCCGCCGCTTCAGCCACGCCTGATGGCGCTCTATCGTGTAGGCGCGCGGCTCGAAGCCGACGCTGACGCGGTGCGCGACATGCCCCCAGTGATCAGGGGCGACGGTTGCCCCATCGATGCCGATCGCTTCGATGGCGTCGATATGCTGCAGGATTTTCTCGACCTTCGGCCAGCCATCCACCCGCAGCAGGATCTCGCCGCCGGGACGCACGAAGGGCAGCGTCTGGTAGCCTTCGCCCGGCGCCACGCAGCGCACGATATCGAGGCGGGAGGCCACGGTGCCGAAGTCATTCGACGCCCACCGGACAAAGGCGAAGATGCAGCCGGGAGGGAAAGACAGGATGCGCCGGCGGCGATCCAGAAGCTGCTCATGTGCGTGATGGCCGAAGCGGATCCAGTTCTCGATCCGCTTCTCGATATGGGTCAGCTCGACATGGGTCAGGGCATCGGACTGGGGACTGGACGCGGATGCCGTGCTGGCCGTACGGGGCGCAAACGCCGCGCTCATGGCTGATCTCCTGATGTAAGAGGGAATTCACGCGCGAGGAGGGCGCGCAGCATCTCGGCGACGGTGACGCCGCGCCGGAAGGCGGCGACCTTGATCCGCCCGCGCAGTTCGGGCGTCACATCGATGGTGAGGCGCGCGGTGAACGCGGCGCCGGGGCGGTGCTCTGGCGCGACATCTGCTGCCTTGATCCAGTGCTCGGGATCAGCAGGCCGAGAGGCGAAGTCGCGGCGGATCGGGCGTTCGCTCATCGCGCGGGCCTCCCGAGGTCGAGACCATTGATCTCGGCGGAAAGCGCAGCGATCTCGCGCGTGGCCGGCCCGGCATCGTCGCGCTCGAAGACGAGACGCCCGGATTGCGCCGCCGCCGCAAAGGCGATGCGCTGGCCGATGGTGCTGGCGAGCACCGGGGGATCGTGATCGGCCAGAGTCCGCGCGGTCTCGCGCGCGAGAACCGTGCGCGCGCCGCAGCGGTTCAAGACGAACCGGACCAGCATCTCCGGGCGGTAGATCCGCGCCTCGCGGATCAGCGCCAGCATCTCGGCCGAGGCCCAGCCATCGAAGGGCGAGGGCTGCACCGGGATCAGCACCAGGTCGGCGGCGAGCAGCGCCGAGCGCATCAGCCCTGCGACGCGGGGCGGACCATCGATGACGATGTGATCCGCGTCACGCGCGAGCTCGGGTGCTTCACGATGCAGCGTGTCGCGGGCGAGCCCAACGACACCGAACAGCCGTGGCAGGCCTTCGTGGCTGCGCTGCTCCGACCAGTCGAGGCTGGAGCCCTGCGGATCGGCATCGATCAGCGTGATCCGCTGTCCTTGCCGGGCCCATTGCCCGGCGAGATGCAGCGCCAGCGTCGTCTGGCCGACCCCGCCGTTCTGGTTGAGGAGCGCGACGATCATCGCCGATCTCCCCCGCGAGGGGGTGTCTGCGAAGATATGCCAGGCGGCGTCTTCCCAGGCCGTTTTGCCCGCTGCCGATGCTGATCTGCGGCGCTCTCAAAAGCGCTCGCGCGCCTCTTAAAGTTAGATTCTGGGTTAGACTCTAAGTTAAGGGCGCGATTTTCAGATACAGGACAGTGGGTTAAGGCCTGTTTGGGTTCCTGATAGCACGAGCCACCGGTTCCTGATGGCACGATAGTCCGGGTTCCCGATAGCACGAGGCTATCCACAGGGTGTCCACAGGGCGCGGCAGGCTCGAAGGCCAGCAGCAGCCGGCCACTGACCTCGACCTCGACGAACAGCATGTAGCCGGGAAGCGGCTGGCGCCGGATCAGATCCCTGAGTTCGAAGGCAAAGCGCTTGAACGGCGATAGGCTGCCCGACTTCTGGTGCAGGTGCCGGAAATCAAACCGCCACCCGTCCTGTTGCCGCCCGCCATGCTTGCGCACCAGACGGTAGAGCCAGCGCTCAAGTCCGCCCGTCAGCCCGAAATAGGCCCGGTCGATGGTGAGCACGAGCGCATCGTCGAGTACGGCACGGTAGAACCAGTCCGGCAGGATGAGGTCGACACCATCGGGCCGTCCGTTGCGGTCGGTCCGTTCCTGCCATTCATTGATCCAGGAGAAGCGGTGCCGGCGTCCCTCTGCCGGCTGGCGGATGGTGGTCGAGACCGTCGTGGACTGGAGACGGTCGAGCGCGGCCTTGAGGCGCTGATAATCCCGCAGCGAGGTGCCGCGCCCGACAAAAGTGAGGATCTCATAGGGCGTCGCCGCCATCAGGCGCGAGGTGCGAAGCCCCGCGTCGCGGGCCTCGACGATCTGGCTGGCGGCCCAGATGAGAATGTCGGCGTCCCAGATCGTCGCCATGCCGTGGTCGGGCACGGCCTCGACCCGGATGGCGATGCTGCCCGTCCGAAAATCGATCGGCGCGACGCGCGGCGTCTTGGAGAGGGAGAAGAAGGGATAGGCCATGAGATCCTGCGCATCGCGTAGTGCGAAGTCCCCTGGCAGGGCGCGGAACAGATCGAGCTGTCCGCGCTCCGAGAGGCTATGATGCCGCGCCGCCATGGGGAGCGGTCAGCGCGCGGCGCGGCCGGCGAACGAACCTGCGGCAAGCGCATGGCGCTTGGCCGGCAGGACGGAGCCGCGCGGATCGGAGGTCGAGGTGACGGCGCCGCGCTCGGTCCAGGCCTGCAGGTCGTCGATGGAATAGACGACGCGCCCGCCGAGCTTGCGATAGGCGGGACCGGTGCCATAGGTGCGGTGCTTCTCAAGCGTACGGGCCGACAGGCTGAGAAACTCGGCGGCTTCCTTGGTGCGCAGGTAGCGCGGCGGGAGGGTGGCGAGATCGGGTCGCATGGAGCGGGCCTCCGTGGGCGTGGCGGGAGCCACCGGAGTGCGGCGGCGGACGGTGACCACGGTGGCGGAGGAGGAATGTCGGGAGGGATGGGGAAGATTGGGGGGCTAAAATCCCCACCCCGTCACGGGCGGCGACGGTGGCGGAACAGCCGCAGATAGCCGCCGGCGATCAGGCCGGTGCCGCCTTCCACTAGGCCGATGACGCGGTCGCGCAGGGGAGACGTCTTCCAGGGATCGGCCGCGACACGCTCAGTGCCGAAGATGGCCTCGGCGATGTCACGGTAGCTGGCACCCCGGTTTCGTCCGTCGCAGGCCTGAAGCATCAGCCGCAGGCGTCCGCGCTGCTGGCAAGTCATGCGGGTGTCGGGTGGCAAGGGCTTCCCACGGTGCGCATGCCAGAGGCGGTTCAGCGCCTCGATACGGCCAGGCAGATCGTCGTCGAAGGGGATCAGGGCGGCGATCGGTGCGCCGGGTTCAACGCCGGGAAGCAGAAGATGCGGCGCCGCCGCATGATCAGGTGGTTCGGCAGGTGCAGCGTGAGGCAACGTGCCGGGGCTCAACAGATTGTCGGGAAGCTCGGTGAGGACGGTGACGGCCGGATTGATCCGTGGGGACCAGTGGACCGGTTGACGGGTCGCGGGGAGCGAAGGTTTCGCGGGGACATCGCAACCCCCAGAGATGTTCGGCCTCTGCCGGGAGCGGCGCTGCCGTGTTGCCGGTCTCCATGAGGCTGCGATAGGCCTGCTGGTAGGATGGATCCCGCCTCAGGCACTCCCAGGCCAATCCCTCCACCGAGAGATCATCGAAATAGTCGTAGGTCCGACTGTCTCGCCAGCGCGACGTATCGGGCTTCATGAGCGACTCCCAGACGGTGCATGCCGTGGGGTCATCAATTGAAGATTGTATCGCCGGGCAGAACTCACCTCACAGGCAACAGGTGATGCGGCGCGCGCATCACCTGGACCGGGGCGCTTCAGTTGATGCGATGTGGGAGCAGATCGCGATAGCCTGTCTGGGCGAGCCAGCGGGCGCGCTCCAGATGGCTGTCATGCACCGCCCGGGCGCGGGCAGGCTCCTGCGCCGGATCAATCCCGAACAGGACGACCACCACTTCCTGCCAGTCGGCTCCCTCAGTGGTCGCGTCGAGGAGGCGCATATAGAGCTTGATATGGGTGCGGTCATAGGCGGTCAGTTCCTGACCGGACGGCGCCTTATCATCAAACGCCTTGGCCACGTCCATCCCCCGCAGGCTGCCGTTTCTTCTGTCGCAAACCAAGCCGTCGGCGACGGCGTGGGGCTGCAATTTGGGATCATTCTATCATGCGTGCTCATAAAGCCGAACGCTGCGTCGCCGGTGCGCACACCTGATCCACCGTCTCTTTGGCACTGACAATGCGCGGCACTCAGCGACCGCTGCCCACACCGTGGCGAGCGCGATGTAGAGAATACTCCGTGGTGAAATACTCATCAAGCGACTGCTCTCTCGGCCATGGAGATCCGAGAGGTGTTCGCGCGCAATCTGAAGGCCTTGCGGCTGGCCAAGGGGCTGTCGCAGGAGGAGCTTGCGCACCTCGCGGACATTGATCGCACCTATATCAGCTCGCTCGAGCGGTGCGTTTACAACGCCAGCATCGATGTGGTGCAGCGGCTCGCCTCGGTTCTCGGCGTCGAGGCCTCCGACCTGCTCCTGCGTCGGTCGACAGGCCCGACCGAGACCGATCTCGAAGACGACAAGTAGGGCTCGATTTTAGCCGTCGCGATATTGGCTACTTGCCGATGGACCGCGTCCCCGGCCTCGGTGGCCGGGGACGCGGTCCGCGCATCAGTCCCCGCGGCGCCCGTTGGGGCGGGACCAGATGAGGGAGAAGTTCTCGCCGTCCTCGTCGTCGAAGAGGTTGGCGTAGATGGCGGCGTTGAAGCTCGGATCGTCGAGCTTGAGGCCCAGATAGTCGCGGCCTTCGGTGGAGCGCTTGGACCAGGCGGCGCCGATCTCGGCGCGGCCGACCAGGACCCGGTGGCTGGGAGCGTTCTCCCCGGTGGCGCGGGTGTCGGGGATGATGCGCACGCCCCGGGCCTGCACGCCGAGGGTCACGATGTCGCCGGTGAACTCATTGGTGCCGGTCTTCTTGAAGGTGCCGATGGTGGCCATGTTCCGTCTCCGTCCTGTCTCCTGAGCCCGCACCATTGCGGCCTCGATGGCGATCGGGAGGCCGAAGGCGAGCGACGCCACATCGCCTCGGGGTCCCCGTCGCGCTGGCGCGATGGGGTGAGGATTGCGACCGCAGCACAGCGGAGGACGGCGCAGGCGCGACTTTGTTGCTGCGCGAGGAATGACGGCGATCCGGGGTCCCTGCGCAGCGCGCGGGGTGGGCGTCAGCAGGGGAAGAAAGTCGGGTCCAGCCGTTGTGGCATAGGCGCTCGAGGCGCAGCCGTCCTTCGGCCAGATCAGGCCATTGAAGAGGCCGTTTGGAGCGGGCACGGGCGGATGGATGACGGAGAGGTGTGGCCCGCGCGCCGGATATCGAGACCCGACCGACCCACACAGCCAGACGATGCGCTGGGTCGGGCCAATCTGCCCATTCCCCGTCCCGCCAACGTCGCGAATGCTCTGCCCCGAGGGGCCTTTCGACTGTGACGCGGCCGCCGTCCTCCCCGCGCACCAATCTTGCCGCATCAGAGGGCGAAGCCGGCGCGCCGGATCTCCGCTCCCTTCCGGCAAAACCGCATGACGCGGATGATGAAGCCCGCCGCTGTCGGGTGCGCCGAACGGATATCGTGGTGTCAGGGACGGGAGCTGTGCCCGTCAGAAGGGCCGAACGCCTTCGTCTCGATGATGCGCACGATGGCTACAATGCCGACCACGCCGGCTCCGATGATCGAAAACACCATCTGCCACGTCTGGGAGGGTATGGTGTGCTTCACGATGCCATGGGTGGCGTGGAAGCCCGCGGCTGCGGCCGGGAAGACGAACACGGAGGCGATGAGAAGGCGCGCCCAGGTCGGACGGACGGTGGCGAGCAGGAACCGACCCAAACCCAAGGTCAGGGCTGCGGCAGCAAAGCCGACAAGAATAGCGCCGAGCCATCCGGCGCCGGTGCCATAGGCCCATGTGCCCGCCGTGATGCCCGCAAACAGCGGCAACGCGAATACCGCCAGCGTGAAGGGCAGCCAGCAAAGGAATGCGATCGTCGCCATGCTGAGGAGAATGCCGATGAAGATCATGGTGGTGGCTCCATAAGATCAGATGGATGCGCCTCCACCACCTCCGACGCACTCGTACGATGAGCAGAAATGTCGGCGGCCACCATTCATGGCCGCCTGTTCGTCTCCCAGGTGGCGAAGGGGTCGATTTCGCGGACGATGGCGGCTTCGTCGCCGTCGTATTCTGCAGCCGGGGCGACGGAGAGCGTGCCGTCGCCAGCGCGGAAGATTACGACGGTGGCCATCAGGGTGGTGGCGAGGCTGAAGGCGAAGGCGTGAGCGATCTGGGCGGACATCGACCTGGCTCCTGCGCGAGCGGAGGTCCATCCCCCGCTGACAGGCGCCCGAAAGGGCCGGCCGGTGGCCGCAATCACCATGTCCGGCGCAGCCGGAGCGGCGGCACGCGCAGCGTAGTCCGACCCTTCATGGGTTGATGGCGTCAGGCCATCGGCTGGACCCAAGGATCAGCGTCGTGAAGCGGGGATGGTCGTCCGGTCAGGAGACCGTGATGGCGGGTTACTGCGCAGGTCGCTTCCGCAGCGTTGTCAGGTTCAACACGTGCTGACTGTGGCAGGTCGTCAGCGGTCCACGTTCCACGGATTGATGACCGCCACACCGGCGGCATGGAAGGCGCTGGTATCGCGCGTGGCCACAGCGAAGCCCCGGGAGGCTGTGATCGCAGCGATATAGCCGTCGGGCGTCGGAAAGCCCTTACCTGCCGCACGCGCCTTCACGGCGAGGTCGGCATAGCGTCGTGCGGCAGCGATATCGAAAGGCAAGACTCGGTCGGCGAACAGCTCCATCACCCCGTCCAGGGCTTCGGTGAGCCGGTCTTTGCGCTTGCCCGCGGGCAGCGCACCGATGCCGTACAACAGTTCGGCGATGGTGACGCTGGAGAGATAGAGCGTCTCGGCCGCCTGCTCGTCGAGCCACGCCCGCACGGTGTCGTCGGGCGTGGGCTTCATCGCCTCCGAGATGACATT